>CAZCYW010000026.1:30108-40398 GCA_964503105.1 uncultured Haloferacaceae archaeon
CAATCGAACAGACGCTTCGGGCGCTCGACGATGCCGTCCGGCGCGGCAAGGTGCGACACATCGGCGCGTCGTCGATGTGGGCCCACCAGTTCGCCGAGGCGTTGCACACGAGCGAACGGCTCGGGCTTGAATCGTTTGCAACGATGCAGAACCTCTACAATCTGGCCTACCGCGAGGAGGAACGCGGGATGCTCCCGCTGTGTGAGAAAGCCGGAATCGGCGTGATTCCCTGGAGCCCGGTTGCGGCGGGCTATCTCGCCCGTCCCTACGAACAGGACGACGCAACAGCGCGGGGGGAACACGAAACCTCGCTCGGCCGACCCTACCGCGAAGGTGGTGGCGAAACCGTCAACGAACGAGTCGAGGAACTGGCTGCCGAAAAGGATCGGTCGATGGCCCAGATCGCCCTCGCCTGGCTGTTACACAAGGAGTGGGTAACCGCACCGATTGTCGGGACCTCGAGCATCGAACATCTCGAAGACGCCGTCGAAGCGCTGTCGATCGATCTTTCGACAAGCGAACTCGAGTATCTCGAAGCTCCGTACAAACCGGTTCGGATTAGCGGCCACGAGTGAGTTCAATAGCGATCGTAGGTGAATCGACGACTTACCAACGGAAGATCAACAGAAGGTCAATTCGCAGGGTTACTGTTGTTCGGATTCGCGATCAGGGAACCAGAGGTCGATTTCGGTCTCGGCGGCCGCCGGGTCGGCACTTCCATGAACCAGATTGCGCAGGGCCCGGTTTTCTTCGTCGGCTGTCGCCATTTCGTCCATCCCAAGGTCGCCACGGATGGTTTCGGTTGGGGCGGCAGCCGGATCGGTGTCGCCAATAATCGCTCGCGTCCGGTTTACGGCATCCTCACCACTGAGGACGGCAGCGACAACCGGTTTATCGACGAGATACTCGATAAGGTGGGGGAAAAACGACTTTCCCTGATGCTCTTGGTAATGGGTTTCGACACGAGATTCGTCAGGATAGGTGAGTTCGAGCGCGGTGATCGCTAACTCGGCGGTTTCGAACCGTCCAAGAATGCGGCCAACCAGCTGTCGCCGGACGCCATCGGGCTTTACCAGAATGAGGGTTCGCTCGGAGTGAGCCATATCATGACAAACGTGAGCATCCCGCTAGTGGTTTTTTACGCATACGGCCGACACTCCGGTTCGAAAGTATATACAGCGGCCGACGAGAGGTTCTCCAGGGAGACCACTTACTGGTTGGCGAACCGAACGAACGGAGTTTTACTCTCGGACGCAAAGCAAAACGTATGGACTGCGGGCAGTGTCACTCGCCGCTTGAGCGTCCCGGTGATTACTGCTTGGTCTGTCATTCGGCCAACTGCGATGCCGTCGTCGTCGTATTCGACCGCGATGCGGCGACGCTCACCATGCTCGATGGTGAGACCGTTCTCGGCGAGACGACGATCACGACCGTTCCTGAACCCGACGACGACCACGACGACCGATCGACGGTGATGGAACTGCGAAACTTCGCCGGCCGAGTCGCCGACGAAATCCAGCGAAAGCGACCCGAGACCGTCTTTGCGGCCGGCGAACGCGAACCCCTCCGAGAGACGCGCGCCCAACTGCACTACGAGTTTTATCGCGTTCCCGAAGACAACTCGGTGCAGGCAGTCATCGATCGTCGCGGCAAGCGCTCGCTCGAAGTCGTGGATATTCCACCACGCGAGAAAATCGGCGGGAGCCATTCGACGATTATCGGCGGGCGTGCGGGTCGCAGCGCGATCGGTGTCGTCGCCGACCACCCGCACGTCAAAAAGATCATTCCCGGTCCGATCGATGCTGGTGGCATTGGGTCGCAGAAAGGGTTGCGGGCAAAAATCACCCGTGCGGACAGCAATGGGAACGTTCGGATGCTGTTGCGAGACGGCTCGAGCGTCCAAGAAAACCGGCTGGTAACAACGGCGATGGATCTTGAAACCGGCGAGCGGGTTCGCGCCGACCTCAATGCGGCACTCGAAGAAGACGGCTTGCAGTGACCATCGCTCTTCGAAGATTGCGGGCGAAAACAGGGACACTGTGCGGCGTTCACACGGCCGACCGGACTCAACACCTTTTTAGCCGCACTCACAGTACAATCTGCTACTATGGCCGACAACAAAGCACGATCTACCGGCAGCGCCGGCCGATTTGGCGCACGGTACGGGCGGGTTGCGCGCAAACGAGTCAAAGAAATCGAAGCCGGAATGAAAAACGCCGAAGTCGACGGCGACAGCGTCAAACGCGTCGGCACCGGTATCTGGATCAACGAGAACACCGGTGAGAAGTTCGCCGGTGGAGCCTACAAGCCACAGACGCCCGGTGGCCGGCAGGTTCGACGCTCGATCCGCGCTGCACTGGCTGACGACGACGAATAACTGATTTAGCGACCCAGCCACTACCTCATATATGAGCTACAAATGTTCCCGCTGCAAACGCGATGTCACGCTTGATGAATACGGCGGCGTTCGCTGTCCGTACTGCGGTCACCGCGTCCTACTGAAAGAACGCGGCGGCGGCATCAAAGAAGTCGGCGTCAACTAACGCAGACGGTCGCATCCGTGTCAGCCGTTCATTCTACCACGTTGCAGTTCGCGTATCCAACTGCTGAAACCGCACGCCGTGTCGAGCGGAGCATCCGTGTCGAAGTCGGTGAGATCGACGACGACCGGTCAACGGTTACCCTGGCTCGAAACGATCTGACACTCACGATTGCAATTGAGGCAGCCGATCTCGTCGCGCTACGGGCCGGCATCAATAGCTGGCTTCGGTACGTGTCGGTCGCCGAGCGGGTCGACGAGTCGATCGGAACCGAACCGGTCGACGAGTCGCATCGTTAGCTGGTTTTGTTTTCCTTAGCAACGAAGCTGGGTTCGATAGTAGCGTACATGACTGCCATCCGTCCGAGTTTCGAAACCCTCGCTTCAAGTTCAGTGTCGACAAATTCCTCGCCATCGAAGGCGGACGCTGCGTTCCGAATGCCAACTTCGTGCGGGAGTGTCCAGCCGTGAACGGTCCGAATACCCGTGCGCAAATGTTCGAGTGTCGGGCCATACGAACCACCGCCAGCGGTCGCGAGGAGTCCAACGGTTTTGCCCGCAAACTCGTCTTTACCGAGATAATCAAACGCGCTCTTGAGTGCCGACGAGGCCATTCCATGGTAAACGGGAGTCCCTAACAGCACCGCGTCAGCATCCCCCACTGTTCGTCGCAACGCGGGAGCATCACCACGGTCTCTATCGTCCGGATCGAATAGTGGCAGGTCCCAGTGACGTAAATCAAGTAGTTCCGTCTCAGCACCCATCTCTTCGGCAGCAGCTAGCGCGTGAGTGAGTGCAAGCCGAGTCGTACTTTCGTTGCGAAGACTGCCACAAACTGCGATAACCGTCACCGAGGTGGTCATTGAGGAATCCAGACGGCTTTTTGTAAAAAGTCTATTTATTAATTTGTCTGACCTATTGAAATAATATATAAAATATAGCCATGATCAGCGCAACGGAACAAATACTCTACAAGGAAATAATAGTAGTATGCGTTGTATGCCCAAAGTCATTATATATGTCCAAAAATACGCCAAATACGTACTATGAATTACCTATCTGACCAAGCAAAATTGGAATTGTAGGTGATGCGTGGTAAAATAACAGTGAGACAATGAGTAAAACAGCAGACATATTTGGCGATATTGATACAGACGCCAGTATTGACGGCTACGAACCCACGTACGTCGATGTCGATGGGATTCGAACGAGATACTACGATATTGGGACCGGTGATCCGCTCGTCCTCATTCACGGGAACAATTGGAGTGGGTCGAGCAGTGCCAATTCGTGGTCGAAAACATTCGAATATCTGAGCGAGGAATTTCGAGTACTCGCGTTCGACCGAATCGGCTGCGGAATGACAGATAATCCGGATGATCCCGAAGACTTCCGGTATCAGTCCGATATCAACCACGTACTCGGATTTATCGATGCCCTTGAGCTCGATTCGTGTCATCTTGCCGGCTGGTCGCGAGGTGGTGGCCTCGCAACCCGCTGTGTCGTTGAGGAACCAGATAAATTCGAGAGCCTGATTATTTGTAATAGCGCGACGCTCGGCCCAGGTGCCGGCGATGGAATGCACCGACGTGACATTATTTTCGAGCAGGACAAACACGGTTTCAAAAAAACAGAGCCGGAATGGATGGAGTACTTTTATTATCAGTATTCTCATCAAAAAGACTACATAACCGACAAGCGGTGCCGGACGGCCGCGTACATGGAGAATCAGGAGAAAGCAATTGAGACGGCCAGAATAATGGACGATGAGGGCCAGATGGCTCACTGGCAAGCGAGTCTCGATGAGGAAATAAATGAAGCCCACCAACGGATCAAAGCCGGTGTCCTCGACATGCCGGTGTTGTATGTGTTTGGGCGCGACGATCCAACAGTCCCCCCGGTTATGGCACTGGCAGCGTATGACATGATTGGGCAGACGAATCCGAAGATCCGAATGAAAATTATCAACCACTGTGGACATATGATCTTTCTCGAACATCCAGAAGAGTTCTCACGAACGGTCATGGAGTTCATCGACTTCTGGGACGAGTAATCGTCCAAGCATCACTGTCACAACGGTATTTTGGATACCAGTCGACAGGCGATCAGTACACGCTCGAAAAGTATGGCTCAGTATACAGAGACAGCGTCTGGCCGATACCGTTTGTTTCCGCAGTCCGGTAGACCTCGGTCCCCCACGCGACATCTTCCATCGGCAGCCCAAGAGAGGACAGGAACGTCTTCCCACGTGTTTCGTTTTGATCTGCGCCGCCAATGAGTTCGTGAAGTGTTCGAATATCCGAACGGGCAAAGTTGCTATCGCTGTCATCTTCGACAGCAGTGACGAACGCCTCGGTAATGTCCCATCCCACTTGTGTGTCGAATTCGAACGGATGGCGGCGGATATCACAAAAGATTTGATCGAGATCGAACGCAGTGAGTGGAACGTGCAAATCACCCAATTGGATGACTGTCGAATCAGCTTTCAGCCAGTCGCCCGCAATCCGTGGTGAGGGATTTCTCGATGCGGCAGCGATAATGACGTCCGCACTGCTGACAGCGGTTTCTATCGAGCTTACAGCCGTAATCGGCGTTGTGAGCTCTTCGAACATATGCGACTCAAAGGCCTCAGCTTTGTGTTGATCCGGGTGATAGATGAGAATCTCTTCGAGCGACTCAAGCGTGAGGTCGACTGCGAGTGCGGCAGCCTGTCCGACCGAGCCAGGTCCGAGCACTGTTGCCGTCTTTGCATCCTTCTGAAAATAACATGCACCAAGCCCAGCCATCGCACCGGTTCGCATCGTACTGACGAGCGAGCCGTCCATCACAACCAGTGGCTGGCCGGTATGAGGATCAGTCAGCACTAATAACGGTGGTGACTGTGGACGGGGTGTACCATCAGACGGAGACGGCACCGAGCCGTACCATTTGACGCCGACCGCATTCACATCGCCTCCGACGTATGCGGGCATCGCACCAAACCGACTGCCTGCGGGTAGTTTCTGCGCTTCGTCGTCAGCCAATCGGCTTGGGAAGGTAGTCATGTGCCCGTGGAGGAACTGTCCCGGGCCGCCCATGAGAACTTGATCTCGTTGGTATAACTCAAATACGTACTCCATTCGCTCGACGCAGCCTACCATATCCGTCACACCAGCTTCGATTGCGTCTTGTTGTGAAAGAAACAGTAATTCTGCGGACGTATTACTTGTCATCAGTGAAAAATCCCAAATAAGCGCACATATTCGTTTGGCTAATACTATTATAATTACCAATACAATAATCAATAAAACGATTAAGCCAGGAGATAGTACGACGTCTATGGGTTGGCCCGGTTAATCGCCTTGAATACTGCCTCGTTCTTTGAGATCACGCATTGCAGAGTCGATCCACGCAGTCTGGTTGTACCAGACGTAAATAAGTCCCAGCCGCCAGACAGAGTAGGCAACAACGCCAGCATACGCGTAGACAACCCCGCCATCGAGTAGGACACCACCCACATACGTCAGTCCAAGGAGGAATCCGAAAACGCCCGTTACTTCAGCAAGAAACGGCTTTGTCGTCTCGCCAGCACCTTGGAGCGCCCCGGAATAGATTCGGAATAGGCTTGCAAACGGTGCGGAGATGGCGAACGCCACAATGAACGCAACCGCTGTCGTGCCTGTCGCCGGATCATCAGAGAACAACGCTGCGAGCCGTTGTGGAAAGAGAATCATACTGGCGGCGAGAACCGAGATCGTGAGGATCGAAAACAGTGCCAACGCATTGATACTGAATCGTGCGTCCTCGGGCTGTTGGTTCCCAATGGACTGACCAGTCAGGATACTCCCGACGACACCGAAGCTCCGGGCAAACGGCCCGACAACCTGTTGGAACACTGTTCGGCCGACTTCGTATGCAGCATAGACTTCCACACTGAACGCAACGAGGATTGTATTGAGTGGAAATGATGCAGCCGTAATTGAGAGGCCTTCAACACTCCGTGGAATGCTTATTCGGATAATTTGCTTGCCGATTACGAAGTTTTTCGGAACAACGAGACTAATGTTAGACCAAGAGGTAAGAAAGACAAGTAAGACGGCAACCGCCCCAATGATGTTTGCGCCGGCGGTTGCAATTGCGATTCCGACGATCTCAAGTCGGGGAGCAGGACCCACGCCGAGTGCCAAAGTCACGGTTCCAATAATATTGAGGATGTTTGTTCCGCCACGAATAAACATCGGTGTGAGCGTATCACCGGAGCCTTGGAGCGCTTTCTCACCGATAATAACCATATGGCGGACAGGTGCCGTCGCGATAACGATTGCGAGATAGGTAGCACCGAAGGTCACAACTTCCGAGGGCGCACGGAAAATGAGAATTGCCTCCTCGCGGAATAGCACTCCGAGAATAGCAATCGGGATTCCGATTATAACGCCGATAATCAGTGCTTGGGTGACTGCTTCATTCCGGTTTTCGTCAGCTCCGCTGCCGGTATCTTGACTTGACAGGGCAAGTGCACTAGTTCCAATGCCGATTCCAATCCACAGGGCAATCTGTGTATAGAGGTTTGCCAATCCGAGAGCGGCAATTGCAGCCGGACCGAATAGGCCGGCGACGATGAGGTCTGTCGTCCGCATCATCGTCCGCACGCCATGTTGAACCGTCACTGGCCAGCCCAATACCGTAATACGTTTCCACTCAGCAATCGTCCGCGCACGGTTGCTAAGGGCTTTCCGAATCAATCTTGCTCGCACGTTACTCGGTACTCCGTTCTACGAGATGGCAGTGAACCTCGTGGGTTGGGGCAATCGCTGTGACGGCAGGCGTTTCAGATTCACATGGTGAGACAAAGTGCTCGACAACACACTCACGGGCAGTATCGGTCTCACCCGCAACGAGCGCGTGAAGACTATCGTCCAGATGTGACTGTGCGGTTGGATCACGAAGTGAATCGGGAATCCCGTAGGATGCTCTTAAGAACGTTGTAAGTCCTTTTTCGTCATCCACGTCGAGTGCGTTCCGCTCGGCCATGTCGGCCAGTTTTTCAGCGGTTAATCTCCCAGATTGAATGTCGAGTTTATACTCAAAAATCGAGAGCCACTGTTGTTGCGGAAGATCATATCCCGCAGGAGGGATAACGTCCGGACAACGGGTATGGAACCGACAGCCGGCCGGTGGATTCCGTGGCGACGGAATATCGGGATCGATTTCTTCGTATTCGATGTCGAAGGCACCGACCTGTGGAACACTCTCGAGAAGCGCCTGTGTATACGGATGTCTCGTCTGCTCGAAAACAGCTTCAGTTGGACCGATTTCGACGACTTCGCCGAGATACATGACCGCGACGCGGTCGCATAAATATCTGATAACCGAGAGATCATGCGAAATAAGGAGAAACGTCAGATCGAATTCGACCTGTATCTCTTTGAGCAAGTTGAGAATTTGTGCCTGAACACTAACGTCAAGTGCACTAGTTGGCTCATCGAGAATGAGCAGTTGTGGATCGAGTCCAAGTGCACGCGCAATGCCAACGCGTTGACGTTGTCCACCTGAAAGCTCACCGGGGTATCGGTCAAGCTGATCGACTGAGAGTCCGACTTTTTCGACGAGCTCTTCGACAATAGCGTTCTGGTGATCGATCGCACCGATATCGTGAATTTCGAGCGGCTCACGGATGATCTCTCGAAGCGTAAGCCGTGGATCGAGACACGACGAGGGGTCCTGAAAGACAAATTGGGCCTGTCGGGTGAACCCCTTTCGGTTCGTTTGTATCCACTCGTGGACGTCGCGTCCAACAAGTTCGACACGGCCCGCAGTTGGTTCGTGGAGTCCGAGAAGTGTTCGGGCAAGCGTCGATTTGCCACAACCGGATTCACCGACAACACCAAGTGTTTCACCACGGTCGATCGAGAATGAAACGCCATCGACGGCCCGAACGCGTTCGGTATCGGTATCGAAAAGACGGTCAAGCAACCCCGGCGTATCGAGATAGTGTTTCTGAAGTCCACTGACACGAAGCAGTTCCGTAGGCGGCTCAGAACCGACAGAACTGGCCGGTTCGCCGACCGATCCATCGGACAAAGAGAGGTCGTTACTCATTGCTGACCCCCGTTGGTACTTCGATATCGGTCACCGTCGGACCCGACCCAACCGGCTCGGTAAGGTGTTCACCGCCGTCACTCCCTGCATGGACACAGGCCACACGGTGGGTCGCATCACCATTGACTGGTCGCACCGGCGGTGGTGCACTCCGACAGTCGTCTGTCGCTGCCGGACACCGATCGGCAAACGAACAGCCAACCGGCATCTCGTGATCGAGCAGACTGGGTACGTTCCCGGTAATTGGCTCGATCTGTGCACTTGGATTTGTGACATCAGGAAGGCTGTTCAGTAAGCCCTTTGTGTACGGATTTGCCGGCTCGTTGAGGACTTTTTCAGTCGGCCCAACTTCGAACAGTTCACCGGCATACATCACCGCCGTTCGGTCGGCAAGCCGTGAGACCACGCCCAGATTGTGGGTAATAAGCAGAATGCTCATATCGAGGTCGCGTTGCAGTTCTTCTAGCAGTCCCATAATCCCGGATTGGATGGTTACATCGAGTCCCGTCGTTGGCTCATCAGCAACCAGGAAGGTTGGGTCCGCAGCGAGTGCCTGTGCGATCATTGCTCGCTGAAGCATTCCACCACTGAACTGGTGTGGATACTCCTCGGCTCGGTTCGCTGGATCCGGAATATCGACCCGTTCAAGCAGTTCGACGGCTCGATCATAACTCTCCTCGGAGACAAACGATCGGTTTGGAGTGACAATATCTCGGAGGAGATCAAGCGTCCCGTAGGATTGTCCCGCTTTGATGCGACGGTTAGCCTCGACCGCTTCGGCAATCTGTCTGCCGACCGTCAACGACGAGTTGAAACTCGATCCGGGATCCTGAAAAATGATACTGAACGCCGTTCCACGGAGCGACTGTCGAACGGCTGGTGGGAGGGCCCGGAGATCAACATACTCGCCATCGACAGCGGTCTCATCATCCACCGTGGCCGCCAGCTCGGATGAGCGGTACCAGATTTCCCCGGCGACAATAGTGCCAGGGGGTTCGATGAGATCCATGAGCGACCGACCAGTCACACTCTTGCCGCTTCCGCTTTCGCCAACGATCGAGACGATTTCACCCTGCCCGATAGTGAGACTGATGTCGTTGACAGCATTGATTTGGCCCTCTTCAGTAACGAACTGTGTTGAGAGTCCTCGAATCCGGAAGAGATCAGCGGTGCCAGCCATTAGGCACCACCGCCTTGGATGTCAGGGTCAAGCGCATCTCGAAGCCAGTCACCGATGAGGTTGATGCCGACGACCGCGGCAACAATGAATACCCCAGGGATTGAGGCAATCCACCACGATGTGCCGAGATAGCTGCGTCCCTGCGCAATGTCGAAGCCGAGCGAAAGGGTCGTTCCCGAAAAACCAAGGAACGACAAAGAGCTTTCGAGGATGATGATCGTTGCAAGCTGTACTGTGCCCAAAACCAAAATTGGTGTTAGACAGTTTGGAAGAACGTGTCTACGGATAATTTGAAAGTCACTCATTCCCATCGTTCGTGCTGCTGTAATGTATTCTTCATTTTTTACTGAGAGCGCTTCTGCGCGCGCAACCCGTGCAATCCACACCCAAATGACCGAGGAAATTGCAATCGTGACTGTTCCGGGGAACGGGACGCTTGCTGGACGGTCACTGACGAGCCCGCTTGTAACGAGTGGATCGGGTATCCAGATGG
>CAZCYW010000027.1:0-38455 GCA_964503105.1 uncultured Haloferacaceae archaeon
ATTTCCAGAACATGCCGATGCCGACCAGCTGGCCCGAGATTCCGGATCTCTCGGAAGTAGACGTCAACGAGATCGTCCCGTACATCCGACCCGATATCGACGTCCGCGGCGGCGTCGATGACTGGACGGACCTGCCCGAAGACATCAAGGACACGTTCGACAAACTCGGCATCCCGGAAGCCGAAAAGAACGCCCTCTCAGGTGTCGGCGCGCAGTACGAATCCGAGATTGTCTATCAGAACATGCAGGAGCAGTGGGAGGAAAAAGGCGTCATCTTCTGTGATATGGACAAGGCCGTCCGAGATCACGAAGAGATCGTCAAAGAGTACTTCATGACCAAGTGTGTCCCACCGAGCGACAACAAGTTCGCCGCCCTGCACGGCGCAATCTGGTCGGGCGGTTCGTTCGTCTACGTTCCAGAGGACACCACCGTCGATATGCCGATTCAGGCGTACTTCCGAATGAACTCCGAGGGGATGGGCCAGTTCGAGCACACGCTCATCATCGCCGAAGAGGGCTCGGAAGTCCACTACATCGAGGGCTGTTCTGCGCCAAAATACTCGGCGTTCAACCTGCACTCGGGTGGCGTCGAGGTCTTTGTCAAAGAGGACGCTCACGTTCAGTATTCGACCGTCCAGAACTGGTCGAAAAACACCTACAACCTCAACACCAAGCGCGCCATCGTCGAAAAGAACGGCCGTATGGAATGGATTTCGGGCTCGATGGGCTCGAAAGCGACGATGCTCTACCCAGCGTCGATCCTCAAGGGTCGCGGCGCGTCGGACAACCACATCACCATCGCCTTTGCGGGCGAGGGTCAGAACATCGACACCGGTGCGAAGGTGTATCACAACGCCCCCGAGACCAAGTCGACGATCGAGTCGAAATCGATCTCGAAGGACGGCGGCCGGACCAACTACCGTGGCCTTGTCCACATCGCAGATGGTGCATACGACTCGTCGACCGCAGTCGAGTGTGACGCACTGATGTTCGACAACGAGTCGACGTCGGATACGATGCCGTACATGGAGATCAACGAGTCGCGCGTCGACGTTGCCCACGAGGCAACCGTCGGAAAAATCGGCGACGAGGACATCTTCTATCTGCAGAGCCGTGGTCTCGACGACGACGACGCAAAGCAGATGATTGTCTCGGGCTTCATCGAGCCGATCACGGAGGAACTCCCAATCGAGTACGCGGTCGAACTCAACCGCCTTGTCGAACTCGAAATGGAGGGCAGTCTCGGATGAGCGTGCAGGTTCCAGCCACCATCTCTGCGGAGACAGTCGAAACAATCTCCGAAGAGCGCGATGAGCCCGAGTGGCTCCTCCAGCGCCGACTCGACGCACTTGCGGCACTCGACGACCTCGAGCTACCGGATGTCATCCAGACGCCCGGTCGCCGATGGACCAACCTCGAAGCGCTCGATTTCGAGCAGCTCGTCGATCCAGCGAATCAGTCGGATGAGACGACCCGTGTCGACGCCGAGGGCGCAACCGTCCTTTCGTTCGTCGAGGCGCTCGACGAACACGAAGAGCTCGTCAAAGAGCACTTCGGCTCGATTATCGATGCCGAAGAAAATTACCTGACGGCGCTGTCGGCAGCGCTGTTTACCACGGGGACGGTCATCTACGTGCCTGAAGGCGTCGATGCCGAGGATATCAAGATCCGCGCTGAGATGAACTCCCGTTCGCTGTTCAGCCAGACGCTGGTCATCACCGAGAAATCCGCCTCTGCGACGATCCTCGAATCGATTGAATCCGGAGACGACATCGACGGAGATCGCTTCTTCAGTAACATCGTCGAGGTCGTAGCTGGCGAAAACAGCTACGTCCAGTTCGGGTCGCTGCAGAACCTCGACCAAGAGACCTACCACGTTACGCTCAAGCGTGCGGTGACCGACACCTACGCGAACGCGAACTGGATCGAGGGCAACATCGGCTCGCGACTCACTCGCTCGGACGTTGAGACGAAGCTCAACGGCGATGGGTCGGAAACGAAAATCGTCGGGGCCTTCTTCGGGCACGACGACCAGCACCTCGATGTCAACGCCCGTGTCTGGCATCAGGCCGAACACACGACCGCAGATCTCGTGACCCGTGGCGTTCTCGACGACGTGGCACGGTCGGTCTATGAGGGCGTCCAGGATGTCGGTGTCGACGCCTGGAATACGAGTTCCTACCAGCGTGAAAACACCCTCATGCTCTCGGACGACTCGGAAGCCGACGCCTCGCCGAAGCTGATCATCCACAACCACGACACCGAAGCCAGCCACTCAGCGACGGTTGGCCAGGTCGACAAGGAAGACCTGCTGTATATGACCTCTCGGTCGATCGATCCACACACGGCCCGCAACATGCTTGTTGAGGGCTTCTTCGTACCAGTGCTCGAAGAAATCGATGTTGAAGCCTTCCGAGAGGATCTCTCGGAACTCGTCGCCGCCCGGCTCAACTAACGATCAAGAGCCACTGGCAGCTGTTTTTTTCGGTGAGTGGTCTCGAGGGAAAACCGTAAGTCCCCAACGAACTGAGGTAGTTGTATGCGACGCTCGGCATCGTGTGGTGACGATCAGTGAGTCTCGGTCACCAAGTCGGATCTGACCGACAGCTTGCGAGGCTCCTACAGATCGGTATTGTCTTCGAAGAAGTCGTCGAGGCCCGCGCACACCACCATTACCAGTCACTCTCGGCCGACCAACAGCAGCTCGATGACGAACTCGAAGCGCTGTTAGAACACGCAGCCGAGGAGTCCGCAGACCACCGTGAGCGACTCGAAGCGCTCATCGACGGACTCGCGGCCGACAGTATCCCGTTCGATGAAATAGAGACACTGGTCGATGCCCATTATGGACAGACAAAACCAGAGGATTTCGACGGCGTCCTCTACGATCAGCTATGTAACGAAGAGACTGCCTACAAGTTCTATGACGATCTTATCGAGGCCATCGAGGCGAGCGAGGCCGAGTTCTCACTCGACCGAGACCACCTGTTGTCGGTGCTTCGCGGGCTTCGAGCCGAAGAACGCGATGGGGTCGAAAAAGTGACGACGATTATGGAGCAGCGCGAATGAGCCAGCCATACCTTTCTGTGAACAACACTACCCACCCAGTGACGACAACCCGGAGGACGTTCACTCGATGAATACTGCCGACCAGTATCTCAAGGCAATCTATCTCATTCAACAGCAAGAAGACAACCCGGCTGCGACCGGCCGTGTTGCCGACATGCTCGATGTCAGTCCTGCCAGCGCAAACGAGATGATTGGGAAACTCGAATCCCGCGGGCTTGCCGAACACGAGAAATACAAAGGGGTGACACTGACCGATGAGGGTATTGTCCGTGCTCGCGACGCACTCCAAACCTACTGTATCATCGAACGGTTTCTCGTCAACGTCCTCGGCGTCGAGGAGTTCCGCACGGAAGCCCGCGAGCTCGAAAGCGTCATCGATGGGACGGTCGCCGAGCGGTTGGATACGATCATCGACCGTAAGCCGGAGTGTCCCGACTGTTTTGATCCCGAGTTGGATGCCTGTGGCTGTCTGGACGTCTCGTTCGAAAACGAGCCGAAAGCAGAGTAACACACCAGCTGCTAAAATCACCGAAAGAGTCGGACCGTTTTTACTCGGCCGCAGTCTCAACGATGGTATGCCTACTGTTTCGGAGACGTTTATCGAAAATCGCCACCGTGTCCAACCCAACCACACCAACAATTACGAAACGGCACACGGTGGAATCGTCATGAAGTGGATGGACGAGGTTGGCGCGATGGCGGCAATGCGGTTTTCCGGTGAAACCTGTGTGACCGCCAGCATCGATCACATGGACTTCCAGCGGCCGATTCCACAGGGCGATACCGCGTTTATCCGGGCGTATGTATTCGACCATGGTCGGACGAGTATCAGCGTCCGGCTGCGAGCGTTTCGCGAACAGCCACGAACCGGCAAACGCGAACTAACCACTGAAAGCGTCTTCGTGTTTGTTGCGATCGGCGAAGACGGGTCGCCAACGCAAGTGCCGGAGCTCACCGTAGAGTCTGATCGGGATAAAGAATTACAGGATGCAGCAATCGCGTGGGCGGAATCGGCATAAGAAGGGAGTCTTGGTTAGCGTTCGAAGCGGCTTCGAACCGTTACTGTTGCTCCACAGCATGGACACTGGTAGACCGCGCAATCGATCTTTTCGTGCACAATCCACCGGCCCGTCGGCGGTGCCTGGTAGTCACACTCCTGACAGAAAAGCACCGTTTTGCGTGTAACTGTCGCTTGTTTGGTGGAGGGCTGTTCGTTCATGTTCCAGTCTTGCAACCGGACGGGTATAACCCTGTTTGCGATGATTGTTCAGTCAGTACAGCGGCTATACCTCCGGTAAAACAGGGTATAGAAGGTTCATGCGAACTGGTATGACCGTCTGCGGTCAGCGCTGACACTCGTGAGTTGGCGTGGTAACTGGTATGTATCAGTTGGTACCAAACATGTATTTCGAAAACACATATACCACCGTAGCCACGGCAACGTATGAACAAATGCTTCTCGCGATTGCAGTTCGCCGACGACAGGTTATCGCGGCCATCGGAGCGCTCTGGGCCGCAACAGCAACTGCGTCGGCTCAGGAAAACGAGACTGACGCGGGTGAACAGTCCCCCGACAGCGATGATCCTGAAGCACCTGAGGGCGACGATGACGGCGTTGCGGCCGACGACAGTGGTGAAGCCGGTGATGAGCCCGACGAAGATGACGATCTCGATAATGACGATAGTGCTGACGGCGATGAGGATACGGGCAACGATGGCGATACGAATGACGACGATGGCGCGAGCGACGACACAAGCGATGACGACACAGTCACTGCTGAGGAAGACGGAGGCGACGAAGATGACGGAGGCGACGAAGACGTAGCCGACGAAGACGTAGCCGACGACACCGACAGTACGGACGACGGCGAGACCAGCGAGGATGGTGGAGCCGATGACGACGATGTCGAGAATGGGACCAACAACGCCGAGGATAGCAGTACCGATGCGAGCGACACTAACGGTCCCGATGCCGACGACGCTGACAGTACCGACAGCACGGATCAGCCGCCTAACGACGAATCGGATGACACTGAGTTCGAGGAGGCACCAGAGGACGACATAACAGCCTCACCGGACGGCAACGGTGAACAGAGCGAATCAGCGGCCGCAGCGGAAAATACTAACGACGACCGAATCGGTGAAACACCGGGCTCACGCTCGCGCCGAGCAGCAACGACGGAGACCGATGATAGCGGCGTCCCGTGGTGGGGAGTAGCGCTCGGGGCTGGGGGTGCAGGCGGCGTCATCTCGTATCTCTATTCGCGGACGCTCTCGGATACGCCATCAGCGTCACCGTCGGCTGATGGGGAAGGGTCGCTTGCGGCGGCCTATGATGGACACACCGAACAGACACACTACGAATCAGTTGTGGAGGGACTAACCGCCCACGAGCAAGATGCGAGCGAGGCCGTTGGCCACGGGGATGAGCGGCGAAGTGAATAACACGGGCTGGGCGCGATTTGAACATTCACTCGCTTACCTCGTATCCGCTCGGTTCGCTCGCTGTGTTCACATACACGTAGGGTTTTCACTGCTCACGTTGCTCGCAGAAAAACGGGCTGGGCGCGATTTGAACACGCGACCGACGGATTAAGAGTCCGTCGCTCTCCCTGACTGAGCTACCAGCCCTCATCGCTATCTATCGGAGACGCACTAAAAGGCGTTTCTGTTTGAAAATACCAGCCTGCGACGGGGTGATCGGAAACGCGAGCTGATACACAGCCGAAAAACGAGGTCAGTTACGAGCGTACGACTGTCCAGTGGGTCGCTTACGGCTGCTGGGGCGTCGGTTCGGAAACGGATGGCGTTAAGTGGCCCCCTATCCGAAGATAGCTAACTAATGAGTGCTGTCGCTATCGGTTCCTCACGATCAACGTATGCGATTTTGGGCTGTGGAAGTGTCGGTCACGCAGTCGCCGAAGAGCTCACCACCGAGGGTAACGACGTGCTCATTCTCGACAAGGACGAAAGCCGTGTCGAGGCACTCCGCGACCAGGACCTCAATGCTCGCCTCCAGGATATCAGCGACCCGGCTGTCGCCGAAGTTGTCGCTGATCGAGACATTATTCTCGTCTTGGCCTCGGATGTCGAAGCCAGCAAAGAGGCCGTCTCGGCGATTCGAAACCGCGATGACGGCCAGTATGTCGTCGTCCGTGCCTCCGACCCAGTCAACGAAGAAGAACTCCGAAATCTCGGGGCGGATGTCGTCGTCAACCCTTCGACAGTCATCGCCGAATCCGCCCTGCGGAGTCTCGAATCCGGCGAACTCCAATACAAAGCCCGACAGCTCGCCGATATTCTCGGCTCGGCGACGGGCCGGCTTGCAATCCTCACGCAGGACAATCCCGATCCCGACTCGATCGCCAGTGCAACCGCGCTTCAGGCGATCGCCGAAGAATTCGGGATCGAAGCCGACATCCTCTACGACGGTGATATCGGCCATCAAGAAAACCGCGCCTTCGTCAATCTCCTTGGCATCGAGCTACTGGCCCGCGAGGACGCCCCACCACTCGCCGAATACGAGACGCTGGCGCTCGTCGACAACATGAAATCCGGCGACTACGATCTCGGGCTCGAAATCGACATTTTCATCGACCACTACGAACCCGACGAAGACCTCGAAGCTGACTTTATCGATGTCCGGACCAACGTCTCGTCGACCTCGACGATTCTGACCAAGTATCTCCAAGAGTTCGATCTCAGCCCGAGTGAGACGGTTGCAACCGCGTTGCTCTACGGAATTCGCGCCGAAACACTGGACTTCAAGCGCGATACCACTCCCGCAGATCTAACGGCGGCAGCCTATCTGCATCCGTTTGCCAACCACGATACGCTCGAACAGGTCGAATCGCCCTCGATGTCGCCCGAAACCCTTGACGTACTCGCCGAGGCAATTCAGAACCGCGAGGTACAGGGAAGCCATCTGTTTTCGACTGCCGGCTTTATTCGGGACCGTGATGCGCTCGAACAGGCCGCCCAGTATCTCCTTGATCTCGAAGGCATCACCACGAGCGCCGTCTTCGGAATCGTCGAAAACGAGATTATTGTTGCGGCCCGCTCGAAAGACATCCGAATCAATATCGGCAGCGTGCTTCAGGGCGCGTTCGAAGAAATGGGCGAAGTTGCCGGTCACTCAACACAGGGCAGTGTCGAGGTTCCACTCGGGATCTTCACCGGGATCGAAGCGAGCGAGGACAACCGCGATACGCTGCTCCAACTCACCGAGGAAGCCGTCCGAAGAAAGCTCTTTGCGGAACTGGGTGTCGAAAGCGGCGAGACGACAAACGGGTCGTAAAAAACAGTTGGCCGTTAGACAGCGGCTTCTTCGGGCTGTTTGAGCCGTTCGATAATATCATTGATGAGGATAACGTCGCCAACGGCACGAACCCAGCGGTAGGGAATCAAGACCCCTTTGCCGGGGGCGACGGTTTCTGCAAAGAGTTCAGTGTTGAGTTGGCCAACAGCCAGTCCGGTGACTGTTTCCTGATCGAGATCGAGCTGTACATCTTCGACTTCGCCGACAAAGACGCCGCTGTTCGAATAGACTTCACGGCCAACAAGCGTCGTAATTTCCTGTGGAGTCCCGTCCATACTCGTACCGTTGTGAGCGCCGATATTAAGATTTCGTGGTTGACAGACGTGTGTCAGACAGCGATCTCAGTGACAGACTGCAACAATCGTGGTGAGATGGCTTTCGGTGCGCAGAACAAAACTGGTCGCTACCCATTTTGAGAATCTGTCGCAAGCGCCGAAAGCGGCGTTGACTGATTGAGTAGATTGTCGATCCGTTCGCGGATCCACGAAACCGCAGCCGGCTGTTCGGTAACAATCAGTGCCTTTGCCCCACTGTCAGCGAGAATAAGCAATCCAGCGGCGGCTGAAGACTCCTGTTCGGCGATGACGAGTCCGTAGGCGGGACGTGTTTCGACCGTATGGAGCGCAACCCGCGAGGTGTCAAGAAGCTGTTGGAGCGTCTCGCGGTGGCTGCTGACAAGCGCGGTTGCGACCTGCTCGGTGACAACAATATCTGCGCGGAGGGCATCCTCATTGGTCGCAGCCCCACAGGCTTCGATCGCCTGGGGAAAGACAGCCGGGAAGATTGTCTGAATCCACCGGGCGTCGGTCAACAACGAACAGAGCGCCGAAATCGGCTGATGTGGTGCGTGCGGTGTCGCACGGACAATCTCTGCGTCTTCAAAAACGACCGTCTCGAGATCGAAGTCTGGTGGGAGATCAGCAAGTACAGCCCGTCCAGCCAGAAGGTCTTGGGTGCGTTTCTCAATCGTATCGTACTCCGAAAGCAACAGTTCACCAAGCAGTGTTCGTCTGTAGCCTGCAGTCGAACGAGTCAGCAGTCCAACGGCCTCTAGTTCGCGAATGCTTCGGTCGATAGTTGATCTCGAAACGGCCAACAAATCGGTGAGCTCACGCTTGCTGCAGCCGGCCGTACCGACAGCATGAAGAACCCGATTTCGTTTTGTCAACATCGAGATTACCTCGATCGCATCTACGTTATCCATAATTGATTTCTGCGGGGACGGTGATGGCCAACGGTCACCACACTCGAATATATAAAAGACCGTCAAACATATATGTACTGGTCAGTGTTCGAATCAGCTGGTCAAAGCGTGAGGTAAAGATGAAACCGACCGTTAGTACGTACGCCGGGGTGCCTCTGACAAACCGGCATTTCGGTCAGCCGCCTTGCCCGGACGGCTGATCACCTGCTCTACGGCCTTGCCCGGACCGTCGAGCGCCGACCGGCCGACTTTGCCCGGGTCGGCTCGGTCATACGTCCGCCTGGCTACCGTCGTGGTGGCCGGGTGAACGTTTCTTCAGATGATTTCCACCTGAGCAACAGCAATCACGCCGAGAAGTAACATCGGCGTCACCCGGTAACTGTAACCCTGCCACCGACTTTTTACAGTTCCTGGGACAACTATTCGGTAGACAGATGAGCGAATCTACTCCCAACGAGACCGTTGTTAGCATCGTCGGCGGCGGCCCAGCCGGCTTGAGTGCAGCGCTGTTTACGCAGAAAAACGGTCTTCAAACCCGTATATTCGACGCGGACGAAACGTGGATGCACAAAGCCCACCTATTTAATTATCTTGGGATCGGCTCGCAGGACGGATCGGCATTCATGGAATCGGCCCGCAAGCAAGTCGACAGCTTCGGTGTCAACCGCCACCAAGGCACGGAAGTAGCAGCTATCGAACAAACCGAAAACGGATTTGTCCTCGAGACGGCCGACGAACAGTACGAGTCATCGTACGTAATTTTGGCAACCGGAGCGAACCGCGACCTCGCCGAGACGCTGGGCTGTGCGTTCGACGGCGATGTCGTCGATGTTGGCGTTTCGATGGAAACCAGCGTCGAGGATGCCTATGCAACCGGGGCGATGGTGCGTGCCGAAGAGTGGCAAGCAGTCATTTCGGCGGGCGATGGTGCAGCCGCCGCACTCAACATTCTCTCGAAAGAAAAAGGCGAGCACTTCCATGACTTCGATGTTCCGGCCGATGCCGACGCCGTCTTCGGATCGATGGCCGACGACAGCTAACCAAGCGAGTAGCAGTGTCAGCGTGTCCGATACCATAACGTTTGACAGCCCTGGCTCACGTGAGTAGACATATGCAATTCAATCGACAGAGTGGTGTCTTCTTGCATCTCACCTCCCTGCCGGGGGCTCACGGCATCGGTGATCTCGGTGAGGGCGCTCGCGAATTCCTTTCGTTCCTTCAGGAAGCCGAACAGGCCTACTGGCAGTTCTGCCCACTTGGGCCAACGTCATCGGCTCACGGAAACTCGCCGTACCAGTCGTTTTCGGCGTTTGCAGGCAATCCGCTGCTTATCAGCCTCGACCGCCTCGTTGCCGACGGCTGGCTGACTGAAGACGACCTCACACCGGTACCCGAGTTCGACCCACACGAAGTCGACTACGAACAGGTCGGCGAGTACAAACGCGAAAAACTGCGGATCGCCCATGAACGATTTACCGACACCGCGACTGCTGAGGACCACACAGCGCTGGATGCGTTTGTCGACGAGGAGTCGTGGGTCGAGGATTATGCGCTCTTTCGGGCGCTCAAGGCCAAACACGATGGTGTCGCATGGACTGACTGGCCCGAACCGATCCGAACTCGCGATCCTGACGCACTCGCCGACGTGCGTGAGGAACTCGCCGAAGAAATCGAGTACCGTGTCCTTGTTCAGTACTGGTTTGACACACAGTGGCAGGCCTTCAAGTCCGATGCGGCTGAAGCCGGTATCAAACTCGTCGGCGACGTCCCCATCTACGTCGGCCTCGACAGCGCTGACGTCTGGTCAAGCCCAGAGGCATTCCAACTCGACGAGCAGAACCGACCAACGGCTGTTGCGGGTGTCCCGCCAAACGCCGGCGACGACGGTCAAAAGTGGGGCAACCCGCTCTACGACTGGGAGACGCTCGCAGCCAACGACTACGACTGGTGGGGCCGACGACTCGGCCGGCTATTCGAGCAGGTCGATGTCACTCGGCTGGACCACTTCCAGGGCTTTCTCGAATACTGGGCGATTCCGGCTGATGCCGACAGCGCAGCCCACGGCGAGTGGCGCGAGGGCCCCGGTGGCGACTTCTTCGAGGCGATTGGCGAGCAGTTAGGCGAGTTGCCGTTTATTGCCGAGGACCTGGGCTTTCCGGATGCGGAGCTCCAGGCACTGATGGACCGCTTTGGCTTCCCCGGCATGCGGGTTCCACAGTACGCTGACTGGTGTCAAGGCGGCAACGAACACCAGCCGATGAACTATCCGAAAAACACGGTCGCGTATACCTCAACGCACGACACCAATACGTTCGAGGGCTATTATCAGGGACTCGACGACCGCCAACGCGACTGTCTCCACTACAATCTCGGTGTCGACGGCAGCGACATCAATTGGTCGATGATCGAAGCCGTCTGGCGTTCGGAGGCAGTCCTCGCGTTTACGACGATGCAGGATCTGCTTGGGCTCGATGGCCATGCACGGTTTAATACACCCGGAACCGCCGAAGGCAACTGGACATGGCGGGTGACAAGCGAGGGACTTGATAAGGAGATTGCCTCCCGGCTTGGAACGATGACCGCAATCGAGATTAGATAACGGTCCACCCGTGTAGCCAATTCTACTACTGAACAGGCTGTGTGGACTATTTGACGAGTATCTGACTGGTGTGTGGGTAAGTAGCTAACTGTCTTCTTTTCTGTCATAGATGTACGGAGGCCGCGGCACAGCCGGTGTCGTCGAATGCCTCCGGTAGACAAATGGACACGAACGCACCGTACCAGCCCGAATCGGCTGGTTCCATAGCATCGTCGTATCGAACACTAACCACATGGCTATGGTCACAGCTCAAGCGCACTGGACGTGCTGCCACATACAGTTCAGTGCTGTTGGCCTGTATTGCCATGATTGAGGTCGCAATCGCCATGACACTACTCTCGCTCCCACTGAGTCCCGCACCACTCGTCGTTGGACTGGTCACGTTTGCCGTCTATACGAATGACCGGGTCGCTGACGCGGAGGCAGATGCCGTCTCGAATCCACACCAGGCAGCCTTCGCCCGGCGTCACCGAGACAGTCTGTACGTGCTCGCGGCGGCCGCATACGGTCTTGCAATCTCGATTGCACTTTTCGGTGGCCCGATCGCCCTGGCACTCACGCTCATTCCGGGCGTATTCTGGATTGTCTACGGCTCACATTGGGTCAAGTCGCTCAACAGCCGAATCGAGCGGCTCAAAAATATTCTTGTGCTCAACTCTGCGGTCGTCGCCCTTGCGTGGGCAACCTGTCTGACTTTCTTGCCGGTGGCATTCGCTGACGCCGCGTTGACGCCGGCAGTTGGCGTTGTCTTTGGCTATTTCTTCCTTCGCTCATTTGTCGACGTCGAGATTCCAAACGTCCGTGATATCGATGCCGACCGCGCTGTGGGAGTCATGACCATTCCATCGGTTGTCGGCGTGCGCGGAACACGAGTTGCGCTGTACGGCGTCGATCTCGTGACCGCCATTCTCGTCGGTTATGCAGCAGTCACTGGACTGATTGCATGGCCGCTTGCGGTGGCACTCTGTGTCGGGCTCTGTTATTCGCTCGGGATTATCTCCCAGCTTGGCCGAATTACGGACACGACGTTTCTTGGACAGGCACCGAACGGCGAATACGTCTTAGTCGGCCTCTCGCTCGTAGTCATCGTGCTCGTTGGCTAACGCATAGCCAGCGCGCCTGGCTACGCAGCAGCTTGTAAAAACCCATTCAAAGAAACCCTATTTTTATAACAAGTACAGCTAAATTAATACGTCGGTGTTCCGTACGGTCGCGTATTGATTCTGTTCGCCCCGCCGCTCACGGTAGTAATGGTACTTATTGTCACGATCGGAGTGACAGCGGCGCTGTTGGCATGGCGTGAGCGACCGGAACCAGGAGCAGCCTCGCTTACCGCGCTCTTGGGAGGGCAAGTCTGGTGGGCGGTGTTTTATATTTTCGAACTCGAAGCGACGACGCTCGCCGGGAAACTCTTCTGGACGAACGTACAGTGGGTTGGCGTCGTCACCATTCCCGTAGCGTGGCTCTTATTCTCACTGGCGTATACGGGCAACGACCGGTATCTCACCCGACGATACGTACTGTTACTGTCGGTCGTTCCGGCCATCACCATCGTGTTAGCCGCGACCGACAGCTACCATACGCTGCTCTATACGAGTGTGAGTCTCGTCGAGAGCGGCCAAACAGTCCGACTCAGCGTTGCGGGCGGTACCTGGTTTTGGATTATCGCGGGTTACACCTACTTACTGGGGTTGATCGGTTCGATTCCCTTGTTGCAGCTTATTCAGCGTAGCTCGTTGCCATTTCGAGGACAGAGCATTGCGCTGCTCGTCGGAACACTTGCGCCGTGGGTGAGCAACATCCTCTATCTCAGCGGAGGGCTACCGGTTCCGGGGTTCGATCCAACACCGGTTGCCTTTTCGATTTCTGGGGTTGCTTACCTCGGTGCACTGACTCGGTTTCAGCTATTCGGGACGAGCCCTGCACCGAACCGCCGGGCACGACATCTGGTCTTTGAGCGGCTCCACAACGGCGCGGTCGTTGTTGATAGTCACGGCTATGTTGTTGACCTCAACGAGAGCGCAGCGGCTATCCTCGGAACGACATATACGGCCGCGCTTGGACAGCAAGCAGCCGAGATCATCCCGAAATATGAGTTGATTCCGAAACAGGATTCCTCGGGCAGACAGTTCACCGTCAGCAATAAAAACGGGAGCACACCGTACGATGTAACGGTAACGCCGATTACGGATTTCCGCGGACGCACGCTCGGCCGCGTGATCGCATTCCACGACATCAGCGACTACCTTCGACAACAACAGCGCTTAGAGGTGCTCAACAGAGTACTCCGGCACAATATCCGGACCGAAACAAACCTCATCTACGGCTATACAGACCTTCTTGAAACCGCTGACAACAAGCCAACAGTCGAGACGATCAAAAAACATGCACAGCGGATCGAAGAAATGGGGAGTAAATCACGAGCGATCACCGATATCTTCGAACAGCGACGCAGTGAGACCGAAGCAGTCGATGTCGATTCGGTTATCATGACACAGCTGTCGGCCCGTCGCACCGACCACCCTGAAGTGCGACTGTTGTATGAGTCACCCGATGAATCACTCTCGGTCGACAGCGTACTCACCCCCGTTGTCAGCAACCTCATAGAAAATGCGATTGTGCACAACACTGACTCGAATCCACACGTGGAGATTACCGTGACACACGACGAGACGACCGTTGAGATAACGGTTGCCGACAACGGCCCGGGAATCAGCGAATACGAACGGATCGTGTTGAACGCCGGGACTGAAACACCGCTTGATCACGGCAGTGGGCTTGGACTGTGGCTCATTGCCTGGGGGGCAGACCTCGCAGGCGGGCAGGTACTGTTTGCTGAAAACGAGCCAACCGGATCGGTTGTGACGGTGCGTGTCCCTCGGTTGGGATTCCCAGAGTCGGCTGCGAGTACCGAGTGATTTGAGGACCGAGAGGCTAGTACTGGCGTTGATAGAACCGATGCCAACGGTTTTGTCGATTGCACTGATTGTCTGGCTGTGAACCGATTCGTTGGCTGGCTCTCGGTTGTCACCGCAATCTGTCTGGCATTTGCCGGGGCGATCGTCTCAACGGCAGAACTGACGCTTGCGCCGACAACGGTCGGGGGTCTTCCAACAGCCGAACTACTCAGCAAGAGTCTGTGGATCGCTGCGGTTGTCCTCGGACTCACCGGACTCCACGTGCTCGTTGTCCGGCTACTGTTGCGCACGACATCCAGACGGCGGGCACACGACGTTCGCAACGCGCTTCGGCTCGTGTTCGGGGCGGTGGGTATCATCGCCCTGCTCGGCGTGTTGACAGACCAGTGGCTCGGCGTCCTGCTTTCGCTTGGCGTCGTTGGATTTGCGATTACCTTTGCCCTCCAACAGCCACTGTTATCGCTTCTGGGCTGGGTCTATATCATGGCTAAACAGCCATATCTCGTCGGCGACCGCGTCCGAATCGGCGAGACGAAAGGGGATGTCATCGAGGTCGACTTTCTCGTCACAACGCTCTGGGAAGTCGGCGGCGAACTCGTTTCGACAAATCAGCCCTCCGGGCGGGTTGTAACCGTTCCAAACAGCATGGTGCTTGCCTCGGAAGTCACCAACTTCGGCGGTGGGGGCTCCGAATACGTCTGGAACGAGCTGGTGGTGCAGGTCTCGTATGAAACGGATATCGAGACGGCCTCAGAGATCATGGTCGCAGAAGCCGACGCCCTCGTTGGCGAGGAAATGGCTGCCCGTGTTGCGGACTTCCGAAGCCGGCTTTCGGGGACGCCTGTCGAACTCGAAGTCCGTGACAGCCCGAGCGTCAACGTCACCCAGGCCGAGTCGTGGATCGAACTCCGACTCCGATATGTTGTTCACCCACGGCAGGGAACCGCCGTCAGAAACGAGCTCTATAAGCGAATTTTAGCCCGGTTTAATGACAGTCCCACGGTGACGAGTTTCCCGGTGAGTCGGAATCGCTAACGGCCGCCGACCACACATCGAAACCCCAAAAGCCACAGACAGTCTTACTTCGAACAATGGAACGGGGCGTCATCGAGGCCGACGAACTTGCCGGGCCGTTTGATCTGCAGGCGACCGTCGAAAGTGGTCAAAGCTACCTGTGGGACCGACTCGACGGCAAAATGTACACCACGTCAGAAGCCTCCGGCGGTCAAGCATGGTACGAAACGGTTGTGCCTCCAATCGCTGGTGTCTCCGACGAACAGGCGGTGGTACGCGTCCGACAGATCAACGACGACATTGAGTGGGAATCGACGACTGACGCAGTTGATCTGTTGACGCACCTGCTCCGGCTTGATGACGATCTGGCAGCGATTGCATCTGAAACCCCTGGCGAGCCAATGCTCGAACGCGCCTTCGAGCAGTATGCGGGGATGCGGCTTGTTCGTGACCCACCGTTTGCCTGTCTGATCTCGTTTATTTGTTCTGCACAGATGCGTGTGGGTCGAATCCACGGCATGCAGCAACGGCTTGCAGCCGAGTACGGCGAGTCAGTTGAATTCGACGGCCGCACCTACCAGGCGTTTCCGACGCCCGAGAAACTCGCAGCCCGAACTGAAGACGAGCTTCGTGGGTTGAGCCTCGGCTACCGTGCACCCTACGTGCAACGGACCGCAGAACTGGTTGCCGACGGCGAGGCCGACCCCGCAGCGGCGGTTGACCTCGACTACGAGGATGCGCGGGCGTATTTGACGCAGTTTGTCGGCGTTGGCGACAAGGTGGCCGACTGTGTATTACTGTTTTCGCTTGGCTTTCTCGAAGCCGTCCCGCTCGATACGTGGATTCAGACGGCGATTGCCGAGCACTATCCCGACTGCGAGCAGGGGAACTACAAAGAGACGTCGCGAGCGATTCGCGAACGGTTCGGTGGCCGGTATGCAGGGTATGTCCAAACGTATGTCTTTCACTACCTCCGAAACGGCGGACAGTGACCCGCTTGCTGTCGGTTTGACCACCTTGTTTTCCCGAATGTAGGCGAAGTTTCATACCCTCAGCCGAGGTACACTATATCACTATGGACTGCCGAGTCGTCGTCGAAGCCGCTGTCCCCGTCTACGACGTAGAAACCGTGGATGAGGCCGTCCGCATTGCGATTTCGAAAACCGGTGAGATGTTGAATCCGGATCTCAATTATGTCGAAATCGAGATGGCCACACGAACCTCACCCGGCGGAGAGGAGTTGCCACCGGCGTTTATCGCGGCCGACGAGGCGCTTGTGGCGCTCAATCTCGAAATGATTGTCTTCAATGTCGAACAAGAAGAACACGCAAGCCGAATTGCTCGCAAGGAAATCGGCCAACGGCTCCACAAAATTCCACTGAAGGTGGTCTCAGTCGAGACGATGCCCGACGAGGAGACAGAGGAAGCCGAAAACTGACAAAATATAGCTAACTGAGCGGTCGTCGCTGTCGGCTCCAATTGCTGGTTATTTA
This sequence comes from uncultured Haloferacaceae archaeon, assembly GCA_964503105.1. Lineage (GTDB taxonomy): Archaea > Halobacteriota > Halobacteria > Halobacteriales > Haloferacaceae > PL-Br10-E2g29. The sequence continues at coordinate 16,616 of CAZCYW010000027.1, forward strand.
TACTTTCTTGCCCCAGCGTACTGTATGCAAACGCACATCGTTCCAGTCGGCTTTGATTATGACCGGCTGATTGCGCCGCTGATCCGCGACCAGTTCGATGTTGATCGGGTTATTCTTTTAGAGGGAGCCGTCGGGAGCGAGGCCAATGTCGAATACTCGCGGCATCTCGCAACCAAACTCGAAACCGATTTTCGAAACCTCCTGGGTGCAGAAACCGACCGTGTTCGGCTCGAAGACGTCTACGACTACGATGCTGCCTTTGAGGGCGCTTTTGAGCTGATCAATGACCAACTCGACGGCGGCGCAGAGGTCTGGGTCAACGTCTGTTCGATGCCCCGCCCGGTGAGTTTCGCCTTCGCAACGGCTGCTCATTCAGTAATGGTCGAACGCCAAGCCGACAGAGACCGGATTCACACCTATTATACCGCTCCTGAGAAGTATCTCGAGACCGAACTCGCCGAAGAGCTGCGAGCCGAACGCGAACTGCTGTCGGATCTGCTTGCGGCCGGTGAACTCGACCGCGAACGAATCGAGGGGCGACTCGAAAGCACAACAAAACTGCTAGCTGAGTTTGACGAACGCGGCGTAACAATTGGGGCCAAACGGATTGGTGATCGACATATTGTCGAACTCCCCGTCGCCTCGTTTTCGAGTGTCAAGCCGTTTGAGGAGCTGATCCTCTTTACACTCGGTGAACACGGTGAATTTGAATCGGTCAGCGAGCTGGCGAGTGCACTGGCACGGGACCTCAACGAGGAGTACACCGATAGTTTTCGGTCGAAAGTCATCTACAATGTCGACCGTCTGGGTCCCGGCGGGAAGGGCTATATCGAACAGGAGTCGGTGGGCAAATCCTACCGCACGAAGCTCTCTCGGATCGGCGAACTATGGGTTCGCTCGCACGCGGATACAACCCGCGAATAAGACGGCTCGCAGCCGGGCGGTTCGTAGCCAACACCGACACCGACATCGACACAACCGCTTTGTTGCTACCGGCCGTACATCATTTATGAGCGAATCCAACGCCGACAGCACCGCCGAGCCGACGCTTCCAGAGACCGAGGCTGAGTGGCGCGAGCAGCTTACCGATGAAGAGTACCGAATTCTCCGCGAAAGCGGCACCGAACCACGGTTTAGCGGTGACCACGTCGACCGCGATGATGACGGTGTCTACCGATGTGCAGGCTGTGGAACGGTTCTCTTCGATTCGGAGACAAAGTACCATTCGGGCTGCGGCTGGCCGAGTTTCTATGCTGCTGAGGACGGTTCGACAACAACCCACCTTGATACGAGCCACGGGATGCGCCGGACGGAAGTTCGGTGCAGCACCTGTGATGGACATCTCGGTCACATCTTCGAGGACGGACCTGAACCGACCGGCAAACGGTTCTGTATCAACTCGGTCGCGATCGATTTCGAGTCCGAAACCTAAGTCCACTGGCGTGTTGTCACCGTGAGTTACGGTCAGACCACCCTGTCATCGTAAGCGGCAGATTCAGTGTATAATCACGCGGTTGATAGCCCTAGAAACCAATCTAACTGATACAGACGAATGGCGCTTCCAGACCGAACAGCTGTTTCGCGACGTGAGTACCTCAAGGCTGCAGTCGCCGTCGGTGGGGCAGCCGGGTTGGCCGCCTGCATGGAGGAACTCGGCACTGAGGCTGACGCGGAGATTCCACACGGAGATCCATCAGTCCTTCCGGAGCGGCAACACGCATGGAACGCGGTGTTGAGGACGGACGACGACGGCAATGACGTGCCGCCAAAACACCACGTCCTCAGGTATCTGGATCTCGCCGACGGCGTCGATCCAGCCGACGCTCGCGAACCGCTTGAATCAACGCTTACGGCGCTTGAATCGGCGATTCGGTGGGGTCCTGACGGACTGCTGTTCACACTCGGATATTCACCGACATATTTCAGCCGGTTCGACGAGTCGCTGGCTTCGTCGGTCGATCTTCCCGAGCCAACCCAGTTGACACCACTTGAAGACGGGCTTGCGCTCGATGAGACGGATCTCTTGATCCATCTCGCAAGCGACCGCCCCGAGGTGTTGTTAGCGGCCGAGGAAGCCCTGTTCGACGACCGTGAGACGATCAACGAAATCGAGATACCCTCGCTTTCAGGCATACTTGAGCCCACCACTGAAGGCCGACGGACCGGCTTTGTTGGCGCTGGGTTGCCGGCGGAAAAACAGGACGTCGCCGGGATTTCCGGTGACAGCCCGGTTCCCGAGGCTGCCCCATTTTTCATGGGCTACCGATCGGGGTTCGCTCGGACGCAGGCGACAGAAGACCGTGTAACCATTGATGACGGCCCGTTTGCGGGTGGGACAACCCAACACGTTTCGAAGATCGAGCTCCAGCTCAATGCGTGGTACAATCAGGAGGATGAATTTCAACGCGTTGCCAAAACGTTCAGCCCACGCCATGCTGCCGAGGGTCTTGTTGAGGGCGTCGGTGACAACCTGACGAACGATTCGAAGATCGTACCAGAAGATGTTGCCGATCTCGTTGACAGCGCCCGCCGTGACGGCGTCGTCGGCCACGCACAGAAGGCAGCGGCAGCCCGAGAAGACGGCGAGCCGATTCTCCTCCGTCGAGACTTCAATACGACCGACGACGACAAAGCCGGCGTCCATTTCCTCTCGCTCCAGGAGACGATCAGCGACTTCGTCGCCGTCCGTGAGGCGATGACTGGCGAGGAGATTGCTGACGGCTCTGGGGTCGGCCCACGGCTCAATAACGGCATTCTCCAGTATCTGTTCGTCAGACGGCGGGGCAACTTCCTGGTTCCACCACGGGAGTGCCGGTCGATGCCGACGCCCGCCGGAACGACAGCGGAGGGGCAGTAAACGCTTAGACAGCAGACAATGACCGTAAACAATCAGCTATCAACATCACACATGAACGAGACACTATCGAGACGACGAGTACTGCAGACGACGCTTGCTGCTGGCGGCGCGATTGCGCTCGCCGGCTGTACAGGAACCGATGACGACGAGCCGGCCGACGAGGAACTGACTGGCGATGTCGACCCGACATCCCGTGTTGTCGAGAATCCACCGGCTGCCGTGTATGTCCCGACCCACGCTGAAGTAATGCGACATCTCGACCCGGTCTCGGCCGGTGAATTCGAACTCGTGCCGATGGCGACCTACCCACATCGGTTTTGGAACGTGACCGGCGACCGAGCCGTAGAGGCCGAACCCAGTGGTGAAGACGACGCCCATCTAATGATTACTGTCAGAGACCCCGAAACGGGGATCGTGTTGCCCGCCCGAAACGGACTTGAAATCGTCGTCGACCCCGATGGTGCTGCAGAGTCCCACAGTCCGTGGCCCATGATTTCACAGGGAATGGGCTTTCATATCGGGGATAACATCCCACTCGGCGACAACGGCACCTATGAAATCGAGGTCTCAGTCGGTGCGCTCGATATCGAGCGGTTCGGTGCGTTTGCAGGTCGCTTCGAGGAATCCGCAAGCGCCCGGTTCTCGCTCGAAATCGACGACGACTTCCGCCGGCTGCTCACCGAAGTCGAATATTTCGATGAGGAACACTGGGGGGAGTTGGGCGCAATCGAACCCATGATGCACCACGGCCACGGTGACCATGGCGGCCATGACGATCATCACGATGATCACAGCGGACACGACGACCACGGCCACCACGACGATGATCACGAGCACGGTGATCATCACGACGACCACGGTCAGCGACGATTTGGGACGCACGAACGCGATTCTGACGTGACCGAACTCCCGCCGGCGGGCGACCTTCCTGGAACGCTACAGGGCACACCGACGAGCGGCGATGCCGTCATTGCGACGACGCTGCTGTCGGCTGAGAGTCGGTTCGTCGACGGTGATTCGGGCTACTATCTGGCGGTCTCACCACGGACGCCGTACAATCGCGGGATGTTGCCAACGATGACCATCGATGCGACCGTCGAACGGGAAGGCCACACAGAGCCCGTTGTCGACGAACAGCTGTCGGATGCCCTCGATCACGAACTAGGCTACCATTACGGCGTACACACGACCGACCTCGAATCGGGCGACACGCTGACAGTGTCGTTCCCGTCACCACCGAGTGTCTCGCGGCATCAGGGCTATGAGACGGCATTCCTCGATATGGAGCCGGTTGAACTGACAATCGAACTCCCATGACCAGCCACGCTCGACTCGGGGCTCTCCTCGTCGTGTTGTGCCTGCTCGCCATCGGCCTCACAGCAATGCCGACGGCTGCCGGTGACGGCGTGTCAGTCATCACAATCACACCCGAAGAACCGACCGCAGAACCGGGCGAAACACTCGAACTCGAACTCCGACTTGACAGCCATGGTGCCCCCGGTGCAGGTGTCGAAGAGGTCGTCCTCGATATCGAGTATGACAGCGAATACGTGACCGTTATCGACGTTGAATCCGCCGGCTGGTTCGAACAGGACGGTGAAGACCTCGATATTGAAACCACATACGACATCGATGACGAAGCCGGTGTTGTTCGGTTCACTGAGACCCGAACTCCTGGGGGCGACGGGACAACCGGAGCCGCACCGCTTGCAACGCTCACGATTGCCGTTGATGACGATGCACCCACCAACAAGACCGCTGACTTCAACGCCGCAGGCGGCGACAGTGCGATCTGGCTTTCGAACGGATTTGCACAACGAGCCGCCTCACGGATTGGAACACTCACTGTCGCTGAGTCGACACCAACAGCCACTGATCGACTCGCCTCGCCTGTTGTCGGCGGGAGTGCGCTTGTCGGCACACTGCTTGTGACACTCCTGCTATTGAGTCGGCGTCGCTAGCGGATTGGTGGGCAGAACTGACCGAATACTTAGAAAAGAAGCCCGACGAACTGGTATACAATTCCGAGTGCGAAGGCGACAATGAGCAAAATCGTGGTCACCACGACCGCTGGGGACAGCTCGGTCTCCTCGTTCAGGATGTAATCTTCCATACTCACGGTCAGCAAGCGAGTCTCTTAATGGTTTAGACTTCGGCTGCACGGCTGACCAAGCGGTTACTACCACAGAGAATTATCAGCGCTGATAGGTGGTTGGTGAGATAAAAGTAGTAGCCGCCCGCAGTATCAGTATGACCACATGTTTCCGGCTGCAGTCGGTGTGGTTGGGCGCTCCGGAGCGCAGCTGAGATGACGCCCGATTACGATTTGGAGCCGACAGTTCTGTATCTTGGTTCCTCGGAATCAGCGCCAACGGCCGCCAAATCGCTTACAAACAGGATAAAGCGCTATGCTGTTTTCGAGTCATCGGATACAGCTGACACACTGAGCCGTGTTGAAACCGGGGCGATCGACTGTCTCGTCACCGAATACGAACTTCCATCGGAAAACGGGACGACACTCACAGCCGCGGTCCGTGATCTGGACTCACAGCTTCCAGTTATCCTTTTTGCGAATCGACAACCCGCCGCCGTTATCGATACTGCGCTTTCAGCCGGGATCACTGATTATATTGAAAAAGAAACGCCACGGCCATATCAGCTCCTTGCCAACCGAATCCGACATGCAATCGAGCCTCCAGTTGGCACTGAAACGGATGTAGACAGTACGAGACAGACACGAACCAACCTGACAACGGCGCTCACAGAGCAGCTGTCTGCGGTCACAGACGAACAGGCTCTCGGACACACACTCATCGAAGCCGTTGGCAAAACAACTGGCTGGACGTCGACGGTATATTTCTGCGACCCAGCAGCCAACGAAGAAACTCGCTGGCGGATTATTACCGAGTCGGGTACGGTCGACAGCGAAGCACTCTCTGCACTGCCTGATGCCGTCAGGGCGGCGTTTCGAAGCGGTGAGCCCCAACAGAGGTCCGCTCAGACAGCGCCGATCGACGGCTCCGCCGAGAACCCGCCGCCTTTCGGTTCCGACGACACGGTCATGGTGGCAGTTCCACTCGGCGAGTGCGGTGTACTCACTGTCACAGCGACTTCGGTTCGCCAAGCCGACAAAAACATACTCAGCGAAGTAGCCGCTCTCGGAGGAGCGGTTTGTTCGCAGTACCGGCGTTATAGCCGGCTTGAAACGCGACTGCAGGTGGCTGCGGGGCGGAACAGACAGCTATCACAGTTTGTCCACAGCGTTTCGCACGATCTCAACTCACCATTGTCGGTGCTGTATGGTCGGATCGAACTCGCACACGAGGAGCCCGAATCAGCATCACTCCATCTTCAGGCTGCACGGAACGCCGTCGAGCGAATCGAATCACTTGTTAGCGACCACCTCCAGACCGTTCGGGGGAACGAAAATATCGCCGAACGGGATGCTGTTTCGCTCCACACGGCTGCAACACAGGCGTGGCGGATTATTGATCCCTCGACGGCGCGGCTCCGGATCGAACCACATCTCGAAACAGTTGTCGCAAACCCAACCAAACTCCAACAGCTCTTCGAGAACTTGATTCGAAATGCCATTGAGCATGGGGCAGACGATCCAGCGGAGACAAAACAGCGTCAGACGCAGCCATCACGGGCCGTGGGACTTCGAACCGAACGACCAACCGAACCCTCTCCCACTCCGACGGTGACTGTCACAGTCAGACCAACACCGGATGGTTTTGCGATCTGTGACGATGGGCCAGGGATTCCAGTCGCCAACCGCGACCATGTTTTCCAGTCGGGATATACGACCGAGGAGTCGGGGAGCGGCCTTGGGCTCGCGATCGTCAAACAGATTGTCGACGCACATGGCTGGTCGATTTCGGTCGGCGAGAGCCGGTGTGGTGGCGCGCGGTTCGAAATCAAGACCAGTTAGTCACGTGTTCGAAAAATACAAAAAAGATCGCCGGTAGTGCGCGTGGTCAGTTACTCGTCTGCGCCGAGTGCTGCCCAGTTTAGAACGACGAGTCCGGAGTCGTCGACACCGGGTCCGAGCGTGTGGTACGAGTAATCACCGGCGTGGTCGTGACAGATTGGGTTAGCCGACTCGAAGTCGTCGTCGTGGTCGACGACAGCGTCGGTTTCGAGAATCTCGATCGTCTCGCCGAGTTCGAACTCCTCGTCGTCGAGGTCGACGAGAACCTGCTGGATGGCACCGTCGCCGATGACATCGACCAGAATCTGTTCGTCGTCCGGGGTGAAGCCAGCGAAGTGTGAGCTTGGGCCGGTATCGAGCGCTTCGACGAGTTCGTGGTTCTCGACATCGAAGACCAGCGTCTGGCCGCCAGCCGTACAGGCGATTGCGGCGTACGCATAGTCCGAACTGAAGTCGGCCATGTGTGGGACGTAGTCGGAGGCTTCGATGACGCCGTCGAGTTCAGCGATATCGATCTCGTTGACAATCTCGAACTCGCCATCTTCGTCGGCTGGCTCGTAGATGTAGATGATGTCGGTTCCCTGGTCGAGCGCCCAGATCTCGTAGCCACCGTCGTCGTGCGGGACGACACCGATGCCGTGGAAGTCGCTCTCTGGGTTGTCAGCGTCGGGTTCGAGCGTGGTGACGATCTCGCGCGTTTCGATATCGAGGACCGACACACCGGGCGTTTCTCCCTCGGCGGCGTGTGGGTCACCGGACTGTGGGTTTGGTCCGCGCAGGGTGACGAACATGTATTCGTCGTCGGGCGAGGACCACATGATGTCGGGCGCTGGGCCGTAGTCCTCGATTTCGTCGATGACTTCGTCGGTTTCAGGGTCGATGACGACGCCGTCATCGGTCTCGCGGTTCAGCAGCCAGAGTTCGAGTTCGCCGTCGTTCTCGACGAACCAAAAGCCGTGGGTATCGTAGCCTTCGAGGTCGCGGGCAACATCGAGCGTGTCGAACTCCTCGACGGTCTCGCCGCTGTCGGGGTCGATCGGCAGGTGGCTCTCGGTATCGAGTACGTACCATTCACCGACGCCGTCTGGGTCGCGGTTCGATGGGGCACCGGCGGTGAGGTAGAATTTGTCGCCGTCAGGATGGGCGATAGTTCCACAGTTGGTTCGGAGCTCATCGACCGAGTAGACACGCTCAACGGGGCTGTCGGCGACGATTTCTGGTTCTTCTTCTGGCTCTTCGGCTGGTGGTTCTTCATCACCGTCACCGGTGCAGCCTGCGAGGGCAACACCCGTGACGACGGCACCCGTAGTCAGGAATTTGCGACGTGTTGACTGATTCGTCATAGTACGACTCTCGAATTGCTCTGTGAAAAATATGGCGTTCTCACGGCCTGAAACGCGCAAATTTAGGCGTTTGGGATATATAGCGGCAATATTTTTGTGTGTTTTTTATGTCGATAAGCCATGATGCATGAGACGCTTGAATTCAGCGGTCAAACACAGTGTTGACGAAGATAATGCGGCAAAATAGTCTCCTTCCTACGTCGCCAACGTAGCGTCTACATAGGGTGCGACCGGTAGCAGTTGCTCAATCGATCAGATTATAAGGAATTGTATGGGACCGCCGAGAGTCGAACTCAGGTCCTACGGACCCCATCCGCAGAGGATACCACTACCCCACGGTCCCGCATCCTGCAAAACGCGAGTGAGTTGTTTAAGCCCTTCGTTTCGATCATCCCCGTTACGTCAGGCGATTCCAGCCGGAGCAACCAGTCACTCAGTACCCGAGTCAGACAGTGCCTCATGGACACCGATCACCATCGAGGGGACGACCAACATGAACAGATGCTCTTCGATCGGAATGCCCGCGACCTCGATGCCGGTTCGGAGCGGAATCTCGAAAACACCCACATCGAGCGTATAGCGATCCCACAGATAGCCAAGCGGATACAGCGCGAGCACCGTCCGTGCCGCACGCTTCGTTGACCCCGTCTGCCAGAGCAACAGACCGGCGATTGTGCCCCAAAACAGTTCGGTAACGAGGTAGGTGTAGCGGCCAAACACGGAGATATCCGGAGCCATATCACGTTCTACAGCCTGGTCGGGTAAAGTGCTACAGGGTCGTCACCAATACGAGACGCTTCACAGCGACTACCGCAACGGCTCAAACCATGCGGCGGCGACCAGTACGGCCAACAGAACGTACGAACCACGGATCAACAACATCGTCGCGTGCGTCTCATCAGCCCGATAGGAGACCGCCAAGACCGCACCAAAGGCGAGCACACCCACACTCACACTCGGCGGAAAAACACCGGCGAGCGCAAACAGAACGACTGCCGCGAGACCACCGAGCATAATTCCGTGGGCAACTCGGCGGGCAGTCTGTCGGCCGAGGACGACCGCGACCGTTCGCTTGCCGATTGAGCGATCGTACTCGTAATCGGTCGCATCGTCAATCGTTTTGATTCCACAGAGCACGGTCGTAAAAACGGCTGCATAGGCGACAACCGACAGTGTCAGCGTCGTCGTCTGGACGTAAAACCCACCGAGCAGGGCGATGCCGATCCCGGCCGGATAGCCCACCGTCGCCCCGAGTGGATGCATATCGAGCTGGGGCGCATGGAGATACCCGATCAGCCAGCCGGGCAGCGTCAACAACGCCGCAATCGGATCAACGAGATACCAGAGGGCAGCACAGCCGGCGAAAAACGCGGCCGAGGCCCCAGCGAGTGCGACCCGACAGCCACGAACTGAGAGTGGATGGTCGTCATCCTCACCACGGACGTGAAAGTCGATATAGCCATCTTTGACGTGCGCAACATAGAGCGCACAGAAGGCCGTCGCCATATGAAGCAGCCCGAGTGGAAGCGAAAAATCGATCGCAAGCACCGCACCGAACGCCGACGCAGCGACCGGTGGCAACATAAACACTGGATGAATCTGTGAGCGGAAGGCTGCAGCGGCCGCGGCCGGACCGGTTCCGTGGCGGGCAAGTGACATATGGAGTCTATGAACGATTCGGATAAAGAGTGTTATCCCGATCTATGGAAGGGTCGGCTACCCGACCCCTTTTGAGATCGACTTCAGACCAACACGCGGGCGAGATCGACTGCAACGCCCTGTTCGGCATCGGGATCTCCCGCCATATTTCCCAGACAGACCGCACTGCCGTCCGGTGTATAGCAGGCGACCAACGCGCCAGCAGCGATGTCGGCGTCAGCACTGATCACACCCGGTGCATAAATCGGCGCACCGGTGGCAACCTGCCGAGCTGCCGAGGGAGCGATTTCAACGCGTGGAAGGTGTGTCAGCGCCCGTTCGGCCGGACTGACAACCTCACGCAACAGCGTCTCGTCACCGTCGGCTGCAAAGACGAGTGCGTCGACGAAATCATGGAGCGTTACCAACGAGCGGTCGTCAAAGGGATCGGTTGCCGTCCGGCGGAGATGGCCCATGTGTGCGCCCGTTCCAAGCGCTAAGCCGAGATCGTGACACAGCTTGCGAATGTAGGTCCCACTTTCACACTGGATGCGGATGAGTGCCTGTCTGTCGTCGACCTCGATAAGCGATAGCTCGTGGATTTCACGGACCCGGAGTCGACGCGAGACGGCGCTTTTGCGCGGTGGCTTCTGATAGAGCGGGGCTTCGAACTCCGCGAGCACAGTCTCGAGATTTGTCGGCGCAGGGCCGTGGAGTTCGAGCACTGAAACGTACTCTTTGGTGCCTTCGAGAAACACCTGTGCCATCCTCGTTGCGTCCCCTAAAAGCATGGGCAGACAGCCGGTAACTTTCGGATCGAGCGTCCCGGCGTGGGCGGCGCGGTCGATGGTTGCCGCGTCGTCTCCCGACTGGAACGTGGGATCAGCGAGCGCGTCGGCTGCGAGATCACGAACCCAGCCGGCGACCTGGTGGGCCGAGGGGCCGGCCGGCTTATCGAGATTGAGGACGCCAAACGAGAGGAGCTCGCCAACCGTCCGATCATCCGGTGGGCTGCGGAGTGAATCTGTCATCGTGAAGAATTAGAAGTCGTAGACGACGTTTTCGATAGGAACTTTCCCCTCGTCAATCTCAGCATCGTAGGATTCAATTGCCGTTGTCAGCATGCCTCGAACTGATTGGGGGCCCCAGCGAGCCGTGTTGTACGCGATATCGTAGATTGTGAGATCGTTGATGTCGATGTTGTAGTACGCCTCGTAGCGGAGTGCCTCGCTGGCCTCACGGCGGAGTGTCTCTTCGCGGGCGACGTCGACTGATTTGTCTTCGCGGTCGGCGATCCGTTCGGCACGAACGGCGACCGGTGCATCGAGCCAGATTTTGAGATCAGCGTGGTCAGCCGCAAGCCAGCCTGCAAGCCGTGATTCGAGGACGACATCATCACGTTCGAGCGCAATATCGCGGAGCCGACGGTCGAGATCTCGGTCGATCTGGTCGTCTTCTTCAGCGAGTTCGTTGAATTCGACCGGCGAAAGCCCCCGTTCGGCAGCGAGCGTCCGAAAAATGTCGCCACCGCTGACATGGTCAAGCCCAAACGCATCTGCCAGCGCCGCCGCACTCGTGCTCTTGCCGCTGCCGGGCGGCCCAGAGACGGTTAGTAACATACTGCCTCTCCGGCCGTCTGGCTAAAAGAGATTGTCCTTCGGCGTGACCGTGGGCTGTGTTGCCGGTGCATACACACGGGACTGTGTTGGTTACTATTCTCTCGGCAGGTAACGACACTACCACATATCGTTAGCTAAGTATACTGTTACAGATATTTTGTCTGCCCCCAATATACGTGTATGAATAAATAATTACTTTTTGTGAGAAGAATTATGCCTAATAGAAAGATTTCTTACCACATTGAGAAATATTAATACGGTAACGGTAAAATATACTGATGATGAATTCGTCCAGCCAAGACTGGTGGCCGAATCAGTTGAACCTCCAAATCCTCGATCAAAATGCCCGCGATGTTGGTCCAATGAGTGAGGATTTTGATTATGCTGCAGCATTCGAAGACCTCGATCTCGAGTCGGTGAAACAAGACATTGAGGAGGTGCTCACCACCTCTCAAGACTGGTGGCCGGCCGACTATGGCCATTACGGACCGCTGTTTATTCGGATGGCGTGGCACAGCGCCGGGACGTACCGCACTCACGACGGCCGTGGCGGCGCAGCCGGTGGGAGACAACGTTTTGCACCGATTAACAGTTGGCCCGACAATGCAAACCTGGACAAGGCGCGACGACTGTTGCAGCCGGTCAAACAGAAATACGGCCGAAAACTCTCGTGGGCAGACCTGATGATCCTCTCGGGGAACGTCGCAATTGAGTCGATGGGATTCGAAACGTTCGGCTTTGCCGGTGGCCGCGAAGATGCCTACGAGCCCGACAAATCCGTCTACTGGGGGCCCGAAAACGAGTGGGAAACCAACGAACGGTTTGATGAACCCGGCGGCATCCAAGCCGGCCTTGGGGCGTCCGTGATGGGACTTATTTATGTGAACCCAGAGGGTCCCGACGGAGAGCACGATCCACTTGCGTCGGCCAAAAACATCAGACAGACCTTCGACCGCATGGCCATGAACGACGAGGAGACGGCCGCACTTATTGCCGGCGGGCACACATTCGGAAAAGTTCACGGTGCGGATTCGACGGAGAACCTCGGTGCCGAGCCCGAAGCGGCCTCTATTGAGGCCCAGGGACTCGGGTGGGAGAGCGACCACGGCTCTGGGGCGGGTGCTGACACAATTACCAGTGGCATCGAGGGGCCCTGGACCGCCTCACCGACGCAGTGGGACATGGGTTATCTCAATAATCTTCTTGATTACGAGTGGGAACCCGAGAAAGGTCCCGGTGGGGCTTGGCAGTGGAAGCCAACGGACGAAGCGCTGGAAGACACGGCCCCGAACGCTCATGATCCATCGGCGGCCGAGACCCCGATGATGCTCACGACGGATGTCGCCCTCAAGCGAGATCCGGAATACAGAGCAGTTATCGAACGCTTCCAAGCGAATCCAATGGCCTTCGGGATGGCCTTTGCAAAGGCCTGGTACAAACTGACCCATCGTGACATGGGCCCACCGTCTCGATTCCTCGGTCCGGAGGTTCCAGACGAGGAGATGCTCTGGCAGGACCCGCTTCCCGAAGTCGACTACGACCTAATCGGAGACGAGGAAATTGCCGAACTAAAAACCGCGATTCTCGACTCGGACTTGTCGGTTGCACAGCTCGTTAAGACCGCTTGGGCCGCAGCATCGACATACCGCGATAGCGACAAACGTGGTGGGGCAAACGGGGCACGCATCCGGCTTGAACCCCAGAAGAACTGGGCGGTAAACGAGCCCGAACAGTTGCAAGCGGTTCTCGATACCTTCGCGGAGATTCGTGAGACGTTCAACAGATCTCGATCCGATCGAACACGCGTCTCGCTCGCCGACTTGATCGTGTTGGGTGGCAATGCAGCCGTCGAAAAAGCGGCGAGTGATGCTGGATACGACGTGACGGTTCCGTTTGACCCCGGTCGAACGGATGCCTCTCAAGAACAGACTGATCCCGAATCCTTCGAGGCGCTCAAACCTGCTGCAGATGGCTTTCGCAACTACCTCGGTGAAGACCACGACCACCCAGTTGAAGCGTTGCTTGTCGACCAAGCACACCTATTGACGCTAACTGCCTCCGAAATGACGGTGCTTGTCGGTGGCATGCGAGCACTCGGCGCAAATTATGGGTCGTCGGATCGAGGTGTCCTCACCGACCGACCGGGGACGCTGACCAACGACTTCTTCGAGAATCTGCTTTCGATGGATACCGAGTGGCAGGCCACTTCAATGGACGAAGACGTCTATGAAGGGTGTGACCGTGAGACAGGTGAAGTTGCGTGGAAAGCAACCCGCATGGATCTCATCTTCGGCTCGAACGCTCGGCTTCGAGCTATCGCAGAAACGTATGGCAGTGCCGACGCAGAAGAAAAATTCGTTCATGACTTTGTTGAGGCGTGGGCGAAAGTAATGCGTCTCGATCGGTTCGACCTCAAGTAACAGTCTCTCGGCACAGACACACCGAACGCGCTTTGGTCTCTCTGCATCCCTGATAGAATGCTCTCAAGTTACTCGGTTTGACACCGTCGAAAAACTGTTGCCCAGCGCGTTAGCAGTCGACCGACGCTGCGCTGTCGATGATTGTCTCGCGGTCTTGCTCACCAGTGAGCGAATATCGGCGTTCATCGCAGTCCCACGTTACCGAAACCGTGCCTTCGAACGTGGTGACAGCGCCGTCATTGGAACCGATACTGACAGACTCGCCAGTCAGGTCGATGTCGGTTTGTGCAGTGATTGAATAATGGATCGTTTCGTCACCGTCGATGTACGTAATGTGTGTCATCACATCGTCGCCAGTGTCAGTCGTTCGCGCTTCGTCAAAGGAAAACCCGTCAGCGAGCACTGGTTCGGGGACATCATACGCTGTTGCAGCATCTACAGCTTCGATTGAGCTGTGGGTCTCGGCTTCGGGTGCTTCGAACTCCTCAACAGTAGCGTCCGCAGGTGGTTCGAACTCGAAGGCCGAGTCAGGAAGCCCTTGATTGAACTCGACTTCTTCGTAGGTCATAGTTGAGGTCATCTGGGTATCAGCCGCCTCAAATGTGGTCCCTGTTTTGAGTGGATACCAGAACTCTTTGTCGACCCAAAGCGTTGTTGTCGAGTCCATGTCGTTGTCAGTGAGCGAAATAACATAGACAGACCGGTCAGCAACGGTATCGCTTCCCTCATAGGAGACCTCGCTGTTGTCGAGTGTCTCTTCGATCAGTTCTGTGGTTCCAAAGGTAGCCGTCTGCGGGTTGAAATCGAATTCGAACTCAGTGACAGTGTTTTCTTCAGCATCATAACTGCGCATCTGTCCATCGCTCATCGTAACGACATCACCTTCGGATTGCCACTGACTGTCGGTTTCGATAACTTCGTATTTTGACTCGCTCGGTGGCCGTTCAGTAACGTCCATCACCGTTCGCTCAGTCGTGTTATCGAACTCAACAGTCGTCACCTGCACACCCTGGACATCATCTATTTGATCGTGTCTGGTCTCTAATTCGTCAGCGATACGTTCCGGATCAGGGTCACCACTAAGCGCGGCCATACAGCCTGCAGTTACCGTGAGGAGGGCAACAAGGAGGATACCAACTGCCAGTCGCGAGGATATTCGTGTCATCCATTCTGGATTTACAGAGCGAAGTAGTAAAAAGGTATGTAAATTAGCATTGTATTATTGTCGTTTTAATACTGAATTGACCGTCACCAAACTACTATCGCGAGTCTAATCAATCAACAGAATTGGAAATGATACTGATTGCTGTTCGTGTCTTCTCGACATCGGTTGGATTCCAAAAAGAACAGAACGGTCGTTAGCTCGAAGAAGGCGTCATACTAATGTTGAGCCCCTTTTGGATAATCTGGGTGAACGCCATCGAACAAAGGAAGTACCAGACAATCCAGACCTGGATTGGGCCGAGAATTCCAGTTGTCCACTCGACAGTTCCAGCGAATGGGATGACGAGCGTCTCCAGTTGGTACTGTGCAGGAGCCCCGCGGTAGCCGACCGCCCAGAACATCCAGAGGAACGCCGGGATCGTGAGGAACATAATCCAGACCATCGGCCGGAACTGTTCTTTGAACATGCCAAGCTGGTCTCCCATCATCTCCATTTGTTCTTCTTGAATCGCTTCGAGGGCTTCGTCGTCGCCGGATTCTTTGGCCGCTTTGCGACGTTCTGAGACTTCTTTCATCTGATCTTTGTACTGGCTCATTTTGTCCATATCCATGAGCGCAACACGCAGGATCGTCGAGTAGAGACCCGTTGCAACGGCAACAATCATAATCACGGCATAAAACGGAAGGACGCCAGTAACCGGGCCGAGAAGCAGGTCGACTGCACCTCCGATGAGATTTCGGGCGGGGGCCCAGGCATAACCCGCAAACAGCAGCAGCGTGGCGACGGCTGCGCCTTTGTCCCATTTCGACCAAGAGGTTCCCTCGATTTCGTCGGGTTCGCTCGGTTCTTCGAGTCCCTCACGGACGGCATCGGGCTCCTCAATCCGAAAGCCGTTGTCGCCGTCAACGAGAATGCCTTTTTCGATAAGCCGACCCCACTGGCCGCTCGTGATTTGATCGCGGACATCGATCCACTGCACTTCGTTGTCAGTTGCACTGTCGAGAACGGTCCGTATCGCCGGCTTCATCTCGGCGTCCGACCGGACGATAGACCGGACCTTCCGTTCGATCCTGCTCATTGCTACCGGATTAGGAGCCAGCGGTTAAGAAGGTTGTACTCTGGATCGCAGCCGAGACAAAAGCGGCGTCGTTCGTCAGCTTAGGCGTCGTCGACAACGTCGGCGATTCGATCGAAGACCTCGTCGGGGTGAGCTTCGCCGTCAACCTCGATGAGGACGCCCTGTTCGCGGTAGTGTTCGATCACCGGCTTGGTGTTCTCGTGGTAGACTTCGAGCCGGTCGCGAACGACTTGCTCGGTATCGTCATCTCGTTGGACGAGTCGGTCTGCAACCTCGTCGTCTTCGGGCATGTTAAATTCGATGTGATAGATCTCACCGGTCTCTGGATCCATTCGGCGGCCAGTGAGCCGGCGGACGAGTTCGTCCTCGCCGACATCAAGGAAAATAACCGCCGAAAGATCGGTCTGTTCGGAGAGATATGTCGCTTGCGAGAGATTGCGCGGATAGCCATCGAGTACGAATCCGTCAGCCTCCGCCAACGCGGCGTCGACAATCTCGTTGACCAGCCCGTCGGGGACGAGTTCGCCGGCATCCA
Source organism: uncultured Haloferacaceae archaeon (assembly GCA_964503105.1). Lineage (GTDB taxonomy): Archaea > Halobacteriota > Halobacteria > Halobacteriales > Haloferacaceae > PL-Br10-E2g29. The sequence continues at coordinate 33,205 of CAZCYW010000027.1, forward strand.
TGTATTCGCGTGGCGTTCCGTACTCCGTCTCCATGTCCTTGTTTGCACGCAACGCATCGCCGGTCGTGACGTGGTCGATATTATAGGCCTCGGCGAGCCGTTTGCTCTGGGTTCCTTTGCCAGCACCAGGCGCACCAAGCAACAAAATTCGATTGCTCATATACACATCCTCTCCGGCCGGCCTTATAGGTTTGAAGAATCCTGTTGCCACCGCCCCAACCGGCAACTTGTCACCGCCCCGACCAGCGACCAGCCTTACTGGAGTCGTTCAGTCGTCTCGACGAGTGGATGGCGTGCGTAATCGACGACCGAGACGTCCGACATCGACGTGAGATTGTTTTTTTCGGCCGTCTGAGCGATTCCGAGCTCGATCGGCTGTTCCGGGAGAATGATGTAGGCTTCCATCTCCGTAATTCCGAGCTGCTCGGCCGCCAGAACCCGGTGGTGTCCATCAGCGAGATACAGCTCTCCTGAGCCCGACTCACCAGCGTCATCAATGACAACAAGCGGCTCTGCGAGTCCCCGTTCGAGTTCATACCGCCGTCCTTCGAGTTCGTCCGCATAGACACGGGTTTGGGTCGGAATAAGCTCCGACAAGCGGACTTTCTGACGCGCTTGGGTGAGCGTAACGCCATGGAGATCAGTGAGCGTCCGGGTGAGCTTTCCGACTTTTTCTGGCGTTGCACGCTCGATCTGACTCCGGATGACATCTGTATTCGAAATAATACCGATTAGCTCACCGGCCGCATCAATGACCGGAAGCTTTTGAATACCTGATCGGAGAATGACCCGGGCCGCATCGGTTACACTCATGTCTGGATCTGCGACCAGAATATCCTCAGTCATCACTGTCCGAACCGTGGCCGTGTCGTCTGCACCGAGCAGATCACGAGCCGTAACAAACCCCTCAACCATCCGTTCGGAACAGACCGGAAAGCCATTGTGACCATCGCTTTCGCGGATGAGCTGTGTGACTTCGGCGACGAGATCGTCCGGCGACACTGTCGAGACATTACGTGTCATATACTCTTCGACCCGTGGCTTGAGCTCCATCGATGGCGATAGACACAGCCGATAGAAAAACCCTGCTGGTTACTCGGTTTGAAACCGCAGCGGCGGATCAATCATGTAGGTCGCCGGTCCGGGTGCCGTCTCAAGGGCCTCAAAGAACCGTTCGGCGACCAGTTCGTGGACAATGTCCGAGAGTTCGGCTTCCTGCTCGGCAGATTCAAGAATCCTCATCGAAAGTTGTGCACCCGCCATGTTGGCGTGTCCCCCGGCGCTTCCAATCTGGCCGAGTGCCTCCCGAAGTGTCTCACCGAGATCGATGGTCGAACCGCGTGTCCGTCCCGAGACATAAATAACACCCTCGGTGTAGCCGAACACAAGTACCGTGGTGATGCCGTCCATATTGAGTAGTTCGTCGGCCGCCTGTGCAAGCGCATCACGATCCGTTAGCCGACCAACGCACGTCGCAAGCGCGGTGCCGCGAACATCACGTTCGCGAATCGCGGTCGCAAGCGTCCCGAGTACAGACGAACTCACACTGGGTGACTCGATTCGGGCGAGTGCACGTTCATCAGCATACCGTGAGAGGAACGCAGCGGCCACGAAATCAGCCTCCGAGACATCTCGGGTGAACTGTTTGGTATCGGTCTGAATACCGTACAGCAGCGCGGTTGCAAGCGGCTCATCGGGGATCATCCCGAGTCGCTGGAAGTATTCGACCATGATCGTGCTGGTTGAGCCGACCCCCGGCCGGATATCGAGATAACTACTGGTCTCATCCAGCGGGGCTCGCGGTGGGTGGTGGTCGACAACGAACCGGACAGCCGTCTCCAGAGGCAGACTATCGTTGACGCCAGGACGTGAGTGATCGACAAGGGCGATTGCTCCATAATCGTCAGCTGAAAACGTCTCGGTGGTGAGATGTCGCAGTGGCAGTGACAACAGGTTAACCAATGCTTTGTTTTCCTGATGGGTTATCTCGCCGAAATAACAGGCCTCGGCTGGAACACCAACTGATTCAGAGATCTTCGCCAGTGCGAGAGCACTGGCAATCGCGTCGGGATCCGGATTGTCGTGGGCGACGACTGCCAGCGGCTTCGAGAGCGACCGGAGTGCAGAGAGGAGGTGGCCGATCCGTCCCTCACGACTGTTGCCAGTCGCATCGAGCAGCCGGCTTGCCACGTCGGCGACCGGATTAATCAGCTGGTCTGAAAGCGCCGCAAGCCGATCGCGCTGTGCGTCGGTTGCATCGAGTCCAATCGCCGTAATGAGTGTTGCCTCGGGAAACACCTCACGAGCGATAGCCGCGATCTGTTCGTTACGCTCGGCGTCGCTTGCAGCGACAACGACGATATCAATCGCCGAGGGATACTGTCTGGGGTCAGTCGGGTCACCTTCGACGGCCGGGATGCTGGAATCTCGGAGGGTCGTCACCCAGCCGCGGTCATCGGTCACGACAAAAAGGTCGCCGGGCTGGCCGATCACATGATCAGCGAGGGTTCGCCCGACTGAGCCGTCACCAAGGATGAGCCGACGCATCATACAGACTCCTCGGGATGATTCGGGAAAACCCTGCCGTGTCAATATCACGAGAAACTGAAAACAACCCGATGACAGCCGGAGCCGGAGTGTTGTTCAGGCGAACAGTGCGGCGGCAGCGGCTTCAGCGGTCTCGATAACCGGACCGAAGCCCGGAAGCAACAAGAGGGTCATAACCGCCGCAAAGATGACTGCGGCGTACAGACCCGTTGGCTTGCTGTCGAGTGCATCGAGGTTGCCGTTTGGTTCTTCGATCCAGATCGCTTTGACGACTCGGCTGTAGTAGAACAGCGAGAGCGCACTTGTGATCGCACCAACGGCCGCAAGCCACCAGAAGCCGGCGTTGATCGCACCGGCAAACAGGAAGTACTTCGAGAAGAAGCCGCCGAAGACCGGCAGCCCAGCCAGACTAAACATGAAGACGGTCATGGCAACACACGCCATCGGAGCCTTCGTTGCCAGTCCAGCATAGTCCTCGAAGGTACGGCCGATTCCCCAGTATTCGACCATGGCAATGAACAGGAACGCACCGGTGTTCATGAAGCCATAGACGAGCAGGTGTGCCATCGCCGCACCCATCACGGCGGAGTTAGCTTCGGTTGCGCCCGCGGTGATGGCCGCGAGGCCGATCAGCCCGTAGCCCGCGTGTCCGATCGAGGAGTACGCCAGCATGCGCTTGACGTTCGTCTGGGTTGCCGCCGCGAAGTTCCCGAGCGTCATCGTGACAACCGCGAGAATCCCGAACAGCAGCGCCCAGTCGATTGCCAGTTCCATCGCGGGCACGAAGGCTTCGGCGAAAACGCGGAAGGCAACCGCAAAGCCGGCGGCCTTCGAGGCCGACGAGAGGAACGCACTCACCGGTGCGGGTGCGCCCTCGTAGGCCTCCGGTGCCCAGAAGTGGAACGGGACCGAGGCGATTTTGAACGCAAAGCCGCCGGCGATCATGATGATTCCGACGCCGAGAATACCGGCAACATCGCCTGCCTCTCCGATCTGTTCGGCAATCTCCGAGAGGAGCAACGTTCCGGTCGCCCCGTAGACGAGACTGATACCGAATGCAAGCACGGCCGAGGAGACCGCACCGATCAGGAAGTATTTGAGACCTCCCTCAACACTTCCTCGGTTGTCTTTGAGATACGCGACCAGCGCGTATGATGGCAGCGAGGCCATCTCGAGGCTGATGAAGACGGTCGCAAGCGAGTTCGAGACCGCCATGAGCGCCATCGCCGTCGTCGCGAACATGACCAGCGAGTAAAACGCCGCTGGATTCTCATCGCTTTCGAGGTAATCGTAGCTGGCGACAACGACCATCAGCGCAACGCTCGTGAAGATGGCTGTAAAGAACAGCCCCATGCCGTCGACAACAATTGCATCACTGAACAGGCTGATTGCGCCGCCATGAGTTTCCTGGCCCGTGCCGGCGACGAGATACCAGACCGTCACGGCGAGTGCGGCAAGCGAGCCGACGGCCGAGGTGGCCGCGAGGGTCGCATTCGACCGTGCATCGGGTGTGATGCTGTCGATCGCCAAGACGACGAGTGCAGTCAGTGCCAACAGCAACACGGGTGCAAGCACTTGTGCGCTGTAAAGCCAGTTGGTTATCTCACCCTGCAAGAGGAGCGAACTCATTAGTTCCCACCTCCATTCAATTCAAGAATCGGAACGGTTGCATCGAGAATCATATCGAAGAACAACGAGGGGGCGACACCAAGCAGGATAATCGCGGCCAACAGCGCGACAAGTGGCGCGATATCGTGGAGCGGTGCGCGGCCGATCTCGTAGTCGGTTTCGAGCCGGTACGGCCCGAACAGCGTTTTCTGCATCGCCAGCAGTAGATAGCCGGCGACGATGACGATCCCGAACATCGCAAGCGCGGTAAAGACCGGCGCATACGGAAGGAACGTCGAGCCGAACGAGCCCACGAAGATGAAGAACTCGCCGGCGAAGCCAGCCATGAGCGGCAGGCCCATGTAGGCGAAGGCACCGGCGACGAGAATCCATACGGCGACGGGCATCCGGTCGGCAAGTCCCGACATATCGCTGACGATTCGCGTGTGCGTCGAGTTGTAGATGACGCCGACCGCCATGAACATCAGCCCCGAAATGAGGCCGTGTGCAATCATCTGGAAGGTCGCCCCGCCGACACCGAACTCGGTAAAGGCGATCAGCCCCAGAATAACGTAGCCCATCGAGGAGACTGAGGAGTACGCGACAATCCGCTTGAGGTCGGTCTGTGCGAGTGCCAACATCGCCCCGTAAATAACCGAAACGACGGCGATAATCCCGATTGGAATCGCAAAGTAACTCGCCTGCTCTGGCAACATCGTGAAGTTGAACCGGAGCAAGGCATAGGTTCCCATCTTCAAGAGGACGCCAGCCAACATGACCGAGACGGGTGTTGGCGCTTCAACGTGGGCATCCGGCAGCCAGGTGTGAACCGGGAAGACCGGGACCTTGACTGCAAAGCCGATAAACATCGCCGCAAAGGCGACGAGTGCGAGCGTCTCTGCACCGATCCAGTAGAATCCACCGAGTTCGCCCGCCGCGAGCGACTGGGTGATTTCGGGCAGTCCGAAGCTATCGATCGGCAGCGAGAACACCAACATCATAAAGCCGATGAACATCACCAGCGAGGCGATGTTGGTGTAGACGAAGAACTTGATCGCGGCGTACTTCCGGCGTGGGCCGCCCCAGACACCGATCA
>CAZCYW010000028.1:0-35027 GCA_964503105.1 uncultured Haloferacaceae archaeon
AGTAGTACGCGCCGCCTGCTTTCGGCATCGCCGTCCCGAGTTCCGAGACCGACAGTGCGTTCAACAGCGCAATACAGCCGCCGATAATAAACGAAAGCACGACAATCGGCCCGGCCTCCTGGGCGGCAACGCCGGGCAACACAAAGATCCCTGCACCAATCATCGTCCCGATTCCAATCGTCATCGCCGAGACGAGCCCGAGGTCTTTGGCGAGTTCTTCGTCAGCCATTAGTTATGCCTCCGCCGCAACCCATATTGCCCTGTTGGCAACCGGTGGTACTTACTCCAATGACTCGGTCGCTCCACAAAATCAGCTGTCGGTACGGCGACTCGTCGCATTATACCGGCCCGTACAAGCGATCCCTACTTAATGGGTTCGACCAATCGCTACGGAATCGATAATAATGTATTTAAACAAATTTTCAGATGGCCAAATTAAATTATTCATAATGCGTTTTTAACAGTAATATGTGAACGCCGAGTCATGTTGTTTGTCGACATAGTAGGGTGTTTTCACGAGAGTTATTCACGGCTCCGAAATGCCGATAGCGTCTCATCAGCAATCCCATCGCGAGAAAACAGCGTGACCAGATCCCCCGTCTCGATCCGGGTCTCGCCGTGGGGCGTCAGTACCATCCCATCGCGCTCGATGGCAACCACCAGCGTATCAGTATCAAGAATGCCGCGTTGGCTGGCCCCCGAGAGCTGTCGGCCCACAATCGACGCACCCGCTCCGGCAGCCACCTCGACGATCTCCGAGCCGCCAGCGAGACTCGTGAAATCATCGAGGGTTTTACGAGTCTCCGTCGGCCGAGGACCGTACGGCGAATAGGGATGATACGAATCGGTCTGGACGAGATCCTCGTCTTCGATCTCAATGCCAAGACTCGAAATCGCGCGGGCAATCCGCCGCAGGTCGTCGATTGCCTCACCGACTGCCAAGACGTGTAGGTTTCGCCGGCCAGTCATCAGCTCTCGAACGTTGATCACACCCGGAATCGCTCGCACTTTGCTTGCATACGACTCACGCTCGGCCACCGGTGCGTTACACAAATAGAGGTTGGTGAGCCGCCCGTCGGCCGACTCGAAGTCAACCTGAGCGTGGTAGCCCGTGATCACGCCAGCCTCCTCTAAGCGATCTATCCGGTTTCTGATCGTCGCCGGCGAAACGTCGACTGTCTCGGCGATCGCCGGAGCCGACGTGTTCCGGGCATCGGCCATCAGTTCATAAATTACGCGACGGTCGATAGCATCGAGCTGAATATCCATACACCGCACTCACGGCCGGCTCAAAAGACACTTGCCGTCCGGACACCGCATTGATCAGCCCCTATTCTGCATCGGCGAGAATTTCGACACCACTGGAGGCTCCGATCCGCTTGGCTCCCGCCGCAATCATCGCCATCGCCGTCTCGTAGTCGCCGATTCCACCGCTGGCTTTGACTGGGAGATACTCGGCCATCAGTTCGACATCCTCGACCGTTGCTCCTGGGTGCGCACCGCTGGCGAAGCCGGTCGAGGTTTTGACCATGTCGGCACCGGCGTCGACGGCGGCCTGACAGGCACGGTGTTTCGCTTCATCAGCCAGCAGTGCGGTTTCGATGATGACCTTCACGGGGATGGGGACTGAGGCAACAATGGCGGCGAGCTCGTCTGTCACCGCATCGGTCTCGTCGGCTGTGAGCCGCCCAACGTTGATCACGACATCGAGTTCGTCGGCACCGGCCTTCCAGGCAGCCGAGCTGGCTTCGCGTTTGATTTTGGCGGCGTCTTGGCCGTGGGGAAAGCCGATGACTGTCGCAATCGTCGGAAGCGAGTCGGCCCGCCCCTCGCGATCGGAGACAACGTCGGCGACATAACAGGGCGGAATGCAGACGTTCATGCCGTGGGTGGTGGCCACCGAGACGACCCGGTCGACATCGTTCGGCGTTGTTTCGGGGCCTAAGACGGTGTGGTCGATCAGCCCGGCGAGTTGCTCGCGCTTCATACCGGTACCGACACAGCGAGGTGCAAAAAGCTCTGCTCCCGTTTGTCGGCGTTGGCTGCCCGTGAGCACGTTTCGTAACGCTTTCAGAAGAATCGCCGAAAAAGGGCGTATGGTGTTGCTCCCCGACGGGTTCGCGTTGCCCCCACTTTCGTATCTTGTTGGCCTGCTTGCCGCGACGGCTGCTGTCGGCTATGGCCTCTACCGTCGTCGCCCAGCGGTGAACGCACGCCACATTCTCGGGTTGGCTCCATGGATGGCTGTTGGCTCTTGTCTCCACGTGCTGTACGTTGTCAACGCGCTTCCCCCGGTGCTTGCACCGCTTGCTGGAACCGCGGCGGTCTACCTTACGGTCGCAATTGCTGTCGGAACCGTCTGGCTGCTTGCTGATACCAGCCAGCCTGAACGGGTTCCGACCGTACTTGGTGCAAGCGGGGGTGCAGTGTTGCTGCCGGTGATTGTCGGAGCCCTGTTCGTTGGTTCACAGCGAGGCACACTGACGCTGTTGTGGCCGACAGTCGGAGCGCTTGCGACGCTGCCGATCACGGCTACGGCATGGCTCTTACTCCGTCGGCTCCGACCGGAGGCCGCTGACCTGACTGGCTGGGTTGGGTTGCTCGCGCTGTTTGGACATCTACTTGACGCCGTCTCAACAACCGTGGGCGTTGATATCCTCGGCTTCGGTGAACGAACACCGCTGTCGCGCTGGATCTTGGAGTTCGCTGCCGAGTTGCCGACGGCGGCGTTTCTCGGAACCGGCTGGCTTTTTTTGCTCGTCAAAGGACTGTTGGTTGGCGGTGTCGTCGTCCTCTTTGCGGATTATATCGAGGAAACTCCCACAGAGGGCTACCTGCTGTTGGGGCTTATTGCTGCAGTCGGGCTCGGCCCCGGAATGCATAATTTGTTGTTGTTCGCCGTCACGGGTGGGGCAGCCTAACCTCCAGTGTGTCTGACGGGAATTATAAACCGTCTGCTTGTCTGGTAGTGTCTATATGAGTGTGATTCTGCCAGCGGTGACGACGCTGCTCGTCTCACCAGCCGCCATCGCCTCGGTGGCAATTGGCCTCTTCTCGGGGGTTATTGCAGCGATCGTTATGGACTGGCCGATGAGCCGCCAGCCAGAGGGCTTTACGCCGGCGTATATCGCTGCTGGCATCGTCACCCGACAGCCCCAGACCAACGTGAGCTTCCCAGTAGCGATGGCCGTCCACCACATCGCCGGTGGTCTTGGTGGCGTCCTGTATGCCGTGTTGGTCGCGCTTTTCAGTTTTGTTGTTCCGCCGGCCACCGCTGTGGGTGTCAATCCGCTTGCCCACCTTCTGGCGGTTACCGTCGTTGTCGGCTTTATATACGGATTCTTTGCACACTTCGTTCTTCCACATCGCGGGGGGCGGAGCTACGAGGAACAGGCGACAGCCATCCGCGGACAGTGGCTCCGATCCGCACTCGTCTTCGGGGCCACGTTGTTCGTGACCGTTCCGTTGGTGACGGTCACGCTCATCAGCTAAGGTCGACGGACACTACGAGTTACGGGCTGTGTCGTCGTCACCGACTGGCTCGGACGCATCAGCAGATTCTGACTCGTCGGCCGAGTTCGACTGATCGCTGTCTTCGATTTTGGCCTCGATTTGGGCTGTTTTCGCCGCAACAGTCGCTTCGACCTCATCGGCTCGCGGCCGACGGTCGACCCGTTCGTTGATCGATTTGAGTTGCTCGATTACCTCCTCGACTTCCTTGCTAACGGTTTTTTCGACCGTTTCGGAGACTTCTCGGTCGACGGTTTCACCAACCGTTTTCTCGACCGTCTCACCGACCGTCTTTTCGACCGTCTCGCCGACTGTCTTCTCAACACTGTCGGCAACGGTCTTTTCGACACTGTCGGCGACGGTTTTCTCGACTGTCTCACCAACCGTCTTTTCGACCGTTTCGCCCACCGTTTTCTCAACGCTGTCGGCGACCTCCTTGTCGACGCTGTCGGCGACGGTTTTCTCGACGGTTTCGGCTACCTCTCTGGTCATCCAGTCGGGATCGAACCGGGACATCTTCCAGACGACATGGACAATGTACGAAAGCAGTACACCAATAGCGAAGGCAATACCAACCTGTGTGCCAACAATCAAGAACAGGACGATTGCGGCGAATATCAAGAGCCCATAGACGAGATCGACAACCAGGTCGATTTGGCGTGGGTTCACCGGCTGGCCTCCGGCTCAATGGTCGATAGACGGATTAGCTGAATACTCACTACTGCTGTATTGTAGTGCGAGCCGTATCAGTGCTGTCATGAGCCCCGAGCCGAAGCGACCTGTTCTGCAACAGCTGTCGACGAATGCGTGATTAGCTCCGCAAGGCATCAACAGGCCGCTCGTTTGCGGCGGCCCATGCCGGGTACAGGCCACTCAGTACGCTGATAGCGACTCCAATACTAAAGGCTAACAGGAGATACGCGACGTTTGTCGGGTGCACAACAATCCACAGCTCAATCGGTGCAACCAGATAGAGTACTCCAACGACGGCTACCGACGCAGCAACACCGGCTGACGCACCAATCACACCCAGCAGTCCGGCCTCAACCAGAATCATCCGCATCACGTCGGCTTTTTCGACGCCAACTGCCCGAAGCACACCGATCTCTTCGCGCCGTTCGACCGTACTCATGAGCATGACGTTGAGAATGCTGACGCCCGCAACGACGAGGGAAATCCCCCCAAGTCCGAACAGAAAGCTGTTGAGCAACGAAAAAAACGAGTTGATTTCATCGGTAATCGACGAGAGTTCGAAAATATCGACAAGCTCCTCGCGATCGTTGACACCGGCCTCGACCGCCGCCGTAGCCCTGGCCGCCTCTTCGCCGGAGTCGGCTTCGATCGTCACCTGATCGTAGCCGGCCCCGTCGCCAACGGCGTCCTCAGGCAACATGACCGCACTGTTCGGCGAAATCGGCGAAAAGCTCTCAACCTCTTCGAGAATCCCAACAACCCGGTAGGAATCGCCATCGACTGCAATCGTGCCGCCAACTCGAACCTCAAGCTGATCGGCCAGCGAAGCTCCGACGAGCGCGCCCTGCCGGTGTCGTTCGGGGACCCGCCCATCCGCAGCCGTATAGGCAGCCGCTGGCTCGGCAATTCCATAGATTGTTGTCGCCGTCGTCTCCCCAGCATACGTAACGAGCCCGCCGCTGGTACGCAACGGAACCACTGTCGTCTCACCGACGGCCCGTTGGATTTCTGTGAGCGTTGCTGGCTCGATCGAGTCGATTCCGGCGTCGGCGTTCGGGGTGATAATCACTTGGTTGCCGATATCGCCCAGCGCATCGTCTGCCCCGAGCGAGAGCACATTGCCGAAGATGCCGAGTGAGGCAATCGCGAGAACGCCAATGAGAATGCCCAGACAGGCGAGCCCGGAGCGGAGGCGGCTCCGAGAGAGATTTCGAACCGCCATGAATACCGCCGGAAAGCGACTGGCGTCGATGAGCCGTCGCCGACTCACCGTTGCACACCCCGGTTGTGTGCAATAATCTCACCGCATATCTGCCATGAATCGGTCACTGCCACGCTCCATCGACCAGTTCGACAACCCGGTCAGCATACTCGTTGACCAGTTCGTCATGTGTCACGGCAATCACGCTCACGCCACGGTCAGTAATCCGTGTGAGTTCGTCGAGAATACTGGTGCCAATTTCTCGGTCGAGATTCCCTGTCGGCTCGTCTGCCAGGACGATCTGTGGCTTGTTGATAAGCGAGCGAGCGATCGCAACCCGCTGTTTTTGCCCGCCTGAGAGTTCATTCGGTGTATGGTCGAGCCGATCACCGAGCCCAACGCGTTCGAGCAGTGCCATGGCGCGGTCACGGGCTGGTGGCCCGGGCGTAAAGACGGTCGGAACCGTCACGTTCTCTGTCGCGGTCAGGGTCGGAATCAAGTAAAAATCTTGAAAAATAAAGCCAATGTGTTCACGGCGAGCCTGTGTCGCCGCCGAGTCATCCAGACGAGTAGCATCACGCCCATCAATCCAAACGCTTCCTGTCGTCGGCTGGTCGAGCAGACCAAGCAGGTTGAGCATCGTACTTTTACCGCTACCACTGGGACCGATAATCGAGAGAAACTCGCCGGTTTCGACAGCGAGGCTAATGCCTTTCAGTGCTTCGACGACCTCGCCTCCGGTCGAATATCGTTTGGTAACCTCGCGGAGTTCAATTGCTGACATTGGTCCTCCGGCGAGCGTGACGGATGATTCCAGTGGCCCACAGCCCGCGGCCGTCCCAGATACCGGACAGCAGACGGATTTGTCGGCAGTGCTGGAACGTCATGACAACAGGTAGGCCAAGCGAACGATTATGCCTGTCGGTGAGGACAGTTTCGCTCAATATGTGTGGTTAGCGTGGCCGTTGAAAACAGCCCGTTGGCAATAAAAGAGGATTCTTACCGTGTTTCAGCCGACGGATCGAGATTAGACTCATCCGAGTCGCTTGGTTGTGCTGTTTCACTGTCAGCCGGACTGCCATCGACGACCGCACTCAGTAGTCCACCGGTCGCCTCCTCGGGAACAACTGGAGGTGCGTATGTGTACACGTACTCGCCTGTAACCGCATAGAATACCCCTGAGTCGGGATCCTCAACAACGGCAACATCGTTGTCGATAGCGAAATCGACCAGATCCTCAAGACTACGCGCTCGGCCCATCGGGAGATCCAATGCGACCGCAGGAAGTTGAATTCGTGTAATCCAGTCATCGAACTCCGATCGGTCGTCTAGAAACTCCATTTGAGCGCGTTCGGCAGCGGTCAGTTCGAGTACACCACGGCGCTGTGCGGTCACGAGCAGTGCGGCACCACCAATTCCAAACAATACCAGCAGTGGTCCACCAACCGTGCGGAGCGGCCCGTATGATTCGGTGACAGTGACTGTCTCAGTCTGATCGAAGTTTGCAGTCCGTTGGCCGGGGTCCGAAACCGAATAGGTGTCTGCTCCAGGGGTGAGTTCCATGGTTATGGCTGTTGATCGATCAACTGTCTCACCACCAATCGACCCCGATACCGAAATGGTTGTCACAATACTCGATTCGGTGCTTCCCGGTGAGCTACCGAGTTCACTCTCGATTGCGTCAATCCGGTCAGCAACGGCCTCTGTGTCGATACTAAATGAGGTGGTCGCCTGCTCACCCGAATCAAGACCCGACGTCTCCGATGTGCTCAGTGATTCGGTTTCTTCCCAGTAGACGGTTCCGCCGTCGACGTTGCGAACGACAAGCTCGGCATCGTGTTCGACTGTGAGGTCACGGGCGTCCGTTGAGGCGTAGATGGTTTCGGCGCGAACATCAAGCACCGGGGCGATTCGGGTGAAGTAGGTGTCTCGATCAGTGAGTTCGGCTCCAACCGGGAAGATCGAGTTTGACTCACTTACTGTTGCGGAGTGTGTATACTGCGAGGTCACTGACAGCGAGGCCGTTGGACGCTCTTCGGTCTGTGTATCCGGCGAAATATACGTCCCATACACCAATCCAGCACCGATCACTGCACAGATGAGCAAGAGCAGCAAGGCGATTGTGTACTGTGCGTGAAGAATCGCTCGGAGCTTCCGTCTCGTACTGGGTGTCTCGGTTGTCGTTGTCATAATCACTTATATAATTCTTCGCTCAGACGTCGCCGCAGCGACCGCGACCGGCTTCCGCGGAGCCGGATCCGTGTGGACTCTCCGCGAAGCAAGAACAGTCCAAGGGCATAGATTCCCCCACCAAGGAGCCCGTTGATCGCTGCCAGCGGAGCCCATGGGTGGAGCTGATAGAGTTCGTCGATTACTGGTGCTGGGAGGATGGCGAGATATCGGTACTCCATCACAAAGAGTCGGTAGTAGCCGGTTTCTTCGGGCGCTGTGAGTGTGACCGGAACTGTCGTTTCCGTGCGGCCACCGACAAAGATGGGATCAGAGTCGACCGACACGCCCTCACTAGCCGGACTGAGGTAGGTTTGAACCGGAACAAACCCTGCATTCGGCACGAGATACTCGATCTCTTCGCTGGTGCCTCGTTCGATAACCGAGGGGTTGTCCGATTCGAAATCCGCGCTGATGACGCCGTACTCTTGGGTTCCTGCGGGCACGACCATTGCGGCCGTTGCGGTCACCATTAGCACGAGTGCCAAGATTCCAAAGACGAATGTGACAGAAAAGCCATCGTCGCGGCTTGTCTCCCGCGTCTTCGCCGGACGCTTTGTATCAGTCAGATACCAGTCGGCGACGTAGGCGAGAACCGAAAGGCCAAACAACATGTACGCGAGCCCCTGGGTTCCCTGCAGTGATCGGATACCGAGTGTCAGCGACACCCATGTCTGTGCTGTGTCAAGTGCTGACTGAAACGCCATTACGCCCGTTCCAAGGTGTGGAATAACGACGACAGTCCCGCCGATAGTGAGCGCTTTCGCGACGATATCGGTGTCCTGTACCACCGGCTCGCTGCCGTCTTGGTCAGTAAACGGATTGTTGTCTCCTCGGGTAATGTAGCCGCGGTCGGTTTCGTCGACGACTCGGTGGGTTGTCAGCCCACCACCTTCGATTTCTTGGGCATCAAACGTAACCACATCACCAGTCGAAATCGCCCCCGCAATCGGTGTTGGAATCGCGATGAATCCATCACCCGGATCGAGCGTTGGCTGCATGCTCCCCGTTTCGACGAAGCTCAAAAAGACTGGTTGGCCAAAGTACGCGCCAATAACCAGTGAGGCCACCGCCAGAACGACAAGCCCCTGAAAAGCAATTGAAAGGTAACGTGTGAGAGACATACAACACAGAATACTTGTTTGATCCCGTGACTATTGGTGTCGGTAGTAGCTCATAAATACATTGCTATTGTCAACGTGTGAATGCGTGCTGTATCCTGGCTGTGGCTGACGACACGGAGTCACTGAGTAAATAGCCCCATCGACAGGAGCGTGTATGGCCCAATAAATCCGAGACAGAAACCAAGGAGGTGTACATAGAGGTTGAGAACACTTCCACCCGCGATGGGGTTCGATGGAAAGCCGATAATCGGGTACGCGATGAACAGTGCCAGTCCGAGGACAAACAGGTCACTGTAGTAGCCTCGGGCAAGGATCGTTCGAATCCACGACCGGAACTGCCAGCGTCGGACTGGGAGGACAAGTACAAAGTAGAGTACTCCCGCGATGAGACTACCGAGTGCAATAGCAGTACTTGCAAGCCCGATGCCCGTTGTGCTCAGTGGCAGTGCAAGCATTGTAATCCACCCGGTTGTGATAAGGAATACCGCAGGGAGAAACTGCACTGTCGACGCCGGGAAAAACTGGACGCGTCCATACGAGGCTAACGCCAGCGGCAAGAGCCCAACAAACGCCATATTGACGCCCGAAAAGCCATAGCCGATCGCATGCCGTGGCACGGCGAGGTTGAGTGCCGAAAGCACGAACGGGAACACACAGAGAAACGTCACCAGTGTCGTCAGAAAGAACCGGCGTTTGCCGGCCAGTACGGAGAGCGTGTAGCCGCTGGTCGCAAGCAGACAGTAGCCAACGAGATTTCCGAGGAGGTGCTCGACAGTGAGATGGACGTAGTGAGCCGTGAATGCGGTCAGGAAAGTCGGTTCAGTATACTGAAATGCGAAGGCCCGTCGTGTCTCTTCGGGAAGGAAGAACACACCGATCATCACAAGTGGAACGACAGCCAAAACGAGTAGGTCAACTCGGTGGACAGCCTGGCTGAGTTCGGAAAAAAACCCGGCGTCTGCTGACGCGGTATCAGTCTGATTCACAGTGTATTGAAATACGTCACCACGCACGGTACATAAATTGGTACTGCTGGCGATGACAGCCGGCCACCAGTGGATGTGGGGCTTACGCCTCGTTGAACTGTCGCCGCACCACGAGGATATGATCACCATGAGGAGGATGAGCAGGAGGTAGGTGAGATCGATCAGTTCGAATCCACCGGGCTCCTCGACAGGCTCATCATCGTCTTCGCCGCCGGCCGCGCCTGCTCCGTCACCATTGTTACCGTCCTCGAACTCGACGCAATCATTACCATCTGCCCCGTCATCATCGCTTCCCGTCGAGTCACCGTCCTCAGTACCATCGCTCTCATCGTCGTCAGCGCCCCCGCTGGTGCTGCTGCCGTTCGAACTCGAACCTGAGCTATCATCCGAACCAGTATCGTCATCGTCGCCACCGTCACCTGATGGGCTGTCGTCAGCGCCACCGTCCTCGGCATCCAACACTTTCGCGTGGATCGAGAAGTCGTCCTCAGAGATCTGCCCCGTCATGACGTTCGTTTCAGTGGTGTCGATCGTCAGTCCAACCGAGATCGATTGATCTTGTGTAAGCGTAACGTTGTTCGACTCGTTGTTGACTGGCTGTCCATCGACAGTGAACGTCAGCTGGTCGTTATCGTGTGCGATCCACACATGTGCCATCTCATCAGCTGTATACGTAACCCTAAATAGCTCAGAAAAACCAGTAAGTGCGTAGAGATTGACGCCTTCGCCGTCAGCATCGAGATTCGGGTTGGCTGCAGTAAAGTCCAAGACGAGCTCGTCGTTGGCGTCGAGATAGGTGTAGTCGGTGTTTTCGCCGGGCTGGATTACCACCCGGTCGTCAGCGATCGTGTCGGCTGGGCCGCTGATAGATGCACCTGTAGCGACGACAAAGGAGCCTGCAAGCGCGACAATAATGAGTAGCGTAACCGTGCGAGTTGTTGAATGTGACGTCATCGATATGAATGTACTGTAAATGGGGATGGATACCGGGTCTGTGGTCAGTGGTCAGTCCGTGATTGCATGTGAGGTGGGGAATGGTAGAGTTTCAGTGGGTGCCTGTCTGCGGTTCCGTGATAGCGGGGACCATTAGTCCGCTACCTCTGCTGTGATCGTCAGTGTGCCCGAGAGGTCGTCGTCGACACTTCCCTCGGTGGTGTCGATTTTGATCGAGGCGAAGATGCGTTTTCCGAGGCCGAAAGATCCATCACCATCTCCAGCAGGGACGGTGGCTGGTTCAGTGCCTGTGAGTGAGGGCTCATACACTCTTGGAAAGTCATCATCGAACTCGGGTGCTGCTCCATCGTAGATATGGAACTCAATAGTTGAGTCTCCAGGATTTCCAGCAAACTCATACTCGAAGGTGAGTTCGTATTCTTGAGTACCACGGTTTTCGATGCCGAATGCCGCCCGTGGGGTGTACCGATGATCGTCGATCCACTCGATATTGTCATCATCTTCATCAACCCAACTGCTCTGGTCTCTGAAGTTTGGTGTACCAATCCACGTTAGGGCGTTTACGTTGACTCCTTGTGCCCCTCCTTGTGTTACGTCGACTGTTAGTTGGCCATCATTCTCATAGACCGTTGCAGGATCACTCTCCTCAATTTTGTGGACAACGGGCGTCATTCGGAGAAACGCACTGTTGTCTCCAGCGACATTAACCGAGATGTCTCGGTCAGCTGAGACGGACGTGAACGCTCCGCTCCCTAAGAGGGCACTGCCGCCAGCTGTGGCGGTCCCGAGTCCGAGAATGAAGTTTCGTCGTTGCATGGCTCAAATAGTCAGCTTATTCCACTTCAGAGGCAGTTTTTGCGTTAAGTGTCAGAGTGACGGGTTCATTTTCTTCGCCTGCGAATTCGCTGTAATCGAAATCTCTTCCGAATAGAACCCAGCCTTCTTCATGCGACTCGCCCGCTTCAAGCGCAATCTTTTCTGGTTCTGGGTGGTCTGGAAGCCCATCTTTTTCTTGATCTCCAACGGTCAGATTGGTGTCGTCCCCGTTTGGATTGTTGTCGGTCCCAATCGACATACCATCTGGGAGATCTTCAAACCAGACATACACTTTCTGCGTACCCTGATTGTCGATATTGAACACGTCGCGCATAATCGTTTGCGCGTTCTTGTTGAGTCCATTTCCGCCTTTTTCTGTCGAGGTGAAGTCAAGGTAAAATTGTCCATCCTCTTGTGTACCAAAGTACTCACTGTCTGCACCGTTGCCCTCAGTAATTGCAAGGAATGCCTCTGCATCCTCTGCAACATCAATTACGAGATCACGGTCTGCACTAACACTACTGAATGCGCCCGTGCCCATTGCAGCTGCGCTTCCGGTAACCAATGCACCAAGTCCGATTGTGAATTTTCGTCGTTCCATTGTTGGATTCTCCGCAAACACACCCACGCATGGGGACCGTCGTCGATCCGATCGAAGGCTGTGTTCGCTTCACTCCTCCCAAAGAGGGATACCCTCATTGTATTGAGTTTCCAGAAATCCTACTGGATGGGCCTGCTCATCTTCTGTGCAATCCTGAAACAACACTCAATCGAGTTCAGGGCTCGTTTTAGCCCCTTCATCAGTGACTCGAAGCTGGATTTTCACACGAAATACGGAAATCACTGAAAACGCATAAAGTAGAAGCTCACATACTTCAAACACGGATTTAGCCCGAAAATGTGGTGCGTCAGACAATGCCTAATTATCTGTTTGTATAATCAGTGCAATTGAACAGTCAACTACATTTATATTACTCCCTTGTATGGTATGCTTCATGCAAATGTCGTCATCTGATGGGAATCGAGAGACCAACAACCTGGTGTCTCGACAGACGACCTCTTTGATGTTCTGTCGAACCCGCGCCGTCGATATGCTGTGCACCTGCTCAAACATCACGAGCAAAATGTCGCACTCGGCACGATGGCAACGCAGATTGCAGCCTGGGAAAACGACATTGACATTGCAGAGGTAAACGGTACTGAGCGCAAGCGCGTGTATACGGCCCTCCAACAGTCGCACCTTCCGAAGATGGACCAGCTGGGCGTCGTCAACTTCAACAAACGCTGTGGCACGGTCGAACCAACCCCGTCGCTCGAAGAAGTCGATCTCTATTTGGACGTCGTCAAGGACAACGAAATCCCCTGGAGCGAATATTATCTTGGTCTCTCCGGTGTGTCTGCGGCGCTCGTCGCGGCGATCTGGATGAATGCGTGGCCATTTACGCTGGTCTCCGAAATCGCGTGGATGGCGTTTATTGTCGGTGCATTCGTGTTTTCGGCGGCTGCCCACAAGTATTACTCCGGCCGAATGGAAGTCGGTAAGACCGAGAAACCCCCGGAGATACGGTAGTATGAACGGATTGAGTATCATCCACTCCGGTGAGTATGATCTGCGAGAGAACTGGCCTCACCAGGAGTCGAGCCCAACCCACGGGAGCAGTGACGTATGAGACGACGACAACTCCTCTTGCTTGTCGGATCAGCAACCAGCGGTGCAATGGCCGTCGGAACCGGTGCGTTCAGTAGTGTGAGCGCCGAGCGCGGCGTCACGATGGACGTTGTTGGCGACGAAGATGCGTACCTCGGGATCAAAATTATTGATCCGAAGGAACATGACGACAGGATAGTGATTAATAAAGAAGATGGCAAAACCGATATTCTCACGCTCCACAACCAGTTTCCGTATCCGATTTCGTTGACTATCTGGGAGACGGACGAGAGCAGCGACAATGTTTCAATTGTGAAGTTTGAAAATGTGGACATCGGTACCGGACATGCCGAAACGCTCGCTGCAGAGTGTTCTGCGGATGGTACGCTCATCCTCAAATTTGATGCCAAAATCAAGGACAGCGATGACCAAATCATCGAGGCTGAGCGATCTTATGACATTGAGTGTAAAGGTTCGGAACAAGAGGAACAAGATGGGGACGGAGCGCCCGTTCAATTTGCTGGCAACTGGGGTAATGTGTTCATTGAGGAAGATAATTTGCCTGACGGAATTAATTTCCCAGACGAGGTGACTGTATACTATATTTCTAACAAACATGGACAAGATCCAACAATAAAGAGGGGTACAGCTAGCCCTAACCCAGCAGGTAATTTAAATTCTGGTCCCGGAAGTGCAAAATATGTTGGTATTGAGATATCTGGAATTGATGGAATTTACCGACGACCACAGTTTGATCAGTGTAAAAATGGCTCTGGAGAATCACCTTCGAGTAACGGAAAACAAGACGGTGAATTAATAACCCCGCCAGAATATGCATTTGGCTCTTGCGAAATTACAGATAATACATAAATTTACTTCCCCAGATCTCCATGAACCCCCCTCCAATCAACGTTCTACTCGTCGACGATGGCCACGAATTTGCCGCGCTATCGACGCAGTTCATCGAGCAAGCAAGCGAGCGAATAACCGTCACCACCGCAGCCAGCGTCGCCGACGGGCTCGACGTACTCAGCGACGGCGGGATCGACTGCGTTGTCTCGGATTACCGACTTCCGGACCAAACCGGCATCGAGTTTCTTGAAGCCGCACGCGAATACGACGAGCAACTGCCGTTCATCCTGTTTACCGGCAGAGGAAGCGAAACAGTCGCCAGCGAGGCGATTTCTGCGGGTGTCACTGACTATTTCCAAAAACGCACAGGAGCCGATCAGTACACGCTGCTGGCCAACCGGATCGAAAACGCTGTCGAGGCAAACAACGCCAAGCGTGATCGGCTCCGTCACCTCAATGCCATCGAGACCGCCCGCGAGGGAATCAGCATCATCAACGCCGACGAACAGTTCGTGTTCGTCAACGAAGCCTACGCCGAGCTCTATGGCTACACACCCGAGGAACTCATCGGAGCCCACTGGACGCGACTCTACCCGAACGAAGAAATCGAGACGGTCCGCACGGAGATCGTCCCAGCAATCGCACGCGATGGCTACTGGCGAGGTGTGACAACCGGCCTGCGAGCCGACGGTGGAACCTTTATTGAAGACCACATTATCTCGCGGACGACAACCGAAGAATACGTGTGTACGGTTCGGGATATCACCGAACGTAAGCAACACCAACAGAAGCTCAAACAACTAAATAACGTCTCTCAAGAGCTAATGTTGGCCGCAGATTATGCGTCGGCGACACGCCTCGGTTCGGAGATGGCGCACGATATTCTCGGACTGGAAATCAACGGAATCTTTGTCCCCTCAGCAGACGACGAAACCGATGCGCTGACGCCGGTAACGTGTACTACGGCGGCACAGGAGGCGCTTGGTGAACACTGTGAACAATTAAAGGCGGATTCGCTCACATGGCAAACCTACACGGAGCGTGAGACAGCAGTCATCAGCAATACCACCTCCGATGAACAGACGGAGAATCCGACAGCACCCATCCAGAGCATCGTCTGTCTCCCACTCGGAGAACATGGTGTGTTACTTGGCGGTAAACAAACCAACGACGGATTCGAGCGAAACGAGTTGGTCTTAGGCGAATTACTCGCAAACAATATCGAGTCCGCACTCACACAAATCGAGCGCACCGAAGAGCTCTCAACTCGCACCCAAGAACTCCAAGAGAAGAACGACCGTCTCGAAGAGTTCACCAGCGTGGTCTCACACGACCTTCGAAACCCCCTCGCAATCGCGCAAGGACATCTGTCGCTCGCGATGGAAGAGTGTGATCACGACCGGCTGTTGACCGTCAAGGATGCACACGAACGAATGGAAATCCTGATCGAAAACCTGCTGACGCTCGCACAGGTCGGGACATCGAAAACCGACTGTTCGCAAATCAGTCTCTCGACGCTTGCTGCTGACTGTTGGCACAGTGTGACGACAGCAGACTGCTCACTACAGATTGAGACAACACAGACAATCGTCGCAGACGAAAGCCGTCTGAGTCAGGTTTTCGAGAACCTCTTTCGCAATGCCGCCGAACACGGTGGTGAGACAATCACGCTCGGGGCGCTTGATAACGGATTTTATATCGAGGATAACGGGCAGGGAATCCCACCAGACGAACGGACACAGGTGTTTGAGTTCGGCTACTCGACATCGGGAACCGGATCCGGCTTTGGTCTCCATATCGTCAAACAAGTTGTCACGGCACACGGCTGGGATGTCACAGTAACCGACGGGTCGACCGGCGGCGCACGGTTTGAGATCCACGGTGTCAGCAGCGACACCCTATCGTAATGGTCACGTCTCAGCCGAGCGCTGTCGCCACAAATAGCCTCTAGTGCCGACAAGCACACCACCGACACCGAGAACAATCGCCACAGTCCAGTAGATCGAGCGGTCTGTCGATCCGTCAGAAGCCGGCGTCGAGTCATACGGAACCGCAATCGTCTGTTCGTGAACCACACCGTCAGCACTGTACCGAACCGAAAGAGAGACTGTTTCGGGCTCGTGGCCGTCTTCGATAGTCGCTGTCAGATCAAACGTTACAAAATCGCTTTCGGGGATGGTGCCAATGAAATAATCTCGCTGTGGGCCAGCAGGCGAGATGCCATCGTCTTCAGCGACACCGACGACAGCTCCGGCGAGAGCGTCGCCCGCGATATTGCCGGCGTTGCCCGTGATCGAAAGCTGCTCGCCGTCGCGTTCCATGCGGATGTCAGTCAAGACGAGCCCATCGGCTCCCGGACGGTAGTCGTACTGCGTACTCGCTGTCCGCCGCTCACCGCCGGGATCGTCGGTCGTGAGTCGGTAAGCCGCGATAAATTCGATCTCGGCTTCATCGGTAAGCGACTCGGTTTCGAACAGTACTGTCGAGGTCCCGTTTCTCGGGACATCTGCAACTGGAATTCGAGCCCGCTCTACACCGTTGACGACGGGCTGCAAAAAGACATCACGGGCCGTTGGCGCGCCGAAATTCGACACTTGGATTTCGATAGCTGCGGTTGGTTCGGCATCGGTTGAACTGCCGCCGGCACCGATAAGATCGCCAATGCCGCCGATTTCTGTCTCACCATCGTCGGTTTCGATTAGATACACCTGTTCGGCACTAACTTCGATGTCGTCGACAGGAGACCCGACATCGACTGCGACTGGCCGGGTGACCGTCACACTCTGTCCGTCTTCATCAACGCCTTCGACGACAAGTTCGAGATCATATGCGCCCGGTTCGTCGAACGTTGCCGAAAACGACGTCGATAGTTCATCACCCGCAGAAAGCGAGCCGAGTGATTCGGCCTCACCGTACACTGTCGACAGTCCGGTTCGTGATTGAAGCTGAACCGACTCGATCTGCACGGCGGAGGCGCTCCCGGCGGAATTTTCCAGGGTAAAGTCGACGGCAACCCGTTCATCAGCGCTCGGGGATGTCGGTGAGACGGCTGTCTCAGAGACGACAAGCCGGACATCAGGAACCGATCCAGCCGCGGGCCCAACTGCGATGCCGGCCACCAGCACGACCGCACACCAAAACAGGAGCCACGACCGAATCTTCATTCTATATCAGATACGGGTAGTATACCATTATGCCTGTCGGTGCTGCAGATATAGTGGTTGCTGAGAAGATCCAAGCGCCGGGCGAATAGGTATCAAGTGCCGTTCCAATCGGTTAGCTCTCGGCGGCGAGCTCATCGAGCACACCTGGATTTTCGATACTCGAGAGATCACCGACCGACTCGCCGCGATAGACTGCCGACATTGCTCGACGGACGATTTTCCCGCTCTGTGTTTTCGGAAAGCCGTTGACGAATGTGACTGCTTTCGGCCGAAACGGCTTGCCGTGTTGGGTTGCCACCTGGTCGCGGAGCTCGGCTCGGAGGCCCTCGCTTGGTTCGACGTCATCCTCGAGGACGACATACGTGACAACTGCAGTTCCAGTTGTCTCATCGGGCACACCGACGGCGGCTGCCTGATTGACCGCGTCGTGGTCGATGAGAACGCCTTCGATCTCGGCGGGACCGACTTTTCTGCCCGCAACGTTGAGTGCGTCATCCGCCCGGCCATGGAGGAACCAAAAGCCGTCTTCGTCTTTCTGCGCCCAGTCGCCGTGATCCCAGAGATCCTCCCACGTCGACCAGTACTCCTTAAGATACCGGTCGTCGCCACTCCACAGTGATTTTGTCATCGATGGGCAGGAATCTCGTGCGACGAGATGGCCCCGTTCGTGGCGCTCGGCAACTGAGTTGCCCTCGGCGTCGACGATATCGATATCCATGCCGAGTCCCGGCCCGCCGAGAGTACAGGGCTTGAGCGGCTGTGTCGGCAGCGGCATCAAAAAGCAGCCACAGATCTCCGTCCCACCAGAAATATTGATGATGGGTATCTCACCACCGCCGATCTGTTCGTAGAACCACTGCCAGGATTCGGGGTCCCACGGCTCACCGGTCGATCCTAACAATCGGAGGCTTGAGAGATCATGATCCGCAATCCAGTCGTCACCGTGTTTTCTGAGCGCCCGAATGGCAGTCGGTGAAATGCCAAAAACCGTGAGGCTGTGACGGTCGATTAGCTCCCAAAACCGGTCGGGATTCGGGTAGTCGGGTGCCCCCTCGTACATGAAAATCGTCCCGCCGAAGGTATGATTGCCAATCAACATCCACGGCCCCATCATCCAGCCGATATCGGAAACCCAGAAAAACCGATCTGCTGGCTGGTGGTCGAAGCCGAAATGAATCTCTTTGGCACACTGCATGAGCACTCCGGCATGTGTGTGAACGATGCCTTTCGGTTTGCCAGTTGTTCCCGAAGAGTACAACAGAAGTGCGTCGTGATTTGCGGGAAGTGATTTTGTCTCGTAGCTACTCGATTGGGTCTCAACGGCGTCACTCCACCACTCGTCGCGCCCCTTGGTGAACGGGACGTCCGCTGCTGTGTGCGTTTCGGAGGTGTCGTCGGCAGCGAGGCGATCATACACAATACAGTGCTCGACACCGTCCGTCCGGTTGATCGCCGCATCAGCTGTTTCCTTGAGCAAGATGGGCGACCCACGTCGCCGAAAGCCGTCTGCGGTGAACAACACCGAACAGCCGCTGTCTTCGAGTCTGGCTGCGGTGGCATCGACGCCGAAGCCCGAGAAAATGGGGACGGCGATGGCACCGACTTTGAAACAGCCATAGAGAATCGAGACGACGTCCGGAATCATCGGCATATAGAGACCGACCGTATCGCCGGTTTCGACACCGCGTGCTTCGAGCGCGTTGGCAACCCGGTTGGCGCTTCGGTGAAGCTCATGAAACGTCTGCTCGTGTGTCTCACCGGCTTCTCCCTCCCAGATGGTGGCAACCCGGTTACGGTTCGGGCTGTCGACAGCCGCATGGCGGTCGAGAACGTTGTGTGCGATGTTAAGTCTGCCACCGGGATACCACTCGGAAAACTGCGGGCCATCGGTGTTGTCACGAACCGTCTCATAGGGCTCGTCGAATTCGATTCCAAGATACTCGACGAGTTCGTCCCAGAACCATTCGACACCGGAGTCAGGCTCGTCGGGAAGCCCCGGGCCACAACGGGCAATGAGTTCCTCGTAATCGGCGATATCGTAGGCCTCCATGAACCTCGAAACATTGGTTGACTCAATGTCGGCCGGTGTCGGCTTGTGGACGACCGCCTCAGTCGGTGGCGTACTCGGCATGCAGGCAGGTGCGGTCGGAGCCACATAATTAGCCACGTGTTTCCCGAAAGTAATCTGCAACTGTCGTCAGCCACAGCCCTCGACAGAGGGTCGGGGAACGATTTAATTCGTCTGCGAGTGTAGACTCATATATGTACGTCCGTGATGCCAAAAACCGCGATGAGGTGTGGCTCATAGACCACATCGAGGCGATGGGACTGGACGATGAGGCATTCCGGTCGCGTGATTACGTGATCGCGGTCAACGAAGACTCACACAGCCGGGTTGGCTTTGGCCGGCTGCGAATTCATCCGGCCGAGCCACCGGTTTGTGAACTCACGGGAATCGGGGTCCTCGAATCGTGGCGCGGACAGGGTGTTGGCGCACACGTTATCGAGCGGCTTGTCGTAAAAGCCGGCGACGACGAGTTCGACACCGTCTATGTTCTCACCGATGAGCCGTCATATCTCGACCAGTTCGGCTTCCGTGAGATCGACACTGACGAGCTTCCAGCACCGCTCGTCGGTCGCCTTGATCGCAAACGCGAGCGGCTTGACGGTTCGGTACGGCCACTGGCTGTCGATGTCAACCGCTTCGACATGCCGAGTCGGCTCCGGGAAGCGTTCAAACAAGCAGCCGACGGCCGTGAGGAGTACGACGAACCCACGGAGTCCGCCGAGGATTTCGGGATCGATCCGGAGTCGGCGACGTACAAGTACGATACCGGCCGCTAACCTTCTGGCCTAAACTATCGGCCTTCGAGAAAGTCGGTACTAAATACCAGATACGTCAGAAACGTCGTGAACAAAATCGGCGGCAGGAGTGCGAACGCCCAGAGCGGTTCGAGCCCCCAGCTGAGTATCAGGATGACGTTTCCAATCCCGAGGGCTAAAAACGGCATCGAGTACAGAACAGCCCGTTTTCGTTTCCGACCCGACGAGAGCACCTCTGGATCGAGAAGCTCCTCACGGGAGGGCTGCTGTGGCGCTGTGGAGTCTTCATCGGCGGTCTCGGACTCACCAGTCGACGTACCCATACCCAAATGGACGAGCCGAGTCACCAAAAACGGTGGTATCTTCCTGCGGGGTCGGTGGGATCTACTATTGGGCGTTCGTATCATATTTCGAAGCGAATGTAATCGCTCCGTAGAGCGCAGTAACCGCCAGTGCGGTGACGACCATGCCATAAAGTGCCATTGCCCCCGGCGTGAGTGGAATCGTGAGAATACCGAGGACGGTTAGCTCCGAAACGACCTCCGCACCGTTGGCACCGACAAACGCGCCGAGTAGCCCGCCGAGAAGGACGGTTCCGACGCCGACCACGAGGAGGATTCGTCGACCGAGTCCGACCTCGCCACGTGTGGGTTCCTCGTCTGTCACAACAGCGTATAGACGGCCAGTCGCTTAGAGACTTTCCGTCCGTCTGTGCGTCTGCACAGACCAAGCTATATGTCCGTCGGCTGTCCTCGTTTTGTATGGCTGTTGACCCACTCGTCGAACGGGCTCGGGCAGTGCTGGCTGATGCGTACGTTCCCTACTCGGAGTACCGCGTCGGGGCTGCCATACAGACCGCTGACGGAACCGTCTTCGTCGGCTGCAATATCGAGAACGCCAACTACTCGAACAGCCTCCATGCAGAGGAAGTCGCCATCGCCGAGGCGGTCAAAAACGGCTATACCGACTTCAACCGATTGGCGGTTTCTTCAGGCGTCCGTGACGGTGTTACGCCCTGTGGAATGTGTCGACAGACACTCGCGGAGTTCTGCAGCGAAGACCTCGACATCGTCTGTGATCTCGGTGGCGAGGCTGTTGCCGAATATACCCTCGGCGAACTCCTGCCGAATACAATCTCGTTGTCGACGCTCGAAAATGCCGAAACAACACGGAGCGAAGAGCACAGATGACGGGCGAGGATTCCGGTTCGGCGCACCGAGACAGCGAAGATCCGAATACTGACCGCCAGTATCACCTCGATATAACGGCAGCCGACGTTGCCGAGAGCGTGCTGTTACCGGGGAACCCGGACCGACTCGACAAGATCACTGCCGTCTGGGATTCGGCGACGGAGGTGGCAGCCCACCGTGAGTATCGAACCGCAACCGGTAGCTACCGCGAAACGCCGATTTCAGTGACTTCAACGGGCATCGGCGGCCCATCGGCTGCAATCGCACTTGAAGAGTTGGCCCGTGTTGGTGCCGAGACGTTCATTCGCGTCGGCTCGTGTGGAACAATTCAGCCAGATGTCGAGGTTGGCGATCTGGTTATCACCTCCGGTGCCGTCCGGCAAGAGGGAACAAGCAAGGAATACATCGACGAGACATACCCGGCGACGGCGGATTATGAGGTCCTCACAGCACTGGTTGCGGCGGCCGAACAGCTGGGCCATCCGTACCACGTTGGCGTGACGATGAGTGCTGACAGTTTCTATGCTGGACAGGCTCGTCCGGGCTTCGGTGGCTACGATGCACCGGGGAGTGAGGATCTGCTTGCATCGCTTCGGGCGGCAAACGTCAAAAACATCGAAATGGAGGCTGCAACACTCTTGACACTGGCTGGAATCTATGGCCTGCGTGCAGGAGCCGTCTGCACCGTCTATGCCAACCGCCAGACCGGCGAGTTCAGAACCGTCGGCGAGTCACGGGCAGCCGAAACGGCAAGCCTCGCGGTTGTGTTGCTTGCCAGAATGGATGCGGAAAAACGAAACGCGGGTGTGGATCGGTGGCATGCGGGACTTTCACTCTCATAGTGTAACACCCCAACCGACAGACTGCACCGCAATCAGCCGGCTGTATTGTCGGTGCCCGCTGGGCGTATTGAGAGCGCGGTTCCAAAGGCGATTTATCCGAGGCCATCGGAGACGTACCTATGACAGCTCAGGTCGTCGTTATCGGGGCCGGCTATGCCGGTGCTGGAACGGTGAAAGCGTTTGAAGACGAGATCGCTGAAGGCGAAGCCGAACTGACCTGGATTTCGGAACACGATTATCACCTCGTACTACACGAGGTTCACCGCGTCATCCGCAACCCACAGGTCGAATCAAAGGTTGCAATTCCGATCGACGATATCAAAGCGCCGTCGACGAATTTCGTTCGCGACCGCGTAACGGGTATCGACACTGACGAACGGACAGTCGAACTTCGCGATGGCGAGGCGGTCGAATACGATTATCTCCTTGTTGGTCTCGGCAGTTCGACAGCTTTCTTCGGAATCGATGGCCTCAACGAGTATGCGCTTACGCTCAAGAGTCTGGATGACGCCCGCGAGATCCACGAGGCGATCCGGGCTGCAAGCGAGGATGCAACCCAAAGCGAGCCTGCACAGGTACTGATCGGTGGCGCTGGGCTTTCAGGAATCCAGACCGCCGGCGAAATCGCCGAATACCGGGATATGCACCGTGCCCCACTCGATATCAAACTCATCGAAGGGCTCGATGAGATCTTCCCCGGAAAGGATCCGGAGGTCCAAGGGGCCCTGAAAAAACGGCTCCTCAACCGCGATGTCGAGATTCTCACTGGTGACTTCATCTCGGAAGTCGACGAAGATGCCGTCCATCTCGGCGAAGACAACGAACTCGAGTATGATGTGCTTGTCTGGACCGGTGGCATCACCGGACGGAATGAAGTTGCAGATGCAGCGCTGGATAAAGACGAGCGGTCGAACCGTGTCTTTACCGAATCGGACTTCCAGACCAGCGACGAGCGTGTCTTCGCCATTGGTGATGCCGCCCTCATCGACCAGGGCAACGAGAACGTCGCACCCCCAACTGCACAGGCAGCCTGGACAGCGGCTGAGGTTGCCGGCGAAAATCTCGCACGAGCGGTCCGCGGAGCCCCGCTCAAATCGTGGAAATTCAAAGACAAAGGAACGGTCATCTCAGTCGGCGAAGAGGCAGTTGCCCACGACGTCATGGGTGTTCCTGTTAACACCTTTGGTGGCCCGGCAGCCAAGACGCTCAAAAAAGCAATCGCCTGCCGGTGGATTTCGGACGTTACCTCGCTCAAGCGCGCAGCCGGCGCGTGGGGCGACATGTAAGTGCGGAACCAACTACTGCTGTTGTGCTGAACCCCCGGCAACTGTTGACAACACACGTTACGCTAATTGTTGATAATACACTTGTGACGACTCAGTAGTTAATAGTCCGGAAACTGCAGTGGCTCACTGGAGCAACGAGAAGTGAGAAGGGAACAAATACGCAGACTACAGATGATTGACTGCGACGTTAGTGGACTGGTTCTTCTGCAGGGGCAAGCATATCGTCAATCTGTAGAATGAGAATGCTGCTCGTGTCGTCCTTAGCGTCGAGTGTGCCGGTAATTCGGAGCTTCGAAAGCGGTGTCGGACCGACAATCACTTCATCACCCTCGTGGAAATCTCGAACCGATCCCTGGAGATGGAGTTCGGCCCGACAGAGTTCCGGATGGTGGACGCTTGAGAGATCAATACTCTCGACGTTTGCATTTTCGACTTTGTCACCGTTGTGTGTCAGTGGAACGGATGCCGGTTCGTCCATCTGGTCGACATCAAGTGCTTCGTAGGCGTTGGCTGTCGGTTTATAACCACCTTTTGGGCCGGGGACACCTTCGACGAGCTGGAGGGCTTTCAGGCTCTGCATCTGGTTGCGAATCGTTCCGGGATTGCGGTTGACTTCCTCGGCGATGTCTTCGCCTTTGACGGCATCTTCAGTTTCTCGGTGAAGATTCGTCAGTGCGGTAAGGATTGTTTTCTGACTTGGAGTTAGTTCGATTGATGACATGCTCGGTGGTTGGGTGGGACTACTGATAAATCCGATGGAAAACTAGTAACAATGCGACTAGTAAATTTCATTTGCTGACAGTTCGAACATTTCTTTTTCAGATCAAAATAAAATACCGCTAAATCTGTCCCGTGTGTCAAACTGCGCTCGATGGTAGCGAAACACCGCAGGGCGCAGATACGGCTAAGTGTCCACGACGAGGTGAATCAGCTATGACACAGTCTGTCCGCATCATCGGTGCGCCGACCGACTACGGGGCAAACAGACGCGGTGTTGATATGGGCCCCTCAGCCATCCGGTATGCTGGGCTCACCGACCAGCTTCGACGAGCGGGTGTTACAGCCATTGATACCGGGGATATCCGTGCACCCAGAGCAGAGGTGTGTGATCCAGATACGACCCCACCAGCCAGTGGCAACGCGAAATTTCTCAATGAAACCGAAGCAGTCTGTCGACGACTTGCCGAGACGGTTGACCAGACGCTTACAGAAGGACATACACCACTGGTTCTCGGCGGGGATCACTCGGTTGCTATCGGTTCAGTTGCCGGCTCAGCGCGCACACGCTCGATTGGTGCAATCTGGTTTGACGCACACGCCGACTGCAACACGCCTGCGACGTCCCCCTCCGGTAACGTTCACGGGATGCCGCTTGCAGCACTGCTTGGAGCTGGCGAATTCGCTGCAGCCGAGTGGGCCACCGCCACTGGTCTCAGTGAGGAGCACGTCGTCCTCGTTGGGCTTCGAAGCGTCGATTCGGCCGAAAAACGGCTTCTTTCGGACAGCGAGGTGACGGTGTTTACGATGTCGGAGATTGACCGACGGGGGATCACAGACGTGACTGCGGAAGCACTCGATATCGCCACCGATGGCGTCGAGGCACTCCATATGAGCCTTGATCTCGACTGGCTTGATCCACGGGAGGCACCCGGTGTTGGAACACCAGTTCGTGGCGGTGTGAGTTACCGCGAAGCCCATGCAGCGATGGAACAGGTTGCCAACACCGGTGCATTAGGCTCACTCGATCTCGTTGAGGTCAACCCAATTCTCGACCAGGCGAACGAGACGGCCGCTTTGGCGACGGAGTTGGCCGCCAGTGCGCTTGGCAAACGCATTCTCTGAGCACCACTTCACGACGAGAGCCGTTCATGGACCAGTGACGCGACGGCCGATCTGAATCCCGATAGCTCGACCGCCGGATCGTCTCCACACAGGTGGTGGTGAGAGTCACGGAGTGCCTGTTCAACTAGTCGTTTGGTGACGGCCTCGACAGTCACTGGCTGATTTCTGTCGGTGAGGTTGCTACTGACAGTGGTGAGTCGTGACGGAGTAACATACTGTGCGGCCAATTTGTCGGCAGTCTGGGTATCCCAAGACCGCCCAGTAGCCGAAACTGAATTCGGCTTCTCAGCAAATGCTGGATGACTCAATCGCGCCCGTTGATCCCGTTTGTTTCGAATCACGATGCCCGCAGCAAGACCGTCGTACCAGGCCGACTCGGGGACGGGATACTTGTCTGGAGAGAAGTCTCGGGCCGGAAGCTCCTGTTCGATGGCATTGACTGGGCTGAGACCGAGCTGTCGGAAAATGCCATCAACGGCGTCTGGGGGACGGAATCGCCCCGTCTCTGAAGAAAAGACATCGGTCCCGAGAAACGGCGGGAGTTGATCGAAGTCATAGGGGACCGTCTGGCGAATCGTTGCGGTTCCGAAAAAGACGATGTCCTCGACGGACTCGACTGCCTCACGAAGTGCTTCCCGGTCGAGATCGTCACGGATGTGACGAACCGTCTGTCGGTAGGCTGCGGGCAGCGCCTCGGGGTCGTCATAGACCTGGGTTTCGTCACCAAATCGGAGATAGCCGGACTCGTGAACCTGAAATCGCACTGGGGCGCCGTCGACTGCTTCGAGAAGCCACAGATGACCCCGCAAAAGACCATCCGGGGCGTTTGAGAGGTCTGGTAGCGGTGGAAATGAGTTCATTGCTGTGAGGAGTGATTTGACGGCGGACGATGCCCCTTTATTCGGTGGATGCGGTTGTAGATGCCGCGGAGCCGACCTAAGAGTGGCCCTTCATGAAACACCGGCTCGACACGGCCGTCCCGAATCGCCGCGACAACGTTCTCTACGGTGAGCCGGTTACTTTCGAACCGGGTGCCAACACGGCCGACCTCGAAGGGAAAGTGTGCGTCGCTGCCGCCGACAATCGGCAGTCCACGGTCGGCTGCGAGCGCCTCGACCTGCCGGCGGTATTCGGGATGTTTGCCGTTGATTTCGACCGCATCGAAGGGGGCGTCGCTCTCTTTGAGCATGCTGTTGCGAAACGGATGGGCGATGATCGCGACACAGTCATGGTTGTGAGCTAGATCGACGGCCTCCGTTGGGCTGAGTTCACCCGGGCGCGTTCTCGTCGGTGGATCTGAGCCGATCACGAGGAGATGACCCTCCGTTGTCGAAATCTCGATTCCCGGAAGACACGACTCACCGACCAGCGTTTCGGGGCGGAAATAGTCGTGGTTTGTGACCGCGATTCCGGCGAACCCACGTTGTTTGGCGACTGCGAGCGTGAGTCGCGTGCCGATCGGATCATAGCCGGCAGCGACCGATGGATCAACGTGGAAAAATCGGCTGTGGGTGTGAAGGTCGCAGTCGAACACAGCTATGCTCGGTGGAGCAATCGTATAAAACGACAGTACCGTCTGAGCAGAATTAATGTCTGTATATTGACTATTCACTCCGACACGCATTTGCGTCTCTACACTGAGTTCCAGACAGTGACGTCACCAACAACGGTTGTCATCCGAAACCCACGTAGTGGTGACGGACAGCGAACCAACAGGGCAGCGACTATCGCCCGAGAACGTGGGTATGAGGTGCTCGATAGTGCCGGCGGCGACCAGACCATTGAGCTCGCCGCCGCCGCAGCTATGCGGGCCGACAGAGTCGTCGCCTGCGGGGGCGATGGAACGCTGAACAAGACGGTACAGGGCGTCCAGACCGCAGGCCGACTCGAAGACGTCTCACTTGGTGTGCTTCCAGCCGGAACGGGCAACGACTTCGCAGACAATATCGGTATTCGTGGTATCAAACACGCCTTTGACGTCCTCGAAAACGGTGAGGAGCGGCGACTCGACCTTGGAATGGCTAACGGACTGCCGTTTCTCAACTCCTGCGTTGGCGGGCTTACGGCCGAATCGAGTGGACAAACGTCTCGCGGACTCAAGCGCAAACTCGGTGTGCTCGCCTACGTGTTGACGACGATGTCGACGTACCGGACGTACGATCCGCCCGAACTCGACGTATCGGTTGGCCCGGATAGCGATCCCGTCTGGTCGGGGCAAGCGCTGATGTTGCTCATCGGCAATGGCCGACGCTTCCCGGGTGAACGAATGGCACAGGCGAACATGGAAGATGGGCGCTTGAACGTCGTTATTCTCAAAGATGCACCCTCACTGGATTACCTCTCACACGGGGCGGCTGACAGACTGCTCAGACGCAATGCGAGCCATCTGACGCGACTCAAAAGTTCGCACCTGACGGTTCGGGTTGCTGGTGACCCCGTTGGAATTAGTCTCGACGGCGAAATGATTGAGACGACAAGGCTCACTGCAGACTGTCGCCGCGGCGCGCTCCGGTTTTTCGTCGGGTCGACATACGATCCGGCCCCAAAAGAGTCGGCTTCTCGACAGTAGCGTAGCTGACCGTATTCGTCGACAAGAGGCCTGACCGTCATCGCCGCCGCGAAAAAGCGTTACTGCAGCCTTACTCGTCGACAGCCGAAGTCGGTTCCTCGTCGCCGGCGGGTTCGGCCTCGAGGTCGACGTCAGCTTCGGACTCTGCGGTCACCATCTCGCGAGGAATCACGTCGAGACAGGCAACCCGGTCGCCCGCGTCGAGATCCATGACGATGACGCCCATCGTGTTGCGACCGACCGTCGAAATTCCTTCGACCGGCGTCCGCATGATCTGGCCAGACTCGCTCATGACGACCAGGTGGTCACCCTGACCGACAGTCTCCATCGCACAGACCGGACCGTTTCGTTCGTTGGTCTTGATATCGATCAGTCCTTTTCCGTTACGGGATTGAACGCGGTACTCGTCGATATTCGACCGTTTTCCGTAGCCGTTTTCGGTGACCGTCAGCACCCAACTGTGGCGGTCGGTGTCAACCGCTGCAATGCCGGCGACGGTGTCGCCTTCTTGGAGATTAATCCCCCGAACCCCACGAGCAGTCCGACCCATCGACCGGACATCGCTTTCGTCGAACCGGATCGACATCCCATTGGCAGTCGCAATGACGAGCGTCCGGTCGCCATCGGTTACTTCGACATCGACGAGTTCGTCGCCGTCTTCGAGTCGAAGCGCACGGATACCGGTCGTGAGGATGTTTTGGAAGTCGTCGACAGCGGTTCGCTTGATGTAGCCATCCCGCGTGACCATCGTGAGGAAGTGGTCACCATCGAGTTCATCGCTTTCGATGTCGTCCATGTTGACGACGGCAGTCAGTTCTTCGCTGTCGTCGAGATCAAGCAGATTGACCGCCGATTTGCCACGCGCCGTGCGGCTCATCTCGGGAATCTGGAAGCCACGGAGCTTGTAAATCTGGCCGTGATTCGTAAAGCAGAGCAGATAGTCGTGGCTATTGGCGACGAAGACTGACGAAACCGAATCTCCTTCTTTGAGATCGGTTCCGATAATTCCCTTCCCCCCGCGGTTTTGGGCCTTGAACGTCGAGAGCTCCATCCGCTTGATGTAGTCGTCTTCGGACATAACGACCGCGATATCTTGCTCGGGGATGAGGTCCTCGTGGGCGACGGTGCCAGTGTCCTCGATGAACGAGGTACGACGTTCGTCGTCGTACTCGGCCTTTATTTCGAGGAGTTCGCCCTCAATCACGCCGAGCAGTTCGGATTCGTCCGTGAGAATTTCGGTGAGCCGCTCGATCCGCGCTTGGACCTCCTCGTACTCGTCTTCGATTTCTTTCGACTCCATCGAGGTCAGCGAGCCGAGCTGCATGGCGACGATGTGTTCGACCTGTGGTTCGCTGAAGTCAAAGCGCTCGCGAAGCGCGGCTTTTGCCGCATCGCGGTCTTCGGCATCACGGATTGTCTCGACGACGTCGTCGACGTTGTTGAGGGCGGTGAGCCGGCCTTCGAGAATGTGGGCGCGGTCCTCGGCCTCGTCAAGTTCAAACTGTGAGCGGCGGCGAACGACCTCACGACGATGATCAAGATAGTGTTCGATCGTCTCACGAAGCGTGAGCACCTGGGGTGCACCGTCGACTAACGCGAGATTGATGACACCGAAAGTCCGTTCGAGATGGCTTTCGAGCAGCTGATTTTTGACGACATCGGCCATCGCATCGCGTTTCAGTTCGATGACGACTCGGATCCCGTCGCGGTCCGATTCGTCTCGCAGGTCGCGGATGCCCTCGAGTTTGCCCTCGTTGACATCGTTGGCGATCCGTTCGACGAGCCGAGCCTTGTTCTCCTGGTACGGCAGTTCGGTGATGACGATCGTTCCGGCTTCTTCATCGACCTCAAACTCCGCGCGCATCCGGACGCGGCCACGACCCGTTTTGTAGGCGCTGTGGACGCCTGCCCGGCCGACGATGTTCGCGCCGGTCGGGAAGTCCGGCCCCTTGACGTGGCCCATGAGGTCTTCGACCGTACAGTCTGGGTTGTGGATCAGGTGAACGGTCGCATCGATGATCTCACCGAGATTGTGCGGCGGAATGTTCGTCGACATGCCGACCGCGATTCCCGACGAACCATTGACCAAGAGGTTCGGAAACGCCGATGGAAGCACACCGGGTTCTTCGAGTCGATCATCGTAGTTCGGCTTGAAATCGACGGTGTCCTTCTCGATGTCGTTGAGCAGTTCCTCAGCCATCGGAGCCATCCGGGCCTCAGTGTACCGCATGGCTGCCGGTGGGTCGCCGTCGACCGAACCGAAGTTGCCTTGACCGTCGACAAGCGGATAGCGCATCGAGAAGTCCTGGGCCATCCGCGCGAGCGTGTCGTAAATTGCACTGTCGCCGTGAGGATGGAAGTCACCCATCGTCTCGCCGACGATCGATGAGCTCTTTCGGTGTGCCGACCGCGAGGAAACACCGGCTTCGTGCATCGCATAGAGGATGCGGCGGTGAACCGGCTTGAGTCCGTCACGGACATCAGGGAGTGCACGGCCGGCGATAACTGACATGGCATAGTCGATATACGACTGTTCCATCTCGTCTTCGATCCGGGCGGTTTCAATTCGGGCGGCGTCTACGTCTGGGGAATCGGGTAAGTCTGCGCTCATTTGATCAACTCCTTAGATGTCGACCCACTCGGCGTCGGTCGCGTGGTCTTTGATAAACTGTTTCCGGGGTTCGACCGCATCGCCCATCAGCACCGAAAACATCCGGTCGGCGGCGGCGGCGTCCTCGATCGTAATCCGTTTGAGAATCCGGTTTTCAGGATCCATCGTCGTCTCCCACAGCTGGTCGGGATTCATCTCACCGAGGCCTTTGAACCGTTGGACCTGCGTTGGATTGCCGTTGCATTTCTCCTCAACAATCCGGTCGCGGTCTTCCTCGGTCATCGCGTCGTAAGTTTCACCGCGGTACCGAACCCGGTAGAGCGGCGGCTGGGCCGCATAGACGTAGCCCGACTCGATGAGCGGTTTCATGTGTCGGTACAGCAAGGTGAGCAGCAACGTCCGAATGTGGGCACCGTCAACGTCGGCGTCAGTCATGACGATGATTTTGTGGTATCGCGCCTCATCGATGTCGAACTCTTCACCGATTCCCGCACCGATAGCGGTAATCAGCGCACGAATCTCGGTGTTTTCGAGGATACGATCCAAGCGGTGTTTCTCGACGTTGAGAATTTTGCCCTTGATCGGCAAAATTGCCTGGTTGTGTCGGTCACGACCCTGTTTGGCGCTCCCACCGGCGGAGTCACCCTCAACAACGAACAGCTCACTGTCGGCTGGGTCGCGAGTCTGACAGTCCGCAAGTTTGCCGGGCAGCGCTGTTGATTCGAGTGCGCTTTTTCGACGCGTCAGTTCTTCGGCCTGTTTGGCTGCCTTTCGGGCGCGGGCGGCCTCTGCAGCCTTCATCACGACTGCCTGTCCGGTGTCGGGATTCTCCTCAAGGAAGGTCCGAAGGTGTTGGTGGGTCGCACTCTCGACGATTCCACGAACCTCGCTGTTGCCGAGTTTCGTTTTTGTTTGGCCCTCGAACTGCGGGTCGGGGTGCTTGATCGAAATAACGGCGGTCATCCCCTCGCGAACATCCTCACCTTTGAGATTTTCTTCGAGATCGTCGGTCAGGTTGTGCTCGTTAGCATAGTCGTTAAGAACGCGGGTCAGTGCCGTTTTAAAGCCCGTGAGGTGGGTTCCACCCTCACGAGTGTTGATATTGTTCGCAAAGGCATGGACCGAACCCTGGAGTTCGTCAGTCGCCTGAATCGCGATTTCGACCTGAATATTTTGATCTTCGTCCTCAAAGTAGATGACATCCTCATGCAGCGGTGTTCGCGTCTCGTTGAGATAGGTGACGAACTCACGGATCCCGCCCTCATAAACGAAAACCTCGCGGTCGCCCGAGCGCTCGTCGGTGAGCGTGATTTCGACCCCGGAGTTGAGAAACGCGAGCTCTCGGAGTCGGTTTGCAAGCGTCGAGTAGGTAAAATCGGTCGTCTCAAAAATCTCGCCATCGGGCCAAAAGCGGATTGTCGTTCCCGTCTCTTCGTCGGCTTCGAGTGGACGGACCTTTCCAAAGGCCTCAATGTCGGGTTCGCCATGGTCGAACTCGTGTGTCCAGAGATACCCATCGCGGCGAACTTCGACTTCGAGCACCTCCGACAGGGCGTTGACGACCGAAATACCGACGCCGTGGAGTCCCCCCGAGACTTGGTAGGATTTGTTGTCGAACTTCCCGCCGGCGTGCAGGACGGTCATAATGACTTCGAGTGCGGGGCGGTCGTACTTTTCGTGGGTATCGACCGGGATGCCTCGCCCATCGTCGGAAACAGACACCGACCCGTCGTCGTGAATCGTCACCTCGATGTGGTCACAGAAGCCAGCGAGTGCTTCGTCAATCGAGTTGTCGACAACCTCGTAGACGAGATGATGAAGCCCGCGGCCGTCCGTCGAGCCAATATACATCGCCGGGCGTTTCCGAACGGCGGCGAGCCCTTCGAGGACCTGAATTTGTCCGGCCCCATATTCGTTTTCGCCTGACATAGAACTAGTTGTGCCTAGTTGGCCACATGGCATAAAGCCCTCGCACGCGCGGGCATATCACGTCTAAGAGTTCCCGCTACCGAAAGAAAAGTTCGCCTCAGACCAAGCGATATTACCGTGTTGCAACCGACTGGGACGGTCGGCTCGCCGTCAACTGATTTGACCGTCGGCCCGCCGAACAGGTTTTAACGGCTCCGTCGAAAAGACATCGCATAGAATGACGTCATTCCAGGCAGAACTCGGTGCCGATGAGGGGATTGCCGAAGAGTTGGCCAAAGGCCAGCGCGAGATCTCTATCGCCGAGTTCTTCGAGAAGAACAAGCACATGCTCGGCTTCGACTCGGGCGCTCGTGGACTGGTAACAGCGGTCAAAGAGGCCGTTGACAACGCCCTCGATGCGACCGAGGAAGCCGGAATCCGGCCCGACATCTATGTCGAAATCGCCGAAGTCGGTGACTACTACCGACTCATTATTGAGGACAACGGCCCCGGCATCACGAAAGCACAAGTTCCCAAAGTGTTCGGGAAACTGCTCTATGGCTCGCGGTTCCATGCCCGCGAACAGAGCCGTGGTCAGCAGGGAATCGGGATTTCGGCGGCCGTGCTCTACTCACAGCTCACAAGCGGCAAGCCCGCGAAAATCACGAGCCGAACGCAGGGCTCCGAGCAGGCCGAGTACTTCGAGCTCATCATCGACACCGACACCAACGAGCCCGAAATCCGCGACTCGCGAGCAACCACGTGGGACCGGACTCACGGCACCCGGATCGAGTTAGAGATGGAAGCCAACATGCGGGCACGCCAGCAACTCCACGACTACATCAAACACACGGCTGTCGTCAACCCGCACGCCCGGCTCGAACTTCGGGAACCCGGACTCAGCGAACCACTGAAATTCGAGCGCGGAACCGACCAGCTTCCGGCCGAAACAAGCGAGATCCGGCCCCATCCCCACGGCGTCGAACTCGGGACGCTCATCAAGATGTTGGATGCGACCGAGTCGTACTCGGTCTCGGGCTTTTTGCAAGAGGAGTTCACCCGGGTCGGCAAAAAGACCGCCGCAAAAGTCATCGATTCATTCCGTGACCGACACTTCGGCCGTGAACTATCGTGGCCGACGCCCTCAACGGGGGCCGATATTGCCGCCGCCATCACCGAGGCTGTCTCGAACAAGGGTGCGGAGGCGACCGACTCGTTTGCGACAGAGATTGAATCGATCCTCGAAAGTCGTGAGCGAACCGCACATGCTGAACTGGCTGAGATTGTCGATAATGTCGCCGACAGCGTCGAAGCCGAGACGGGCCGGACCTTTGGGACGACCGTCAGAGAAAACGCTACGGCGGCAGCCTGGGGCGAATTAACGGCCTACGAGGGCGACGCCGCCGAAAATGGTGAGGATGCCCGCGATGTCCGTACCCCGGCACTCTACACCCTCGTCGACGACGCGACAAGCACGCGAAAGGATGATGCGACGATCCAAGCGATTGCCGAACGGCTTGCCCGCCGACTCGACGCGCTCGACGATCCAACCTTCCGGCTGACCCACAAAGCGTTGGTGGCGATGGTCGACGACGTTGGCGACGCAACTGCCGAGTACGACGGCGTCACCGTTGGCGAGACCGCCCGCGAGAACATCGTCGAGGCGCTCTGGTCGGTCTCGCGGACGGTTCCCGATGCGGTCCCGAAGGTTCGAGAAATTTCGGGCGACCGCGACACGTCGAGTGAACTGTTAGAGGCGATGCGCGAGACCGACA
Organism: uncultured Haloferacaceae archaeon; assembly: GCA_964503105.1. Lineage (GTDB taxonomy): Archaea > Halobacteriota > Halobacteria > Halobacteriales > Haloferacaceae > PL-Br10-E2g29. The sequence continues at coordinate 34,024 of CAZCYW010000028.1, forward strand.
TTCTCGCCCCGCCAACGGACTGTCTCTCGCCGATTACGGCCGAACTCGTCGAAGCCGGGCTTCGCAAAGAGTACGACGCGGACTTCTTTGCGGCCGCAACCCGCGATGCGGAGGTCCACGGCGGCGACCCGTTCATTGTCGAGGCCGGAATTGCCTACGGCGGCGAACTCAAAGCCGAGGGGAAAATCGACCTGCTTCGCTTTGCCAACCGGGTTCCCTTGGTCTACCAGCAGGGTGCCTGTGGCTCGACCGACGTGGTCAAACGCATCGGCTGGCGCAACTACGGTCTTGATCAGCCCGGCGGCAGCGGCCTCCCGAACGGGCCAGCCGTCTTGATGATCCACGTCGCCTCGACGAACGTTCCCTTTACGAGCGAATCGAAAGACGCCTTAGCGAATATTCCGGCGATCGAAGACGAAATCGAACTCGCCATCCGCGAGGCCGCCCGCGAACTCAAATCCTATCTCAACAAGCGTCGGTCGCTGCAGAAACGACAGGAAAAACAGAGCGTTCTCAGCCAGATCTTACCTGAGATGGCCGACAAAGTCGCCGAAATCACGGGCCGACAGCGGCCCGATATCGAGGGTGCGATGGGCCGAATTATGAACAACCTCTGTATCGACCGCGAAATCAACGGCGGAACGGTGACACTGTCGGTCGAAAACTACTCCGACCGGGCTGAAACCCCTGAAATCACCGAAATCGTCAGCGTTGAGCCACAAAAACTCAACGGCGATGCGAGCGTCGTCGACCTCGACGGCGAGTGGTTTATTCAGTGGTCGCCTGCGGTATCGGCCGGTGAGGAAGCCGAACTGACCTACAGCATCGATGACGATGCCGACTTCGAAATCACCGTCGAAGGCGTCGACGCCAAAAAATTGACTGTCAACGCCTGAGCGTCACAAACCCAACACTACCTACAAAAATGAGTTCACAATCCAGCGAATCCCGAGCCAGAGAACAGCTCATCGACCTTGCAGCGGAGTTTTACGACCAGTTTGCCG
>CAZCYW010000029.1:0-32736 GCA_964503105.1 uncultured Haloferacaceae archaeon
CCGTTTTTTACCGATTGGGCGCCTTTGAGCCATGTGCAAACGCGTGCATTGAGCTGGAATAGTCATGATTATCAACACCCTTTGATTTTGCACACCTGTGCTACGTATTGAGCTACAAATTAATAACAGATCCACAATTTATAATATGATGTGAACGAAACGAACGGCGTTTGCACTATATGTCACTGAAACTGTATTTGTATAGGACAATTGTTATATATTTCGTCTATAGATGCTTACGTATGTCTGAAGAGAAATTCAGCAAGACGGTAGCGCGACGAGACGTCCTCGCTGGCCTCGGTGCTGCAGGTGTCGTTGGATTGGCGGGCTGCACTGGTAATGGTGATGACGACGATGATGCCGGTAGCCCGGACACCGACGTTGTTCGATGGCACGCCGGCGGAACCGGTGGTACCTACTTCCCGCTTTCGGGTGAGTTCGAAGGCATCATCGAGGACAACACGGATTTCGATGTTGAGGTTTCGGCGACCGGTGCCAGTGTCGAAAACGTCGGGAGCCTCGGTAACGGTGACGCCGACTTCGCGATGATTCAGAACGATGTCGGCTTTTTCGCGAAAAATGGAACCGGCCTCGACGCATTCGAGGACGATCCAATCGAGAACCTCCAGGGCGTTGCGACGCTCTATCCCGAGACGATTCACATTATCATCGATCCCGAAGCCGGAATCGATTCGATTGCAGACCTCGAAGGTGCAAGCGTCAACACCGGCGACCTCGGCAGTGGAACACAGGTCAACGCTCTGCAGATTCTCGAATCGGTCGCCGGCCTCACGACCGATGATTTCGACGAACAGAACACCGACTTCACCCAGGCGGCCGACCAGCTCCGCGACGGCGACGTTGATGCGGCCTTTGTCGTCGGTGGCTGGCCGGTCGGCGCGGTCGAGGAACTGGCAACCACGACAGATGTCGAAATTCTCAATCTGACTGCCGACGAGCGAGAAGCCGCCCGCGAAGACGCCTCGTGGTTTGCCGACGACACCATTCCGGCAGGCACCTACGAGGGAATCGACGAGGACGTCGACACCGTCTCCGTGCAGGCCATGATCGCAACCCGCGAGGAGTACTCCGCCGACACCGTCGAATCGGTCACCGAAGCGATTTTCGACAACACCGATGGGCTGAGCATCAAGAGCGACTTCATCAACGTCGAGACCGCACAGGACGGCATGTCGATCGAGCTGCACGAGGGTGCGGCCCGGTACTTCGAGTAGTGTGAACCGCCGGTCGTGGCTCCTTGGTCTCGGTGGGCTAAGCTGCCTTGTGCTCCCTGTAGGACTGGCCATGACCACAGAAACGCTCGTCGTTACCGATTCTACCGGAACGCCGGTCGTCTCAACGTCCGTTGACGATGGCTCGGAAATCATCGTCGAATACACACACAGTGTCGAACAAACACTTGTTCGTGATATCTATGTTGTCGACAACGGAACGCTACGTATGACCCGGATGGAGTTTAGTTCGTTCGGTGCTGGACTTCCCGCACAGGCGCAGGTAACCGTTGAAAACGGGAGATACGTCTATGAGCCACCCGAACAGCGCTATGAGGTTCTTCGACTCTCGACAGGCCCTATCGCCGACCACGACCTCATTGTCGATGGAACGCGGTACGATATCGCAACGCTCGTCGGAAACCGGACGGCCGAGTTGCGTCTTCACAACGAACGACTACTAGTATGACGACTACAGATACATCGGGGAACACTGCACAGCCAACCGACTCCAAAGCTGATGCCGACGAGGTATTAGATGAAATCGAGCGCAAGCGGTCACTCCGCGGAGCCGCCGTCGTCGCCGTTGCGACGATCGGGATCACCTTTTCGTTGTTTCAGCTCTGGATTGCTGCCCGTGGCTCAACGTTTGCTATCCCGGTTCCATGGGCCGAACCCTACGAACTCGCATCGCTCGCCCAGTTGCAGATTCGGGCGATTCACGTTAATTTCGCGCTCATCCTGGCGTTCCTGTTGTTTCCCGGCTCGACCGGCGATGGCCCAATTGTTCGGCGGCTCGCTCATCTCCCAGTGATCGTCCGAGACCGTTTCAATGACCACCCCATCAGTCGCGGTGTCGAACGGATTGGCGCGATAGCCAGCTGGTTTTTCGTTGATCGCGATACAAATCGCGTAACTCCGTCAGATGTCGTGTTGATCGGTCTCTCGTTGTTGCCAACGTTGTATTACATCCAACACTACGACGAAGTACGGAATGTGGTCCGCGTCCGCGGACTGGGTGGTGCAGCGCCACTTGGTGAACTGTACCCGATACTCGCACCGGTGGCTGTCGGCCCATTTGGCGAGCGGCCGGTCGCCTACCTCATGGGGGTTCTTGCGATTTTACTCGTCTTGGAGGCAACGCGGCGGGCGCTCGGTATTTTGCTCATGGGACTCGTAAGTCTGTTTTTGCTCTACGGAAAGTACGGCTTTTTGATTCCGCGTGATGCACCGGTCGTCGGAATATTTGGAACATCCGAGCTTCGGTGGGATCAGATCGTCCAAAACCTCTGGTATACGGTCGAAGGGATTCTCGGTGTTCCTGTTGGTGTCTCTGTTAGGTTTATATATATATTCATCCTTTTCGGGGCGTTTTTGGAGATGTCGGGCGCAGGCAAATGGTTCATTGATCTGGCCTACTCAATCACTGGAACGCGAAAAGGAGGGCCTGCAAAGGCAAGTGTCGTTTCTTCGGGCTTTATGGGCATGCTATCGGGTTCGTCAGTGGCAAATACAGTAACTACGGGCGCGCTGACGATTCCGCTGATGAAACGCTCGGGGTACTCCCCGGAGTTCTCGGGAGCAGTCGAATCCTCGGTATCTTCCGGTGGACAGATTCTCCCACCAGTGATGGGTGCGGCCGCATTCCTTATTGTCGAGTTTACCGGTACCCCGTTCCGTGAGGTCATTATTGCGGCGACGCTTCCCGCATTGGCCTTCTTTTTCGGCATGTGGGTGATGGTCCACTTCGAGGCGGCCAAGCACAACATTGGAGGACTTGATCGAAGCGAACTGCTTGATATTGGCCCCCACATGCGACGGGGCTGGTTCTATCTCGTCCCGCTCGGGCTATTGCTGTACTACCTCGTTATCGCTCGGCTCTCGATTGGCCGGGCCGGCTGGTTTACCATCATCGCCACAGTCGCACTGATTGCGGCTGTTGCCGCCTACAACGACGATACCGGGCCATACCTTGTTGGGGCGATTGCCGCGGGCTATACCGCAACCGCTGTTTCGTGGTATCTCGCCGGCGGTACACCGGCTGACGTTGTATTTGGAACGACAGCAGCGACAGTGCCACTCGGAGCCGCATTCGTTGAGGCACTCTCCTCGCTCGGGGTGACGATCATCGCAATCAGCCTCGTGTTTTTGCTTGCCGACCCACGTGGCCCTGCGCCCTTGCTTGATCTCGATCCAAGTGTTGATACTGCTGCTCAAGCCGTTGACAGCCGGATAGGCAACGAGATTGCAACCAGTCGAGCGGGCATGTTCGCTTCGTTCGTCCTCAAATCGTTGGACAACGGTGCTCGAACCGCAACAATCGTCGTCATCGCGGTGGCGGCCGCCGGCGTGATACCCGGAATTATCAATATCACCGGGCTTGGCGGGAGTTTCCGCGCGCTCATTTTGGATGTGAGTGGTGGCTCGTTGGTCTTGCTACTGATTCTCGCGGGAATCGCGTCGGTGATCGTCGGGATGGGAATGCCGACAACGGTGATGTACATCATTATCGTCGTCCTGCTTGGGCCGGTCCTGCCGGAGTTCGGAATTGCCATTCTCGCGGCCCACCTGTTCGTGCTCTATCTCGGGCTGATGGCCGATGTGACACCGCCGGTGATGGTCGCCGCCTACGCCGCCGCCGGGGTTGCGAAATCTGATCCCTTTGAGACGGGCAAACAGGCGTTTTTGCTCTCGTTGAACAAGATCCTCGTTCCGTTCGCCTTCGTGTTCGCGCCGGGAATCTTGCTGCTCCGCGGTGATGGTCCTGGCGAGTTTTCGGTGCTCTCGGTCGCCGACTTCACCGATATCGGCTTCATCATCCCGGAAGTCGTTATTCCGGTCGTCGCGATGTTTGCCGGCGTCTATGCGCTCGGGATCGCCATTATCGGCTACTACCAGACTGACGTCTCACGGGTTGCCCGCGTGGGCTTCATCACTGCGGCCGTGTTGCTCTCGATTCCGGGCATGGTACTGATGCCACTGGGAACCGCACTCAGCGTCGTTGGCACTGAGATGACGCTGTTTACGCTGACGAACGACCTCCTGCTTCGGGCGGTCGGCGGCGGGCTTCTTGTCGCTCTCATCGTCGCCAACCGGCGGCGGGCAAGCGACGAAAGCGAGCGCGACCTCACAGAGACAGCCAGCCCGACGGCTCGGGACGTGAGTTCCTAATCATCAGGTATCGACTCACAATCAACATCAACAATCAGGAAGATACAAACAGCACGTCCGTGACGGATGTGTATGGAGCAGCTTCTTGCTGGCAAAACAGCAGTTATCACGGGTGGCGCAAGCGGGTTCGGTCGGGCAATCGCGCTCACGTTTGCCGACCACGGTGCAAAAATTATTGTTGCTGACATCCGCAAGACTCCACGAGAAGGTGGGCCGCCAACACACGAACGGATAGCTGCTGACACAGGCCAAACCGCTCACTTCGTCGACTGCGACGTAACCGATCCGGCTGACCTCCAGGTCGCCGTCGAGGCAGCCGACGAACTCGGCGGCATCGATATCATGGTCAACAACGCAGGAATCTCAAACGAGACCGATTTTCTCGAGGTCACTGAATCCGAGTACGACCAGCTCATGGCGATCAACGTCAAGGGTGTCTTTTTCGGGGCCCAAGCGGCCGCAAAACAGCTCGTCTCGAACGGCGGCGGGACGATTATCAACATGTCGAGTGCGGGAGCCTACCGCGCAATGGCCGAGATTTCGACCTACTGTGCCTCGAAAGCCGCCGTCCGACAGCTGACCTATGCCCTTGCCGACCGGTTTGGTGACGACGGAATCCGCGTCAACTCGATCAACCCGGGCTTTAGTAAGACTCAGATGTTGGCTGACTCCGAACTCGGAAGTGGCGTCCAAGGCCGGATCGCCGCCAAAATGCTCAAGAGTACGATTCCCGCCGGCCGGTTCGGTGAGCCCCAAGAAATAGCTAACGTCGCGCTCTTTCTTGCGAGTGATCTGAGTTCCTACGTCAACGGCGAGAGTATTCTCGTCGACGGCGGCATGACCCATACCTAACTTTCAGCACAACCGTTTCGACGGCCGGGTCGCAACCGCTTTTGCCTCCCGAAATGCAGTTCGTGTATGTCAGATGTCATCGACAGAGCCGACACCGCCAACCGAGACTGGCGGCTCATTCGTGAGCAAGCCAGACCGGGGGCGATGCAGATGGCGCTCGATGAAATTGCAGCCGAAACCGCCGCTGCAGGCGGCCCACGGACGGTTCGGGTCTACCAGTGGGAGCCAAGCTGTCTCTCGCTTGGCTACCACCAACATCCCGAGACAGTCGACTGGAACGTCTGCGCCCAACACGGAATCGATGTCACCCGCCGACAGACCGGTGGCGGCGGTATCTATCACGACGCAGTCGGCGATATCTCCTATTCGATTACGGCTCCGGCCGCCGAATTCCCGAGTAAGCTCCTGAATGCCTACCACCTGCTGTGTGAGCCAATTCTTGACGCCTTCGAGCGGCTGGGCGTCGACGCCCAGTTCGTCGATAGCGAGAGCCCTGCAATCTACAAGCCAGCCTGTTACCTCCGAGCGCTCCATCCGGCCCACGACATTGTCGCCGGCGGCAGAAAAATCAGCGGCAACGCCCAATATCGCCAGCGTGATGCGGTGATCCAACACGGCTCGCTGACCTACAGCGTGCTGGCTGACCGACATCTCTCGACCTTTGTCGACCCCTCGGCCGACGCGGAGACGTTTTCTGATCGTGTCACCGGCATCGACGAGCAGGTCGACTGCAGCCGTGCGGCGGCAGTTGAGGCGGTCGAAACCGCACTTGCTGACTGGTGTGGCGCACGCGAGGGCTCGTGGACCGACGAGGAGCTTGCTCGTGGCCGCGAGCGGGCGGCCGAAAAATACGAGGCTGACGAGTGGGTGCGCCGAGAGCCGGGGAAACGATAGTCAGTTCTTCACGTCGAGACGGCGAGCCATCGAAGTCGCTTTGTGGTTCGTCTCACTATCAGTTCGTATGAACGTTGGTGCACACGTGTCGATTTCGGGTTCCCGTGTTGATTCGGATAGCGAAACCCCGCCGTACAGCGATATTCGGAATGCAATCCCCCGCCAACTCGCCTTCGGCGGCAACTGTGGCCAGATTTTCACCGCCTCGCCACGGGTCTGGAAACAGCCCTCAATCACAGCGGAGGAAGCCGAAGGCTTCCGCGAGGAGACGGCCGAAAACCTCGAAGGGCCGTGGGTTATCCATTCGGCGTATCTCGTCAATCTCTGTACGCCAAAAGACGATCTCCGTCGAAAGTCTATCGAGAGCATGCAGGCGGATCTCGATGCCGCCGCCCAACTCGGCGTTCCCTATGTCAACGTCCATCTGGGTGCCCACACTGGTGCGGGCGTCGAGGGCGGCCTGGACAACGCTGCAGAAACGATTGCCGAACTCGATATTCCCGATGAGGTGATGCTGTTGATCGAAAGCGACGCCGGGAGCGGCACCAAACTCGGCGGCGAGTTCGACCACCTCGCAGGCATTATTGAGCGCACCGACGAAGAAATCGGGATCTGTATCGACACCGCCCACACGCTCGTTGCGGGCAACGATCTGACGACGCCCGAAGCGGTCGACGAAACTATCTCGCGCTTCGACGACGTCGTCGGGCTCGAACACCTGAAATATATCCACCTCAACGATTCGAAACACGACGTTGGCACGCACAAGGACGAACACGCCCTGATTGGTGAGGGCTATATCGGCGAGGACGGGATTGCTGCCATCGTCAACCATCCCGAGCTCCGCGATCTCCCATACGCCCTCGAAACGCCGACCGAGGACGGCAAAGGCTTCTCTTGGAACATCGCGAAAGTCAAAGCACTCCGCGAGAACTAATCGCCCGTGCGCCGGTTTAGTGCCGAGTATCTCGAACAGACCCGCGAAGGGATGTGGGCAGACTCCCGAGAGCCACTGGTCGACCTTGCGCTCTCCTCTCGCAAACGGATCTTGGATGTCGGCTGTGGCACCGGTGAATTCACGCGCGTGCTGGCCGAGGAATCGGGTGAGTACACCGAGGTCATTGGTGTCGATGCCGACCCCACGTTGCTCACCGTCGCCAGCCAGCACGTCCAGGTTGTCGCCGGTGACGCCCTTCGATTGCCGTTTCCCACCGACAGTTTCGATCTCGTTGTCTGTCAGGCACTCTTGATCAACCTCCCGGATCCGGCGGCCGCCCTCCGCGAGTTCGCTCGTGTCTCCTCGAATCTCGTCGCCGCGGTCGAGCCAAACAACGCCGAGGTTCGCGTCGACTCGACGGTCGCCCGCGAAGTTGACCTCGAAGCTCGCGTCCGCGAGGCATACCTTCGCGGGGTCGAAACCGACGTTGCACTCGGTGAACGAGTCAAAACACTATTTGACGAGGCCGGGCTCGACGTGGTCTCAACCCGCCGGTACGAACATCAAAAGCGAACCGGGCCCCCCTACAGCGAACTCGATCTCGAAAGTGCGGCCCGAAAGGCCAGCGGCGCGGGACTTGCCGATCATGAATCGGAGATGCGGCGCGGATTGGTCGATAGTGAGACAACCTACGACGAACTCCGTGCAGCGTGGCGCGAAATGGGCCGGACGGTTATCGACCAGATGCAGACCGGTGATTACGAGCGAACCGAACGGGTTCCCTTTGATCTCACCGTGGGGCGGATCAACCCAGGTAACAACGCCGACTAAATCACGTCGCCACGGACGGTCGACCCGGTCTGTTCGGCGCGGTAGCGGCTGACGGTGTCGGCGGCTTCACTCGCAATGTCGTCGTCGACACCGAGCATTTCGAGCGCCCCGGAAAGTGTTGGAAACGGGAGTTCGCCACCGCGGAGTTTGCGTATCAGCTCATCGTTTCGCTGCCCATCGACCCAGAGACAGACGCCACGTGGATCGAGAATCTGCTCGTAGACCTCTCGCGAGAGTGCCCCCCGAAGCCGTTGGGTGACGTTTTCGTCGAAACTCGCATTGCAGACTTCGAGATGGATCGGTTCATCATCGCCCAGTAGATGTGCTGCGAGACATTTCTCGGGGGCTGCGTGGCCGTTGTCGTTCGCGCGGACGAATTCTGGATATGCCTCGGCCCACTCGGCTGACACGCTTTGGCCGATTCCCTTGATCCCATGTTGGTCATAATACGCCTTCGCGGTTTCTTTGTCACCTCGAAGTCGGATATCTTTCGTGAGATAGATGTCGAGTCGGTCAAGTGGGTCAAGTCCGAGTGCGACATCGCCGTATACCCAAATTTCCCGGACAGGGACGGGCATGGCATCGGATTCGACGGTATCGATGAGCTCCTCAACACGGTCGAGCGCCGCGTCTCTGTCGAGTGTTGCTTCCTGATTCATTGATCCGGTTTCAGTACGCCGGAGACAAACGGGTTTCGACTATTCTGAACCGGACGCCGTATGACAGATGCACTGTGCTGTATGACAGCCCGCACTGAGAAGTCGGTCACCGCTCTTGCAGGTCGAGACGAAACCCGTATGACTTTCGCCCGGTAATGAGGTGGTAATGGAATGCGACAAGTGTGACCGTGAGGCGGTCATGCACGCGGCGTATTCGGGTGGGCATCTCTGTGAGACGCATTTTTGTCGGTCAGTCGAAAAACGGGTTCGACGGCGGATTCGCGAAGACAGCCTGCTCTCTTCGGAAAGTATGCCCGAGAATCCCGAACGGTGGGTCATCGGACTCTCGGGCGGCAAAGACAGCGTTGTGATGACACACATTTTAGACGAAACGTTCGGCCGTGATCCACGCGTCGAAATGGTTGCGCTGACGATTCACGAAGGAATCGAGGGCTATCGTGATGCCAGCCTTGATGCCTGTGTCGAACTCGCTGGCGATCTTGCGATGCGCCACGAAGTCGTCAGTTACGAGGAGGAGTTCGACGTGCGGATGGACGACGTTGCCGAGGACGACCCACTCGACATGGCTCCCTGTGCGTACTGTGGGGTCTTTCGCCGTGACCTGCTCGAACGGTATGCAGACGAGTTTGGCGCTGACAAACTGTTGATGGGTCACAACCTTGACGACGAGGCCCAGACAGCACTGATGAACATTCTCGAAGGCGATGTCAAACAGATTGCCAAGCATTTCGATGCGAGTCTCGGTTCATTTGCCGATCGAACCAGCCAGACTGATTTTATCCCGCGTGCAAAGCCGCTTCGTGACGTTCCTGAAAAGGAGGTCGCCCTGTATGCCCATCTCAAGGATCTTCCAGCACACATCACCGAATGTCCCCACGCTAGTGAGGCTTACCGCGGCGAGATCCAACAGCTCCTCTGGAAACTCGAAGAGAATCATCCCGGAACACGGCACTCGATTATGTCGGGCTACGAAGAACTCGCCGAGCTAACCGCAGACCGGTATCGAAGCGACAAAACCGGTGAAAATCCCGCACTCAATGATTGCGAACGGTGTGGCTCGAAAACCGGAAGCCGAATCTGCCGGAAGTGCCGACTAATCGAATCGATTAACGCCGTCTGACGGACACTACTGTCTCGCACACTGCTGGCGCTCACAATCGATGAGTAATAGAAAACGGAAAGTGCACGCCGCTGTTAGCGGATTACGTCGAGGCCGTTGTTTCGCTCGACTTCGTCGTGACCGCCATCCGACTGCCAGGAGGCTGCTTCCGAACCGTTGTTGCTCGAAAAGCCTTGATTCTGGTTATCAATGCTTTCGCGGGATTTATCGGCCTGTTTCTGGGTCGATGGACCGAGCACCTGTGCGCTCTGGACGCCGGTCATGATTGCCATGACACGGACTTTGCCTTTGTATTCGTCTTGAATCCGTGCACCCCAGATCACGTTTGCACTTGCCTCTAAGCGCTCGGTGATGTTGTTGGCGATACCTTCGGCCTCTTTGAGTGTGAGGTCCGGGCCGCCAGTAATGTGGACGAGGCCACCGGATGCACCGCGATAATCGACATCCAACAGTGGATGGTTCATCGCATCGTTGACCACTTCTTGGGTCTTGTTTTTGTCCTGTGTCTCACCGACGAGCATCACTGCAACGCCGCCCTGGTTCATGATCGTCGACATATCCGCGTAGTCGAGGTTGATCAGTGACGGCTGAGTGATTGTCTCGGAGATCCCTTTCACCGTTTCGGCGATGATCTGATCCATCACCGAGAAGGCCTTTCCAATCGGCAAGTTCGGTACGTAATCGAGCAGCCGGTTGTTGTCAAGGACAATAATCGAATCAGCTGTATTACGGAGCCGTTCGAGTCCTTCTTCGGCCTTGACGGTCCGGGCCCGCTCGACATTGAATGGTGTCGAAACCATTCCGACGACGATTGCGCCCTGCTCGGCTGCGATTTTTGCGACGACTGGGGCGGCACCGGTACCGGTTCCGCCACCCATGCCTGCGGTGACAAAGACGAGGTCCGCATCACCGAGGACTTCTTTGATCGTTCCCTGTGCCATCTCGGTTGCGCGCTCGCCCATCTGTGGGTCGCCACCCGCACCGAGTCCGGCGGTCAAGGATTTACCGACCAGAATCTTCGTGTCGGCTTCGATCATTTTCAGGTGCTGTTTGTCGGTGTTGATCGCCACCGTGTCAGCCCCGTCGACGCCGATATTATAGAGCCGATTGATCGTGTTGTTGCCAGCACCACCACAGCCGACGATGACGATGCGTGGTTCACCGAAATCATCGTCGTCATCCATGCTCGCATCCATCTCGCGCTTTTCGGCTTCAGCGTTTTCGAGGGCGTCTTGAACAATATCCTGCATTGTTACACCTTCGCCCAGCTGCGCTCGTTGCTTCGTCGCCGCGTTTCTGTACCATCGTTGTCGTTGAGCATCTCGCGAACGGCCGACCGGATTGCTTCACTCCGGTTTGGGAATTGGCCGGTTTCGACCATTTCCTCGACCTCGTCGATCTGCTGCTTTGGAATTCGTAGTGTCACACGCTCCATGATTACATTCCCCGGTAAGACAGTCGGCAGAGCCGATAGATATCTCACATTTCGGCCCGAACGAAGCTGGATTTGCTCCGCCGGACCGGCTCTGTAAGACAGCCGTCTTATGCAACCGTATCCTCACAGTGAATGTATATAAATCTAACGGCAAGTGTAAGACACAAACGCTATTGTGTCGTTTCAGGGTCTGAGAACCCTGTTTTCAGCGTGTCATGTGTTGTCTAACACGTTCGCTGCCGGGGTTCGTCGCCCACACGTTGGACAAAATGCCCAGTCCGACCGAAGCTCGTCGCCACACTCACAAAACGCCTTTTGAGAGGCCTTCTCACCACAATTCGGACAATAGACGTGCGAACTATCGACTGATTCACCACATTGTGAGCAGCTATGTGCGTGCGGCTCGCTCGCGTGCGGTGTCTGCCGATCCGTCTGCTCAGACTCGATTGTCTTACGCGTTGTTGTGGCTGGCTCGGCCGATTGCTCGTTGGATGGGTCTGCGTGCTCAAGCCCGTCGAGCGAGACGTTTACAGTGACGTCGGGCGCTGCGGCGTGTTGGTGTGGCTCGGTGCTATTCAACACTGACTCAACACGATCAGCGATCGCCTGGTCGATTCGGCGAGCAATGAGCTCGTCAATCGACTCGTTTGTCTCACGTGTGTGCGACCGTGTTGGCTGTTGGTGACGATCACCACGAGCCATTGGGTGATCACGTTCTGCTGTATCGAGATAGTAGCGGAGCGCATCCCGCATCACCTCGCTTTTTGAGGCATCCATGGCCTCCAAGCGCTCGACGAGTGCTTCGTCGGCGCGGAACGTAATCTTGCTCATGGGTACCAGATATCTGGCAACATATTTTAATCTTCCTTTATGTCAGACAATCGTCTGTCACTTGTCGTCACTGCGCTCGTGGCAGTGCCAACAGTAACCCTTAATTGTCACAGCAGGGTACGAGAGAGTGTCCGCTCTTAGCTCAGCCTGGTAGAGCAGCCGACTGTAGATCGGCTTGTCCCCCGTTCAATTCGGGGAGAGCGGATTTACTTGTAAATCCGACCGAGCCGGATTGCGAGATTCGAACACCGTGAGAATCTCGGTCTAGCGAGCGGTGTAGCCGCGAACCTTTTTTTGCGAATAACGTGAGCAGTGTAAAATCCTCATCGACGCAAATTGAGCAGCGAGCGACGTAACCGGGGGTCTCATTCAGTGTAGCCTCCCGTGCGGATGTGTATCGCTCTCTCACAAGCCATTTAGCCTGTGCTCTCGTCGGCGCTAGTATGGACTACGAAGCGAATCTCGATCGGGCGATCGAGAGCCTCCCGGATCTCGGTGGCTCGGACGAGCGGCTGCAGGTTCCCGACGCACAGGCACAGAAAGACGGCGCGTTTACACGGCTGACCAATCTCTCGGAGGTCGCCGATGCACTCGATCGCGACCCAGAGCACCTTCACAGTGCGATCCAGCGCGACCTCGGGACGGCCGGCCAGTACGACGATGGCCGAGCCCGATACAACGGGAAGTTCTCGGGCGGCGACTTCGATGCAACCATCGAGTCGTACATCGCTGAATACGTCACCTGCTCGGAGTGTGGGCTGCCCGACACTCGACTGGTTATGGAAAACCGAACCCAGATGCTCCGGTGTGAGGCCTGTGGGGCGTTCCGCCCAGTAGCCAAACGCCGTTCGACCTCTCAGCGGACCGACCGCCCGGATGTCGAAGAGGGCGAGACCTACGAGGTCAAAATCACTGGCACGGGCCGCAAAGGCGATGGCGTTGCCGAAAAAGGCAAGTACACGATCTTCGTGCCTGGCGCACAGGAGGGTGACGTCGTCGAAATCTACATCAAAAACATCAGCGGGACGCTCGCGTTCGCGCGACTGGCCTAAATCAACCTTTAGGACCACTCGAACGGTCTGGAGATCAATCCCCTCCGTAGTGTAGCCCTGTTGGCTTTGCCACTCTGTTTTCTATTATTGTGCTCTGCAGATGCGTTTGATCAGTCGGACTCTGACCGATGTTTTCAAGCCGCTGGTGTCGAATCCACAGGTAGTGTCGTCTGACGTCGCCATCTCGTTTGATTTGTTCGGAACGCTCGTTACGGTTGACAGCGACAACAATCCAGCAGACGCGGTTGCAGCCGAACTCGCTGCGCTCGATATTACGGTTCCCGATGATTGGACGGCCGCCTACGGCGAGCCACACATTGATGCCCCCGATGGAGCCGAAGTCCCGCTTCCTGCACACGTGAGTGCCGCACTCGCTAGCCGCGGAATCGACACCCCGAACAACGCGGCTCGACGAGCGGTCGTCAACGCCTTCGACCCTGTTGTCGAAACCCGACCGGGTGCTGTCGAGGCCGTTAGAACTGCCCACGAATACGGTGCAGTTGGCCTCTTGTCCGACTGTTCGGTGCCCGAACTGGTCGGCCGGACGCTTATTCGCTCGGGGCTTTCTCGCGACGACTTCGACGCCATCGTCTCGAGTGTCGGCTGCGGCTGGCGTAAACCCGACTGCCGGGCGTTTCGGGCGGTTGCAACGCAGCTGGATACCACCACCTCGCAGCTCATTCACATCGGTGACAACCCACAGACTGACGGGGGGATTGCCGACTGTAGAGGCACGTTCATTGATCTCGCCGACACACCACTCTCGGCACTCGAAACACGACTTCGTGAGCGCTGTGAGTAATGTCGGTCATTGCCTCCGGTGTCGTCCTCGTCGCCGCACTGTTGGATCGACTGGTTGCCGAGCCACCGCGGCGAATCCATCCGGTTGCGCTGTTCGGTCGACTCGTCGCCCCACTGGATCGACAGTGGCGCTATCCACGGCTCGTCGGGACTGCTGGGGCCGTAGTGCTTCCGCTGTCTGTGGCTGTCATCGTCTGCTTGGCGGTCTGGCTTGCCGGCCTTGGTCATCCCCTCTTCGGCGGACTCGTTGCTGCCGCAGTTCTCTTTTCGGCAACGAGTCTTCGGCTGCTCTGCTCGATTGCCGAGGAGGTTATCGGGCTGACTGAATCGGACCTCCCGCGTGCACGCGAGGAACTGCTCGCGCTGGCTGGCCGTGATGCGACGGCGCTGTCAGGCGGTCAGGTCCGGAGCGCGGCTGTCGAAAGCGCTGCCGAAAACCTGGCCGATGGACTTGTCGCCCCACTGGTCGCTTTCGCGGTAGTGAGCGTTGCCGCCGGGATGGTTGGTTCACCGACACAGGCGCTCGCGTTGGCAACGGCGGCTGCGGTCTGGGTCAAGGCGGTCAACACGATGGATTCGATGCTTGGGTACCGGTCCAAACCGGTCGGCTGGGCGAGTGCTCAGCTCGATGATCTGGTGATGTGGCTGCCCGCTCGGCTGTCGGCAGTCGTGCTTTCGGCGGCCGCAATGAGCCCTGATCCGCTGTTGAGTGGTCGCCGGTGGGCCCGCAAGCCGCCCTCACCGAACTCCGGCTGGCCGATGGCGACGCTGGCGGCTGCCCTGCAGGTCCGACTGGAAAAACCCGGTGTCTATACGCTCAATGCCGTCGCCTCGTTGCCGACAGTCCCAGAAGGACACCGTGGTATCCGGATCGTCGAGCGCGCCGGCTGGCTCGCATTTTGTCTTACGGCGGTGATCGTCCTTGTCTGAGTCGAGCCCGCCGGTCCGTGTTGTTCGGGCGGTTCGCGGCGCGGTCGGCTTTCTGACCCGGATCCCCGTCAGCGCTGGTGAGGCTGATTGGGAGGCCTTCCGCGGTGCCGCCTACAGCATTCCGCTCGTCGGCTACCTCGTCGGTGCACTCGCCGGGCTGGCCTTCTTTTTGCCGCTGCAGCCACCGACGGTTGTCGCGGCCTATCTCGTCGGCCTCTATCTGGTCTCGGGGATAACCCACGCCGATGGGCTAGCGGATGTCGGTGACGCGATTGCGGCCCATGGCGACCGCGAGCGCCGGCTGGCTGTGCTCAAGGATTCTGCAACCGGTGTCGGCGGTGTTTTGCTGCTCGGAGTTACACTCCTCGTGACGACGCTTGGGGCGCTCTCGTTTGCGGGTGTGGCCTCAATGACGGCCTTTCGAATCGCGCTTGCTGCAGAAGTCGGAGCCAAACTCGGGATGGTACTCGTTATTTGCTATGGCCGACCGGCCCACGAGGGGCTCGGCTCACAGCTTGTCGGCCAACTCGACCGGCGGGCCTTTGGACCGGCGCTATTGGTTTCGCTGCCCGTGTTTGCGTTTGCACCGCCGGGAACGACGACCGCGCTTATCGGAGCCTTCGTCGCCGGCCCGATTGTCGGGCTCATTGCCCTGACCTGGGGCCACCATGCCATCGGCGGCGTCAACGGCGATGTCATCGGTGCGGCCAACGAAGTCGGCCGTGCGGTCGCGTTGCATCTGGGGGTGACCGCATGGATTCTCCTCTAAACGAATTCGACCGTGAGCCAGGAGACGAGCCTCCTGCGCTCGTGATGTGTGGGGGTAAGGGCAGCCGACTCCGGCCAGCCGTTGGCGAGACCGAAAAACCGCTTGTTACCGTTGGCGATTCACCACTAATCGACTGTGTTGTCGACGCGGTCGCAGCGAGTTCGGCATCCGCCGTGTTTGCGGCCGTCTCGCCGGCGACACCGGAGACCGCTGCTCATCTACACCAGCACGACAAGGTGCAGTGTATTGAGACAGCCGGCGACGGCTATGTGGATGACCTCATGACCGTACTCGGACGGATTGGAACTCCAGTCGTGACGGTGACGGCCGATCTCCCGTTTCTTTTGGCTGCTCACGTTGACCGTGCAATCGACGTCGCCGCCGGCGACTCACTCACGGTCTGTGTTCCATATGAACTCACCCGTCGCGTTGGTGTGAGTGCGGAGACAACCATGCAACACAAAGACCGAACAGTTGTTCCGACCGGGCTCAATGTCGTTGGCAACGATACCGGCGACGGTGCTGGCAACGATACCGGCGACGGTGCTGGCAACGATACCGGCGACGGTACTGACCGGACTGTTGTCTGGACCGACGAGCCCCTTGGGTTCAACATCAACCGCCCGGCTGACCTCCGAGCGGCCCGTCGGTGGCACAGGCTACAGCAATCATAAATTGTTACTCTAATTTGAGTAAACAAATTTTGCAATAGCAGAAAATAGTATTTACGTGGGCCAATTAGTATAGATGACGAATGGACCCTGCCACAATTGACTCTCTTAGCCGCGTCCATCACGGTGGTGCGGCAGATCCTACCCTTTTAGATTTTAGCGCCAACACGAATCCAGTCTCCCCTAATGGGGTGGTTGGTGTCTACGATGCGTCGCTCTCGGCAGCCCGGCGATATCCCGTCGACGACTACTGTGAATTCCGGTCGGCCGCAGCCGAATATATCGGCGTCACCGGCAGACAAATCATTCCGACCGCCGGCGCACTCGACGGCATACGGCTGTTATTTTCGGTTGTCACCGACCCCGGCGATAGCGTCGTTATTCCGACACCAAGCTTTGGCGAATACGCCCACGAGGTACAGCTACAAGGTGCAGAACCGACATTTGTGCCATATGATGAGATTTTGGGTACTGATCCGACAGCGCATGATCTCGTTATCATCTGTAATCCAAACAATCCAACCGGCGAGTGTTACGATCGCAGCGAAATCAGCCGGTTTGCCGACCGGTGTCACGACGCCGGAACGGTGCTCTTGGTCGATGAAGCGTTTTTGGATTTCACCCGCGAACCCTCGCTTGCGGGAACGCCGGGTGTGGTCGTCGCCCGATCGCTCACGAAAATCTTTGGCCTTCCTGGACTCAGAGCCGGTTTCTTGGTGGCAACGGGACAGCTTCGTGACCGGCTTGACGTCGCCCGCCGTTCGTGGACGCTAAGCACACCCGCGGCAGCAGTTGGTGCTCACTGTCTGAAAGCGACCGAGTTCGTCGACGACACACGGATTCGTGTCGACGAGGAACGCGAGCGAATGCGCAGACGACTCGAAAACCGATTTCGGGTCTACCCATCGGATGCGCCGTTTTTACTCTGTCAAACACGCCAGCCGGTCGATGAGGTCATCAGACAGGCTCGCAACGAGGGAATTGCGATCCGAGATGCAACGACGTTCCGCGGACTCGATTCGCATATTCGCGTTGCGGTCAAACGGCCCTGTCAAAACGACCAGTTGCTCGAAGCGCTCGGTGTCTAACGAGCCGGCCGAACACAACTGAGATAGGCCCCCGGACTCATCATCAGCTATGACAGAGCAGCCGACCTCTCCTGGCAAGGGAATCACTCCTGAAGCGCGACCGATCGAGCCGCGAGCACCCGACGAGTTTGGCTTAGTGCAGGTTTTTTGGGGCAACGGCAAGGGAAAGACAACCGCGGCGATGGGCATGGGCTTTCGGGCCGCCGGCCATGGCTACCGAGTCCACATGCTCCAATTTATGAAAGGCGGCGCAGACAGCGTCGAAGCCATCCGCGGCGAGTACAACGCCATTGCCGCCATGCCCGGCTTTTCGTACGAAAACACCGGCCACTACGGCTGGCATGGCATGGCCGACGGCAGCGCCGACAGGGATCACGAATCGAAAGCCCACGCCGGGCTCGAACGCGCTCGTGAGCTCGTTGCGGCCGCAACCGCCGCGGATCTCGGCTCCCCGTTCGACCTTGAGGGGCCGGCTGAAGACGGCGTTCATATGCTTATTCTCGACGAAATCCTCTATGCGGCCGACCGCGACCTCATCTCACCCGAGGATGTCTGTGCGCTTATTGACGCAAAACCTGACTCGCTCGAACTCGTCTTGACCGGCAGCCACGAGGAACCCACGTATCTCACCGACCGAGCCGATCTCATCTCACAGATTACCAAAGCGAAACATCCAATCGATGCCGGCCAGCGGGCTCGATCCGGTACGGAGTACTGAACGGCCATGGCGCGGACGATCCTTGTTGCTGGTACGGCCTCACACGTCGGCAAAAGCACGGTTGCTGCCGGTCTCTGCCGACTGCTCGCCGACCAGGGCGTTGATGTTGCCCCCTTCAAAGCCCAAAATATGAGCAACAACGCGCGAGCCGTCCCCCGTGGGTCGGCAGTGGCCGACCACACAGCCGGGAGCGACGCGACTGGCGTTGACACAGTCGGTAGCGATGTGATTGGTGTCGATACAGCCGATTCCGACATCTCCATTTTCGGTGAAATCGGTGTCTCACAGTACGTCCAAGCGCGCGCCGCACGAGTTCAGCCAACGACCGACATGAATCCGGTCCTGCTCAAACCGCGGGGTGACGGCGAGTCCCAACTCGTCGTCGACGGGGTCGGCGTCGGCCACTTTGCCGCCGGAAGTTACTACGATGAACACTGGTCGACAGCTCGCAACGCGGCCGAATCCGCACACCATCGCCTGGCTGCCCGCTACGACGTCATTGTTGCCGAGGGTGCGGGCTCGATTGCCGAAATCAATCTCCACCACCGAGATTTGGCCAACGTCGAAACCGCCCGGTTTGCCGACGCAGAGATCCTGCTCGTCGCCGATATCGAACGCGGCGGCGTGTTTGGCTCGCTCGTCGGGACGCTCGAACTCATGCCTGATGACCTTCGTGACCGCGTCTGTGGCGCAATAATAACCAAGTTCCGTGGCGATCTGTCACTCTTAGAGCCGGGACTCCGCGAGTTCGAACGTCGAACCGGCGTCGGGGTGCTCGGAGTCCTGCCGTATGACGACCCGGGGCTCCCCGAAGAGGACAGCGTTGGACTCCCGGCTGTCGGCGAGCGTGCCGTCTTTGGTGGCGACGACGGGGTCGCTGCCGACCAGTCGGTAACGGTGGTAGTCCCTCGGCTTCCTCGTGTCTCGAATTTCACCGATCTCGAACCGCTCGCAGCCGAACCGGGTGTTCGGGTAGCCTACGTGCCGCTTGATTCCACATTGGATGCTGCTGACGCCGTCGTGATCCCCGGAACGAAAAACACCGTTGACGACCTGTTGGCGATACAAGCGGCGGGCTTTGATCGTCAGCTACAGAAATTTTCGGGCCCGATCGTCGGCCTCTGTGGTGGCTATCAATTACTTGGCGAGCACCTCCATGAGGTTGGATACGAGGCGAGCGGATCGACGACAGCCGAACACGAGTCAACGATGCCGGCGGTCGGCCTGCTTCCGGTTGCGACGACGTTCTCAGCAACGAAGACGGTCGTCGACACGGTGCTTGAACTCACAGGATGCGGGCCGCTTGCGGGGGTGAACGGACCCATCTCCGGCTATGAGATTCATATGGGACAGACCGAGTCGACAGGCGATCTCACACGACCCATGAGCCGAGATGGTGAGCCCTCGGCGGCACTAGGAGCCTGCCACGAGAACGTCTTCGGCTGTTATCTCCACGGCCTGTTCGAAAATGACGCAGTCCGTGAGGCGTTCGTAGAAAACGTCTTTCGGTCGGCTGGCCGCGACAGCCTCACCGAGAACGCTCGGGGAACACAACGCAATGACTCACCATATGACCGCGCTGCACAGCTGCTCGGCGAGCACTGCTCGTTGGACTGGCTCGAACCGCGTTAGTCGGCGTCGACCTCTGCGGCACACCGGTTCGGGCCCAGTTCGAGTTCGATGGCTTGCTGTTCGGTTTCGATCGATTCGTGACCCGAATTGATCCCGATGACTGATTCGTAGTTCGGCGGCTTTTCGGGCAGTTTCGCCGTGATGACGTCGACAAACGACTCGCGGTCGTGAGCCAAGAGTGACAGTCCGGTTCGGAGCGCCCCAACCGTCGTATCGACTGGCTCTCCGGGCGTGATGGGCGTCGTCCCATCGTTGTTGACCGTGAAATGCCCTGGCAGGACGTTGATCGAGTCGGGTTCGGCCATGAGCGTCCGGTGGATCGACTCGTAGAGCAACTCGGCCCCCGTTTCAGCATCGCCATCGCCGAACTGGAGTTCGGTTCGGCCGACCGAGTCGACGAAAATCGTATCGCCCGTTAGAACGGCCTCGGTGCCGAGCAGATAGCTCACCATCTCGGAGGTATGTCCCGGTGTCGACAGCGCTTTGATTTCGAGGTCGCCGATTTGGACGACCTCGTTGCCAGCGAGTGCGTCGTACGCGTAGTGGACGCCACGGTCGGTGGCCGTCTCCTCGAGGTAATAGGGCACGTCGAGGTCGGCTGCGAGCTGTCGGCCACCGGAGATGTGATCGGCATGGATGTGGGTGTCGAAAACGGCGACGATGTCGGCTCCGAGTGTGGACGCCGCATCGACAAACTCCTCGGTATGACGGGTTGCGTCGATGACAGCCGCCTCGCCGTCGCTGGCAACGACATAGCCCAGACAGCCCTTCGAGCGGCGCTGTAGCTGGACGAGACTGAACGTGTCGTACTCGATCGTGACGTGATCGTAGACTGCGCTCCAGGCTCGCATGCCGTCTTCGACGACAACGACATTCTCGTAGCCCGCGGTTGCCAACTCTGTGGCGAGATCGGCCGACGCCTTTCCTTTCGCACACATTGTCACGATCGAATCGGTCGGTGACAGGCCGGTTTCAGCCTCGAAATCGTCGAGCTTGAAGTCGTGAAACGGCTTGTAAAAATACTGAATCGAGTCGGCAATCCGCCAGCTTTCGAAGCTCTCGTCGCCACGGGTGTCGACGACGGTTAGTGAGTCGCCCGCATCAAGGCGGTCTCGGAACTGTTCGGCGGTGATCGACTGTGCCATACTGTACTGCCACGGGGCGTATGCAAAAATCTCACGTCCCGGTGGACGTGGAGTGGCACACTGAACGGTAGCTACAACTGTCTCGCGGCGGATCGATGAGCATGACACGGCAGGCGGTCGAAGCCGGCTTCGAACGGTTCGTGACTGACGCGATTGCGGCAACCGCCGGGTCGTTTCGTGTGACTGCCGCACTACAGGGGACGACGACCACTGGCCCTGCTGGCCTCATCGATCGGCTTATTCAGGACTCTGAAACGATACAGCAGCGCGTTGTTGAGCCGACGCTTGCGGAGTACCGCTCGGCCGTTCTCTCGCAATTT
Source organism: uncultured Haloferacaceae archaeon (assembly GCA_964503105.1). Lineage (GTDB taxonomy): Archaea > Halobacteriota > Halobacteria > Halobacteriales > Haloferacaceae > PL-Br10-E2g29. The sequence goes on from CAZCYW010000029.1 coordinate 21,110, forward strand.
TCGGTGATTCTCGATGCCACCGAATCATCGGACCCATTCGATGCCGTTCGCAGTGATATTCTCGCCCGCGACGCCTACGCTGCGGCACTCCGGGCCGACCTACCGGCCAGTCGCCGGAAGACGATTGAGCAGCAACTGCTTGACCGTGCAGCCGGGCTTGGTAGAGCCGTCGAGCCGTTGCTTGCGACGCCTGAGGACGAATTCTGGCCTGCCCTCCGGGCGGCCTATACACAAGCTGACGCAGAAGCTGTTGTCGAGCGGTGGTTTCGGTTTACCGGACCGATTCGCGAGCATCCAGACGCATTTGTGTTTTCGACACAGCTCGATCCTGCAGAGCTGCTCGGTGGCATTGGTGGGCTATTGGGTGGTGGCCTTCCGACGATCACCCTCGACTTTACCGAGGAAGCGATTCGGGCGATGAAACGCGGCGAGGAGACCGTCGTCCAAGAGACAACGCGGGAACTGCAGCGACACTACGGGGCTTTCGATCGCGGAGACGCATAACGCTCTCTTGGGTGTGAATATGTGATGGAATCGCATCACAGCGCCCGTTTCGACCGGAATCTTTTAACCGAAGAACGCCACACATAGAAACGAGCCGAGGTAGCCTAGCCTGGCCAAGGCGGTAGATTCGAAATCTACTGTCCATTCGGACACGAGAGTTCAAATCTCTCCCTCGGCGCTTTTGTCGACACAATTCACGTAGCGGCGCGTTTTATCGCGCCGCACAATCGTGTCGGCATGAATGACAGTCTGGAGAGTTGAATCAGGGAGCGAGACGAGTGCAACGAGCGAAGTGACCGTGGTCCAAATCTCTCCCTCGGCGTTTTTGCCGACACAATTCATGTAGCGGCGCATTTCGCACCCGCAATCACTCAGTGAACTCTGTCAGCAACCCACCCTGTTCGCTCTGGTCGCCACCGCGGAGTCGACGTCGGCGCTTGTCGAACGCTCGCTCCAGTGTTCCGCGGGTATTCCGCGAGACGAGATAGGCATCGATTGTCGAGTTGTCCCGTGGGTGGGCGGCCTGAATCCAGACGTTGTCTCGGCTGCCCTTGGTAAGGTCGTCGGCCCAGCCTTCGGCCGCTCGCCGGCTTGCGAACTGGTGGGTTGTCCCCTCGGTATTGACCGTCTGGCCGACGGCCGGATTTCGCTTGCGAGCCGATGGCTTGATTTCGACAACGAACGCCACAGCGGCCCTACAGCACCATGGGTTTTAGACGTACGGATTTCGCAAAAATAGCCGATGCAACGCCCACAGACGAGTTGCTACCGGGGAGCAGTCCGCCAGTTAGTCGTCAGCAACCGGCTGTGATGGTGGGTCAGCCGCCAGGAGCCGGTCGAGTGCGTCGATCATGGCCGTGACCGAAGCGCGAGTGATGTCCGAATCGGAAGCCGCCACCGAAACCGAGTGATCGTTGCGTGTCATTGCGACCTCGACGGTGACAACGGCGTCGGTACCGCCGGTGATGGCGTCGACGTGGAAGGAATCGAGCTCGGCGTCGGCTGCCGGTCCGAGCGCCTCGCGGACGGCCTTGACTGCGGCGTCAACCGGGCCTGAGCCGGTCCCGGCAGCGATCCGTTCGTCGTCGCCAACGCGAAGCTTGACACTCGCGGTTGGCACGTCGCCGCCGCTGGCAGTCGTCAACGTTAGTAGCTCGACAAACCGGTCGCGTTCGCGACCCTGGACGTCTTCGGCGATCGCCAACAGATCGGCATCCGTGACGCGTTTGCCACGGTCACCGAGGGCTTTGACGCGTTCGACGACGGTTGCGAGTTCTTCGTCGGTGACGTCGACACCGTGTTCGGTGAGCGCGGAGGCGACACCGGCGCGGCCGGCGTGTTTCCCGAGAACGAGTCGGCGTTCGCGACCCACCGTTTCGGGTGGATACGGCTCGTACATCGCGCCGTCTTTGAGCGTCCCGTCGGTGTGAATGCCGCTTTCGTGCGTGAAGGTGTTCTGACCGATGACGGCCTTGTTCGGCGCGAGCGGAATGCCGGTTTTTTGGCTGACCGTTGTTGCCAGTTCATAGACCGCCGGGAGATGCAGCGTCTCAATGCCGTAACTGTGCGACAGTGCGATAGCAACCTCTTCGAGTGCGACGTTGCCCGCGCGTTCGCCGATGCCGTTGATCGTTCCGTGGACGAAATCAGCACCCGCCCGCAAGCCCGCATGGACGTTCGTCATTCCGAAGCCGAGATCGTCGTGTGTATGGACGCTCGTTGGCCCGAGTTCCGACAGCTGTGAGACGATCTTGTAGGTGTGCTCGGGGCTGGCGTGGCCGACGGTGTCCGCATAGCAGATCCGGTCGGCTCCGGCTTCGAGTCCCGCGGCCGACAGTTCGACGAGGAACTCGGGGTCGGCCCGAGAGCCGTCTTCGCCCAACAGTTCGACCCACAGGTCGTGGTCGGTCGCGTATTCGACTAGGTCGACCGATTTCTCGATAACGCCCTCGCGGGTCGTCCCGACTTTGGTCTCGATGTGGCGATCCGACGAGGGGACGACGAGCGTAATGCCGTCGACATCGCAGTCGAGTGCGTGGTCGATATCGGACTGGACGCCACGCGCGAAGCTCGTGACTTTGGCATCGAGCCCAAGGGCGGTCACGCGTCGAATGCACTCGCGTTCGCCTTCTGAGGTACAGGCGCTGCCGGCTTCGATTACGTCGAGCCCGGCGGCTTCGAGCGCGTGGGCGATTTCGACTTTGTCTTCCGGCGTCAGCGAGACGCCGGGGGCTTGCTCGCCGTCGCGGAGCGTGGTATCTAATAGCTGTACGTCCTCTACGGGAAGTGTCGATTGAGTTGAGTGGTCACTGTACAACTCATGGGTGGTAGTTGAATTCACAAGTAACGATGGCTCAGCAGGCAATTTCACGGCCAGCCGGGTTGCCCCGACTTCTTCTATCCTCGGCGGAGTCTGCGTGCTCCATTATACCAATTGTTCACACATACAGTGAAATAAAGCTGCCGCCTCTCGACTCGCTGGCAGCCAAACGAAATCTGTCCTGTTCTCGGGGCTATCTCAGTCAGCGAGTACTTCGACCGTGTCGCCGACGGCAACGTTTTCGGCCGCTCCCGCCGGGAGTTCGATAATCATGTCGGCGTTTGCGCGGCCGATTCCAATCCACGGCCGGAGCCGCTTTTTGTGTGTGACTTCGGTGCCGAGAATCCACAGCGCATCGATCGCAAACGGAACACAGACCATGTGTAGGTCCCGCTTTTTCGGGACGTTAAATCGGAAGACGAGCGCGCTCCCTTCGGCAAACGACCGACGGAACATCAGCCCGCGAAGCTGCTCGAAAAACGAGTCGGCAAATTCGATATCGGCTGCGAGCACCCGCTCGTCAGCGGTGGGGCCCTCGGCTGATACCGGACGGTGAACGAGACGCACAGCCACCGATTGGACGGCTGATATTTAGCTCTGGGGGTCACAAACGTGGGTATGGAGCAAACGCCTACGGGAACGCCGGTCGGCGTCGACGACCCCTATGCAGTGGCGGGGGTCTGCGATCATCTCACGAGCGATGGCCGATGCCGGCTCGCTCTCCGACACAGGGGTGTCGACCCCGAGTTTGCAGCCGAGCGCGCGGCCGACGAGTACGCCTGCCATGTTGGTGAAGACAACAACTGGCGGCAGTGTCACCACTACCGGTGGACGACGAGCGACACCGAGTGTGCTCGTTGTGGGCTCGAAGAAGTCAGACTCGCACACGACTCGGCGCGACCCTTGCTCGAAGAGCACCACCTCTCGTATGGCAACAACAAACCGACCGACGGCGAGTCGGTCTCGACGAGCCACGAAATCACCGTCTCGCTGTGTCGGTGGTGTCATGCGAAAGTGCACCGTTCGTTTGCGCGGATCGACGACGACGCGTCGCCGGACCCCGAAGCGGTTGCTGAACGCGAAACGAGACGCGCCACCGAACAGCAGGAGTTCGGCTTTCAGTCGGCCCGTAAGCGGTCCGAAGAGTAGCCCGGCTCATCTCGAGAGCTGCTTGCCGGTTTGTTTTTCACGCGTTACTGATACTGTGTAAACAAACAGCATTGCTGGATTTTCTCTGTGTATCTTACGCTACTTGAGTAAATACTAGTACACTTACAAACTGTATAAGGAAATTAGCATACGATCGGCCACAGATTTTTGTGTTGGTGTGTGTATCGGTGACATATGTGTTCCCAGCGCAGCTCCGAACAGCCAGCGATACAACTAACGGAGTGACAGTGGTGCGAACTGCTCACACCGGAGGTGTCAGACGGAGTATCGAGGTCGAATACTGGGTGGTTGATCTCGACGGCCGGCTGACAGCGCCCGATGAACTAACTGCGGCGGCTCCCGGTGTCGAGCGCGAGTTCGTCGAACCGCTGCTCGAAATCAAGACATCGCCCTGTGAGACGACTACCGAACTCCGCGACGAGCTGTTCGAGCGGATCGGTGCAGTCCTCCGCCGTGCCGACGACCTCGACATGGCGCTTGTCCCGCTTTCGACCCCCTTGGCCACCGTTGGTGACGAAGCAATTCGTGATCTCCCCTCCGAGCGAACACGGATTCAAGACCGCGTCGTCGGCCCGGAGTTCGAATATGTCCGCCACTGTGCCGGCACGCACATTCATTTCGAACAGCAGCCCGGCCGGTCGATCGAGCAGCTCAATACGTTGATCGCCCTCGACCCGGCCTTCGCGCTCGTCAATTCATCGCGACATTTCGACGGCACGCAGTTGGCTGCTGGGGCCCGGTCGAAACTCTACCGGCGGCTGGCCTATGCCGGGCTTGCCAATCAGGGGCAGCTTTGGCCCTATGTGGACTGCCGTGAGGACTGGACGCGACGGCTCGACGCACGGTACGAGGAGTTTGTTACAGCCGCCCAGACAGTCGGCATCGACCGGTCGGCCGTTGAGGCCTGTTTCGATCCTGAAAGTGCCGTCTGGACGCCTGTGCAGTTCCGCGAAACGTTTGGAACTGTCGAATGGCGCTCGCCTGACACCGCGCTCCCAAGTGAAATCATCCGGCTGGCCGATACCATGGCGCGGATTATCGAACAGGTCCAAACCGCGACAGTCCATATCGAAGGCGAGAGGGGTTCGATTAGCGAAGACACAATCGTCCTCCCGACGTTCGATGCTGTCACCGAGTACGTCGATCGGGCGATTGAACACGGGCTGTCCTCCGAGCGTGTCTGTTCGTATCTCAGCCGGATGGGATTCGATATCAGTGCCTACAACCCGGCTGTCCACGACTCGGAGCTTCCGCGCTCGATCACTCCACAAACGGTGCGTCAGCTCCGTCTCGATCATGCCGCACAGTTGCGACGAGACGTTCTCCAGGCCGCGCCAGTGGAGGCTGACTAACATGACGGCGTTGATTACCTGCTGGGTCGACAGCGACCCTCGGATGGATCCTCACCGCAGCGACAGCACCGAGCGAACAGGCTTTGTGGCTATCTCGCATGCGTATTTCACATGACAACGCTACGGATCGCTCTGCTAAATGCCGCACACAAAGCGGTCGATACGCGTCGGAATTTCACCCGCGAACTCGACGCAACGCTCGAAGAATTTCATAGTCCGTCAGGTGAGTTTCCCGACTCGTTTGCGTACGATGGCTTTGTGGTTACTGGCTCAAGCGCCTCCGTCTACTGGGATGAACCGTGGATCGGCCAGCTCAAAACATGGGTCGGCGGGGCCGTTGAAGCTGGCGTTCCGGCACTCGGCGTCTGTTATGGCCACCAGCTCTTAGCCGACGTCCTCGGCGGCCGAGTCGAAGCCATGGGCGAGTACGAAATCGGCTACCGGACGGTCGAACACGACGGCGAGAGCCGGCTGCTCGAGGGGATTTCCGAGTCGATGACCGTATTTACCACCCACTCGGACCGCGTTGCCGAGGCACCACCGGGGGCTACGGTCTTTGCGCACAACGACTACGGAATTCACGGCTTTCGCAAGGGCCGCACATTCGGTGTGCAGTTCCATCCCGAATACGATATGGAAACCGCAACAGTGGTCACGACAGGCAAGGATAGTCAGCTTGCCGATGACCGAATCCAACAGGTCCTCGACGGGATTCACGAGAGCCACTACGCGGCCGCCTGTGAGGCCAAACAACTCTTTGATAATTTTTTGGCGTACGTCGAAGCCGTCCAGGCCGAACGGATTGCAGCCGAGTGATGATACCGTGTCGCGTTTTGGCCTGTCGAACTGCTTTCATTGGCAACTGTCACCAGGTGCGTAGTGCACGAACACGCATACTTCGTTCCCGATCCGGTTCGTTTTTGAGCCTGACCGTCCAACACCGCTCATGACTCGCATTGTCGTTATCGACAACCACGGGCAGTTCACGCATCTGGAGCACCGTGCGCTCCGGGATCTCGGCGTCGACACCGACCTCATTGACAACGATGTCGATCCTGAGGACGTCGACGCTGATGGCATCGTCCTTTCTGGCGGCCCTGACATGGATCGCGCCGGCCGCTCGGCGGAGTATCTCGACGGCGACGTTCCCGTCCTCGGCATCTGTCTCGGGATGCAACTCATCGCCGAGGAACTCGGTGGCACCGTCGGCTCGGGTGATTATGGCGGCTACGCCGATGTCACCGTCGAGATTCTCGACGACGACGACCCACTCATCGGCTCGCTCGCGCCCGAAACACGCGTCTGGGCGAGCCACGCTGATGAGGTCAAAACGCTACCCGACGGCTTTACCCACACAGGCACGTCGGATGTCTGTGGAATCGAGGCGATGAGCGACACCGACCGCGACCTCTACGGTGTCCAGTGGCATCCAGAAGTCATCCACACCGAACAGGGCGAGGAAGTCTTCGAGAACTTCCGGGCAATCTGCGAGCAGTAACTCCGCTGCGTTATTTTTTATTGAGTGAGCGTTCTGGCTCGACCCCGAGCGTCCGACAGCTATCCCAGAGCGTCGCCGAGTTGCTGGAGATCACCGGAACACCGAGATCGGTTTCGAGCGTGTCGAGAACAGCCATTGCCCGGTAGTTCGTACACGAGACGAAGACCGCGTCAATGTCGGCCGAGCCATCGTCCGCCCGTAGTGTGTCGACGGCGGTTCGAACCTGCCGATAGGCATCTTCCGGCGAGAGCCAGCCGATATCGATATTGGCGGTGAGCCCACGGCCATCCATAGCAACGACCTCGTAGCCTGCCGCTTCGAGATACGACTGCTCGCGTTTGTCGAGATCGGCGGTATAGGGCGTCACCACCGCGATCCGTTCGGCGTCAAGTTCGGTCAGCGCCCGGTCGACAGAGCGCGCGGTCACCACCGCGGGCACCCCAGCCTCGTCGGCCAGCTCGGCTTCGAGATCGGCGTCGAACCCCGGCCCGTGGAGTAGACTACCCGTTGTACAGGCGTAGGCGATCACGTCGCAGTCGGCGTCCGAAAGTAACGAGGCTGCCCGCGTCGCATCATCGCTCATCGCGTCGAGTTCGTCGACAGTCACCGATTCGAGCCGCATTCGGGCCGCATGGACGCTGAGGCCGTCCGGAGCATGGGTTCGGAACTCCGGTTCGGCGGTCGTATTCGAGGAGGGGACGATCAGTCCGAGACGGCCGCGCCAGCCGGTCATTGATCTCCCTCGCTCTCTGTTATTTTTCCATTGACACGGTCGGCTTCGCGGTCGAAAGCCGCACGGTCGGCGGGATCGCCGTGGCCGCCGCCGCCCGGCGTTCGGACGGTGACGACCGATCCGGCTGGAATTTCACGAGTCATTTTTGCGGCCAGCGGCTGTGGCGCGTCGTCCCCAGGAAGCTGTAGGAGGTTTTCGCCGCACGAACCGGGTTCGCCGCCGTCGACACCCTGTGGCTGGTGGCGACGACGCTCGCTCAACAGCGAGACGGTCGCCTCGCGTTCGACCCGAACCGATCGTTCGAGACCAAGCCCACCGCGGAACCGACCGTCGCCACCCGAATCCGGTCGCAGTGCATACGTTTCGACGCGAAGCGGGTAGGCCGATTCGAGCGCTTCGATCGGCGTATTGAGCGTATTCGTCATCCCGACCTGGACGCCATCCATCCCGTCACCTGTCGGCCGGCCACCGAAGCCGCCACCGATGGTTTCATAATACGCGAAGTCGCCGCCGCGGCTACCGATGATGAGGTTGTTCATCGTCCCCTGGCCCTGTGCAGCCACGCGATCAGGGGCCGCCTCGGCAAGTGCAAGAAAGACCACGTCGGTCACGCGTTGGCTGGTTTCGACGTTGCCACCGACGACGGCCGCAGGCGGCGCTGGGTTGAGCAGACTTCCCGTAGGAGCGTTGACGGTAATCGGCTCGTAACAGCCCTCGTTGGGCGGGATTTCGGGGTCGGTGAGACAGCGAACCACGAAGTAGACGGCGCTTTTGGCGACCGCCAGCGGGGCGTTGAGGTTACCGTCGACCTGGCTGGCCGTGCGGTCGAAATCAACCGTGAGCGTTGCGTCCTCAACGGTCACTGCAACACAGATATCGATATCTTGGTCGGTGATGCCATCGCCTTCGAGTCGGTCGCGTGCGCGATACGTGCCGTTTGGAAGCGAGCGGATCTCCTCGACAAGCCGTTCTCGTGAGTAGTCAATAACCGCCCTAAAGCCGTCGACAACCCGGCTATAGCCGTGTTCGTCGATAAGCGCCGAAAATCTGGTTTCAGCGCGGTCGTTGGCAGCGAGTTGGGCTCGGAGATCCGCACGCCGTTCATCAGGGTTCCGAACGTTGGCGAGAATCACCGAAAGCAGTTCCTCGTTTCGCGTCCCTCCAGTAACAAGTCGCGTCGGCGGGAGTCTGAGGCCCTCCTGGTAGATTTCTTCGGCTCCTGCCGGCATACTTCCGGGTGTCATTCCCCCTACGTCGGCATGGTGTGCTCGTGACACCGCATAGCCGAGAATCTCTTCGCGCGGACAGATCGGTGAGACAAGTGTCACATCGGGGAGATGGGTTCCGCCGGCAAACGGGTCGTTGAGGATGAACACGTCGCCGGGTTCGGGATCGTGTTCGAGCACTGCGTCGACGGCTTCCGGCATCGCACCGAGGTGGACCGGGATGTGTTCGGCTTGCGCGACCATCCGCCCCTCGGCGTCGAACACAGCCGTCGAGCAGTCCTGTCGTTCCTTGATATTTGGCGAGTAGGCCCCACGGATGAGCACCTGTCCCATCTCGTCAGCGACGCTTTCGAATTGGTTTCGAAGTACTTCGAGCGTAACAGGGTCGATACCGGTGCCATGTTGTTCGTTGGTGTCTGTCGATTGGGTCATTGCATCTCTCCGTGGGTAGTTGCCGCTCGATTTCCATCGGCTGCTCGTCTCAACACGAGTGTCCCGTCTGACCGAATCCGCCCCGTCCAGCCGGGCGGAACAACGGTTGTGCTTTCGGCCTGTTCGAGAATTGCCGGTCCCGAGACGGGCGCGTCGACGGCGAGTTTTGACCGGTCATAGACGGCTGCCAAAATGCGATCTGTCCCATCAGTTTCGCCACCACTGCCCATGTCGTTGTGTGCAGCGTTGCGGTCGCTGTTCTCGCTGTCGCCCTCGGCACCAGGGAAAATCGCCTCCCGACTCCCGATGACGCTCTCACCACTGCCGGCGTGGCTGATCGCGGGTGTTGAGCCGTCGATAGTCGCCGTGACGCGGAGATTCACGATCTCAATCGGGGCCGACAACGTATAGCCGTAGGTCTGCTCGTGCGCGTCGGCAAACCGACGGGCGACCGCTTCAGGCGAAATTTCGTCGACCGGGATCGTGAGTTCGAAGCTCTGCCCAACATATCTGCAGTCCGCAGCCCGCTCGATGTGTGCGGTCTCGGGGGCAGAACAGTCCGCTAGCACGGTTTCAGCCAGTCGCTCGTAGGTCCGCTCAATTTCGGAGCGGGCTGCCTCCGAAAGCGATATCTTGACCGTCTGGAGGGCATCGTGTGTCTCGTCGGCCGCAAGCAGCCCGAAGGCCGAAAGAACACCTGCCGGGGCGGGGATTATCACTTCAGACATGTCGAGTTCGGCCGCCAGCGCCACCGCATGCATCGGTCCGGCACCACCGAAGGCCACGAGACCGAACTCGCGCGGGTCGTGGCCGCGTTCGACCGTCACCGACCGGATCGCTCGCGTCATGGTTGCGTTGGCAACGCGGAAGACGCCACGGGCGGCCGCCTCCGCGTCGGCAAGGCCCGCTTCCTCGGCGAGCTCCCCAAGTACGGTATAGGCGGCCTCGACATCCAGGGTGAGTTCGCCACCGAGGGCAGTATCTTCGCCGATTGCGCCGAGGACGACGTTGGCATCGGTCACCGTCGGCTCGGTTCCGCCGTTGCCGTAACAGGCCGGTCCCGGCTCGGCTCCCGCAGAGCGAGGGCCGACACGGAGCGCACCGCCAGCATCGGTCCAAGCGATTGAGCCGCCACCTGCACCGACCGTTGTCACATCGACTATCGGCGTCCGGATCGGGATTCCGTCAATCTCGGTTTCGGCGGTCCGTTCGGCCCGGCCCTCCTGTACGAGACTCACGTCGGTTGAGGTCCCGCCCATATCGAAGGTGACAACACGGTCGGTCGTGGCTTCGAGTGTTGCTGCCGCCCCAACAACGCCTGCGGCCGGCCCTGACATCGTTGTCAACACCGCCTTCTCGCGGACCGTTTCGACAGCCGCGATTCCACCGTTTGCCTGCATGACACGCGGCTCCGGGACGCCCGCATCGGCTGCGCGGTCGGTGAGTCTGTCGAGATAGCCACGAATCGCGGGCGTAACGTAGGCATCGACGACGGTGGTTGCCGTCCGCTCGAACTCACGAAACTCCGGCAGTACGTCGGAGGAGACCGAGACAGGAATATCGAGTTCCTCACGCAGAATTTCGGCAATCTTGTGTTCGTTTTCGGGGTGTGCGTAGGCGTGGAGCAGACAGATCCCAACGCTCTCGGCTCCGGTTGCCTCGATCTCGCCAGCCAGTGCCCGAATCTCGGCGGGGTTGACCTCGCGTTCGATTCCATCGACGGTCGCCCGCTCGTCGACTTCGAACCGTCGAGCACGCGGTACCAGTGGCTCGGGCTTCGTGGCGTCGAGATCATAGAGATCCGGTCGGTCCTGGCGAGCGATTTCGAGGACGTCTCGGAAGCCGGCGGTCGTCACCAGTGCGGTTGTCGCTCCATCGCGTTCGAGTAGCGCATTGACCGAGACGGTCATTGCGTGTGAAAAGTCGTCAATCTCGTCGGGAGCAATGTTCGCGGTCCGGCAGGCTTTGGTGATCCCATCGAGCACGCCGACGCTTTGGTCGGCCGTCGTCGGCACTTTCGCAGTCACCAACTCACCGCCAACAACGAGCGCAACGTCGGTAAACGTCCCGCCGACATCGACGCCGATTGGTGTCGTCACAGCCTCCTCCGGTACCCCGAATTGTCGAATCCATCGGGCCGAATGTCTCGAACGTGTGTCTCGGTCGGCTTGTTCATGACTGTCACCACTCTCGGCATGACTGTAGGGTTTGCCCCACGTCTTGTCTCGGTGACAGGCGCTGTCGTGCTGGCTGAAACACGATCATACGGTCGCTATGGCTCGCGGGTGGAAAATAGTCAAAACGGCTGCGTTGTCGACAGCGACCTACTCGAAGCGTTTGTCGACAGCGACCTACTCGAAGCGTTTGTCGACAGCGATTTACTCAAAGAGCT
>CAZCYW010000029.1:32836-34288 GCA_964503105.1 uncultured Haloferacaceae archaeon
TTGTCGACAGCGACCTACTCGAAGCGTTTGTCGACAGCGATTTACTCAAAGAGCTCGTCGACAGCTGATTCGGCGGCTTCGACGGCTTCGGTTGCGACCGCTTCGGGGTCGGCCTCGGCGTCACCAGCCGTATTGAGGTAGACGTCGACATCCAACACACCGTCTTCGAAGCTGACGGTGATATCGAGGTCTGTAACGCTTTTGTTCGAAAACCGCGAGAGGACGACGCCTTCGGCGGCCTCAGCAGCGGTTGTGACGACCGTTTCGTCGCTTGGGTCCGTACTCATTTACGCGCCGCCAGCGCCGCCGGGACCGGTTGGGCCCTGTGGGCCGCCCGCGCCGCCAAGCATCTGCTGAAGCTCCTCTTGGAGCTTCTCGAATTTCTCTTGGACACGCGACTCCTGTTTGCCGAGCTGTTCGGCGCGGACTTCGAGCCGTTCGACCTTCTCTTCGAGCGACTCGGCGGCCGACTCGTAGTCGGTCTCGATGAGCAGTTCGCCGACTTCGCGGTACATCGTCGAGTCGTCGTCGACGTCTTCGAGTGCTTTCAGCGCCGACTCGGCATCAGTCAGTGCCGTCTCGGTCTGCTGTTTCTGCTGGGAGACGTTCTGAGCTGTCTCTTGAAGATCCTGCAGCGTTTCGAGCTTTTCCTGGGCTTCTGGCGGCAAACTACCTTGCATACCCGCTTCGATGGGTGCCACACTCAAAAACCCCAGCAATTCCGATGGACGGCCATTTCGGCAGACAGAGCCAGGTTGCAGAGAGAGCCTAATCGCTCTAGGAGGACCGTTTATCTGTTTTTTGCGCGAGCGCTACTTCCTCGCGTTTGCATCATTGTTGCCGCACGGTCGGTCCATTTTTTTCGCACATAGACGCCGCTGATAATGATGTTTCGCCAGACGAAGTCGGCGATGATGGCAATGTAGGCTGCAACGACTCCATATTCGAGTCGAACACCCACGACGTATGTGATGCCAAGTAAGAAAATGACTGTTCCTGTTGCTTTTGCAACAAATGGTGGTCGAGATTCGCTGCCTCCACGGAGTGCACCCCCGAGCGATGCATACAGGGCGATTGGGAGTGCTGCAATTGCATAGATTCGTGCGAAATCCGTTGCAAACGACCCTGTCACCGGATCGCGTGTGAAAAGGAGCACAAACGAGTCTGCGATAACAAATAGGAGTATACCGATACCACCGATCGAGACCATTGCCAGTGCGGCTGCTGCCAGGCCATTGAAATACGCGGCCCGTGGCTCCCCTCGACCGAGTGATTGGCCGACGATGACGTTTGCCGCAACACCATATCCACGAGCCAGTGGGGCTGCGACCTGCTGGTATACGCGTCGGCCGATATGATACCCTGCATTTATCTCGGTCCCAAATGCCAGTAGAATCGCGTTGAACGGGAACTCTGCGATGAGCTCAGTGACGCCTTCGGCAATCCGCGGTG
>CAZCYW010000030.1:0-27293 GCA_964503105.1 uncultured Haloferacaceae archaeon
GCATGACCGAGTGTCCAACCTGTGCGATGCAGATGAACCACGGGACGGGCTACGAAATCCGACACCCACTCGAACTGCTCGAAGAAGCACTGGTCTAACCCCCTTTGTCCTCCGCTTGTTGCTCACGACTGATTGAGACGTATCTGTCTTCGAGTTCGATAATGAGTGGAAAACGATCGTAGAAACGCCGGTTACGACGGACCGACGAAATCTGGCATTTCAGCCTCACCATTGATGATTTGTTCGGCCGTCTCACGGTCCATGTCGTCGATCACGAACGACGGGATTCCCTCGGGAAGTTGCGAGCGGAGCGATTCAGGAAGTGAATCAGCGGTATGGGTCTGTGCGGGCGCATGTCGGGCTGTCAGCGAGCGGTCTTCAGCTACTGTCTCGGTGGAGCGATCTGCGGTCGCGCGGTCAGTGTCTTTGACGTGTGATTCAAGCTCAGTGAGTGCGCGTGTCACGTCGTCCAGCTGGGATGTTTGGGTTGAAACAGCCGCCCGGACTGACCCGACCGTCGTCGTCACCCGGTCGGTTTCGTCAGCAACCATATCCACCGTCTGTGCTAACTTCGCACTCGAATCGGCCTGTTCGTCGGTTGCCGCGGCGACCTGTTCGATGTTTTGTGCAGTCTCTTCGGCTGCGTCTACCACCGTGGTAAGTGCCTGTTGGGTTTCTTCGACCTGTTCGGTTCCGTCCGCGATAAGGCCCTGAGCGTCGTCGATCGACTGGGCAGTGGAATCAATCTGCTCGGTTACTCCCTGGATCAGTTCTTCGACCTGTTTTGACTGTGTTTTCGAGTCCGTTGCCAGCGATTTCACTTCGTCGGCAACGACAGCGAATCCGGCACCAGCCTCGCCGGCACGGGCAGCCTCGATCGAGGCGTTGAGTGCGAGCAAGTTGGTCTGATCGGCGATCTGGTCGATCGTATCGACAATGCTCTCGATCTCACCGATCGTATCAACGAGTTCATCCATCTGCTCGCCGACGGTTTCGCTTGTTTCGGCAACCGACTGCATTCGGCTAACGGCTGATTCGGCTGCATCTCGGCCACGGTGTGCGGTCTTCTCGGTTTGGGCGGCGGAGCTACTGACCTCCTCACTGGTTGCGGCAATCTCTTCGATGCTTGCACTGAGATTCGAGATTTCACCGGCCAGTTGGTCGATACTGTCAGACTGCGAATCCGATGCGGTAGTGATATCGTCCATATCGGCGGCGATTGTTTTTGCCTGTCGGTGGACATCCTCGATTGCCGAGCCAATATCTTCGCGGACAGCCCGTGAGGCATCGATTTCGGCAGTGAGTTTGGCCGCATATGAGTGCAGATACGTGTCGTTGATGATCTGCATATCGAGATTCTGTCCGCGCAGTACCGCAGTAATATCGGCCTTTGCATCTTCGATCTGCGAGTCAATCGCCGCTGGCTCAACGGAGTCGCCACCAGTTGTCAGCTCCGAAACGGCTGCATCGAGAATTCGGTCAACAAACTCGGTCTGGATGTTTGCAGACATCCCTCCGAAGTAGTGAAGGGGCATATCGAGCCGGTCGTGGAGTCGACCGATCCGGGTACGGTGTTTGTAATACGCACGGTCGTACCGGCCGCCGGTAAGCGTCTGGTAGTAGCCGACGATAATCTGTCGAATTGCCTCGGCGTCTCGCGGTGAACGATCAACAATCGCCGCTGTTCGTTCGTGTTCGACAATGGGGTTGAAAAACGTCTCGACGAAGGCCGCTTTGTTCGACACAAAGAGCTCGTTGAGCTCTCCAAGGCGTGCTGCATCTTCCTCAGTAAATGAGATAAACTCCTGTCGCCACGCAATCTCTTCAGCCGTGAGTCCGATATCAGTGGCGAGTGTTTCAGTTGAGGTCCCGATCCCGATTGTTTGCCCGCCGACCAGTGAGCCCATTAGGAGGATTACAGAATACAGCCAATTAACCTATCGTACGCAATTATCGGTAGTGATAGTACCACTGGCCGGGGGGTCGACACTGACGAACTACCGGAAAAGTATCACTCGGACAATCAGATTGATTGGTCGTATTTATGATACGGGGGTTTTTGATTGATCAGCGCGTACACATGGTGTTAACTCCGGTTTCTGGCACTAACGCGGCCACGTGCGGCTCGGTGAGCGAGTCGTGACGCCGGAGTTCGCGTCCATCATGACACACCAAACAACCGTACTCGTTATTGGCGGCGGTGGAACGGGCGTTGGAACTGCACGTGACCTTGCTGCCCGTGGGGTTGACGTAACGCTTGTCGAACGCGGCGGCATGGCCAGTGGAACGACCGGCCGCTCGCATGGCCTGCTCCACAGTGGGGCCCGCTATGCCGAAGCCGACCCTGAAGGCGCAGCCGAATGTATCGAAGAAAACCAAATCATCCGCGATATCGCCGGCCACTGTATTGGCGACACCGGTGGTATTTTTCTCCAACTTACAGAAGACGACCCCGAGTATTTCGATGCCAAACTCGCTGGCTGTGAGGAACACGGCATTGACGCCGAGGTCATCGATGGTGATGAGGCCCGCGAGCGCGTTCCCGAGTTGGGCGACAATGTCGAGCGAGCCATGGTCGTCCCTGATGGCGTCATCTATCCATCTCGGCTGGTGGCAGCGAATGCCGCCAGCGCCGTCGACCACGGGGCAACCGTCCTGACACACGCCCCAGTTGAGGGAATCACTGTCAGCGACGGCGCGATTTCGAGCGTTGAGGTTGGCGGTGAGGTCAACGAGACAATCGAGGCCGACTACGTGATCAACGCAACCGGTGCATGGGCTGGGAAGTGTGCAGCACTCGCCGGCGTCGACGTCGAAATGCAGCCCACGAAGGGCGTGATGGTCGGTGTTGACTACGATGGTCTCGGCCCTGTACTCAACCGGTGTCGCGATCCCGATGACGGCGATATCATCATTCCGCACGAAAGCCAAGTCGTCCTTGGCACGACCAGTGTCGCCGTCGACGACCCTGATGAATACGAAGAAGAGCAGTGGGAAATCGACCGCATGTTCGAAGAGTGTGCAAAGATGATGCCCGAACTCGAAAACCGCGAGACGGCCCGAACCTACTGGGGCGTCCGGCCGCTATACGCACCCGATGAAGCGGGTCGCGGAAGCAAAGACTCCGGAAAAGGCAATGAACGAGGTATCTCGCGAGGCTTCTTCCTGCTTGATCACGAGGGCGATGGGGTCGAGAACTTCGCGAGTGTTGTTGGCGGCAAGCTCACGACGTACCGCATGATGGCCGAGGCGACGGCCGATCACGTCTGTGACGTTCTCGGTGTCGACGCCGAGTCGATCACGGCGACCGAACAGCTTCCGGGGGCCGACGACCCCGAGCGACTCGACGAGTTCGTCGCCGAATTCAGCGCGCGCGCGCCGGCCGACATAGACGTCGTCGCCGACCTCTCGGGCAGCGCCAGTCCCGCAGACGACTAACTGACTGGATACCACCGGTCAACAGCCAATCACCGCAGAGAACACCCGCCGACGTGCGGTCACGATAGGCTACGCCTGTGGGTGCAAACCCAATCCGAGCGTTCTTATTTCTCCACCGACTCACCGAAGACATGTTTCAGGACGATTCCGGCCTCATCGGAGACAACCCGCCGTTTAAGGGCTACGGCGCGGCTGTCACCCCCGGGCGGAATGGTCCAGTCGTGTTTGTCACAGGCCACGGCTGTGCGAACCGGCTTTTCTGTTGGGAGGCTGGCCGGCTCGTCGACCGCTCCTGTGGGATTATCGCCGATGGGAGCAGACAGGCAATCGGCGTTGCAGCCGCCGACCTCGACGCTGATGGGCACGAGGAGGTCTACGTGCACAATACCGACGCCTACGGCGGCTTTACCGACAATACTGATCTCTTGCTCGATCAGATCGATCATGACGGCCGGACCGTCTGGTGTGACGCCTTTGGGCTCGATGTGAATGTTAACCGAGGGAATTTTCATGCGGGGCGGTCGGTCGCAGCACTCGATCGGTTCGGAACCGGCCGATATGGAATGATAGTCGCCAGCTACGACGTACCAACGCGATATTACGAACTCGGCGATGATGGCGAAATAACCGATATGGCCGATGCGGTTGGTCTCGATATTACCTGTGGTGGCCGATCGCTCATCACCGCCCCGCTCGTCACTGACAACATGGATGTGTTCATTGGGGTCGAACGTGGCCCCAATCGGCTCTTTCGCAACGACGATGGGCACTTTAGGGATGTCGCAAGTGAGGTTGGGGTTGCGGCCCCCAATTCGGATGCGCGTGGGGCGACACTCGTCGATATTGGCGATGGGAGATTCGCTATCGCGGTCGGCAGCTGGGAGGACGAAAACCACCTGTTTGTGCCGACTGAAACGGGCTTTGCCGATATCGCTCCCTCGACCTTTGCCGAACCGACACGAGTGCGGACGATTGTGGCAGGTGATTTTGATAACGATGGCCGCCAAGAGCTGTTTGTCAATGTCTTAGGAAGCGAAAACCGACTATTTAGCCCAGTGGCATCCGATACGACTGACCCAACAGCGATCGGCTGGGAGTCACGGCCACTCGGCGAGGCGACCGAGCCGCGAGGGCTCGGGACGGGTGCAGTCGCCGCTGATCTCGACAGCGACGGTACACTTGAACTGCTTGTCGTCCACGGAGAAGCCGATGCTCAGCCGTTGTCGCTATACAGCGTCCCGACGGCCAACGAGTGGCTCCGCGTCGCCCCGACGACCCAACACGGTGCGCCGGCTCGCGGTGCGGTCGTCACGCTTGAAACCGACCGCGGCCGCCAGCGACGAGTGATCGACGCCGGCAGTAGCTATCTGTGTCAGTGCGAGCCGGTTGCGCACTTCGGACTCGGCGGTGAGACCAGTCCCCGCCAGCAACCCGAACAGCTCACCGTCCGCTGGCTCGACGGCCGTGAAGTAACACGAAGCGAGCCGACGCCTCAAATGACGCACGAAATTGCCCATCCCAACGCCGAGTAATCCGCTGTTCGGCGGGTTTCGTCTTTCAGAACACAGTCACAACGCTGTAATCGAATACTGCTCACCGGTTTTGTGATCGACGACGACCTCACTAACGGTGGTGTCGGTGGCGAGTTCGATCCGACTGGTATACGAAATCGCTCCCTGACACTGGATGCAGACGTCGTCCGCGCGGTCGGCGGTGACATCGACGACGACGAGCAGCCCGGTCTCTTCGAGCGAAGCCATCACCGTTGCTTCGTAACACGGCGTTGGGCTGAGGAGCGTCCCCTCGACCACAACGGTATCCTCACGGTGGTCGGCGGTGGCCATTTCGTCCTCCTGTGTCCCACACTCGCTTGCGGTCGTGTCAGTAGTCACCGCAGTGATCGCCTGACCCGTGTGCGACGAGCTATCGGTCGTTCCCTGGATGTCGATGAGATCCAGACAGCCAGCCAGTCCGAGAGCGCCACCTGCGGCCCCACCGGCAAGCAGTGCCCGTCGTGTCAGTACCATACCGGAACTGAAGCCGTCAGCCGGTCAACAACGTTTCGGTCGTCCCGGACTTATTTGCCTGCCGACAGCGTGAGTACGCGGTATGGAACATGGTGGGCAGTGATGATTCGCAACCGAGAACAGCTGGTCACTTCACACGGCCACCGCGTCGCCCTCGACTGCCTTACCGCAGCAGTTGCGGCCGCCGATCCCGCCCGCCTGACTCGTGAGGCAGTGTCAGTGACAGACGGGACGTTGGTCGTCGAAGAAACAGAGTATGCCCTCGACAGCTACGATGAGATCATCGTCCTCGGCGGTGGCAAGGCTGCCGGTGTCGTTGCCAGTGCGTTGGCATCGATTCTCGGTGACCGACTTTCTGGCGGTGTTGTCATCACCGACACTCCCGCCGCGGCCGACCGGATCGACATACTGCCCGGCAGGCATCCGGTTCCGAGCGAACAGGGAGTCAACAGCACCCGACAGCTCCTAACCGCCGCCCGAAGTGCAACCGACTCGACGCTCGTTCTCGGCGTCATTACCGGGGGCGGCAGTGCGCTGATGGCCGCCCCAGCCGAAGGAATCTCGCTTTCAGATCTCCAGGCAACGACCGATGAACTGCTTGCCTCGGGGGCGACAATCGACGAGATCAATGCGGTTCGAAAGCACCTCTCGGCGGTCAAAGGTGGCCGGCTGGCACGCGCGGCCGCACCCGCCGAGGTCTGCTGTCTCGTCGTCAGCGATGTCGTCGGCAACCGGCTCGACACGATTGCCAGCGGGCCGTTTGTCGCAGATTCGACAACCTACGGCGACGCACTCGACGTTCTCAATCGCTACGGCTGTGCAGCCCCGAACGCCGTCGTCGAGCACCTGAACCGTGGGGCCGCAGGTGAAAACGGACTTACTGAGACACCCAGCGACGGCGACCCCATCTTCGAGTCGGTCACGACGGCGATCATTGGTGATGGAATGAGCGCCATCCAAGCGGCAGCCGACACGGCGAGCGATGCCGGGTTCACTCCGCTCGTGCTTTCCTCACGGATTCGTGGTGAAGCCCGAGAGGCGGCGAAAACACAGGTCGCCATCGCCGAGGAGATTCGCGCAACCGGCCAGCCGGTCGAGCAACCGGCAGTCGTCGTTTCGGGTGGTGAAACGACCGTCACACTTCGTGGGGGTGGAAAGGGTGGTCCGAACCAGGAATTCGTTCTTTCCGCAGGGATCGAACTCAATGAACCGAACGTCGTCGTTGCCGCAGTCGATACCGATGGGATCGACGGACCGACCGACGCGGCCGGCGGCATTGTCGACAGCGAGACAGTCTCAACCGAACAAGCAAGGGATGCACTGGCCGACAACGACGCCTACACCGCGCTCGACGAGGCTGACGCACTCATCCGAACTGGCCCGACCGGAACAAACGTCAACGATGTGCGAGTCGTTGTCGTCGAGGGTTTCGGACCTATTGATACGTAAAACCGAGTAGTCGCCGTTCAGTTCGAGTAGACACCATTCGGTTCGAGCAGCCGTCGTTCGATCCGAGTAGACACCTTAAGGTATATCGGCCGTTCTCGGTGTAGTATGGTTGATCCAACATCTGACCTCGGTGAAGACGTAACCGAGGAAACAGCACCGGAATGTGTGACCTGCGGGGACAAAATCGTCCAGCTTGCGACCCACCGAGTTGTTGCCACCGTCGAGGACAGTCAGGCAACCCATCATCATTTCTGTTCTGACGACTGCCGAGACGAGTGGCTCGACCAGTAGCCGGCTGTATCGGGGAGAGTTTTTACCGTCGGCCGCGTTACTCGAAGCTATGATTTCGCTTGAGGATGCAGTCACCGCTCGCCTCGAATCTCACGGCGCGCGTTTTGAGGTACTCGTCGACCCGGATGCCGCACTGGCGATCAAACGCGAGGAGTTCGACGGCGAACTCGAAGACGTCATCGCCGCCGAGGATATCTTCGAAGACGCCTCCCGGGGCGACAGGCCCGCCGAAACCGATCTCGAGGAGGTATTCGGGACAACCGATCCACTGGCGATTATTCCTGAAGTAATCCAGCGCGGAGAAATCCAAATTACCGCCGACCAGCGCCGCGAGATGCAGGAACAAAAGCGCAAACAGCTCATTAATCGGATCGCGCGCAACGCGGTGAATCCACAGATGGACGACGCACCGCATCCGCCCGAGCGAATCGAGCGTGCGCTCGAAGAAGCCGGCTTCCGTATCGATCCGATGAAGACGGTCACCGAACAGGTTGATGAGGCGCTCGAAGCGCTTCGGCCTGTGCTTCCGATCCGTTTTGCCGAAGTGACGATTGCCGTGCAATTGCCCGCAGACTACGCAGGCAGTGGACAGGCGCAGGTCAGAAAATACGGCGATCTCGAACGCGAAGAGTGGCAAACCGATGGCTCGTGGGTTGGTGTGGTAACCTTCCCGGCTGGACTCCAAAACGACTTTTACGATCTGGTCAACGAGATCACCAGCGGCGAGGCCGAAACCCAAATTATCAAAGACAAAGACGATATCAAAACCCGATAGCGGGAGTTAGCCCCGCTTGTAGCCGACAAAGAAGCCAAGCGCAAAGCCTCCGGTAATCGAAAGCGTCGAGAGAATCGTGACGGTCCAGTCGGGTGGCACTGCGGCAGCCTCGCGGTGGCCTAATAGCCCTGCTGTGAGGCGTTCGTAATCAACGGTTAGGATTCCACGCGCTTCGAGAAACCGGAAAACTGCAAGCTGGACCCCAACAACAATGGCGAGTATTTTGGCGATTTTCTTAAATCCATAGCCGATAAGCCCGCCGAGAATCGCTCCAAGGGCAGCCTCAAGACCGAGCTGCTGGATATCAAGACCGATCATGCAGGCTGTATGTCTGTCGACTAGATATGGGTTGCGTCAGACACGCTTTGAGAGAAGGCCGCCGAGAGTTTCTTGACCGTGGCAGGCCAACCCGAGGTATGGACGTGGTGAGCGCTGTCCCCCAGTAAGCCGTTTCAGGATCGAAGTCGGAGGGATCGATGAGAGCCATCGTCGCCAAACGGGTCGAACACGGCCGTATCGACCTTCAAGAGCTCCGTGAACTCGCAAAGGCCGCCGGCTACGAGGTTGTCGGCGAACTCACGCAGACCCGTGAAGAAGACCCGGCCTACGGCTTTGGTGAAGGGAAAATCGGTGAACTCGCCGGACTCGTCGAGCAGACCCGCGCGACTGCCGTCATCATTGATAACGAGATCGGGCCGTTTCAGATGTTCAATATCGGCCAGGCACTGCCCGACGAAACCGAGGTTCTGGACCGATTTACCCTGATTCTCGATATCTTCGGCCAGCGAGCACAGACTCGCAAAGCTCAATTACAGGTCGAACTCGCCGAACTCCGGTATGAGTTACCGCGAGCAGCCGCCAAAGCCAGCCTGGCAAAACGGGATGAACGTCCCGGCTTCATGGGGCTCGGCGAGTACGACGAAAGCCGCGAGCGCGATATCAAATCACGGATTTCGAATATCAAACAGGAGCTTGATGCGATCGCCGAACGGGAGGAAAAACGGCGGGCCGAGCGCCGAGAGTCCGGCTTTGATCTCGTCGCGCTCGCCGGCTATACGAATGCGGGTAAATCAACACTGCTCCGGCAGCTTGCGGCCGAACTCGCAGTCGATGAAAACGTCGACAAACATCCGGATCTCGATGCAGTCGCCGAATCCCAGGATATGTTGTTTACGACGCTCGGGACGACGACCCGCCGAGCGGAACTCGACCGCCGCGAAGTCTTGTTAACCGATACGGTCGGCTTTATTTCCGAACTGCCACACTGGCTTGTCGAATCCTTCCAGTCGACGCTCGAGTCGGTCTACCGAGCAGATCTCGTCTTGCTCGTCGTCGATGCCAGCGAACCCGTCGAAGAAATGCGCGAAAAACTCGTTACCTCGCACGATACGCTGCACGAACGCAACGAGGCACCGATTGTGACCGTGTTCAACAAAACTGATCTGCTATCGGCCGACGAACTTGCCGAAAAAACGGCCGCCCTCTCGGCGATTGCACCGAACCCAATTGCCGTTTCGGGTCGAACCGGCGAGAATATTGCTGCACTCCGCCAGCGCGTCGAAGCTGAACTCCCCGAATGGAAACACGAACGGCTGTTGGTTCCGATTGTCGAGGGAACAATGAGTCTCGTCTCGTGGATTCACGATCACGCGTTTGTTGAAACCGAATCCTACGAAACCGAGCAGGTGCTGCTCGAATTCGAAGCGCGACCCGAGATCATTGAGCGGGCTCGCGCCAAGGCTGCCGAGCTCAATACCGTCGAATCAGCCTGAGCGACGAGCGAACTCCTACTGCCACAAAAAACAGCCAAAGACCCCTTTTTTAGTCGTCTGCCCGACCGAGCATCTCGCGACGAGACTCATTGAGTGCCTCACAGACTGTTCCCTGTCCGTTGACGTTGACCTTCGCCGACCGGGTTCGACGGTGGAGCAACTCGAACATCGATTCTTCGATCGGATCGCCCTCTGGCGTTCGAAACAGCGGGTCGTCATCGCCAGTAAGACAGCCCTCTGTTGTTGCCATCTCGGCGTATTCGTCAATCGGTGCCGCATCGACAGCGACCCCGAATGAACCACCATCGAGCATGATGTGGATGCGCTCGGAATCCGCAGCATGCGCGAGGTCTGCAGGGGTAAGCGAGACAATCTGTGTTGCAGATAGACCGGCTTTGAGCAGTGTGTCGACCGCATCGAACTGTCGAGCGAGTCGCGCTTTGTGATCCAGCGTTGCACGCACCGCTTTGAGCCCACCGTCGGCATCGGGGAACGCCTCCTCGAAGGGTCGATCTTCGTTGACGCCGGTGTTGATCTCGGTTTCGTGCATATGCTCCCGAAGGGTGATTTCGGCGGTGTCGACACCCGAGAGTGATTTGACAGCGGCTTTCGCATCGCTGGCCATCATCCATGCGAAGGCTGGTGAGCACCAGGCTGTCGGAAGCGTAAATGCAACGCTGACAGTCACTTCGGCAGCCGCCGTGGCTGCGTTGGATCCTCGGTCGATCGAAATCTCGTCGATATACTCCAACTCGACGATCGACCGGTCGAGTTCGGGATCGAGCACCGAGTCAAGCGCAGTGCGGACCAACTGCGTCGTGACCGGTCTAGCAGGATTCGACTGTCCGGTTGGTTCTGACCCCGACATGATCAGTCGTCGGCGACAGCGCCACCAGTGTTGTTGCTGTACATCGATGCGAGATCGTACTCTTCGGAGGCCGCATCGAGTTCGAGATCACGTTTCTTCTGCTCGATATCGATATCGTAGAGTTCGGCGGCGTTTTCGCCGAGAATCTTCTTTTTCGCTTCGAGGTCGAAGTCAACCCCGTATTCTGCCTGCTGTTCCTCGGTGAGTTCGGACTCAAGGAACGTTTTGACAAGCCAGTCTGGATTCCACAGCGCATAATCACTGCCAAAGAGGAGCCGATCCTCACCAAGCCAAAAGAGCAGTTCACCCATTATTTCGCCGAACTTTTTCTGGCGGTGAACCGCCAGCGGGGCCGCAACCGCCAGCCCGCCGTAGACGTTCGGCTCTTGGGCGGCGATCCAACAGAAATCATCGAGCCGTGGAAGCCCGACGTGCTCGACAACGAAGTTGAGATCCGGGAAACTTGAGGCCGCGAGGTCGACATCGCCAACGTCGAAGGCGTCCTTGTTGAGCGGCCGGATGGTCGGCCCCTTATGTGCGTGGATGTTTTTGATCCCGAGATCCGCACATTTTTCGAGGAATTCGAACGATTTATCCGAGTCAAGCCGCCAGCCCTTCGACTCGTCTTTCCACTCGGCGGTGTAGACTTTGGCGCCTTGGATGTCGTATTCCTCTTTTTGTCGGACGAGTTCGGCCATCCCCTCGTCGCCCTCGCGTGGGTCGAACCGGCCGTTGACAAGAAACCGCTCCGGATACTGCGCTTTGACGTCCATGAGCCGTTCGACCGTATTGAAGCCCTCGTGGTAGAACTCCTTGAGGTGGGTCGGCTGGAAGATACCCATGTCGACAACGCCGTTACCAAAGAAGTCGTCAGTGAGCCGGTCGACGCCGTACTTTTCGTACTCCTCGTAGGTCCACTGTTTGTCTTCTGGCGTGAACCCGGTGTGATAATCGTAAAAACAGTCGATGAACTGCTTTCCACCCGTGGTTTTGATATTTTCTTCACTTGCGTCCCACATGTGAATGTGGCCATCGATCACGAAGATGTCCTCCCCCTCGTATGTAAACATTGCACATGGACATGAGAGACCGTGATATATAAAATGCATGTTAAATGATGATGAATACGGGTATCAAATATGCCACTATCGAATCGGCCGACAGCAGTGGAATCGTATGGAAAATTAGTTTGCCAGTGGACAGTCAGGTGGCCTGATTTTTCTACGTTTTTGTCGTATTTTCTCGGATGTACTGTGAGAACGTGTTATCTGTCAGTTTTCGCGAATGCGCGAGCAACCGTTTCAACTAGCGCTGTTCTTTACGCTTATCGACAACACGAACGGTTTCGATTG
Source organism: uncultured Haloferacaceae archaeon (assembly GCA_964503105.1). Lineage (GTDB taxonomy): Archaea > Halobacteriota > Halobacteria > Halobacteriales > Haloferacaceae > PL-Br10-E2g29. Next base: position 11,973 of record CAZCYW010000030.1, read on the forward strand.
CCGTGTCGGGATACTGGCCCGTACTGTCTTTTTCGACGGCCTTGCACATATCCCAGATGACGTTGAGTCCGGTCGTCACGCCTTCTAAGGCCTCCATCTCACAGCCGGTTTTGCCCGTTGTTTCGACGGCAACCCGGAGCTCGATCTGCTCGGTGCCGACCGAAAAGTCGGTCTCGACGTTCGTAATGGGGATTTGGTGACACATGGGAATCGTCTCCCAAGTGTGTTTGACCGCCTGAATCGCTCCAATTCGTGCGGTTGCCAACACGTCGCCCTTTCCAAGTTCATCGGCTTGGATGGCCCCAATCGTCGACGCCTGGAGCCGGATCGTTCCGGCGGCGACCGCCCGGCGCTTGCTGTCGGGTTTGCTGCCGACATCGACCATCTGCACGGCTCCTGACTCATCAGTGTGGGTCAACGCGTCAGCGGACTCGTCGGCCGACCCGTCGGCGTCGGCCATCGTCTCATCTGTGGATTCCTCAGCCATCGTTTCTCTCAAATGCGTCGGGGAGCCGATCGATTAAATCCGTCGCCACCAGCCCGTAGCCTCGATCCTCGAAGACCAAGTCACCGGCGCGGCCCGTGCAGTACGCTCCGACGGCGGCCGCGTCATGGGCTGTTCGGCTGGTAAACAGGGCACCAACGGTTCCCGCAAGCACGTCGCCGGTGCCACCGACAGTCATCCCAGGATTGCCGGTCCGGTTGAGACGCGTCTGCTCGCCATCGGTTATGATATCGTATGCGCCTTTGACCAGCAGTGTCTGGCCCAGCTCGCGGGCGAACTCCGAGACGAGTTCGGCGCGTTTCTCGACGTCAGTATCGGTCTCACCGCCCATCCGCACAAGCTCGCCCTGATGTGGCGTACAGATAAGTGTCGCATCCGTGTCGGTCTCAGGGACGACCGACAGTGCGTCGGCATCGATTACGGCCCGCCCGGTATACTCCGACAGGAACGAGCTGACGGCTGCGAGCGTTTCTTCGTGGCTCCCGAGGCCGGGACCACAGATGACCACGTCCTGTTCGGCGGCGAGTTCGCCTACCTCATCAACAACGGACGGCGTGAATCGCTCGCCCCCGAAGGCGTGGACGATCAGGTTCTCGCTGTAGCGTTGAATCTGCGGGGCAATCGACGCTGGGCAGGCGATGTGGACGAGATCTGCGCCTGCCCGAAGTGCTGCCTGTGCGGTGAGTGCCGGGGCTCCAGTATAGGGACCACCACCAATAACCAGCAGTTCGCCGTGGTCGCCTTTGTGGCTCTCGGCGGCACGGCGACGACCCTGGAGATCACCCGGACCGATGAACCGTTCGGCCGCCGGTGGAATACCAATATCGGCGACCGTCACCTCGGTATCGAGCGCCGCGAGTCCGGGTTTCGAGTCATGAAACGTGACAACACGGTCGGCGTCGACGGCGATTCCTTCGGCGGTCCCGGTGTCGGCATCGACGCCCGAAGGGACATCGACAGCGACGACAGGTACGTCCACAGCGTTGATCCGGCGAGCGGCCGTCGCCTCGGGTTCGCGAAGTGCGCCGGTTACACCGGTGCCGAGCATGGCGTCAACGATGAGATCAGCGGTGTCGAAATCGGGTTCATCAACGGTTATCGAACTGAGGCCGGTCGCGTCGAGGTCGCTTGTGTCGGTAACGACACTTGTCGAGAGTTCAGCCGCTTGCAGGGCCTCCCAATTCTCGCGGGCGATGTCGGTTCCGATTGTCTCTGGACGGCCGAGTAGAACGGTTTGGGTCTCGTACTCGCTGAGAAACCGCGCGGCAACAAAGCCATCCCCACCGTTGTTTCCCCGGCCACAGACGAACACCACTCGGCTTTCGGGGTCAACGACGCTGCGAACAACACGGGCGACGGCATTACCACTCGACTCCATCAGTTGTTTGCGGGCGATCCCGAGGGCAGCGGCGTTGGCGTCGACGACGGCCATTCGGTCGGCGGTAATCATACCTGTGGGTTCGGCGGCCTGTAGATTAACCGTAGGGGCCAGCAACCACAAGTGTCGTCTGTGCTGCAACTGCGAGCAGTGACTTACCGGGTCGCCCGAACGACAAACGTCTCGCCGCGTTCGGTGGCCTGCGTAATGGTGAATCCCGCGTCGGTGAACGCTTCGCTCACGTGTGCTACGTCGTGTCGCTCATCGCGTGGTGGGCCCGCCTCGCCACGGCCCGCGTTTGACCAGTCGACAACGACAACCGGGCTGTCGGGCCGGAGCACCCGAGCGAGCTCTGCAAGCGTCGCCTCAAGTGGGAGTTCGTGGACCGTCATTGTCGAGACGGCCGCGTCAGCCGATCGATCCGCAAGCGGGAGGCTGTCGGTCGAACTCTCGACGAGCGCAACATGGTCTGGCACACCGTCTTCGCGGTACAAATCATGCATTTCAGCTTGGATGTCGACCGCCGAAACCTGGTCGAAAAACGGTGCCAGTTCGGAGGTATAGAATCCGGTTCCACTACCGAGATCAATGAGGTGCCCACCAGTATCGACGCCAAGTCCACCGAGCAGTTCCTCACGAGAACAGAATCTGAACCGACTGACGTCCGTAAGTCGGTCAGCCATCGCCGGATCAAACGTATGAAAACCCATTAGAGAGTATTGTATCTTGAAGACAATAGAGCCTCGCATTACGGACAGCCAGCGAAAGAGCCAAGAATCTATGTGCCGGGGGGATGAATTAGCGATATGGACCGACAACGGCGAGACGCAACCAACCACCAGATCGACACTCAACGGGAGCCACCACGATGACAAACACGCTACTCGACCGGCCGCTTGTCGCGATCGCTGGCCCGGAAGACGCCGAATTAACCTACCGTGCCCTCCGCGATCAGATCGACCACGCGACGTGTCGCCCACTCGTCGTCAACGTCATTCAGAAAGCGGGTGGTGGAATTGATAAGGCCGGTGTCCAACAGCGACAAGAATATGCCGAAAAGGCGTTCGATAGAATGAGCACACTCGCCGAAAGCGACGGCATCGAACTGGAGACAGACATCTATTACGGGACTGATGTCGCCGACACGCTCATTGAGGCCGCAAACGATGTTGATGCAACGGCAATCGTCTTTACTTCTCGTGGTGGAAGCTCGTGGCTCGATATTCTTTCGGGCGGCGTCCGAAGCTCACTGATCGCAAAAAGCGATCTACCGGTCGTTGTCCTCCCGAACAACGATTCGAAGTAGCCTCTACTCCTCGTTTTTCAGTGGCGGCTCAAAAAGACTGCCTTCGGTTTTGAGCCGGCCATAGAGATAGATGAAATGAACGATTGCTGGCAGGAGGATTCCGCCGATCGCCCAGCCAGCGGCAACGACAACCGACCGTCCACGACGGCGTGCATCGCGGAAGAGCCACAGCGAAATGAGGACCGTAATCCCATAGATGACGATCATAATCGGTCGGTCGAGCAACATTGAGAGTACCAGTGGCGTCCCCAGCAGTGCGAGGTGTGTCGGGATCATACGCTGTCGTTCGTCAAGAGCGAAAAGAAGCCACCGGTTCTGTGAGTGCGCCGAGTGGAAGTCAACGCCACGGCTGTGATTCCTCGGTGATTTCGCCGGCCAATGAGCGGCCCATCGCCTCGGCTGGATTGGCGACATTCGCCAACGCCCACATGAGTTTGACCTTCGCGGTGCCCGGCAGGGTATCGCCGGCTTCGACGACCCCAGCGTCCAGAATATCACGGCCAGTGTCGTAGACCCGGTCGCAAACCCGACCTTCGAGACACTGACTCGTCATTGCGACAACCGTTCCGTCGTCGACGAGTTGTTCGATCCGTGGGATCAGATCCGTGTGTACGTGTCCAAGCCCCGTTCCTTCGATTACGACTCCCGATTTGCCGTCGAGATACTCCCACGCCGCAGGATCCATTCCCGGCGTGAATTTGACGAGTTCGACAGCCGGGTCGAGGTCGCCAGCAAGTGCGAGATCGACCTCGCCGCGAGCCGTGTAGGACCGATTGAACGTGATGGCGTCGGCCGCAACATCGCCATCCGCACCGTCACGTTGGGCGGTCGCATACTCAACCATCGCCAGTGGGCGGTTGCCGACCGTCTCGAAGGCATCCCGCCGAGAGGTGTGATTTTTCCGAACACGTGTTCCGCGGTGGAGCGCACAGACATCGTCGCTTTCCGAGCCGTGCATACAAAGCAAGACTTCCGCACAGTCGGCTTTCGCGGCTTCGACCGCACAGACGGCGTTCATCACGTTGTCCGACGAGGGTCGGTCAGCCGAACGCTGACTTCCCGTAAAGACGATCGGAACCGGCGTCTCGAGCATGAACGAGAGTACTGACGCCGAATACTGCATCGTGTCGGTGCCGTGCATGACGACAACACCGTCGGCTCCGGCCTCGATCTCCTCGTGGACGGTGTGGGCCAGGCGGTGCCAGATCTCGGGATCCATGTTTTCGCTGAGGATGTTGGCAACGACGCGACCGCGGTAGTTTGCCCGGCCAGCGAGTTCGGGAACAGCCCGAAGCACGTCTTCGGCGGTGAACTGTGCGGTGACTGCACCGGTTCGATAATCAACTGTCGAGGCGATTGTTCCGCCGGTAGAAATAAGTGAGATCGTCGGCAGGTCGTCGCCAAACTCGATTTCAGAGACGCTGTGATCGTCGGGAGCCGCGTCATCTTCGACGGCATACACGTCGGATTCGAGCACCTCGATGTCGGCATCAGCGCGGTCGATGCCGATATTGTAGCCACCATCAAGCTTCAACACGAGATAGTCTGCAGTCGACGACGGCATCAACACACCCTCGTTTTCGACGTCCCCGCGCGTAACGCGGACGCGGTCGCCTGGATTCATATCGGGGGTTGCCGGTCGGCCGACTTGAAACCATGCTTTCGCGTCGGTCCCGACAGCCAACAATACAGCTCGGACGGCACAACAACCATAGTCCCGGCGTCCGATGTGTGTCTATGCAGCGTTCGGACGATGTCACAACGGTCAGCGATGAAATCGGGGCTGACGAGCGCGAGAGCAGCGGTTCGACCACCGCGAGCACGAAAGCAGCCGAACACGCCCCGGCTGCCGGAGACGACACCGAAACACGGCAGTTTGGGGATTTCTTTTCGCTCAAGGCTGTTCTTTTCTCGATGGTCCTCATCGCAGTCGGTGTCGTTGTCGGCGGCGCAGTTCCGCTTGTCGGCGCAATCGGCTCGCTTGCGGGCGTTTTCGTTGCGACCTTTCTCGTCGGGCTCGTCGTTTCACAGCGTCGCTATCTCGAAACCGCGGTTGCCGGCGGCGGGGTTGTTGGGGCAAGCTTCGCGGCGAGTCTCCTGACGACCGGCGCACTCCCCGTCGGCTGGCACTTTTTCCAACAGTACGGGCTTGCGTTTGCCGGATTAGGTGTTGGTCTCGGGGCCATACTCGCAGTGGTCGGCCACTACTTCGGCCGCGATCTACGCGACGGGCTGACCCAAGACCTCTGAATGCTATGAAATCAGCCATTGCTCGCCGTCGTAGGCGATGACGTTCGCAATTTCGAGCTGTGTCAGTGCCTGTTCGACAGTGTCTGGTGGAGCCGTCAGCGCCGCGACAACCGCGGGTGTTGTCCCATCGGTTTCGACGATGGCCGCCAGCACTTCGGCGTAAAATCGGCCGTCCGCGTTGATCCCTACGCGATCGGTGAGTGCTTCGAGCGTCTCGGTCAGCCGGCCGTGGACCCACCGTTGGGCGAGCGACAGTTCCTTATCGAGCGATTGAAGCCGGCCAAATTCCTCGGCTAGCGATTCGATATCGTCGGTTGCCGTATCGTGTTCCTGGCCGTTTTTCCCGACAGCCTCAAGCGAGAGATGCGGACAGCGCCCCGACATATCGAGTGTTGCACTCGCTGGATAGGCGCTTTTTGCGCCGAAACTGTGTGGTGAGACGTTGACTTCGAGTCGGAGACTCCGGGTGATGTGGAAGTATTTTCGGCGTTGGTCGTCAGTCCGGCTTTCGATGAGGCCTGCGGCTTCGAGTTTGCGAAGGTGGTCGATGACTGCTTTGGGGCTCACATTGAGATACTCGCTGATCTCGGTGACATAACAGGGTTTCTGTGAGAGCAAGCGGAGAATCCGCCGACGGTTCTCATTGCCGAGAAGGTCTAAGAGTACCGCCGAATCCATACTGGAGAGTACGTGAGCGCGAATAAAACGTTGTCTACAAAGACAGTGCAGTCTATCGATTCGATTGTCATATCACGAATCGAGACCATGATCGTCCGACGGGCGTTGATCAAGTGGCTCGAAAGCCCACCACGCAAGGGCGACAGCCCCAATCGAAAGGCCAACCGTCAGCGTCGCCAAGAGGGCTCCAGGCTCGTAGCGAAGCGGTGGATGGTAGCCAAAGCCGTAATCAACGACATCGTTTAACAACAACAGCCCGAGCGACAGCGCGAGTGCACCGCGGGTTGTTCGGCCGTAGTGAAGAATCGCGAACGCCAGCACGACAAACAGCAGGTGGGTGAGGATAATAAACCAGTAATCGTAGAGTGCGCCGGCGTCAAATCCAATATAGAGGTCGGCCCGGCGGTTGAGCGCGAGGGCCGTCCAGAGGCCGTATTTAACGAGCCAGACAAATGCGAGTGTATGGAGATACGCCAGCGGGCGGTTGACCGGCACCTCGCGGAGTCGACTACCGAGTGCCGGCAACAGCGTTGCAAGCGAGAGGGTTGCCAACGCGATGGCCGTCGGCGAGTCGGCATACAGCGGCCACAACAGCGTTGGCACCTCGGGCATGGTGTCGACGTAGAAGCGAATCCCAACAAGAAATGCGGTCGCATTGACCACGAGCAGCATGACGAGACTGGGACCGTGTGAAAGATATGACTCCGTAAGCGCTTCTGGAACCGGCCGGCGAAGCGTTGGCGACGTATCGGCGCTGTGGTCAGTCGACCGCGACATAGGCGGGAGTTTCTCGCGGTCCGACAAACCGGTTTCTGTTGAATCAAACAGGCTACAAATAAAATGATGTGCCTGCGTAAAAAGTAAGAAATGTATTAGTTGAGCAGCCAGTCGTGACTTATTTTAGAACTACTCAAGATCGCATTCGGGAACGTTTCCTTCAAAAGTATTATCCTCGTCTTCGACGTCGCATGGCCCACCGTCGTTATCACTGAGGTCGTTGTTGAGAAACACGTTCTGGTCCTCACTTAGGAGTTCGATTCCAGCACCGCCGTTGCCGGTTATCCGATTGAAAATGACACGATTGTTTATTCCAGCACTTATTGAGATTCCAGCACCGTCATTTCCGGTTATATCGTTGTTGATGACATCATTGCTGCTTGAGTCAGTAACCGAGATACCAGGGCCGTCTTCGGTATCAACAATGCTACTGCCAATAATGAGATTGCCATTAGTGCTATCTAATCGTATTGGACTGTTATCAAATTCACAGTCTTGAACAATATTGTCGGATGCGTCATTATTGATGTCAACTCCGTCACCACAATTTTCACCAACAATTTCACTAATAACCGAATTATTTGGCTCAAATGCCTCGACACCTTTGCCAAGGTCCTCGACAGCCAAGTTCTGGACAACAACGTTTGTCGCTATGTCCCCATCAATAAACACGCCACGTCCACCACCATCACCACTAATTGTATTACCCTGTCCGTTAAATCTCACAAGGCTTGACTGAATTAGAATTCCAATCTCTCCACCCTCAATTGAGAAATCCTCATCAAGCACATAGTCACCAGGTTCGTCAATAACGACCCGTGCGGTTTCTTCAAAAACCGTCGTATCTTCCACTGCATTGTCTTCTCCGGGGTCTACGACTTCGACCTCTTTTTTCTTTTTCTTCTTTTTGTCCCCTGCAAGCGCGTTCCCACTCAGCAGTGCCGACGCGCCGACAATGGCTCCGGCCGTACCGAGATAGCCTCGTCGCGTTGGCTGTGCGTTGTTATCAGATCGAGTTCCGTCGTCATCGGATGGTTCGCGTACCATACCAACTTTGAGCCGCATACAATTGTTTGTAAATTGCCACGTGTGGTAACGTATTTTGCACTTATTTCTGTACACATCTCAATACTGTACACAGCTGGTAACCATAGCAGAGTAGCAGGCTATCCGGTCACAACAGACAGTCAAACCGATCCGGGATAGCTGAGTCAACAGACAAAAACAGCAGAACAGCGCCGGCTACTGGAAGCCGATACGGCCGTCACGACGCTCGCTGAACTGCTCGCGGGCCCCGCCGCGGAACTGCTCTTCGATCTCCTCGTAGTAGGTCATGATGTCGTCGGTGACCGTCGGCCGAACCGACTCCATCGCCTTGCGGAAGTGTCGCATCTCGACCTCGGTGGCGTCGTCGTCCTCGCGAAGCGCTTCGATCGCGGCCTCGCGGGCGATCGATTCGAGATCCGAGCCGACGTAGCCGTCGGTGATTTCGGCAATCTCGCGAAGGCTCACATCCGGCGCAAGCGGCGTTTTTTCGGTGTGAATCCGGAGAATCTGCTCGCGACCCTCCTCGTCGGGCTGGCCGATCATCACGAGCCGGTCGAACCGGCCCGAACGGATCAGCGCGGGGTCGATCATATCCGGTCTGTTGGTCGCGCCGATCACCATTACTTCGCCCATCTCTTCGAGCCCGTCGAGCTCGGTCAGCAGCTGGTTGACGACCCGTTCGGAGACGTTGTTGCCCATCTCCTGTCCGCGGGCGGGCGCGAGGCTGTCGAGCTCGTCGAAGAAGATGATCGTCGGGCTGACCTGCCGAGCTTTTCTGAATGTTTGGCGGATCGCCTTTTCGCTTTCGCCGACCCACTTGCTCAGGAGCTGCGGACCACGCACCGAGATGAAGTTGGCGTTCGTCTCGCTGGCGACCGCTTTGGCCATCAGCGTCTTGCCAGTGCCAGGCGGGCCGTACAAGAGGACACCTTTCGGTGCTTCGACGCCCATCCGCTCGAACTTTTCGGGCGAAGTGAGGGGCCACTCGACGCTCTCTTTGACCTGCTGTTTCGGCGAATCAAGCCCGCCAACATCATCCCACGTGATTTTCGGCAACTCGACAAGGACTTCGCGCATCGCCGAGGGTTCGACCTCGTTGAGCGCGCCGCTGAAGTCGTTGCGTTTGACGATCATCCGGTCGATGAGGCTTGGTGGAATGTCCTCCTCGTCGAGATCGATTTCGGGGAGGTAGCGCCGGAGAGCCTTCATCGCGGCCTCTTTCGTGAGGCTCTCGATGTCTGCACCGACGAAGCCGTGAGTCTCGTCGGCCAAATGGCTCAGCGAGACGTCATCCGACAGCGGCATACCGCGGGTGTGGATCTGAAGAATCTCTTTGCGACCCACTTCGTCCGGCACACCGATCTCGATCTCGCGGTCGAAGCGGCCGGGTCGACGGAGTGCGGGATCAACTGAGTCGACGCGGTTGGTCGCTGCGATGACGATCACTTGCCCCCGTGCTTCGAGGCCGTCCATCATCGTCAACAGCTGGGCGACGACACGGCGTTCGACCTCGCCGGTGACGTCCTCGCGTTTGGGCGCAATCGAGTCCAACTCGTCGATGAAGATGATCGCTGGCGATTCTTCTTTGGCGTCTTCGAAAATTTCTCTGAGTTGTTGTTCGGATTCCCCGTAGTATTTCGAGATAATCTCGGGGCCTGCAATAGAGAAGAAACTCGCGGAGGTTTCGTTGGCGACCGCCTTGGCGAGCAGGGTTTTACCAGTACCCGGCGGGCCGTGCAAGAGCACACCTTGCGGTGGCTCGATCCCCAGTTTCTTGAAGATCTGGGGGTGTTTCATCGGCAGTTCGACCATCTCGCGGACGCGCTGGATTTCGTTCTGCAGACCACCAATATCCTCGTACGTAATTCCGCCGCCGGTCTTTTCGAAGCCGCTGATCGGCTCCTCGCGGAGTTCGACCTCCGTGTCCTCGGTGATCAGACAGACACCGTCAGGCTCGGTTTCGACCGCGATCAACGGAATCGCCTGCCCGGGCGACCGCATGAACGGGTGGTTCGTCGAACTCATCACGGGGACGATGTCGCGTTCGACGACCGGCCGTTTGAGGATCTGGCGTTTGACCATGCCCGCGGCGTCCGAGCCGAACTGGACGTTCGCTTCTTCGGGCGGCGCAAGGACGAGCTTCTCGGCCTTTTCAGCCTCGGCTTTGCGGATCGTCACCCGCTCGCCAATGCCAACATCCGCGTTCTGCCGGGTAAAGCCATCAATGCGGACGGTGTCGGTGTTCCAGTCTTGTCGATCAGCACGCCACACTTTGGCCGCGGTCACATCGCCACCCTCTATCTCGATAATGTCGCCGGGAGAGAGCTTGAGGTGGAGTAGTGTATCGGGGTCAAGGCGGGCGATACCGCGTCCCGAGTCGTTCGGGTACGCCTTCGCCACTTCGAGTTGAACTTCATTCATGATTGACTCGCAGGGGTTACCGTTGGGTCCGGTCGGTCGGGGGATAAGTGCTTTGCTCCGGGGGGTTTGGGGCTGCCAACAGCCACCGTCGATGGCTGTGCGAAGCGATCCAGATAAGACTGTGTCATAGTATACCAAGACAAATGGACGCAGCTACAAATTCCTACCGGCACGCACCCGAATCCGCCGGCATCGGTGAGATTGGGTCTGGGAGTTCTCGCGACGTCTCCGGGCTAATGTCGAATGTCAAACTGGCCGAAGAGTCCCGGCGGGTCTGTCGCTGCGGGCAACACCGAATAGGCGTACGTTCCGCGGTCAAGCCAGTCGATAACCGCCGTCTCGACTGCGCCGGCAGCGACGGTGACGCCGTAACTGTCAGCCGAAACGACCCGGCCGCCGTTGTCACTCGTCGTCACCGAAAACGTATACGGGACCGGCGTTGGGTTCTGCAGTGTGAGTTGAAGCGTGTCGTCCTCGCGGGCTCGGAAACTGACTCCCTTCAGTGCGGCTCGCTTCCCGTCGATTCGCCAAGCCGACTCGCCGGTCGAATCGCCATCAGCCAGATTCCGATCGAGAACAACACGCTCGTAGACGCCAAGGCGGATCGTCACCCGACCGTCTCGCTCGCTGAGGTCGACCTGGCTGATGACCGTTTTCGTGCCGCCACCACCGTCATCTGAATCGGTGTCGCTCCCGTCGGCAGCCTGTTTTCCTGCTGAGAGCTCATCGTCCTCACTGGTTTCGTCTTTGCCCGCACTAAGTGCTTGCTCGCCTCCAAATTGTGTCGCCGTACAGCCCGCGAGTCCGGTAATCCCGGCGATGAGCCCGCCCTGCAGCAGTGCCCGTCTCGATACCGCTGTCTGCCCGGATATGGAATCAAATAGATCCATCTATGGCCCACGTACTGACAGCCGTATATAAGCGAGACGGTCAATTCTTACTGACTGAAAAACCTGCCTCTCTAACTGGTACGTATCTGGTACTGTCAGTCAATCTCGACTGCTGAGTCGGATTGGTTCGGTGCACTGACGAACACTGAGTTCGATGCGGTCACCAGTACACCACTCGTGGCCGGGGGCAACGAGTTTGATTCCATACCCAGTGCGCGACGCGAACAATGAGAGGCCGGTAATTCGTTCACCATTCGCCAAGAGGTCGATATCATGCCACACAACACGGCTGTTCTCGACAGTGCCAACCGGCTGGCCGAGAAACCAAAGTGATCGAGCCCCTGAATCGTCAGCATCAGTCAACACCCCTCCGCCACTATAATGGGCAAACCCGCCATCTAGTGGGGTGCCACACTCAGCAGCGAGTGCAACAAAGCCGGGTCGGTCGCTCGTCGAGCCACCATCAGAGCATGTCGAAATCGGCGAGTCAACCACGAGATGCGTTGGGCCGGTTTCAGTCACTGTTCCGGTGCCGTCCCACTGCAGTCCAGCAACCGGGACGTCAGCGACAAGTCGAAGCGATCCGCTGGCACGACGAAGATGCTGGCTCGACAGCCGAAAATCAAGATGGATGTGGTTGTCGACCCACTGACCGAAAAATCCCGAGCGAACCATCGATCCGAGTGGCTTACCGAGTTCGATGTCGTCACCGGGTTCAACCCACGGCTCGACGTGGAGAATCCGTGCGACGAGGGTGGTGTCCGTTCCCGCGGGATCGAGCGTTGCGCCGTCTTCGACGGCGATACAGATCAGATGGTCGGTGTCGGCAGCATACTCGCGACTCGGACAGCCGACCGTGTGGGTTTCGAGAACGGTGCCGGCAACCGGCGATCGGGCGGTGTTGTCCGTGGGATAGAGATCGATTGCCCGACCCCGGTCGTGAGCCGGATACGGGGAGTTGTACCGCGAAAAGCGCGGATACCGAGCGACGACCGCCGGATCAAGGACGACTCGCGGCTCCGGCGGATTCATACCGATACGTCGAGGCGGAACCGCTTAGCCGCGTCGACCCAAGTAGGCGAGTATGCAGGTGCGCGTGCTCCGCGGCCGGGCGAGCGATCTCGAGGCGGATCGGGCCGCGACGACGGCGCTGCTCGAATGGACTGCTGAAACCGACCAGCCGGTGGTTCGCGTCTGGCAGCCGTACCGACAGGTCGCTTTTGGTCGGCGAGATACGTACGCTGAGGGCTACGAGACGGCCCGTCGTGCGGCCGTCGAACGCGGCTTTCAGCCGGTCGAACGTCGCGTCGGTGGCCGCGCGGTCGCCTATACTGGCCGGACACTGGCGTTCGCCCATACAGTCCCGATTGCTGACGTTCGCCGCGGGATGTGCGACCGCTATGGCGTCGCCAGCGAGACGCTTATCGAGGCTCTGCGTGATCTCGGCTGTGACGTGATTCGCGGCGAGCCAGCCGACGCCTACTGTCCAGGGAGCCACTCTGTCAGCGGTGTCGACAACGAGGGAGACCTCACGGGAAAAATCGCCGGGCTTGCCCAACGCGTTCAGTCGGGAGCCGCGATGGTATCGGGCTGTCTCACGGTTGCCGAAACCGACGAAACCGAACTCCGAGCCGTCTTGGAGCCGGTCTATCGGGCACTCGGGATTGACTTCGATCCCGGTTCGGTTGGAAGCGTGTCGGCCGCCGATGGACCTGACGAGCCCGAACGGGTCGCTCGTGCGCTCGAAGCCGCGCTCGTCGGCGACAGCGAGTCTGTCGTCGAGCGGGTCGAAGCGTAGTCGACGCGGCGCGCCTACCGGCTCTCGTGGAGAGAACAGCCCGCCGGCGAAAAACGTGAGCGACACGTCGAACTCGGTGCCCGCTGGCGGCGACGGGCTACTGGCGACGGGGTCGCGGCGACGGGCCGACGAGGTTTCACGACCTTTAGGAACCTCGCCCGCTCACTGCCGGTATGCTCCTCACGAATGCCGAACTCGTCGATGGAACCCGTGTCGATGTACGGGTTTCCGGAGAAACTATCAAGTCGGTCGACGCCGACCTCAACGCCAAGACTGACGAACAGGTGATTGCTGCAGACGGCAAGCTCCTTTTGCCCGGTGCGATCGATGCGCACGTCCACTTTCGCGAACCGGGGTACTCGCACAAAGAAACTTGGGAAACGGCGACCAAAAGCGCCGCCGCGGGTGGGGTGACGACCGTCGTCGACATGCCGAACACGAATCCACCGACAACCTCGAAAGCTAATTTCGATGCGAAAGCTGAACGCGCACAACAAGCACACGTCGATTACGGCATCAACGGCGGTGTCACCGGTGACTGGGATCCCGACTCGCTTTTTTCGCAGCCACTGTGTGCACTCGGTGAGGTTTTTCTCGCCGATTCGACCGGCGATATGGGCATCGCACTTGATCTCTTTGCTGATGCGGCCGAACGCGCCGCCAGCCACGACCTGACGGTCACCGTCCATGCCGAAGACGAGACGTTGTTCGACGAATCGACCCGCGAGGCCGACGCCGGTGGCATCGGTCAGGGGGCCAATGCCGACCTCTGGAGTGCCTTCCGCGCCGCCGAGGCCGAAGAGGCGGCCGTCGAACGTGCAACTAACGTCGGCGAAAAAACGGGTGCATCGATACACATCGCCCACGCGTCGACGCCGGAAGGAATCGACGCCGCCGTTTCCGGCGGGGCGACCTGCGAGGTCTGTCCGCACCACCTCTACCTTTCGCGCGACGACCTCGACGAACTGGGAACCTATGGCCGGATGAATCCACCACTCCGCAGCGAGACGCGACGCAACGCCGTCTTCGAGCGCGTTGCCGACGGAACGGTCGACATCATCGCCACCGACCACGCTCCGCACACGCGCGATGAAAAAGAGGCCGGCCTCTGGGATGCTCCGAGCGGCGTCCCCGGTGTCGAAACCATGCTCCCCTTGCTCCTCGAATCCGCCCGTCAAGGCGACCTCGATTATGAACGGATCGTCGAACTCGTCGCACACAACCCCGCAGAAATCTTCGATCTCGACTCGAAAGGCCGGATCGAATCGGGCTACGATGCTGACCTCGTCCTTGTCGATCCCGATGCAACCCGTGAGATTCGCGGCGCAGACACGCACACAAAGTGCGACTGGACGCCGTTTGAAGGTCGGCTCGGCGTCTTCCCCGAGCTAACGATGGTCCGTGGACAGGTCGTCTACGAGCGAACGCCCGGTGATGACATCGGCCGAAGCGGCGACGACGAGCGGTTCGGCGATGTGCAGGGTCGAAACGTTCGGGAGTAACCAAGGACTGAGTGGTTCATCAACCTCGTGGAAGACTGCGAGTGCAAGTCGATCAACGGATTTCTGCACAAAATTCGAATGATGAAACATCTGATCCCGAACTCGCCGAAAGATAGTTGTCGGTGTATGCAGGCTGTATACATATGAGCACATCCATACGAGTTACCGACGATACGAAACGGATGCTGGAGAGCCTGAAACAGGAAGATGAGACGTTTGACGAACTCCTCGAACGCCTCGCACAGAGCGAAAAGCCAATCAACATCGGTGCGTGGAGTGAGCAACAGGCTGACCAAGCCCGCGAGGCAGTGAAGCGTTCTCGGGAGAGTTTCCAACGGTGACGTTCCTCGATTCCTCGGTCATTATCGACATGCTCGAAGGCATTCCTGATGTCGTCGACTATGTTGAAGACCGGGGACAGCCCTACCTCACCTCCTCGGTTTGTGTCTTCGAGGTCATCAATGGTGAGGTCGGCTCTGGAACCACGGACGTTGTCAAGGTACGCCAGGAATTCGGCGGTGTCCGCGCTCTCGACCTCAACGAACAGGTCGCCCTGGAGGCGGGGCGGATACAGGACCAGTTGATGGATGACGGAGAACGGATGGCTGCTCGGGACCTCCTCATCGCGGCGACCGCGCGATCTACTGGTGATGAACTGATTGTCGCAGACGACGATTTCGAGACGCAACTCCTTACGGAGTTGATGGACGTTACGAACCTTCGAAAAGACGACTGAGGTGGATTACTCCTTTTTTACAAACAAGCGGAT
>CAZCYW010000031.1:0-26498 GCA_964503105.1 uncultured Haloferacaceae archaeon
GGTTTCAGTGTTGGTTGACATTGTGATCTCCCTCTATCTGGATCAATGGCTGGTACCAACATATACTCACATCCGAGTTCCCAATTCGTGAGAATAGGTGTGTAGAATCGTCATCTTTTTGCGGGCTTTTGTCCGTATTCTCACAGAATAGACGATGCACCCGCATGGGCAGCCATGTCGGAAATTCTGTGAACGAACGTTACTCAATCGTGGCGGAAATCGCGCGAACTCACTTCGTTCGTTCACTGACTTTAGCCAGTTCCTCGTACCGCTCAGTCATGCCTAAAGACGTGCGTGTTCGCTTTGCTTACACGCTGCTTTCCGCAACTCTTTCGCTCCCCTCAGTCGTGGCGGAAATAGCGCGAACTCGCTACGCTCGTTCGCTGACTGTAGACACTCCCTCGCTACGCTCAGTCATGTCTAAAGCATCGCATCCCGGTGAAGACCATCGCCATCCCGTGTTCGTCGGCTGCTGCGATCACATCCTCATCGTTGACCGAGCCACCGGGCTGAATTACCGCCTCAACACCGGCTTCCGCAGCCGCTTCGATGCCGTCGGGGAACGGGAAGAAGGCGTCCGAGGCCATAACCGATCCCTCGGCCGTCTTGCCTTCGGCGTCGCGTTCGGCCTTCTTGCCGGCGAGTTCAACCGCATCGACTCGGGAAACCTGTCCGACGCCGAGCCCAACTGTTTCAGTTCCGTTGGCAAACACGATCCCGTTGGATTTGACGTGTTTGAGTGTCTGCCAGGCGAACTGCATGGTTTCGAGTTCCTCGTCGGTCGGTTCGCGCTCGCTGACGATTTCGAGGTCGTCTATCGAGGGCGCAGCGAGATCACGCTGTTGGACTAACCGGCCGCCGACAATCGGTTTTTCAGCCATCGTCTCAGTGATTTCATCGAGCGCACCCACGTCGAGAACGCGGAGGTTTTTCTTCTCGGTCAGGACATCAAGCGCTGCATCCGTGTAGCCCGGCGCAATGACGACTTCTTTAAACGAGTCGACGATCTGTTCGGCGGTTTCAGCATCGCATTCGCGGTTGAGTGCGACAACACCACCAAAGGCGCTTTTCGGGTCGGTTCGAAGCGCCTTGTCGTAGGCCGCTGCAAGCGAGCCGGCGGTTGCACAGCCCGCGGGATTCGTGTGCTTGATGACTGCGGCGGCAGGCTCGTCGAACTCCTTGATCAGGTTGAGTGCCCCGTCAGCATCGTTGTAGTTGTTGTAGCTGAGTGCCTTCGCGCCCTCGTTGAGCTGGTCGGCGGCGACAACGCTGGCTTCCTCGCAGGCTGTGTCAGCGTAGATTGCGGCGTCCTGATGGGGGTTTTCACCGTACCGAAGCGTATCGGCAAGGTCGTCGGAGACGACGCGGCGCTGAGGGAACTCTCCGCCCGTGTCGCCGGCGATTTCGACGGTTTCGGTCTCGAGATCAACCGTCACCTGGCCCTCGGCGAACCAGCGGACCGCGCGCGGATACGCGGTGAATTCGGCCTCGTAGAGCACCCGTCCTTTGAGTGCGTCGGCGTCGTCATCCTCGTAGACCGGGACCGCCTCTTGGGTGACGATGGGGCCGGCGTCGACTTCCTCGGTGACGACGTGGACGGTACAGCCGGTCATCCGGACGCCAGAACCGAGCACCTGCTCGTGGGCATCCATGCCGGGGAATGCCGGCAAGAGCGACGGGTGAATGTTGAGCGTTGTCGGCGCGTTCTCGATGAATGTCTCAGTGAGTACACGCATGTAGCCATCAAGACAGACGAGATCGAAATCATAGCCCTCGAGGGTGTCAAGAATCCGTTGCTCGTGTGTATCGCGCGATTCGTCCTCGTCGCGGGCAACGACCTCAGTCGGGATTCCGCGTTCTGATGCGCCTTCAACCACTGGTGCACCTTCGTTGTTGGTGAGTACGATCGCAAGTTCCGCCCCACCCGGCATCCGGTCGGCAATATGTAACAGGTTTCGGCCGCGATTGCTTGCTAAGCCGGCGATTTTGACCATACCTCGTCGTTTCCTGCCGGCGGAAAAACAGTTGCGGTCGACTTCGGCGAGTGTGCATGATCGCGGATAGATTTATGGCTGAAACGGCAGTCGAAACCGTCTCTTATACATATGAATGTGTTTTCTTCGGCCGCACGGTAACGGCCATCGACACGCTTTTGCGAGTTCCACGGGCAGATTCGACCATGACAGCACTTCCGCGCGCCGATCCACTGTCAGCGGTGTCGCCACTCGATGGCCGGTATAGCCGACGGACGGCCCCACTCAGCCCCTATGTCAGTGAATCCGCGCTCATGCGTGCCCGTATTCAGGTCGAAGCAGACTACCTTGTTGCACTCGCCGATCTCTCGGCGGTACCACTCAACCTCGCGGACGACGAAATCGCGGCGATTTACGATACCTACGAGACGTTCGACGCCGCCGACGCCCGGCTGGTCAAACAGCTCGAAGTCGAGGGCGCAGCCGGCTACAGTGCAACCAACCACGATGTCAAAGCCGTCGAATACTTTCTGCGGATTCAGCTCAGTGAATCCAACGCCGTTGTCGACGCCGAACGACTCTATCCGTGGATTCATTTCGGGCTGACCAGTGAGGACGTCAACAACCTCGCCCATCGCCTCTTGGTCAAACCCGCTGTTGAGGACGTTCTACTCCCTGAATTGACTGAGATCCGCGACACACTGACTGAGTTGGCACAGGAGCACTGCGACCTCCCGATGTTGGCGCGAACCCACGGCCAGCCGGCAACGCCGACGACCTTCGGCAAGGAACTGGCTGTCTACGCTGCCCGCCTCGGAACAACGATGGGGCGGCTTCGGCGGGCGACTGACGACCTTTCTGGCAAACTCGCGGGTGCATCAGGCACGTATGCGGCACACCACGCGGCGTACCCCGATGTCGACTGGCAGGCGTTTTCTCGAGAGTTTATTTCCGGGCTTGGGCTTGAACACACCGCGCTGACGACGCAGGTCAACCCCTGTGATGATCTGGCGGCCGTCTTCGACGCCACCCGAAGAATCAACACTGTCCTGATCGATATGGACCGAGATATGTGGCTCTATATTTCGGACCGCTATCTCGGCCAGCGAACCGTCGAGGGCGAAACCGGCTCCTCAACGATGCCACACAAGGTCAATCCGATCGACTTCGAAAACAGCGAAGGCAACCTCTCGAAGGCCAATTCGGATCTGACCTTCCTCGCCGACTACATCACCACCTCGCGACTCCAGCGGGACCTCTCGGATTCGACGGTCAAACGCAATATCGGTGCGGCCTTCGGCCACTGTCTTATCGGCTACAAAAAAGCGCAAGCGGGGCTCGGCAAAATCGTCCCCAACGAACAGGTCATGGCCGACGAACTCGAATCGACGCCCGAAATCATTGGCGAGGCCGTCCAGACGATTTTGCGGCGTGAGGGCGATACCGACGCCTACGAGCGTGTCAAAGAACTCACTCGCGGCAAGCAGGTGACCCTCGAAGACTTCTATGAACTCTTTGAATCGCTCGATGTCGATGCAGCCGTCCGCGAAGAGCTGTTGGCGCTGACGCCAGCCAGCTATACTGGAGTTGCAGGCGACCTCGTTGACGAGATCGACACGTAGTGCAGTCGGATCCGGGCGGTAGGTGAGACAGCTACACGTGAATTGTCGCTGATGTCGCTAAAAAAACGTTGAGCGTGTCGAACCGCATGTATGAGCAGTATTTCAGCAGTTTATGGACTGTGAGCGTGAGCGACGACAACTGGTGATGCTGCCTCACGCTGGACGTTTTTCGAAGTCGAGCCGAAAACAAACCGTTCGAGCGGCCCGATTGTCGGCGCGCCCATCACTGTCAGATCATAATACGCTGACTGCTCGATAATCGCTTCAGCCGTGTCTTGGGCCTCATACAGCCAGGTATCGGCGAGCTCGTAGCCACCAATCGAGGCTTCGGCTTCTTCGAGGATTCGGTGGCCTCGCTTTTGATTTGCATGCGCATCCGATTCGATGACGTGAAACAGATCGACCGCCGCGTCGTTGGCAGCCGCCAACGCGTGGGCAGCTTCGATTGCAAGTTGGCTGTGTTGGCCGCCGGCGACGGCGACCAACACCGAGGCGATGGTTTCGGCCTGTCCACGGCCGTCGACGGTGAGCACATCCGCCTGGTCGGCAAATCGTTCGGCCGGATCCGAAAGGAGCCCAGAGAAAAACGTGGCCTCGGGCCCACGTGGGAGGACGAGCGCCGAGGGGTGCTGCTGGCGAACAATAGGTTGTAGATCCGATGACGAGGGGACTGCTGTCGTCATCGACCGGTAGGCATCTCGGTGGCTGTGTGGGAGCTCGACGGAGTCTGCAGCCGCCATCGAGTCTCCATCAGGGACGAGTAGCTCAACATCGCGGGCCGACGAGAGCGCATGAGCGAGTATCGCCCCACGACGGCGGGCCGTCTCGTCGGCAATTTGCGTCAGGAAACACGGCCCCAGCGGTGCGCCCACATTCTCACCTGTTTGCGTATCAGAGACCGCGATCATACTGGCACGATATCTATAGCGACCCACTATAAATTGTATTGATAGTTTACTACAAAGCGAAGCAATCTCGGAGAAAACAGGTTCACACAAAACACGTATACGGTCGACTGGAAAGTGGCTGTAATGTCTACAGAACCAAGATTATGCGAGGTTCTGTAGCTGGTATCAGTTCGCTCTCTAGTGAAGTAGTAATTACCGGGTCGCAATAACCTCAATTTCCAGTAACGACTCGACAGCCAACCCGGTCACACCGACGGCACTCCGTGCAGGTTTTGGGTCGGCGAGGAACTGCTCGTACGCCTCGTTGAACGACTCGAACTGTTCCATATCGGTGAGAAAGACGGTTGCCTTGATGATGTTCTCGGTGTTCGTTCCGGCGGCTTCGAGGACGCGCTCGATATTCGTGAGCACCTGTTCGGTCTGTGTATAAATGTCGTCGCCAACGACATTGCCCTCGCTGTCGACGGGATGTTGCCCGGAAACATAGACGAGATCACCGTGACAGATAGCCGCTTCGTAGGGTTCGCCATCGTCGAATACCGTGTCGACCTGAACTGGGGTTGCCATACAGTCTCGTTGGCTGTCGGTATGATGAACCTATCCACACGGCAGTTCTATAGCCACTTGCTGACGTACGGGCCATCCTGCGTGTAGCCCAACTTCTCACGGTAGTACTCTCGGACACCGATTCCAGAAATCACGCTGAGCTTTTCGAAGCCGGCGTCGATTGCTAGTTCTTCAGCGGTTTCGAGCAGCTGTTTGCCGTAGCCGCGGTGTTGCCAGTCACGGTCGCCGGCGGCCTGTCCAATGCCCGCCTCGCTGCCGTAGACGTGGAGTTCGCGGACAATCGCCGCATTCTGGAGTTCGCGTCGGACCGGATCATTCGGGAAGCGGAGTCGACAAAAGCCAATCAGGAGGTCCTGAACAGTGTCCTCAAAGCTGATGAAGAACTCGGTGCCGCCACAGACCTCATAGGTCATGATGTCGAGTTCGATATCCTCGATGTTCGGCTCAGCTTCGTTCATCCCCACCTCGCGGGCACGAATGTCTCGGCACTCGATTCCGTTGTCATCGGCGTACTGCTGGGCCAACTGTCGAAGGTTCGACTTCCAGACACCGGCATCGATAAAGTCCGCCGGAATATCGCGCTGGACGCGCTGCAGACGAGTATATTTCGGGATCATGCCCATGACTTCGCCGACGATTTCGGCGGCCTCATCGTTCGTGAGTGGGTCGTACTCGTCGCGTCGCCACATATCGTAGGTAATTGTATCGCGGACGACGAGGGTCGGATAGATTTTGAGATAATCGGGCTTGTAGTCCGGATTCGAAAACAGCTGGCGGAAGTCTTCGAGACACATCTCACGGGTCATCCCCGGCTGGCCGGGCATCATGTGGAACCCAACTTTGAATCCTGAATCGCGGAGTCGACGGTTGGCGTCGATGGAGGCTTGGCTTCCGTGGCCGCGGTGCATCTCGCGGTTGATTCGCTCGTAAGTCGTCTGGACGCCGACTTCGACTTTCGTTCCGCCTAAATCAAGCATCCGGTTGATCTGTTCTGGATCACACCAGTCGGGCTTGGTTTCGAAGGTCGTCCCGATGTTTCTGATCTCGTTTGTCTCGTTTTCGGCAATTACGTCTTCGAGATATTTGAACTCGTAGTCCGCGAGGTCCTCGGCAAAACTCACGCCCTCTGCGGCTTCCGGCGGGCTATCGAGGTTGTAGTCGTTCATCGCTTCGAGCGCGCGCTTGACGAACCACTCTTGATAGTCGTGGCTCCGGGCGGTCATCGTTCCGCCCATCAGGATCAACTCGACTTTGTCGACCGGGTGGCCGATAGTTCGAAGCTGGTGGAGTCGGAGGGTGACCTGTCCGTAGGGGTCGTAGTCGTTCTGGACGCCACGTGCGGCAGCGGGCTCGTGGCCCGTATAGCTTTGGGAGGACGAAAATTCGCTGGCTGGGCCGCCGGGGCAGTAGAGACACTTGCCGTGCGGGCACATATGCGGCGAGGTCATAATTGCGACTGGAGAGACGCCCGAGGCTGTCCGGACCGGTTTGCGCTTGACGACGGCTTTGACGGTGTCTCGGTGTTCGGCTGGAGCGTGTTCGAGCAGTTCGGTGTTCTTTGGAACCTTCGGGGCAGAATACTCAGAACAGACCGTGAGCTTGGCCGATTCGAGGTCGTCGCGCTCGATGTCGCCATCAATAATGCCCTCGACGAGCGCTTCGCACGCCTGTCGGAACGGATCTGGTTCGGTGACGGCGTCGGAGCTCATCTCGAGCCCTCCGGACGAGCGGGATTCATTACTTGCTGTTCACGTGTTTTTGCGGTTAAGCGTGTCGCTCGCGGGCCTCTGGGTAGCCCATTGCAAACCAGTTGGCGTCGTCTACGCGTCTGCGGCGTTCTTTATTACAAAGACGGGCATTTCGGCGGTGTCGACGACGCGTTCGGAGACACTGCCGAGCGATTGGAGTTTTTCTCGTGGTGTCTTGCCATGCGTTCCGATCACGATGACATCCGTTCCGTGTTCATTTGCATAACTAATGATCTCTTTATCAGGCGTTCCTTTTCTGACCGAGGTTTCGGCGTCGAGACCCGCCTCAACTACCCGGTCGGCAACGGCTCCGACGGCCGTTTCGCCCTGCTCGGCTAGATCCGTCGCGAGGTCGTCTCGAAGCTCACCGGACGTCGCATGAATCACCCGCGTATCGACAACATAGAGCGCCTGAATCGTCGCTCCGGTATCGCTCGCCATCCGAATCGCGTGCTCGAGCGTGCCGTCGATTGTCTCGCTTCCATCGGTGGGCACCAGAATCGAATCGTACATGATTCCACACACGTCGACCGGCTGCTTAATCATTCCTCCTTGAGAGTGCAAATCCACTGTGTGACAGCGAGGTCTGTGACGTGGCGTGGATGCAATCTGGTGGCTATGCGAACGCGCCACAAGCATCAAGACCATCGAGAAGCCGGGTGATTTCGTCGGCCGTGTTGAACGCGTGAACGGAGACGCGAATCGCCTCGGGATCGGGTAGTGACCGAATCCGGATGTCGTGGTCGGCAAGTGTGGTGACGACGCTCTCGGGGTCGTCGACATCGATGGTGACAAGCCCAGACTCGAAGTCCACTGGGCTCAGTAGCTGGTGAGGTGGAATCGCCTCTTTCAGCTGGTCGGTGAGACGCTCGATCCGCGCTTCAATGTGGTCGAGGCCGATGCGCTCGAAGAGATCGATTGCGGCAGCCATTCCGGCATGTGGCGCTGGTGAGGCCGTTCCCCGCTCGAAGCGGTGGGCAGAGCCCTTGAGCGTGTAGTCGGCGGTGTCTGGATCGTCGACACTGCTGTAACAGACCTGTGCGGGATGGAGGTCGGTTTCACAGCCGTCGCGGACGAAAAGGTAGCCCGAGCCCCACGGACCACACAGCCACTTGTGTCCAGACCCAGCGACAAAATCCGCACCCCACGCATCCAGATCAACCGGCTGTTGACCCGCCGACTGCACCGCATCGACGACGACCTGTGCGCCGGCGTCATGTGCGATCTCGACTAGCGTTTCGACCGGGAGCCGCGTGCCGTAGTTCCACGACAGCGAACTGACACAGACCAGCCGCGCCTCAGCAACCGCTTCGGTGTAGCGATCGAGATCGATTCGTCCGCGGTCAGTTTCGAGAACACGGACCGAGACACCGTTCTGGCGGACGGCTCGCTGCCACGGGAGTATCCCGGCGGGATGTTCGAAATCCGTCCGGACGACGGTATCGTCAGGCTCCCAGTCGATCGCGGCTGCAAGCATACTAATCGAGTCGCTCGTGCTTTCTGTCAGTGCGAGTTCGCTCGGTGAGACACCGAGATGCGCGGCAATCGTGTTGCGACTCTTGGCTCGTGTTGCTGCTGCGTTTGGATACATTCCCTCACGGGCAGGGGCGTCAGCTTTGTGATACCGAAGCGTCTCGGCTGCTGCCTCGATAACAGGTGTCGGACTCGGCCCGCTTGCACCCGTATTGAAGAACGTCGTCTCTGCGAGCGCCGGAATCGACGCACGGAGTTCCTGTGGCGTCATAGCCAGCTATTGGAGCCTGCCGGCTAAACGGTTCTGCTGGTTCTGCCGTGAGGCCCGCTCAGCGTGTGACGTAGGTGATCCCGTTGGGATGGGTGTGCGTGTCGATCCGGAACTGCTCGCGACGCTCGGTCATATCAAGAACCGACACGTCATTCGATTTCGTGTTGGCAACGTATGCCATTGAGCCATCCCCATTGAACACAACCCCTCCCGGTCGGATTCCGACGGGAATCCGCTGGACTTCCCACGGCCGGAGAGTTCCATTGCGGGGGAATCGCGTCTCAATAACCGAGACATCGTTTGACGACTGATTCGGAACGAGTGCGAGCGTCTGTTGTGGTGAGAATTCAACCCGTGTTGGCGTGGTACCGAGTTCTGTTCGGTAGGCGACCTCGAGCTGCTTGGGATCGAGAATCAGGAGTTTTGATTCGTCCCGTACAGCGATATAGACGTTGTCGGTTTCCGGGTTGACGCCGACGCCTTTTGGTCCGTTGCCAACCGGCACGTCGACCGAGACACGACGCTCATCACAGTCGATGACGGTGAGCGTTTTGCCGCTGCTGTTTGCAACATAGAGCCGCGACTCATCCGCGTTGAGTGCGAGCATATGTGACCGGTCCTGATGGGTCTCGATGACATCGAGGAGGGCATCAGTTTCGATATCGAAGACGAACAGCTGGCTGTTTTTTTCCGACACTAACCACAGTTCGTTGGCCCGTTCGCGAACGACAAGACCGTTTGGTCGGTCAAACAACTCGTGGTCGATTTGTCCTGTAATCTGAAACGTTTCGTTGTCGATGATATTGAGACAGTCACCCGAGCCACAAGTGACATAGCTTTTCGAGCCATCCGGCGAGGTTTCGATCTCGCAGGGGTCGAAATCGGTCTCAATCTCGTGGAGTGGGTCGCCCGAGGCCGGGTCAAAGACTGACACGCAGTCGGCATCCCGATTGAGCACGAGTAGTCGATCATCCATACAGCCCGCTCGGTAGCCACGGCAAAGCGTGTTTGTACCGTTCTGATTGTGAGACGATTCGGCGCTTATCTGACTGCAGCGGCCGCTTCGCCCATGATATCGAGTGCGTCCCGTAACGTCTCCTCATCGGTTGCATACGAGATCCGAGCCAGTCCCTTGCCGTGTTCGCCAAAGGCCTCACCAGGGACGATAATAACGCCACGAGCGATACATTCGGCGACGAAGCCCTCGGGAACCGCTGGCATGGCGTAGAACGCCCCGCGTGGGGTCGGACACTCGAGGTCGTGCGCAGCCAATCCATCGAGGAGAATATCACGGCGCCGGCGGAACGATTCGGTCATTTCGTCGACGATCTCTTGTGGACCGGTTAGTGCGGCCTCGGCGGCGAACTGTGCAGGTGCACTCGCACAGGCCTGGGCATACTGGTGGACGCGGACCATTCGTTCGATCCGCTCGTGGCTCCCGATAACCCAGCCGAGTCGCCAGCCGGTCATCGAGTAAAGCTTCGAACAGGAGTTGACAACGACGACGTTGTCGGTTTCAGCATACTCAATCGGCGAGTGGTGTTCGCCTTCGAAAACCGTGTACTCATAGACCTCATCGGACAGACAGAGCACGTCGTGCTCGTCGGCAATTCGGGCGAACTCGCGAACGTCGGCCTCGCTTGCAACCGCGCCCGTCGGGTTTGCCGGCGAGTTGACCACAAACGCCGCAGTGTCCTCAGTAATCGCCTCCTCGACTGCTGCTGGATCAAGGGTAAGGTCATCGCGGAGGCCAACGGGGACGGGCGTGCCGTCGACGAGTTTCGTCAGTGCGTCGTACGAAACGAAGCCCGGATCGGGAATGATGACCTCGTCGCCGGTTTCGACATGTGCGGCGAGTGCAATATGAAGCGCTTCGCTGGCACCAGACGTGGCGATGACATCCTCGGGATCGAGGTCAATACCCTGGTCTCGGCGGTGTTTGGCTGCAATCGCCTCACGGAGTGATTCGATTCCTTTGTTGGGTGTATAGCCGTCTGCACGCCCCGATTCAATGGCGTCGACGGCGGCCTGCCTGGCATGGCTTGGTGTTGGAAAGTCGGGCTGACCCAATCCGAGGTTGATCGCATCATCGCCGGCGGCTTCGAACACTTCGCGGATCCCACTGATCGAAATGCGCTCGACGCGCGAGGAGAATCCAGTCATACAAAATGGCTGTCGGCCGTGTTGATAGCTGTTCGGACTCCGAGTCGAAACGCTCAGTATTGTGCTTGCCATACTACCTATTATGCCGCGACAAGGGCTCCGGTATCTGGCAGGCGTACTCGCGCTGGTCGTCGCCGGTATTCACCTCTATTGGGGGTTCCCCCGGCTGATCACACAGCTACAGATCGGCGCGGTTCCCGATCCACGGCCGCTGGTGTTTGTTGTCTCCGGTGTCGCAATCATTTTCGGCGTCGCACAGATTCTCGATGGCCGTGATCCCAAGCCGATCTATCTCGCTGGAATCGGGCTGATGGCCGGCTACATTGTCGGCTATGTCGCCTGGCACACCGTCCTCGGTCACGGTGGCTTTTGGCCGTGGGGCCCGGATCCGATCACCCACGACGCCTCCGCCGCAGTGGTCGTCGTCGATCACCTCCTCGCCGACCCGCTTGCACTCGGCTCAAAAATCGCAGAATCGGTGCTTGCAGGACTCTTAGCCGTCCTCTACCGCGGCTCGGAAACGACGGCAGATGACCGGATTCCGGCGATCGTCCGAAGCTCGTAACGATTTATATCCCTCCCCTGTCGAGTGGACAGTAATGTCTCTCGTCTCTGGACGGCTCACACAGCCCCGCGGGCCACAGCCGCAACCTGCCTGTATACGTTTCTCGGGAGTGACCTGCCCGTGAAACCTCGACCGTCAACGCTCGATCGGATCCGTGACTATCAGACGAGTCTGCTCGAAGACCTCGTCGCCGCCGTGCTTATTTTCATTCTCATTTCGGTCGCCTGGGGCTCAGCACCCGATAGCTGGCCGCGAATAGTCTATTATGTCGCCCTCGCTGTCGGGCTCTTTGGCTATTTCAAATTCGTTGCACCCGACCCACGTGAGAGCAAATAACCGCTGCAATGGGTCGCTGCGCTGGCGAAAACACGGCCTACCACCTATGGTGGAACAACACGGCTCACCACCTGTGGTGGACGTGCTCGCGCACGTACTCGTTGTACACTGTTTCGACCGACTCATGGGCGTCGCCCCCGAGCGGATCGATATCTGAGACCGCGGCGTTCGCCCAAATATGCTCTGGCGTTGTCGACCCAGGAATAACCGTCGAGACGGCTTCGTGATCGAGAATCCACCGGAGTGAGAACTGCGCCAGCGAAAGATCCGCCGGAACGTGTTCGGTGAACGCGTCGACGGCGTTGAGACCGACCTCGTAGGGGACGCCGGCGAACGTCTCACCGACATCGAAAGCCTCGCCCTCACGGTTGTAGTTTCGGTGATCGTTTTCGGGGAACTCGGTTCCCCGCGAGAGCGCCCCCGTGAGTAGTCCCGAGGCAAGCGGAACACGAACGATTACGCCAACATCGCGTGCCGCAGCCTCTTCGAAGAACAGCTCAGCAGGCCGCTGTCGGAAGGGATTGAAAATAATCTGCACCGACTCAACGCCGGGGTACGTAATCGCTTTTAGTCCCTCTTCGACGCGTTCGACGCTGACGCCATAGCGTTTGATTTGTCCTTCTTCGCAGAGTGTTTCGAGCGCATCGAAGACAGACGGGCGATAATAGACCTCAGTCGGCGGGCAGTGAAGTTGGAGGAGATCAAGCGTCTCGACGCCGAGGTTTTCCCGCGAGCGGTCGACGAACTGTCGAAGATTCTCTTCGGTGTAACCCGTGGCCGTGTGTGGATCGAGACGGCGGCCCGCCTTCGTTGCGACGGTGACAGCAGCGCGATTGATATCCGCTTCTAACACGTCTCCGAGGATCGTTTCGGAACGGCCATCGCCGTAGACATCCGCGGTATCAAAGAAGTCAATACCGGCCTCACGAGCCGTTTTGACCGCGTTCTGGGCCTCAGCCACCGAAACATCGCCCCAGTCACTGCCGATCTGCCACGAACCGTAGCCGATTTCGCTTACCGAGTCGATCGAACCAAGCGTTCTGTGATTCACGTCTGTTCATTACAGTACGTCGCTAATAGTGCTGGCCGTTGGTATCGAACGCCTGTCAGTTGATGGTTATACTCGCGGCCGTTCTCGAAATCAGCGCAGTCGGCGACAGCGTTGACAACGGCTTCAGCAGCACCAACGCTGTTGTCGACGACTCAGCAGACCGGCTTCGGATTGACACCCAGTGATTCGAGTGACGTAGTGTACTCGTCGTAGGCGGCCTGAATCGTCGCCGTTGCCGCCTCGTGTGCCTGTTCGGTGTCGACATCGGTTTCACAGACGCGCTCGACCAGTGTTGTCGCTCGTTCGAGTTGGGCCGTCACGTCCTCGCCGAGTTCCCGGAACACACTCGCGGTGCGCGGGTCGGCGTCGCCAACAAAGTAGCCTGTGTACTGCTGTTTTGACTGTTTTGCGACGAGACAGCGGCCGACGAGCCCACCGGCTCGTTCGACGGTCGTCTCAAAGCCACGGAGCGTCGTCTGCATCGCTGAGAGATCGGCGTCGTCGACAGCGGGTGGTTCTGCAAGCCGGTCGGCGACGGTCTCGTAATGGTCGGCTTCCTGGTCGACAAGGTCGCAAAACAGTTCCGCTGCGGACTCGTCACTCTCCGTGTCGGCCCACTGGGTAAACGTCTCATGGGCACTCGCTTCGGCGAGTGCGGCCGCTCGAAGGACAGTCTCCGTTTCGAGCTCGCCCGCCGTTTCAGCGTAGAGGGCTTTTGAGGAGCCCAGCCGTGAGAGTGCAGTTGTGTTGTCGGTTCTAACGTGGTCAGTGAAATCGTCTGCTGTCATGGTTGCTGGTATGTGTTGGTGCCGCTTGAGTTTATTCAGGGTGCAGTAGCGATTCTATCAGCGAGGTTGGAATATCAATAAGTGGAGCCAGCCCCACTGGATAGTTGTGTCACCTGATCCGTCCGATTTTACGAGGGACGCACAGGACCTGCTTCGGTGGTTCGTCCTTGCGACAACCTATTTTCTGCTTGTGTTGTTCCTGATCGGACTGATCGATCTCGGATTGGGGCTGTATTTGCTGCTCGTTACCGGCGAATTTACCGATCCGGTTGCGGTCGTGTCGTTGATCGATACAGTGTTGCTCTTGTTGATCGTCCTCGAAGTCCACCGGACGCTCATTGCGTATGCGAACGACAATCCGGTCTTGCCGATTATCCTCAGCGCCGCGATCATCGCGGTTGCTCGACAGGTGATCAGCTTCCGTCTCGATGATTTTGACACACCTGAAAGCGTCTTACCTGCTGCACTCGGACTTTCACTGCTACTGATTTCGCTCGTTATCGTCCTCTTCGTAGTCCGTCGATTCTTACCCTCGGACGACCCTGCTGCCGCGACAGACGACAAGTATTAGTCGATTTAGGTTTCTCCCCGCTCCACTACGAAGCGGACGATTAAGTCCGCTTCGCCTTTCTACGCGGCTCGCTCCGCTCGCCGTTTCGATTCGAGGCTTTCTCGTTCGCTTCGCTCAGTCGTCAGCCTCGCCTTTCTCTATCGGCGCGCCAACAAGATTACCCCATTCGGTCCACGAGCCGTCGTAGTTGACCGTATCTTCGTAGCCGAGCAGTTCGTGAAGCGCAAACCACGCAACCGACGACCGTTCGCCGATTCTGCAGTATGCAACCGTCGTCTGGTCGCCGTCGATTCCCTCGTCGGCGTAGAGGTCACGGATTTCCTCGGCACTTTTGAACGTCCCGTCATCGTTCGTGACCGCCGCCCACGAGATGTTTTTCGCCCCTGGAATGTGCCCGCCGCGTTGGGCGGTCTCCTGCAGTCCTGGTGGTGCGAGAATCTCACCGGAGAACTCCTCTGGGGAACGAACGTCCACGAGCGGCAGGCCGCGATCAATGGCGTTTTCTACGTCGTCGCGGTAGGCGCGAATCGATTCGCGCGGCCCCGAAGCAGTATACTCGACGGACGGCAGTGATGGTTCGTCGTCGGTTACCGGATACTCGTTTTCGATCCAGTACTCTCGGCCACCGTTGAGCAGTTTCACGTCCTCGTGGCCGTAGTATTTGAACTGCCAGTAGGTGTAGGCGGCAAACCAGTTGGCGTTGTCGCCGTACAGGATAACCGTCGAATCCTCGCTAATTCCGTGCGAGCCGAGTAGTGATTCGAAATCGTCTTTCGAAAGCACATCGCGGTTCGTCTGGTCTTGAAGCTGTGACTCCCAATTAAAGCCGATCGCACCGGGTGCGTGTCCCTCATCGTAGGCCTCGGTGTCGACATCGACCTCAACAAGTCGGTAGGCCGGATCATCATCTTGGAACTGGTCGAGATGGTCTGCGACCCAGTCGGCCGAGACGAGCACATCGTTCGCATATTCTGTTGCTGACATACAGAAAGGACTTGGCTCGCCAGTGTCTTAGTACTGACACTGACGGTGGTTTCAGCCGGCCCTCCCGAAAGGAGGAGAGTTTTGCTGGCGTTTCGTACGTATCAGTTTCCATACAGAGACCCGATTCTGTCGACTGGTCCCAATTCAGTTACCACTGCATGATCGTGTATGGAAATACCAGCAAGAGTCTCTGGTATATGCGAACACCGGCGGCTGTCAGTGCGGCCCAACGGTTGAATTAGTCCGCGCTCGAAAAAAGAGGTATGTCCACACCGTTGCTTGCGGATGCTGAATGGGTCGCCGACCATCTCGATGACCCCGGTGTCCGCCTTGTCGATGTCCGAGAGCCGTGGGAGTACGATTCGATTGGACAGCTGCCCGGAGCGGTAAATATCCCGTTCGACAGCTACCGCGACGAAACCGCAGCCGACCCGGGAATGCTTCCGGGAGCAGACGCCTTCGGTGCGCTACTCAGCGAGGCAGGCATCAGCCCGGATGACACCCTCGTCGCGTACGACGACACTCACGGTGTTTTCGCTGCACGGTTCGTCCTTACCGCACTCGTCTACGGCCATGCCGATGTCCGGCTGCTCAACGGCGATTTTAGCGCGTGGCGACGAACGTATCAGGTGACCACTGAGCCACCGACGGTGTCGCCGACACAGTATGAACTCGACGGCCTCGTCGATGACGCGCCGCTTGTCGACCAGCGGGCCGTCGAAGCCGCCATCGAGGCCGGAGAGACGACACTCCTTGACACCCGCGAGCAGTGGGAGTACGACGAAGGACACCTGCCCGGGGCGATCCGACTCGACTGGATGGAACTCGTCGACGAAGCAAGCCGCAACATCCGCACGGCCGACGAAATCAAGACACTGCTCGACGAGCGAGAGATTCCAACTGACCGCGAGCAGCCGATTATTCTCTACTGCAATACGGCCCGCCGACTGAGCCACACGTTTGTTGTACTCAAATCGATCGGATTTACTGAGGTGTCTGTCTACGAGGGGAGCCTCACTGACTGGGACCGTACAGGCCAGTCCGACACCACAGCGTGAGCGCGTAGTGACCGACGTTTAGCACACGCCGAGGGCAGAAGCGTTTACGCTTCCGAGTTCTAAGGAGCGCCAATGAGTAACGAGTCGACACCGCCGACGGAGACTGCCGAGACGACCCATCCCGGCGGGGACGACCCCGAGACGACCCATCCCGGCGGGGACGACCCCGAGACGACCCATCCCGGCGGAGACGACCCCGAAGCGATCCGATCGATTGCGGTGACCGTCGACGATGTTGTAACCGCGCTCGAAGCGAATCTTCGTGCCGACCGAAACGCCGTCCTCCGGATTACGCCGCCGTTCTACGGACGAATGCGGGCACGGATTCACGTTGCCGGCGGCGAGGGTGACTATGAGGGACCGGCACCGATTCATCTCGATCCGGCGACGCTCATCGATCCGGTTCCACCCTATCCAACAGCCGATGAGACGGCCGCCGAGCTGTCGACAGCCGAACCAAACAGCGAGCAACACCGCCAAAAGCACACCGAACGACTCGACCACTGGCGAGCGACGATCCGATCACGACTGGTTGCGGAGACGACAATCACGACGCCGACAGGAACGTTCGAGATTTCGGTTCTTGCGCTTGGTGGGCCACCGGCTGACGGTACCGACGAGTAGCGGGGAACAGTGGCGTCATCTCACAATCGCTTGAAGCGGGCGACCGAACCGATTGTCGGGACTGACGAAAGCCAATCACCAAGAGAGCGCGTCTCCGAAAGGTTATTTTTCGGGCTTTCATTGCTCCAAGCAATGAATTCGACTGGACAACACCTGAACCATGGCTGAGGGGACACAGCCAGAAGGCCATGAAGCCGACCACGCGGGCACGTCGGCGTTGTCCGATAGCCCCTCTCGCAACGTGGTGTCTACAGAAACCGCCGAACCGATTCGGCCACCCGCCGAATCGATGACTTATACCGTCGCGGGCTTTCGAGCCGGATTCGTGGCTGGGATTCCGATCGCACTGGGTGTCGCCGGCTACGGCATCGTCTTCGGGGTCATCGCTGCCCGTGCAGGGCTCAGTGTTGCCGAAGCTGCTCTTATGAGTGCAACCGTGTTGGCTGGGGCCGCCCAGCTCCTGGCTGTCGAGCTGTGGGCCGATCCGATCCCGGTCGTCGCCGTGGTTACCACGGTTGCGGTGGTTAATCTCCGATACGTTCTGCTGAGTGCAGCGCTCCAGCCGTGGCTTGGCGCGCTGTCGCCGAAACGAATCTATACGAGTCTGTTTTTTGTTGCCGATGAAAACTGGGCGCTCAGTATGGATCGCTTTCGTAACGGGAGCCGAGACGGTGCATTCTTGCTCGGCAGCGGTGTCGTCCTCTGGCTGCTGTGGGTTGGGGCAACGGTTGTCGGTGCGACCGCCGGCGACCGCATTGGCGACCCCGAGCAGTTTGGGCTTGATTTCGTCGTGACTGCGCTGTTTCTCACCCTGGCGGTGAGTTTCTGGGAGGGACGAACCTCACTTGCCCCATGGCTGACCGCGGCCGCAGTCGGTATTGCGACGGACAGCCTGCTCCCAGGTGAATGGCACATCCTCTTGGGTGCGCTTGCGGGAGCAGCAGTCGCGGTGGTGCAGTCTGATGAGTGAGCTATTCGTCCTCCGTCCGACAGTCGTCGCAGTTATTCTCGCGATGGCAGTCGCAACCTACGCAACGAAGACCAGCGGCTTTTGGCTGGTGAGCCGTCTTGACCTGTCGGACCGGCTCCGGGTTGGGCTGCGAGTGTTGCCCGGGGCGGTCGTCGTCGCCTTTGTCGCCCCCGCACTCGTTGCGGGTGGGATTGCTGAATGGATCGCCGCAGCACTGACCGTCGGTGTCGCACACAAAACCGGGAATCTACTGGCTGCACTTCTCGTGGGTATTCTCGCCGTTGTGTTCGTACGAACCTTTGTCTAAGTGGCTCACAGAGGTTGTATGACGTGTTCGAGTGATGTCACTCGCTGTGGCTATTGTGCAATAAAAATATGATCGAATATCGTTGTCTGTAACCGTTACACTCGTTGCAGATTCTTCGCGCGAGGGCCTTTGTCGGCTTCGACAATGTCGAATTCGACATCCTCTCCCTCTTCGAGATCGGGGCCGCCGACATCTTCCATGTGGAAGAACACGTCGTCCTCGGCGTCGTCTGTTTCGATGAATCCGTAACCGCCTGTGTCGTTAAAGAACGCAACCGTACCTTGTGCCATTCGCAATGTCTCCACGCGGAAAAACGATATTCGGAAATATATACTTATGGGTGATTTCTGAACCAGCCGTCATCAGGCTCCCAGAGGGTTGATCCAGTCAACACGGCCGAAGACGGTTTCTCCCTCGTCATCAACAGGAAACGTCGTGAGTTAGCGGAAGCCCATTGCTTCGATCTGTTCTTGATACCGGTTGCGGATAGTCACTTCAGTTACCTGTGCGACATCGGCGACCTCTCGCTGTGTTTTCTTTTCGTTACAGAGCAGCGAGGCCGCATAGATGGCGGCGGCCGCAAAGCCGGTTGGTGATTTCCCCGAAAGCAGTCCCTGTTCGGCCGAGACATCGATGATTTCGGTTGCTTTCGCCTGGACCTCCTCGCTCAGCCCAAGCGAGGACGCAAACCGTGGAACGAACTGTTTCGGATCGACCGGCCGGAGCTCAAGACCGAGCTCTTGGGAAATGTACCGATAGGTTCGGCCGATTTCTTTCTGTGGGACACGCGAGACTTCAGCGACCTCATCGAGGCTCCGCGGAATACCCTCCTGTCGGCAGGCTGCATAGAGGGCTGCCGTTGCGACGCCCTCAATCGAGCGGCCACGGATCAGATCCTCGTTGAGTGCGCGTCGATAAATCACGGAGGCGACTTCCCGTACCGAGCGGGGGACACCGAGTGCACTCGCCATACGGTCGATCTCGCTGAGTGCGAACTGGAGGTTGCGTTCGCCGGCGTCTTTGGTTCGAATCCGCTCTTGCCATTTGCGGAGCCGGTGCATCTGGCTCCGTTTTTCGGATGACAGCGACCGACCGTAGGCGTCTTTGTCCTTCCAGTCAATCGTCGTTGTCAGTCCTCGGTCGTGCATTGTTTCGGTGATCGGTGCACCGACACGAGACTTGCTCTGTCGTTCAGAGTGGTTGAACGCCCGCCACTCAGGACCACGGTCGATTTGCCGTTCGTCCAGTACCAGCCCACAGTCATCACAGACCAGCTCACCTTGGTCTGCATCGGTAATAATCTCATCTGAGCCGCATTCGGGACAGGTGAGGGTTTCGTCCGACTGTTGTTCCGATTCTCGCTCCTGTTGGCGCTGCCTGCTCGGACGTTCCATTATAAGGTTTGTGGTTCGGACCCTATTTAAAACTTTGTAACACTCAGGTGATTTGTTGTCTGGAACAATCGTCAGACACATGCAATAGTGATAACACAAATAGGACTCAGACTGTCGAAAATGGGTAGTAGAACGTATTTTACGCGGATCGTGCGCGACATGACAGGCGTGGTGGGGGCGACTCGGATTTCGCCGTCATCACCGGCTATTATATGCTCCTCGTTAGTCTCAGGAGTCAACAGTTCTCCAACGCTCACGAGGGTCGACAGCGGTTTGTGAAGTTTGTGAATGATCATATCATGGGCTGGCCAGCCACCGATCAACTGACCGAGACACAGCCGGCCGCATAGACTTTTGAGTCAGGATTCAGTACAGCAGTATATGCCCGACAAGACAGTGAGTACGCAGTGCGACCACGGCTTCCCGGCAAGCACACGCCGACACGGACGGCCACCTGGGGGCTCATAGTGGCAACCAAACGCGAACTCGAAGGCCAGCTCGCGGTCGTTGCTGGGTTTGAAAACCCGCGGGCGGCGCTCGAACAGTATCCGACACCGCCGACGCTGGCGGCCCACGTCATCCATCTGGCCGATCTGCATGGCGATATCGAGGGCCGAACCGTCGTCGACCTCGGGACCGGAACCGGTATGTTCGCGCTCGGCGCAGCCCTGCGAGCCCCTGCCCGTGTCGTTGCGGTCGAACTCGACCGCCAGCCGCTCATGACGGCAATCAAAAACCGCCGACGCGTCGGCACAAAGACGGCCATCCACTGGATTCAGGCCGACGCAACCCGGCTACCACTGACGATTGCCGAGCCAGTCACGGTCGTGATGAACCCGCCGTTTGGCGCACAAAACGGTCACGAAGGGGCTGACCGTGGCTTTCTCGAAACTACTGCATCGCTTGCGACGGTTTCGTATTCGGTCCACAATGCGGGCAGCCAGGACTTCATCGAGGCCTTTGCGGCGGACAACGGCGGCGAGGTAACGCACGCATTTAGTGCGACATTCGACCTCGACAAGCAGTTTGCTCATCAGACGGACGAGACCCGAGCCATCGACACCGAAGTCTACCGAATCGAGTGGAGCAACTGATTTCTGCGATTCTGTTGAAATCCTCTGAAGTTGATAGGAACTGGGTGCAAGATACAGAGGGTGTATGCAGCATATCTAAAATACGTCTCACAAGAATCAGATTCAAATAGATTCAAAGCTTAGTAGCGATTGTTTCAACCGCCACAACAAATCTATAAAAAAGATACACCACGAACAGGATCACAGCAACTTCGATAATATAGTTCCACGCTGCAATCGGCTCACGTAGGCTCTGCCTGATGAGGACGCCATACGCAAGGCTGGCGACAAAAAGCGCGAGTAGTACCCCGATCACCCACGTGGGTATCTCGAATTTTCCAAGTTCCATATTGCCGAGTAGACAACCAATTCATAAAATACTATTCAGCACGACGAATAAAAATTGCAATCTACTTAGCATTTCAGTAGAGCCATTTCTGCTGCTATTCGCGCTCTGCGATACGGACTACTGTCTCATTGTGCACGGCAAACAGCCGGTCATCCTGGGTGACAAACGTGACTTCGCCGACGGTGACAGATTCGTTATGATCAGGGATTGCCACTGGGTCGGCGGCGACATCCTCGTCAAGGAGGATAACGAACTCCTCGTCGACCGGGGCGATCGAAATATTCGTCCCGGCAACGATTGGCTCAGCACGGGCGGGGTCGGCGGTGAACACCTGTCTTTGCTCATCACCGTGTGAGAGCGAAACCGTGTATGTCGATTCACCACCGACTGCGCTCCAGCCCGTTCGTGTCACGGTGACTGTCTCTCGCCAGCCGATCCCGCCGAGTCGAACCGTCTGCTCGCCGCTATTTGCCAGCCGACCGGCTGAGACCGCTGTCGCCCAGAGTTGACGGTCGGTGTTACGGACGATCACGCCCGAGGTGTTGAGCTGGGTTGTCTCGCCGAAAGCCTCGATATCGATCGCACTCAGCTGGCCGTCGGGGACGTCCTCGCCGTAGGTGACCTCGTAGCCACGGATCTCGATCGGATCGCCGGGGAGGTCAGCCTCGGCGGCGGTTGTCAGGTTCGCTCCAATCGCTGGCCCGACAACGATTGCCGCCCCACAGAGAAGCAACGCGAGTCCGACCTCCCTGGAGGTAATCGAGTTGAGTCCCGACCGGATCGTCTGTGGGTTCGGGACGGCTCGTGACGGAAACAGCGGCCGGTTCGATGCAACCGTCGCGTAGGTGACAAGCGTTACGAGAACGAACACGAGCGCGATTCCAACGGCCCGATAGAGCACGTAGACCTCGTTGCCGCGGTACCAGTAGACCGCCCACAGCGACCGCGACATCGAAAAGAGCAGTACGCCCACCCAGAGCCGACCCACTGGCGGTGGCGACTGCTCGCGATGCCACAGCAGTCCCAGGCCGATCACAACACCGAGGAGGAGTCCGACCGCATGACCTTGGACGGCAATCGACGCAAACCACGGCGTGCTGTAGGTTGTCTCCGCGATAGCGACCTGTTGTGGGACGCGAAGCGTCGTCAGCAGCGTGCTGATGACGCCTGTCGAAACGCTTGCGATGACCGTTGTCAGTGGATACCGAATAAGCGTAAAGCCAGCAAACGCAAACACGACCGTCGAAAAACCGATAATCGGGCCGAGTGCGACAGCCGCCCCAACGATCCCAACCACGACGACTGCAGCCGGAAAGATCCCGACCGCCCGCATGACCGGATCAGTCCAGAGTGTCCGCCACGGCGAATCGGTCTGTCGTTCGACGTGATGGCTCCAGACGTACTCCGCGAGCGAGCCAAAAACCAGGGTGCCGATCACGTTGCCGATGAGATGGCTGTGGCTGGCGTGTGAAAAACTCGCCAGCACGATCCCACTCGGATCGAAATAACTCCAGGCCCGAAATCCAAGGACAACCGGCTCGTCGGGATCGAGATAGCCACCTTGGAGTCCATAATAGACCGCAAGAAGTCCGGCAGTGACCACCAACGTTCCCCAGGGAACGCCGAACAGCAGTCGGTCGCTGAGACGGCGGTACCAGTCGGCCCTCGGGAGCTGAAGCCGAACCAACACGGCAACTGAACTCAGGATAACGATGCCGAGCAGTAGCTGTTGGAGTGGGAGTGCAGAAAGCGCCTGTACAAACGACTCTCCGGAGACGGCCATTGGTCCAGCAAGAGCCACCGGGTCAGCAGTGGCCAGCGATCCAGCAAGAGCCATTGGGTCACCAACCATTGCCGCCCGAAACGGCCCGTTTGTCGCCGCGCTGTCCGAGGAGCGTCAGCACCACCGTCGGCCTACAGCTTTCCTTCGGCGTCGTCAGCGAGTTCTTTCATGCGTTTGCCGACCCGGCCGGCGTTGGAGAACTCGTCTTCGCTCATCGCGGTCGCCAGCGCGTTGCCAAGGACGAAAACCGCGTGTTTGTGTTCACTTTTCGATTTATGGACGTGTGAGGGATCGACACTCAGCTCTTCGTAGGGGTCGAAAAGCGTGGAGTCGACCGTCTCTTGGGCCCGGAAGCTCTCCATGATCGTTACCATCTGCTCGTGTAATTCGAGAAGTTCGTCTTTGTGCATAGGTGCCCGTAGGAACGGTCGTGTGTTAAGCGTTGTTGGCACCGAATCGTCCCTGAGCACGGGTGACAACGAAGCGAATTTCAGCGAGAGTGGTCTAAAAGACGTATTCGTCTTCGTGACCCATCATTCCGTCGTCGCCCATCATTCCATCGTCATCAAACCCGGCGCTATCATCCATTGGGCCGCTCGTTTTGTAGGCTTTCACACCGGTTGACAGTAGATTTTCGATTGCCTCTTCGCGGTTGAGAAATTCACCTTGCTCGACGAGCTGGGCGATCTGCATCTCCAAGTGTTCGGGGATATTGATCTCGACTTTCGGCATCTGAACAGTCGGGACTTACCGGAGTGCCCATTTAAAACTGCCGGCGGAGGGCTCCGATATCACAGCCGAAAACCGAGCGGCCGGACGCTACTCATAGGGCCCCCGAGCCCGTACTGCCAGTATGGACCGCGATGTCACTGACCTGTATCACGCCTTCGGCGAGAGCCGACTGCCGCCGGGGCAACACAAAACCGATGGCTTTCCTGTGCTATCGAAAAGTGGAACGCCCGCCATTGACCCCGACAGCTGGGAGTTCGAAGTATTCGGAGCAGTCGAGCAGCCGTGTTCGTTCTCGTTCGAGGAGTTCACTGGGCTCCCGTCGACAACCCAGAAACAGGATTTTCACTGTGTGACCGGCTGGAGTAAATTCGACTGTCTGTTCACCGGCGTCCCGTTTCCAACCCTCGCCGACCATGTTGGCGTCGGGCGCGATGCGGTTCACGTCATGTTTCACGCACACGATGGCTACACGACGGACCTGCCGCTTTCGGACTGTATGCGCGAAGACGTGTTGTTTACCTACGAGTACGATGGCGACCGCTTGCCCGCCGACCACGGTGGGCCCCTGCGAGTCGTTACCCCGCACAAATACGCCTACAAGGGAGCAAAGTGGGTTTCTGGTGTCGAATTCTTGACTGAGCCAGAGCGTGGCTACTGGGAACGACGCGGCTACGCTGCGACAGCCAATCCGTGGGAAGAAACCCGCTATGGCTAACAGCCAGCTGTTGAAGGAGTGCTGTTCCGATAGTCACGCTAAAGGGCGACGGGTGCTGAGTGTTATTTCATGGAGCCGCCGCGTGTCGCCGACCGACCAGTGCTCATCAGCCGGTCGGTTCGGCTTGCTGACACGCTCGCTTCGTTTCGAACCCTTCTCAACGCAATGGAGTCTCCCCGGACAGTCTGGGATGCTGAAGACGAGCCAACGGTCGTTGCCGGTGGGGCTGCGGCGACGCTGACCGCAAACGGGCCCGAACGATTTGATCGGATTCGCGAGGCTGCCGACCGACTCTTCACCGAGGGTGACGTCCACGCCGGTACCGAAGCCGCCTGTCCGCGGTTGTTCGGTGGCTTTGCGTTTTATGGCGATAGCCCCGACGAGGCTACTGGTGCAGACGCGGATCGAGCCCGTCCATGGGACGGCTTTCCCGACGCTCGGTTCGTTTTCCCACGCGTGCAGGTGACGTTTACCGACAACGGCCCATGGCTCACGGTCAACGCGGTTGGCCCCGATGCATCGGTTGCGGCGGTCGAATCACGGCTGGCTGCCGAAACACAGCGGATTCAGTCGCTGGCAGAAGGCCAGCCGGTACTGCCACGTCCGGGAATTACGGCCCGCCGCCGGACAACCACGCCAGAACGCTGGCGCGATGTTGTGACGACGGCAACCGACCGGATCGCCGCTGGGACGCTACAGAAAGTCGTTCTCGCCCAAGCGCTCGAAGTCGACCTTGCCGGCGATCTTGCAATCTGTGATATTTTGGGTCGACTCAGCGAAAAGTATCCCGCCTGCAACCGGTTTCTTGTCGAACCCGAAACCGAGAGGCCCTCGGCGTTTTTCGGAGCGACACCCGAACGGCTCGTCTCACTTCGGGGCCGGACGGTCGAAACCGATGCGCTTGCGGGGACAACCGGTCGCGGCGAGACGCCGGCCGAAGACGAGTGGCTGGGCCGCGAGCTCATGGCCGACCCGAAAAACACTCACGAACACGATCTCGTCGCCGAGACGATCTGCGAGCAGCTCGATCCGTTTGCCGCCTCGATTGCCGTTGGCGACCGTAAAATCCGGCGGCTGGCGACAGTCCAACACCTCCACACCCCGATTACTGCCGAACTCGCGGAGGATCAACACGTCCTGTCGCTCGTGGAGGCACTTCATCCGACACCGGCGGTGGGCGGATTGCCCCCGGATCGCGCCATGGAGACAATCCGGGAAACTGAACCGTTTGATCGAGGGTGGTATGCGGCCCCGGTCGGCTGGATTGACGCCGCCGGCAACGGCACCTTCGCGGTTGGGCTGCGCTCGGCGGTCGCCACCCAGCGGCAGGCAACGCTCTTTGCGGGTGTCGGTATCGTTGGCGACAGCGACCCCGATCGCGAGTGGGATGAGGTCGAACTCAAGTTCCGCCCGATTTTAGACGAACTCGAAGCGTAGGACCTACTCACCAACGGCGAACGCAGGTAGGATTGGAACCTGTTCACTACGAACAGCACTGCAGACAACAGGGTACGAAGGCCGGCATTCAGGGCTCGAATGGCTCGTCCAAATAGATCTCATCGAGATCAATAGCTGTCTCGTGCTGCGTTCCGCTGTCGATCTCAGTCCCACCGGCTGTCTTTGGAACGGCCTTGCGAGCCCGCTCCATCAGCTGTTCGTGAGCAATTTTTGCCTCCTCGTCTGCGGCGGGTCGTTGTTGGACGTAGCTTCCTGCGGCGTCCATTACCCACCGTTTGCGATTGTCGGCGATCAGCACAGCCAGAATCTCATCGAGTTCGGCTTGGAGTGCCGGCGTTTCGACAGGTGTGACTGCCTCAACCCGTCGATCCAGGTTTCGGGTCATCCAGTCGGCCGACCCAACATAGTACGCCGGATCACCACTGTTGGCGAACTTGTATATCCGAGAGTGTTCGAGAAATCGGCCGACAATGCTCTGAACCCGGATTGTCTCGCTCAGTCCTTCGATGCCCGGTCGAAGCCTGCAGAGCCCTCGAACGACGAGATCAATCTCGACGCCAGCCTGCGAGGCAGCGTATAACTCGCTGATGATTTCGGGATCTTCGAGCGCGTTCAGTTTGGCGACGATCCGGCCCTCACCGCCCGCAGCCGCGTGGTCGGCCTCGCGGCGAATCAGCTCGGTCAGTTGGTCTCGAAGCGTCTCTGGGGCGACCAGTAGCTTCCGGTAGGATTCGTGCTGTGAGTGGCCCGTAAACGTATTGAAGAGCCGAACGAGGTCCTGGCCGATATCGCGATCATCGGTAAACAGTCCGAGATCTTCATAGCTTTTGGCGGTCTCCGAATGGTAGTTGCCGGTGGCGACGTGCGAGTAGAGCCTGACGCCATCGCTGTCAGCCTCTTGGCGCACCGCAAGTGCAACCTTGCTGTGGGTTTTGAGCCCGATCGTGCCGTAGGTGACGTGAATTCCCTCTTCTTCGAGGCGTTTGACCCACCGGAGGTTGTTCTCCTCGTCGAA
>CAZCYW010000032.1:0-23326 GCA_964503105.1 uncultured Haloferacaceae archaeon
CATTGCTCAATACAACAGGCCACTGACCGACCCAGACAGCGTTCAGCTAATCAAGGTGTCCAACAGCTCCTGAAAAGTCGAGTGTCCACTCACCACCCTGTTTTTCGAGCCGTGTCAGTCCACACAGCGGTGCGTCGACACCCGCTGTCGACCCGACAAGGCCGCCGACAACCCCACCAATTGTCAGACCGTGGCCAACGAGCAACACCCTCCGGTCGGCTTTCGAGACGAGTTTCCGTGCGGTCTTTCCAACGCGTGTTTCGGCTTCATGATGGTTTTCGGGAAACGTCGGAACAACGAGCGGGTCGTGTCCGAGTCGAACCGTCTCAAACCAGCCGGCGAGCTTGTCGTCGGCCGCGATTTCCGGGTCGCTATCGAACCACTCCGCATTTCGATGTTCGCCGAGACCCGGCTCAAGAAAGACCTCCTGGCCGATTTCCCGGCATATTTCGTCAGCCGTCTGGACCGTTCGGAGGAACGGCGAGGCATAGACTGCATCGAAGTCTACGTCGAGTTCGGCAAACACACGGCCGACCCGCCAGGCCTGCCACCGGCCGAGTTCGGTGAGGTCGGGATCGTGAATCCGATCGGCGTACGTGTGAAACTCGGGGTCGACGGTGTCGCGGCGTTGGCCGTGTCGCACGACCCAGACAGTTTCTACCATACCTATGTAGCCGTATTCAGACGAATAATTCTTGTTGCCGCTCCGTCGGCGTTATCCCTCAATCGATGCGCCGGTGACAGCCCGGAACTGTTCGAGATTGAGCTGGATGCCGCCGACCGTGTCGACCGCCGGAAGCCGTTTCAACCGCTGGGCATCGCCGTAGGAGAGTTCGACGACCGCAAATCCAGACTGGTGGTGCATAATAAGCTGACTGTGGCTTTCGAGTGCCGCAAGCAGGCTAGTCATAAACGATTCGTGGGCAGCTGTCGGCCGACGCTTGACAAAGAATGTTCCCTGCAAGGTTGCGTCTGGCTCGGTGAGCTCGATCGTTGCACCGAACCGTTCGGCGAGTGTCATCGGCGCTCACTGAGTTTCCGAGCCTGTTCAATCCAGTCCGTACTCCGGCTAACTGATGTGCGTGTGATGTCTGCAACCGTCTCGGGATCACGCCGAGCTAACGACGACACACCGGTAATGCCAGCAGCGGTGAGTCGACCCGCATATGTCGGTCCGATACCGTCAATCGACTCAAGTGGTTCTTCGGCCGGTTGTGTCGTTGGTTCCGCTGTTGCTGTCGAGGTCTCAGCTGAGTCGGGCTGCTGTGCAACAAGCTGGTCATAGAGCGGCTGTACGGTTTCGACCGGCGAGCCGAGAATGTCGGCAAGCCGTTTTGGACCCAGTGCAACCAGTTCAGCGAGATCAGCAATGCCGGCAGCACGGAGCTGTTCTTTTAGTTCAGCTTCGCCGTCGATCTCGGTTTTCGAGATCGTCTCGGCGACGGCTTCGGAGGCGTCGTCGACGGGATCAGTCTCTGCGAGATCAACAGCCTGGTCAGTCTCGGATTCCACCGGTGTCTCGGTGACAGTAATATCAACCGACGCATCTGATGGGGCGAGCAGATACGGTTCAGGGAACTGTTCGATAACAATCCCCGCGGGTTCAGTTGGCTCATCGACCGTCGTGACAGTCCCAACTGTGAGCGATTCGGCCGCGAGCGTGCGCGCAGCAGCCGCCTGCGAAAGCCCAAAGAGGTCCGGGATCTCGGCGTACGTCTCCGCGTCGGGCTCAGGTTCCGCATCGGAGTCGTCCGTGTGAAGTCGGAAAGAAATTTCACTGAGATTGTCAGTTGCCGACCGTTCATCAAGTGAGGGAAGATGCATTCGCAGTCCGGTATCGGTGTGAATAACGTTCGCTTTGAGGGTGACATCGACATCACGAACCGAGTACCGGGCGTCCGAAAGCGACTGTTCGACCTCATCGAACGAGGTCGCGAAGGTA
Source organism: uncultured Haloferacaceae archaeon (assembly GCA_964503105.1). Taxonomy (GTDB): domain Archaea; phylum Halobacteriota; class Halobacteria; order Halobacteriales; family Haloferacaceae; genus PL-Br10-E2g29. Next base: position 1,943 of record CAZCYW010000032.1, read on the forward strand.
CGGAAGACGGCGTTTGGCTCGAGCGATGGCCGTGTGGTTTCGAACTCACGAAGCCGTTTTCGTAGCTGTTCGTGGTCGTCTTGTAGCTCCGTAATGTGTGATTCAAGTGCGAGTCGCTCGGTCTGTATATCGAAAATATTGCGCCGGAGTCCAATGATATGCTGATTGCGCTCGGTGAGCGCTCGTTCGATTGATGCTTTTTCAATGAGATCGAGTTTATCGGTATCGACGTAGGGAATATCTTCGGCCTGAACCGGTTCGGAAACGAGCGTTTTACTCGTTTTGTCGTACTCAAAACGGCTGTCGTCAATCTTAAACCAGTCGCTCATTACTGACTCCGGGCAGGCGGGGTCGGCGTCAGACGGAATCGAATATCGCTCGTTATGTCAGCCGTTGTGTCGGGTGCAGCATGCGTAGCTGTCCGGGCCGGCTGGACAGCAATACGTGGCTGGTAGGCCCGTACCGCGTTCGTCTCTGGATCCTTGATGGCTTTTCGTTCAAGCGACAGCGTTACTTGCAAATCCGCTTCGACCTCTGAAAACCGGAGCCATGCTGCGTCCATCCGGTAGGAACGGTCGCCTGTGGCCGCTTCTCGGTCTATCTCACGTTGAACGCGCAGTGATCGACGGTCTAACTCCTCTTGGCTTTCGGCAACCGAAATGGCAACCGTCCGGATAGATTCCGCAAGCGGCCGTGAAAGCAATTTATCGGTTGTCATTGGTCGGCTCCATCTGCCGTATCGACCGTCTCGCGGGCGTCAGCCGGCTGGAGGTCGACGGGGAGTGGTGTCGGGGTGAGCGTGGCGCTAATCTGTGCGTTTGCCTGTATTTCTCGGCTATACTGACGCTCGCGGGTAAGCTCGTACGTGCCAGCTCTGAGGCCATATTGTCGGCCCGCTTCTTCGGACGTGGACTCGGCTTGCTCGGTAATGCTGATGTCGACACCAACGTCAACCGTCGCCTCGCTGAACTGATACCGAGTCGGCGTAAAGCCAAGCGCAAGGAGCGATCGCGTTTCCGAAGCTGTGGGTTCGGTTGTAACGGAGCCGTCGGCGTCAATAGTCTTCGTTAGCTGAGGGACGATTTCGACTTCCGTTTCTGCTAGTGTCTGGAGCACTTCCGCCGTGTTCATATCGAGTTTCGTCTGGGCGGTTGCGACGCTTTCTGCGAGCATAAACAACAAATCATCAAATGGGATCGATAGCTCTTCGCGGACCGGTTTGCGTCGTGGCGTCGCGCGTCTGTGGAGGTCGTGTGAATTAATTCGCATCTGTGGTACGTGGGCTGGATTGGTAGGCGTTCATAGCCGTTTCTGTCGGGGGGTGCTCCGTAAACCAAGCGAGACGATCGCTGGCTCCGGTAGCAGCGTGGTGTGATTACTCGTCGGACGACCGGTTGTCGACCGTCTCGACTTCAGGGAAGAGATACGGCGGGGCTGGAACAGGAACCATCTTGGTTTTCAGCCGACTCGTGCCGTGGACTTCCTTGCCGAATTTTCGGTTGTGACTCACATCGATATCGACACGGGCACTCCACATCCCGAACCCGAATTTTGCCCCTGTGCTGACGTCAACCTGTGTTTCGGTCTCAGTCGTCGTTTTGATATCCATCTCAACCTCGATTGTCGCTTCGGAAAATTGATAGAATGTCGGAAACAGTCCGGCCTGCAGGACTGAGACATCGATTGGATCGGCTGCAGAGTAGTCGACGCTCCCGTCAGCATTGATTGTTCGTGTGATCGAGGGAACAACCTCAATCTCGGTGTTTGCGAGTGTCTGTGCAACTTCGACGGAGTTCGCATCGAGCTGATGTTGAGCATCAGCAACACCCTGGCCGAGGCTGGCGACCATCTCCGGAAGAGGCACGTCTAAGAGTTCTTGTCCAACTGATATTCGTCTGGCCACGATGTAATATATAATAAACGTTTCTTAGTAAAACAGTCTGTCAACTTCTAATCGAAAATAGCCATTATATCGCAAAATATGGAGTTTGAGTTGAATACTAACCGCTTTATGCTATTTTACTACACAAGTTTGTGTTTGTAGTCAGTAGACGTCGGTGGCTCGTGGACCGGCATTTCTTTGGATGTATGTCCGGAATACGGTGGTATGACTGAGGACGAAGCAGTTCGTGTTGGTGTTTTATCACTCCACAATAGTAAGGAAACGAAAGCGATTCTCAATGCGATCGAAGATCTCGGCCACGACCCGGTCTGGCTTCGAAAGGAAAACACGGCAATCAGCATTCAGGACAGCGAGGTCACGCTCGAACCCGACGTCGACGTTATCGCCAACCGGATGTTGCTGTCGAATACCGAAGAGCCGGCCGAGGGGCTCGGATTGGCGACGACATTTGACCGAATTCGACCCATGCTGAACCGCCCTGACGCCGTCCTCACGTCAATCCATAAGTTTGCGACCGGGACAACGCTGGCTGACTGGAATATCCGTGTTCCCAACGCGCTGCTTGCACTCTCGAACGAACGGCTCAACGAAGGGCGCGAGCAGTTCGGCGATGTCGGCGTCTACAAAACCGCAATTGGCACACATGGCGGTGGGACGTGGAAGGTTGATCTCACCGAGCCGGTCAATCCAAAGGTCGGCAACCGACAGGCGTTCCTCCAGGAGCTTATTGATCGTGACGATGAGAAACACCGTGATCTTCGCGTCTACGTTGTTGGCGACGAGATTATCGGTGCGATGTACCGCTATGCGCCCGAGGGTGACTGGCGGACGAACGTTGCACTCGGCGGCGCGGTGGAAAATGCTGTCGACGACATGCCCGAGGAAGCCGGAGAAACCGCCCTCTACGCGGCTGAAGTCCTCGGCCTTGATTACGCTGGCGTCGACCTCGTCGAAGGCCACGACGGCTGGTTCGTCCTCGAAGTCAATCCAACTGCCGGCTTCAAAGGACTCTACGAGGCAACCGACAAGAGTCCGGCTCCGTATATCGCCCAACTCGCGATCGAGCGTGGCGGCGGGAGCGTCGACCCAGACCGCGTTGAGGGACTGTCGGCAACGCTTGATGACTCACGGCCGACCGCGATGCCGCGACCCGACCCACCAACTGCCGAGGAGACGCCACTCATCGGCTATATCGAAGAAGTCGTTGTCATCGGAACCAGCGGCTCGAAACAGACGAATGCGAAATCCGATACTGGTGCAACCCGGACGAGTATCGATACGAAGCTCGCCGCCGAAATCGGCGCTGGACCGATCAAAAGTATGACGCGCGTCAAATCAGGCAGTCACAAAGGCGGCAAGGCCCGGCCGGTTGTCGACCTCGTCATCGGAATCGGAGGCAACCAGCATACGGTCACCGCCAGTGTCGAAGACCGGGGGCACATGGAGTATCCACTGCTGCTTGGTCGAGACATTCTCCAACATTATCGTGTCGATGTCCGACGCCGATCAGATAGTGACCGCTCAGCCAGCGACCGCGAAACGGAATTCCTCGAAGAATAACGGAGTTCTCAAACTAGGCCGTTAGTCGTCAGTTCGCCGAGAAACGGAAACTTCCGGTCCCGGTCTGACGGTGACGACCGCATCTCGAACGGGAAAGACGATTTCGATAGTCTCTGTCTGTCCAGTAATAAGCGAACAGACGGCATCGATATCCACGTACTGATTGAGTTGATAGGTATCGGGGTCGATGCCGGCTTCATCGAGGGCATCAACAATGTCTACCAGTAGGCGTTCGCTCATATCGGAATCACCGGTGGAGGGCCGAGAATTCATCAACGGGCATCCGTATACTCTCCCCGTGATTACCTTATGCTATGGACTGGGAAATCTCCAGACAATTATGAGGGGTTGTACACATCACAAGGACTACCAGATTTTTGTACTGGTAGGATAAATTGGTAGTTTACTCACACGTTATATGACAACACCATGTCCCCACGAACTAGTCCAGACGGTAAATCGGCGGTGGGACTGTCTGCAGGCGATTGTCTCGGAGCCACAGGAAAAACGCGACCTAGTCGAGACACTTGATACGCCCCGGTCGACGCTGGACGCCATCGTCCGCGAGCTCGAACGCGCCGGACTTGTGTCCTACCGTGATGGCCGCTGGCAGGCGACAATTACCGGCCGGTCTGCCGCTCAGACGTACGCCGAGTGTGTCGAGTCGCTTGCGTCGATTCATGCGGCGAGAGCCGTTCTCGAGCCGTTGGATTCGACAACCGACCTTCCAGCGGAGGTTCTCGATGGTGCCGAGACGTTTGAAGCAACGGGTCCGGTTCCTGATGCGGTTCTCGTCGAGTTTCTCGACCGTATCGCAGCCGTCGACCAGCTCCGTGGTGTCGCCCCACGCGCACTGTCAGGCTATACAGACCGCGTCTTTCAGACAGCCGTCAACAACGACTCGACCCTCGAATTGATCCTCGCGGACTCCGTATTTTCCCAGCTCTCTTCGATCGATCCTGAGACCGTCGCCGACCGGCTCACACACGAACGTTTTTCAGTCTATCACGGCCCGGTGCCGACCACATTCGGCTTTTGGCTCGGCGAATCGCCGGATCATATGGGAATTATCGTCTATGCTGACCGGGGCATCCACGGCCTACTCATCAACGATTCGCCCGCGGCCGTCGACTGGGCAACTGAACAGTACGAGTCGGTGATGGCTGGGGCCGAGCCGGTTGATGGGTTGTTGTGACACGTGGAGTGGTAATTCTCCGAGAGCTATGTGGACAGCACCTCGGTGCTCGCGTCGTCATCAGTATATGATTCCCAGAGATAGAGCGTTGCAATCGACCGGTAGGGCGACCACGACTCGGCCCGCTGGCGCATCTGCGTGCGCGACTCGTCGCCAAACCGTGTCGTCATTTCACGACGAACCGCCAAATCCTCAACCGGAAACACATCTTGCCGACCAAGGCCGAACATGAGCGTCATTTTGGCTGTCCAGACGCCGATTCCTCGAATCTGTGTGAGTTCAGTAATAACAGCCGTATCGCTCATGTTGTGAAAGGAGTCCACGGTAATCGATTCATCACTGAACCAGTTTGCGACGGCCGTGAGATACTCGATTTTCTGTGGCGATAGTCCAGCCTCACGAAGCGTTGACCGGTCGGCAGCACGCACGCCTTCCGGAGAGACGTCGATGGCGGCGAATACCTGGTTTCGGACGGTTTGGGCGGCTTCGGTCGAAATCAGCTGATTGATAATCGAAATCGTCAGTTGCTCGAAAAGATCGTCGGCTGGCTCGAGTTCGAGTTCACCATAGGTCTCGACAAGCCCGGCAAGCGCAGTCTCTCGGAGTGCCGTCTGTGCATCTGCCATGGTACGGCTCAGTACGCCGGAGCCAAAGCGGTTGTGCCGGCCGGTTTTTTACTGTGCGGTACTGGCTTGCGGTCCCGATGTGTGACACCGACTGGAGGGGACAGTACTAGTCAGTGAGAACCTTCATGAAAAATAAACTGGTTGGAAGTTGTTGACTCAAAAGAGGGAAACGTTGAATCACCTTGAGGTGGACATCCCGGACATGGAGTTAGCCGACGTCACCACTGTCTCAGTGCTCGGTGCCGGAAACATGGGTCATGGAATTGCCGAGGTCGCCGCCCTCGCGGGCTACGACGTAACGCTTCGGGATATCAACGAGGAGTTCGTCCAAAACGGCTACGAGCAGATCGAGTGGAGTCTCGGGAAACTCGCTGAAAAAGACCGGCTCACCGAGGCGGAGGCGGACGCCGCTCTCGACCGGATTACCCCGCTCGTGGAGGTTGCTGCGGCTGTCGGCGACGCTGACGTAATTATCGAGGCCGTCCCGGAAGTTATGGATATCAAAACGGAGGTCTATGCCGAAGTCGACGAACACACACCAGCGCACGCGATTTTCGCCACCAATACGTCCAGTCTGTCGGTCACCGAACTCTCGGAGACAACCAGTCGTCCCGAACAGTTCTGTGGGATGCACTTTTTTAATCCGCCGGTCCGGATGCCACTCGTCGAGGTAATCGCTGGCGAACACACGAGCGAGGAAACACTGACCCTGATCGAAGACCTTGCCGAGGAGATGGACAAAACGCCGGTTCGCGTCAGAAAAGACAGTCCTGGATTTATTGTCAACCGCGTTTTGATTCCGTTGCTCAACGAAGCGGCGTGGCTCGTCGAAGACGAGACGGCAACAATCCAGGAAGTCGATTCAACCACAAAATTCGATATGGGTCTGCCGATGGGGGCTTTTGAGCTGGCCGATCAGGTCGGTATCGACGTCGGCTACCACGTACTCGAATACATGCACGAAACGCTCGGGGAGGCCTACCGACCCGCCGGACTGCTTGCCGAAAAAGTCGACGAGGAGGCACTCGGCAAAAAAACGGGACGCGGATTTTATGACTACGAAAACGGCGGAGCTGACATCCCAACCGGTGAAGGGCGACAGGACGTTGCCGACCGATTGCTTGCGCTCATGGCAAACGAAGTCGCAGGGCTCATCGAAAACGATGTTGCCGACGCGGCGGCAATCGACCGGGCGATGCAGTTGGGTGCAGGCTTTCCCGACGGCCCGGCGAAAATGGCCGATGCCCGTGGGCTCGAAACACTTGTCGAGACCCTCTCGGAACGATATGAAGCAACTGGCGAACCACGGTATGAGCCAGTTAGGTTGCTTCGTGACCTCGCGGAGGCGGACGAACAGTTCCACGGCTCCGATGCGGACGACACCGGTGACCATGATTTCGAGGCGATTCGGATCGAACACGAAGAGCGCGTCGCCCGAGTTGTAATCGACCGTCCACACCGAATGAACACGATTAGCGCGGAGCTGCTCTCTGAGCTGGCCGTGGCCATCGACGAGTTGGATGCCGACGCCGACGTCCGGTGTCTGCTGCTCACCGGAGCGGGCGACCGTGCGTTTTCGGCGGGGGCGGACGTCACAAGCATGGCCGGCGGCGGTGCCGACCCCATTGCGGGTGTCGAACTCTCACGACGTGGCCAGCAGGTCTTCGGGAAACTCGAACAGTGTGATACGCCCGTTGTGGCCGCAATCGACGGCTACTGTCTTGGGGGCGGAATGGAACTGGCAACTGTTGCTGATCTTCGAATTGCCAGCGAGCGCGCTGAATTTGGCCAGCCCGAACACAATCTCGGCCTGCTGCCCGGCTGGGGTGGCACCCAACGACTTCGACATCTAATCGGCGAAAGTCGCGCAAAAGAAATCATTTTCACTGGTGATCGCTTCAGCGCCGAAACAATGGCTGACTACGGCTTTGTCACCGACGTTGTCGCCAACGATGCAATCGACGAGGAGGCCTTGACACTGGCCGAGAAACTGGCTGCCGGGCCGCCGATTGCCCAAAAATACACGAAACGCGCAATGTTGGCCGGCCGCGACAGCACCGAAGCAGGTCTTGAAATCGAGTCACAGGCGTTTGGACACCTCATGAGTACCGAGGACCTCCTCGAAGGAATGACCGCGTTCATGGGCGACGACGATCCGGAATTCAAAGGCAAATAACGGCTCTTCGTGGGCTCTTGTGGACACAACGGTTCAACAAGGAGACCGCCAGCCCGAAGCCGTGTCATGATCCGTGCGACCGTGACACACTCGCGGTGTGATTGATGAAGTTTATATATTCGTGTTCCATCCAATGAAATGCAGACGCTCGATTGGTGTAGTCCGGCCAATCATCTTGGCCTTTCGAGCCGAGGACCAGGGTTCAAATCCCTGATCGAGCATTACAGTGAGCCTCACGCTGTGGGGCAAACGAAACGCGCAGAAAGGTATTTTTCTTATGCCCAGATGGTGACGATCCAGTATGCAACTGGCTCGCGCTCAAACAGTGGATGGAATCGTGACAGGAACCTACGAAGACGGGATTCTCACGACGGAGACAGACGAGTATGCAATCGATAGTGATCAAGACCTACTCGCACCTGTCCGTCCCAAGACAATCTATTGTGTCGGTCGGAATTACGCAGCAACACTCGATCAGATGGACTATGAGCGGCCGACAGAACCCGATTTCTTTATCAAACCGTCCGTATCCGTCCACCCACCTGCGTCTCCAATTACCTACCCACCGTTCTCCGAAGAAGTGACCTACGCTGGTGAACTCGCAGCCGTCATCGACACACAATGCAAAAATGTCGAGAAAGATGACGTCGATAGTATTCTCCGAGGGTACACAATCATGAACGATCTGGACGCGCTCGATCAGCCCGGACGGACTGCACGAAAAGCGTTCGACGGCTCAGCCCCGCTTGGCCCATGGATTGAGACCGAGGTGGATCCTGTCGGGCTCGATATGAGAACGACAATCAACGGGGAAGAACGACAACAGTCAACCACTGACCTGATGCTTTTCAAACCTCGGGAGGTCGTCTCATTCCTCTCTGAGCGATTCACGCTCCACCCCGGTGATGTCATCGCGTTTGGTAGCCCAGCGAATCCGGGTCTCATCGAGCCTGGTGACGAAATTGCGATCTCCTATGCGGGAATCGGGACGCTTCGGAACACCGTCGTACAGTCGGAATAAGAGTATAAAATGGATTTATCACCGATGGCTGCGGTTCTCGGCCGACTGAAGCGCCCGTTACTGTATGTGATGGCTCCGGGATATGTCGTCGCGGGGATACTGCATTTTGTTGTACCGGAGCTGTATGTCCAGCTTATCCCACCGATCTTTCCGGCACCGCTTGCACTCGTTTATTTGTCCGGACTTGCTGAAATCGCCGTTGGAATCGGGCTTTTGATATCCCGGACGCGGCAGCACGCAGCGTGGGCAACGATTGCGTTGCTCGTTGCAATTTTTCCGGCGAACGTCTACATGGCAACCCACGGGGTTGTCATTGAGGGACTACCTGGCGGTGGCGACCCTTCGGAGGCGGTTCGCTGGGGACGACTCCCACTGCAGGGCGTGTTGATTCTCTGGGCATACTGGTATACGTAGCCACCAATCCGATTCAGGTTGCGATCAAAAGACCACGGCCCGAATCGTAGGCACTCAGACGATCATCGAACCTGGTTGAGCCGCGAGCCGAGCGTCTCGCGCATCGAGCCGATATCGCCGCCGATCCGGACGAGCTGAAAGCCCGCCTCGACTGCGTTGGCCGCAGCGGCCGGATCGTTCTGGATTCGCCCGATCGGAATCTCAGCCTCGAGACAGGCCGACCGTGTCCGTTCGATAGCGTTTTCGACAGCACTTGGATGTTTGTCGAGCGGCGTTCCACCTGACATCGACATCGAGAGATCCGCTGGCCCAACAAACGCAAAGCCAAGCTGTGGGACTGACAGAATCTCTTCGATATTGTCGACTGCGCGCTCGTTTTCGATCATCGTCCCGACCAGAATTTCGTCATCCTCCCCAGCAATGTGGCTGTCTACGTAGCCGGCCCACCGACTCGATCGGCCGACACCAACACCTCGGTCGCCGACACGGCCATCATACGAGAAGTATGCGGCTTCGACAGCCTGTTGGAGCTGGTCGGCGGTTTCGATTCGAGGCAACAGAATAGTCCGGACTCCGGCGTCGAGCACTTTTCTCACGAGCGGTGGGTCGGGAGCCGGAAGTCGCACCAACAGTTCGATCTCGCCGACTTCGGCCGCGCGTGTCAGGTCTTCAAAAACGGTGCTATCGTAGGGGCTTGGACCGCTGTGTTCGAAATCAAGCCAGACGAAATCGAGACCGATATCGCCGAGCGTTTCGATCACAGTCGGCGAAAAGGTATCAGCACTGGCACCAAAGGCGGCCCCACCGCGTTCGAGTGTCCGACGAAGTCCATTAGGAATGCTCATTGGAGGACCCCCTCGAGGTGCTCACGGTTGACCGTCGACTCCGGAAGGGCTCGCTCGTAGACGGTGCGAACGTTGTCGGCAGCTTGACGACTCATCCGTTCGAGTGCGTTCTCGGTGACGCCGCCGAGATGCGGAGTCAAGAGGACGGTGTCGTACGCATAGAGTGGATTGTCGGCTCCGGGCGGCTCCTGTTCGAAATTGTCGAGCCCAGCGCCACCGACGAGGCCCGCATCAAGGGCAGCAACCAGCGCCGACTCGTCGATGATGCCGCCGCGAGCGGTGTTAATGATGACACCGTCGGCACCGAGCGCAGCCAGCTGGTCGGCCCCAATCGCATGGCGCGTTTCGTCAGTAAGCGGTACATGGAGGCTGACGGCATCTGACTGCGCACAGAGCGCTGTGAGACTGTCAACCCGTTCGACATTGGGTGGAATTCCGCTGTCAGCGTGGTGGGGGTCATAGATGTTGATTTGGAGGCCGATACCCTGTGCAATCGTCGCCGTCTCACGAGCGATTGCACCAAAGCCCATGAGTCCGAGCGTATCGCCGCGGAGCTCGCGTCCAACGAACGCCGCACGGTCCCAGCCACCGTTTCGCACGTGTCTATCGGCAGTGTGGAGATGTCGGCGGAGGCCAAACAGCAGTGCAATCGTCTGTTCGGCAACCGACCGGGCGTTGACGCCAGGAGTGTTACAGACGACGATGCCGTGGCGCGAGGCCGCATTGATATCGATATTATCGAGTCCAGTTCCGTGTTTAGCGATTACCTTCAGCTGGTCTGCACGAGCCAGCGTTTCGGCGGACAGCTCGGCCGTGCGGACGATAATCGCATCGTACCGGCCGATATCAGCAATCGCATCGTCCATGCTGTCGTAGTCGTCAATACTGGTGCAGTCTGCGATGTCAGCAAGTGAGTGTGGACCGGACGGGTCAATCTGTGCGGGGAGGAGCAGTTGCCAGCGAGAGGACATACACGAACGATTGGGACAAACAAGCAAAAGTGTACAACTCAGTCAGATAAGAAAGTCACGAGGCTGAATTGATCACGCTGTTGTAGTGTTATTTGAGATGGTCGTATGATGCCGCAAGCGAGACCATCGGCGCAGGATAGTTGACGCCAAGTTCGACACCGTATTCGGTCTGCTCGTCAGCCGTCATCGTCCAGGGTTTGTGTGCATATTCCGGTGGGAGATCTTCGAGTTCGGGCAGCCAGTAGGTGACATACTCGGCCTCACTGTCGTACCGCTGGGCCTGCCAAGCGATATCGAACCACTGGTCGCGTGAATCGTTGCCAACGCCTGCGATATAAGCCCAGTTGCCGTAGTTCGAACAGGGGTCGTAATCGACGAGTTGTGTCTCGAAGTAGGCCGCACCACACCGCCAGTCGATCCGGAGATTATTGACGAGAAACGAGGCGACGTTCTGTCGGCCACGGTTTGACAGATAGCCGGTTTCGTTCAACTCACGCATGTTGGCATCGACAAATGGAATCCCGGTTTCGCCTGCACACCAGCGTTCGAAGGCCGTTTCGGCCGCCACGGAACCCGCAGGAATCGTCTCCGCAGGCGCTGCGTGTGGGTCTTGCCAGTCGATGTCATCGCGGGCTTGCAGTCCACCTTGGGAGAAATACTGCTCGCCGTATTTGACGACCTGGAACTGAAAGAAATCCCGCCAGAGTAGCTCGAAGATGAGCCAGTAGGTTGAGTCGTTTGCGACCCGCTCGCGTTCGTAGCGCTGGACTTCTTGATAAATGTATCGTGGTGAAAGACAGCCCAGTGCGAGCCACGGTGAGAATTTTGCGGAGTACGCCGCCCCGAGCATCCCGTTTCGTGTCTCTTTGTACTCGCGGAGTCGGTCTTCTTCCCAGAGATACGTCTCAAGTCGTTCGCGTCCGGCTGTCTCTCCGCCAATAAATGCAAGCACGGCCCGGTCGTCAAACGTTGGCTCCGAAAGTGACGCATCGAGCGCTTCGAGGGGCGGAATTTCCTCGAAACGATCAGCAGTGACTGAGTCGGGAAGCGATGGCAGTGGTGGCGTCTCGACTGTCAGTCGGACCTCACTGTCGGCTTCGACCGATTTGCGAAACGGTGTATAGGTGTCGTTGAGTTCGGTCGGTGGCGACGGCAGATCATCGATGTGATACAGTGTCTGCGTCCAGTGGGTTTCGAACGTGACCGTGTCGGCAACGGCGTCGCTGACCGCCTGTTCGGCGTCAATTGCTTCCGGGTCGGGGAGGCGTTGACAGACGAGCCGATCGGCGTCAACCTGCGCTGCGATATCGGCGAGTTCGCTGCCGGGGTCTCCGTGACAGACGAGGAGATCACTCCCACGCTCACGGAGTGAGTCACGGAGATCCCCGACGGCTTCGTGGATGAACTGACTGCGGTGGGGGCCGGTTTTTTGATACCCGAACGAGCCGTGGTCGTCGTAGGGCTGTTGGCCATAGGCGGCAGGATCAAAACAGTAGACTGGAAGGACTGAATCCGCTTCAGCGGCCGACGCGAGCGCTGGATTGTCGTGACATCGAAGGTCCTTTCGGACCCACCAGAGAGCAGTCTCGGACATGTCTCAGCTACGAGCCCAACCGGTATGAACGTCCTGCAAACATCATCGCCTCTTCCCTACGCCAGCCACTCCTCAGGCTTCGTGTCGTAATCAACCTCGGTGGCTTCGATCGCCGACTGGAGTTTCGATTCCAGTGTGAATTCGTCGAACTCCTCGCCATCGTACCGGATCCGGACCCCGACTTCGGTGCCTTCTGGCTCGCGGCCGCGACGACGGGCGACTTCCAGTTCGTGTTCGTCGTACTCCGTCCGAATCGTCATCAGGTTCACTGGGCGACCCCAAAGGTCGAAGACGCGTTCGAGAACGGCTTTCGCCTTCGACTCGTTGAGCGCAATACCGTTGTACCGGTGGCCAAGCAGTAACTCCCCGCGATTATCGAAGTTCCCATCGTAGACCGCAATCGACGGCTTGCCGAAGTTCGTAAACTGCAGGAGGAGTTTCTTTCGGACGTCGTCTGCAGCGGTGCTGGCAACGCGGTACTCGCTGCCGGCGTGAGAGTACTCGTAGGTGAAGTAGTGATTGTTGAGCACGAACTCTCCCGTGAGGAACTCATCGATGAACGTCACATCGTTGTGGCTCTCGCGAACCTCGCGCATCCGGTTCCAGCCAGCGGCATAATCGATGTCGGCGACGGCTTCGGCGACCGTCTCGTACTTTTCGTCATCGAACATGTACCGTGAGAGCCCTTCGAGTGAGGAACGATCGATTCGACGCAAAAAGCCACGGTTCTGCCGCTTTGCCAGTGAGAAGTGCCGTTCGGCAAGTCCTTCATAGGTCAAGAGTTTCCACGGATAGCGATCCGCGTCAATGCCATTAGGATCGTCTTCAGCGAGTTCGCCGTCCCGTGTTGCGATCGCACGCTCGACGGCTTCGGGGTCAACCCGTGGGTCCTCAGCAGCCGCCAGCTCGGCCAGTTCGTCCAGTCTATCGGTCGAGACGCCAGCAATCGCTGGATTCGGCTCACAAAGGGCTTCGACTTCGTCGAAATCAACTGTCTCGTGGACGTTTCGCCACGTGACGCCCTTGATACGGAGCAGTTTGTCGGCCACTTCGGTCCGGTTCGTCGTATTTTCGATATGTTCCCACAGCTCTTTGCCAAGTTTGTATGGGTTGAGCCCGGGTGAGCCCAACACGCGAGCTTGGTGATCGGCGTATGTGATGAACTCGTCGGTGCCAGCAAACCGTTCATCACCCATCATCAGTGACTCCCAGTAGGCCGCCCAGCCCTCATTCATGATTTTGGTCATTTTCTGGGCGGCAAAGTAGTACGATTCCTCGCGGAGCCGTTCGATAACGTCAGTTTCCCACTCCTCGCGGTCGACGGCTTTGGCTGCATCAGTGTCATAGCGCTTGCCGTGGTCTCTAAGGAATGCAATCACATCGAGCCGCGGCTCATCGAGAGCCGTTTCGTCGAATGCGTCGTCCCGTGCTTCGAGCCACTGGTCGTCAAACACCTGCTGGCGAACGTCATCAGAGATCCCAAGTTGGTCAAGTTTCGCTCGGATGTCGTCGAATGATTCGTCGTCGTCCTCGGTGTCAGCAGCCGCAAGCGGCCGGTGTTGATCGATCGTATCTTCGATACAGAGTACCGCATCGATCAGGCGTTCGACTTCGGCGCGTTCGATCTCCGGGTCGTCCATATATTGCCCAATGGCCCGGCCATGACGTTCGAGCATGGCTGCCGCATCGGGTGCACCGCCCGCAGCCCCACGATCGCTATAGAGCCCGAACCAGCCGTTGTTGGCAAAGAAATCCGCGTGGGCTTCGACGTGGGTGATGACGGCTTTCTGGTCGGCAATCGTGTTCGACTCCTGTAGAAAGGCATGGCTGGGATTGTCGTTGTTGACAATCTCGAAGGCCTTGCCCATCCCGAACTGGTCGGTTTTCTGCTGGCGGTCGTAGGCCATGCCCCAGCGCCAGTGTGGATACCGCGACTGAAAGCCGCTGTAGGCGATTAGTTCGTTCATTTCGTCGTGGTCGACGATCCAGTAGTTGACCGGATACGGGTCGAGCCCGAGTTTTCGGGCGAGGGCGGCCGCCTCGGCCACGGGCTCCTGTAAGTCAGCCGCGATTCGGCGGGCGTCGATTCGTTCGTCTTTCATATTGTATCACCTGTTGGTGGGACTGATTGGGAGTTCATTCTGCGGCTGCCTCCTCCGTACTAAGAATGTCGTAGATCGCGTCAATCACGTCTTCGGGGCTCGTGACGCGTGTAACGGCCACGTTCCCAGCAGTGTTGAGCGCCCGCTCGACTTCCTCGGCGTGGGTGGCATTGATTGCCGTTCCACCGGGCTGGGTCTCAACGTACGCATGAAGGTTGGCCGGGATCTGTTGGATCATTGGAATCACGCGGTCTTTGGTATCATTCGAGGAGTTTTCCGAATCGCCTGCTGCGAAGACGTATCGGTTCCATTCACTGAAGGGATACTCCTCTAAGATCTCGGCGGCCAGTTCGTAGGCCGACGAAATTCGGGTTCCACCGCCTGACCGAATGCCGAAGAACTCACCGCGGTCGACCTCCCAGGCGTCGGCGTCGTGGGCGATATACCGGAACTCAGCATTGTCATACTTCCCGGTGAGATACCAATCGAGCGGGGTGAATGTCCGTTCGACGAGTTCGCGTTTCTGTTCGCGCATCGAGCCCGAGACGTCGCGGATGTTGACGACGACGACGTTGCGCTCTTTCTTTTCGATAATCTCGGGATGTCGGTACCGTTCGTCCTCACGACGGAACGGGATTTCTTTGAGTCCGTCACGGCGGATTCGTTGCGTGACGGTTGTCCGTTCGACGTTCTGTTCGAACGTCTCAAAGTCGGGCCACGTGCTGCGCTCGCGGTCCGGGATCTCCTTGTAGGCTTCTGTAATCCACGCAAAGGAAACCGGAATACGCTGCTCGCGGGCCCACTGGAAGATCTCGTCAGGTCCTTCACCTTCGATTTTCAGGGCCTCGATAACGTATTCTTCGTCGAAATCAACCGCAAGCTTTCGCTTGAGCCCGCGCTTGAACAGCTCTTCGAAATCCAAGGTCCCTTTCGGGCCAACCTTCGTTACATCGGTGAAGTCGCCTTCGACCTCCTCGACAACGCGTTTGCCTTTTGGTTCGAGATCAAGCCCGAGTTCCTCGTCGAGTTCTTCGGCGAACTCTTCGGGATCCATTTCGTAGTACTCGTGGTCCGCACTTTCCTCGCCAGGTTCGCCGTCTTCGTCGCCCTCGCCGGGCTGTGGCGGGCCGACAGGCTGGCCAGGTTCGGGCGTTCCGCCCTTTCCTTGGCCAACCCCACCCATCGACCGTTTGTCGTACTCGAAAGACGGAAGATCGACGATCTTGACGGGGATTTTGACCTGGTCGGGCCGTGAACCGCCGAGATCACCGTAGCTGATGAACGCTTTGAGGTCTTGGCGTCGCTGTTCACCGACATCACGGAATCGGTCGAGGTCATCTCTTAGTCCCATGTATGTTGTACCTCCCGCATGACGGCTCGGGTTGTCAGCTCCGCAGAGGCGGGCGAATACGGCCCCTCGCAGAGTGTCGCAATCGTCTGTTCTTTGAGTCGCTCAGTTTCGGTCCCCACCGGTGGTTCGTCCCACTGCTTGGGGTCGAAGTCAGGATAGAGCCGTCGCACGTCGTCCCAGTCGTAGGTTTCGAGGACGGAGCGAATCACCGGAATCGACGTGAGATCGACATTGTCGATCGAAAAGCCCTCATCACGGTGTTCCCACGCATAGCGGTTGAGCGCGGTAATGACCTTCTCGCGGCGGAACTGCTTGACGGAGGCCGAGGGCGTGTTGCCGGCGTAGTCAGCCGAGCCAAACCGGCCGAGATGTTCAGTCTCAAAAACCTTCATCAACAGCGGATCGGGGTCGACAAAGCCGTGTTCGGTTTCGAGCTGGTCGTCGCCATCCCACGCATAGACATGCTCGACGTACTCGGCTACGGTCTCTTTCGAGACGCTTTTGTCGGCAAGCAGTGCCTGTAAGACGGCGATTTCCTGTTGTTCGAGGATGAAGTCTTTGACCATGGCAACGCGAGTTTCGTATTCGGCGGCCTCTGCGCGGGAGAACACCGGTGCACTCGAGAGCTCTTCGGCCATCGCATTCAGCACGTCTTCCGGCATAATGACGTCTGCAACCGGATAATCGGGATGGACGCGGTCGGTCTCGATATGTAACAGATTGGCAATACTATCGCGGGTGTAGGTCACTGGAATCCCGTGTTTGCCGTCGGCTTCGAGTTCGAAGTCGAACTCCTCGATGTCACGGCGTTCATCGCCGTCTTGGAGATAGCCCTGTTCGAAAAGCCGAGCCTTTTCGATGAGCGTGAGATCTGCAGGCAGATCTTCGCTGTCGAGCCGGCTGACGACGCTGTACATTGCAGCGGCTCCAATCGCATGTGGGGCGAGTTCGCGACGCCAGGTCGACCCGCGCTGGTTGCGAACGTTGATTTCGAGCGGTTCGCGAACCCGTCGTTCGATTTCATCACTGCTAAGATCTGCCCAGACACGGCTTTCGCTGGTCAGCTCTCGGCGGATGAGTTCGGCCTCCAGCCGGCGGTTAGTCAGATATCGGAATTCGTGACGGTCGAGCCGTCGTTTGAGCGCTTTCAGTGGGTCTCGTCCGTTGCGGTCAGCGAACTGATCGAGTTCGGCATCGAGATCGGGGTTCGAGATCATCACCAGCTGGGTGTCGATATCCATCCCAATTCCTTTATCGAGCTTGACACGACCCTCATCGGGCACGTTGAGCAGCTTCCGGAGGAGATCCGCGTGCTGGCTTGCGTCTTCGACAATCGTCAGCAGGCCGTTGCCCTGTGAGAGCACGCCGTCGTAGCTAAAGGCCTGTGGGTTCTTTCGTCCACGCGAATCGAGTTCGCGCAACATGCCGGGCATCCACGAGCCGACGAGCCGTTCTTTCGGACTACCGTCGTCTTCGGAGTGGAGAATCCCGATTCCCTGCCCAACGTCGACAACGTAGTTTTTCACCCGGAGATGGTTGGTGTCGGTGATCGCCGAAAACAGCTTGCGGCTCCCGGTGCTGCGGTACCTCGATTCGAGGTACTCGTAGGCCTCGCGGCTAAAGGGATCCAACTCGCCGTGAATCACGATTGGCGGTCCGTCAGGATCGACCTCGTTGAGACGGGCAAGCAGATTCTCGCGGACGTCTTTCGGGAAAATCGTCAGTGGATGAACCTGGACCGGACTTTCGTACCACTGCTCGTCGTCGGTGATATCCTCACCGTAGCTCAGTGCACGGCTATTGTCGGTTCCGGTGATGTTCCACTCTAAGGTATACCGGCGGCCGGCGGGTGTTTTCGAGTATTCGCGGAGCCCGTTGACCAGACACCGCTTGAGCTCGGATTTCCCGGTTGCGGTCGGCCCATCGAACCAGATGATTTTCTCTCCTTTGCCCCGGTCGGCCGCAATTGTTCGGAGGTCATCAACAAAGGCGTTGAGCACCGCTGTATTACCGAGAACCGCGTGTTCGCCGTTGTTGTGCGGATCGTCGAAAAAGCGGTATCGCTCGCGGCTTTCGCCCTCTTCGATCACCGTGCGGGTGTCCATCGACTCGATCGCCGACAGCAAGTACCGACTCGCGTGAGCAGCGATCGAAGGCGACTCGAAGGCCGCATCGACATACTCGCTCAGGCTCATCGGCCCCTCGTAGGCTGACTGAAGTTCGCGGTCGGCTTTCCGAATGTATTCCTCAGACATCTTCTTCGAGCTCGCTTTTGGCGACTTCCGCGCCGGCGAACTCCAGGACCTCACGAGCACCCTCCTCGGAGTACCCCTGTTCGCGCAGCGCGTCGATCCAGGCGCTTCGCTCGTCGTCGGCCATCTCGTTGGCCGAGACCAGCGCCGAGAAGTTGATGTTGTGTTTCTTGTCCTCCCAGAGCTTGCGTTCGAGCGCGCGGCGCAGTCGGTCGTTGTCCTGTGGGTTGAAGCTGATTCCTTCGCGGGCGCGACGCGAAACCCAGTTCGAGACCTCCTGGCGGAAGTCGTCCTTGCGGTCGGCGGGGATGTCGAGTTTCTCTTCGACCGATCGGAGGAACGTCTCGTCGGGCTCCTGTTCGCGACCCGTTAGTTCGTCGGCCACCGTCGCGTCGTCGATGTAGGCCATGACGTGGTCCATGTACTTTTCGCCCTGTCGCTGGATTTCATCGAGATCGTAGGCGAGCGCATGGCGAACGTCTTCGATGGCGCGGTTTTTGTACTCCTCGCGGACGAGTTCGAGATACCGCTGGTAGCGGTCGATGTGTTCTTCCGGGATCGAGCCATGGGTTTCGAGATTCGACTCGAAATGTCTGAAGGTCGACAACGGACTCAGATAGCTTCGACCGCGGTGGGTCGAATCCATGATCGCTTCGGCAATCTCGTCACCGATGAATCGGGCGGAGATGCCGTCCATCCCCTCAGCGATATCGGACTGGGCCTCGCCGTCTTCGCGGAGCTTTTTCAGGTCGATGTCGTCGTCGTCAAGTTCGCCGTTGTAGGCTTTTGCCTTCTGAACCAACGAGACCGACTCGTCGTTCGGCTCGACAATACGGGTCAACACCCCGAAGAGCCCTGCCATCTGGAGGGTGTGCGGCTCGATGTTCATATTCGGCACATCGGCGTTTCGAAGCATCTTCCCGTAGATTTCGGCTTCTTGTTCGTATTCGAGAACGTACGGGTAGTCGATCCGTTTGGTCCGGTCGTTGAACGCCTCCATCTTCTCGTCGCCCTTCTTTTCTCGGTATTCAGGCATGTTCGTCCGGCCGACGATCACCTGGTCGATGTCGATCCGCGGATTGTTCTTTGGCTTGATTGTCTGTTCTTGACTCGCGTGCAGGAAGTCATAGAGGAACTCTCGCTGGAGTTTCAGGAGCTCCTCGCCCGAGAAGATGCCCCGATTGGCGTTACAGAACGCCCCAGCGTAATCGAAGGCTCGCGGATCGCTTTCGCCGTAGACTGCGAGTTTCGAGTAGTTGACATCGCCTGTGAGTTCGGTTTCGTCCTGGTTTTTCTTGTCTTTCGGCTCGAAGGTCTCGATACACTGGCGTTTGTTCTCGCTGGCGACCAGTCGGACGACTTCGATGTGGTTGTCGATGACGGCTTTGAGATCGTCGTCGTATTTCGTCAGCAGCGTGTCCATATAGAACTCGCTGGCCGGGTCGAGATGCTGTTCGTTCCGGATCGTATACGGTGCAGCCAAGATCTCGTTGAGATCGTCGATGACCATATCTCGCTGCTCCTGTGGCAGCAAGACGAGTGGATCTTGGTGCATTGGCGACTCGATTGTGTCATCAGCGGGGTCCTGGTCGCGGATGACATCACAGAGATTGACCCAGCGGAAGGTGTACATGCGGCCCTCCTCTCGAAGGGTGTAATCCTCGAAATACCGTCGGACGAGCCAGTCAAAGTGCGACTTTCCCGACCCGACAGGTCCTAAGAGGAGTTTGATTCGTTTCTCGGGGCCCAGCCCGCGGGCACCGGATTTGACTTTGTTGACGAATTCGTGGATCGACTCGTGGACTTCTCGGCCGTAAAAGACGTTTTCGCCGTCGTGTAAGGGGTCTTCGGAGGCCATGATGTACTCGACGACACCGGCGTCGTCGTCGTACTCGGTTCCGTAGTGGTCGAACATATCGGCAACGCGCTGATGGGCGTTGCGAGCGATCCGTGGATCGTCAGCAACCTCATCGAGATACCAGTCGAAGGATTTCGCTTCGCGAAGGTCTGACGGGACTGAGGTCTGGTAGTGCTGGCTGAGGTCTGTAAGGGTTTGTCTGTCGTTGCTCATTGTATCACTGGCTGTCTGTTAGTCGACGACTGGTTCGTTTTCCCTCGGTCGTCGACGAACGGCTGCCGGAACATGCCAGTTGATCGGCCGCGAATAACGGCTACGTCGCTACGAACGGCTGATTGGCGTGGCATGTGCATTCATACCACCCTTCGCTGCCGAACACCCGACTCAGCGACCAGCAACAAAGAGACATCACGTGACAACGAACGGCGCGCAGGGAGGTGTTGCCCGGTCAGAGACCGAGACTATTTAGACTGTGTGTTTTTGTCATATATAACCCTTTCCCCGAGAACATGACTTTCGTCAGCTGCTGCATGCTGCTGTCACAGCCGTGAACACTTTTGAGCCACAGCCCAACTGTTTGTGTATGCCCATCACCGATGACAACGCACTCCAGACGATACTTGCAGGCAACCGAATCGCCGTTATTGGCTGTTCGACGACGCCCGGTAAGGCAGCCCATGAAGTTCCCGCGTATCTCCAGCGACACGGCTACGAGATCGTCCCTGTCAATCCCTTTGCCGACGAGATTCTCGGCGAACCGGCAGTCGACTCACTTGCAGCGGTCGACGGCGAGATCGACATCGTTGACGTGTTCCGGCCGAGTCAAGAGGTCGCCGAGATTGTCGAACAGACACTCGAACGACACGAATCTCATGGCGATGCCGACGTGCTTTGGTTGCAGCTCGGGATTCACGATGATGACGCAGTTGCTGAGGCTGAAGCTGCCGGGCTCGCGGTCGTCGAAGACCGGTGTCTGAAAGTCGAACACGGACGGCTTGTGAACTAAATACGGGCGGCTTGTAGACTAATCACAGCGGC
Source organism: uncultured Haloferacaceae archaeon (assembly GCA_964503105.1). Taxonomy (GTDB): domain Archaea; phylum Halobacteriota; class Halobacteria; order Halobacteriales; family Haloferacaceae; genus PL-Br10-E2g29. The sequence continues at coordinate 22,849 of CAZCYW010000032.1, forward strand.
TCGTCGGCTGAAAACGGTGGTGCGTTGCTGAAGACAGTGATTCGTTGCTGAAGACAGTCGTGTGCCGAGCGCCACTGTCGCTCATTTTTTGCGGTCAAGAACAGCGCTCCAAACAGCTACGGTTGGCACTTTTAATCGGCTTACTGAGCCGGGTCCGCTTCCGCATCCGGTGTATCGCCGGCTGGTTCGTCTGCGGACGCCTCCTCGCTGGCCTCGGTCGCTGGGTCGGCCCCATCCCCTTGGTCAGCCGCACCCTCAGCATCAGTGATATGTGCCTCGGCGGTGACCGCCTCGAGATCGATGTCGAGTTCCGCGGCAACCGCGTTGAGAATCGCCCGCTGTTCGACAATTTCGGATTCAAGCGTTTTGACCCGGTCGCCCGTTTCTTGGACCGTATGCTGGGTTGTTTCAACCTGTTCGCGTACCTCGTTGAGCCGGTGGTACATCTGTTCGGCCGTGTCGGCGAGCATCTGGATCT
>CAZCYW010000033.1:0-23263 GCA_964503105.1 uncultured Haloferacaceae archaeon
TCTCTACGCACACTCACTTCAATCTGACTGTACTGTGGTCGATAAGTGATCTTATACGCTGAGCTGCTAGTAAAATTTGAGCGTCGAATAACATATATCGACTAATATGATGGTATATGTGTGCCAGAATACTTTCATTTCAGTCGATATTGTTTTGGAGAGAGTCGACTGTTCTGTGTCAGTTTCAACAGGTATCGAAGAGATCGTCGACTCACTTCTCGTCGACTCCACGAAAAATTCAGTTGGGAGCTGAATGGTTCACTCGCGGTTCGGAGACTACCACTCCAAGTATTCCACCGGTAGATTCGGTGCATTTCTCTGAATGCTGACACTGATCAAACAGGGGATCACTCGCGGAGCTCTACGACCGAACCCATCAGCTGCTCAACGCGGTCGACATCGACTGGATTCGTCGTCTGGCCGCCCGCTTTCAGTGCTGTGCCGACAATCGCACCATCGGCGACTGACAGCAGCTGGTCGACTGTGTCTACGGTGAGGCCACTGCCGACAAACAGCGGCGTCGACAGCCCCATTTGTTCTACCACGTCGGCAGCCTGTGAAAGTACCGTAGAATCGACGCTGTGGCCTGTCTGGGGGCCGCTGACGATCACGCCATCGGCATGCCCTCGGTCGACGAGATCGCCGATCTCGGCCTCGATAGACCGCTTGCGACCCAGCGGTGCGGCGTGTTTCACATCGAGGTCGGCAAGAATCTTCGTCTCGACGCCGAGCTGCTGTCTGAGTCGTACGGTCTCGTGTGCTCGGCCTTCGATAACGCCCTGGTCGGTGACTGCGGCCCCGGTGTGGACATTAACCCGGATGAAATCGCCGCCAACAGCTGCTGCAATCGAGAGTGCTGCCTTTGCGTCGTTTCGCAGGACGTTGATACCGATGGGGCAGTCGACGGCCGCTTTGATCGCTGCTCCAACTCGTGTCATCGCCGCAACGGTGTGTTTCGGGACCGACTCGGGGTAGAAGGGACTGCACCGTAGTTTTCGATCATGAGGCCGTCGACGCCCCCGCTGGCCAGCCGTTGTGCGTCCCTCACTGCGGCGACTACAGCCGGATCAATCCCGTTTTCGGCCTGTGGTGTCCCGAAAAGCGCGTCAAGATGGACCATCCCAACAACTGGTTTGTCGACGCCGAAGAGCTCGGTGAGGTTCATGCGCCGTCTCTCGTGGCCACTGACCTACGTCTTTGGTTCAAAATCACCGTCTTTCATGCTTCTGTGCGAGAGGAGACCGGTATGCCACCGACAAATAAACTATATGCTGTTATACAAAAACTGGCCGCGTCAGCCAGCGACTCGATGGTGGGAGACACACCAAACGTCACCGAACGGAAGAGCGCGATTAGCGGACCGAATCTAACAGGAGTTTCTGTTCGACTCGCTTGACCTCGTGTTGGACATCCCGGACGGCGTCGATGTTCGCACTGATCGAGCTGATGCCCTGTTCGACGAGGAACTGCACCATCGCCGGCTTCGAGGCGGCCTGCCCGCAGATGCTGGTGTCGACGCCCAACTCGCGGCAACTCTCGATGGTCGAGCCAATCAACGAGAGCACCCCAGGGTGGAGTTCGTCGAATCGGTCGACGACGTGTTCGTTGTTGCGGTCGACCGCCAGCGTGTACTGCGTGAGGTCGTTGGTCCCAAACGAGACGAAATCGATTCCGGTGGCCGCCAACTCCTCGATGAGCAGCGCGCTGGCCGGGGTTTCGATCATTACGCCCCAGCGAACTTTGGTGGGGTCGATACCGACCGTTTCCATGTGAGCTTTGGCCCGTTCGATATCCTCGCTATCGTTGACCAGCGGCAACATGAGCTCGACGTTGTCGTAGCCCATCTCGAACAGCCGCGAGAAGGCCCGAAGCTCACACAGGAACGGCTCGGGCTTGTCGAGACTCCGGCGAATCCCCCGGTAGCCCAACATTGGGTTGTGTTCGTGTGGCTCGTCGGCCCCACCCTCCAGCTCGCGGAACTCATCGGTTGGCGCGTCAAGCGTTCGGGCACGGACCGGTCGGGGGTAGAACTCCTCGGCGACCGCCCGGATTCCAGCCATGAGTTCGCTGATGTAGGCGTCCTCACCGTGGTCAGCGATGTACTGCTCGGGCGTTTTACCCAGCGAGATCACCATGTGTTCGATTCGTAACAGGCCGACACCGTCAGCGCCTGTTGCCGCGGCGCGTTCGGCCGCCTCGGGAATCGAGAGGTTGAGTTTGACCTCCGTGGCCGTCATCGGTTTGACGGGTGTCTGTGGGCGAACCGCTTCGAACGGATCGGGCTCGGTTGGCGTGTGGTCGGCGTCGGAGCTTCCCTGACGGACGATACCCATCTCGCCGTCGACGGTGACGAGCTGGCCGTTTTGCAGCACCTCGGTCGCATTCTGGGTTCCGACGACCGCAGGGACACCCATCTCACGGGAGACGATAGAAGCATGCGAGGTCATCCCACCCTCGTCGGTGACGATGGCGGCGGCGCGTTTCATCGCCGGCACCATGTCGGGCATCGTCATCTCGCTGACGAGAACGTCGCCGTCGGTCACTTGGTCGAGGTGATCGAGTTTGCGGACGATCCGTACGGCTCCCGTTGCTGTTCCAGGACTCGCACTGACACCACGGACGAGCAGCTCGTCGACCGGGCGGCTGGCCTGCTCGCCCTCATCACTCGTCTCAGCCGTGGTGGCCTGGTCGGGTTGCTCGGGCTGCGCTTGGTCAGTGGCGTGGTCGGTTCCGTCTTCGGTTTCGCTGGCGGCGATTGTCGTGATCGGCCGCGACTGGAGCATAAACACGTCGCTGTCGCTGGACTGCGTCCGGCCAGCTGAGCGTTGGGCATCGCTGTCGACGATTGCCCACTCGACGTCTTGGGGCTCACCGTAGTGGTCCTCGGCGCGACGACCCAACTCGACCAGCTGTTCGAGCTCCGCGTCGGTGATCACGCGCGCGTTTCGGTCGGCGTCCGGAACCGGCTCCAGTGTCGTCTCACCAGTTGCGGGGTCTTTGACCATCCGCTGTTTCTTGTCGGCAATCGTCGACGCCGTGACGGTGGCCGTCTGTGGGTCGATCACATAGTGGTCCGGCGAAACCGTCCCGGAGACAACTGCTTCGCCAAGCCCCCAGGCGGCCTCGACGATCATCTCCCGGTCGCCACTCGAAGGATGACGGGTAAACAGCACGCCCGATTTGTCGGCCGCAACCATCTGCTGGACGACCACTGCGATGTCGACGGTGGCGTGGTCGAACCCCTGTTCGTTGCGGTAGTGGACTGCGCGCTCGGCGAACATCGAGGCCCAACAGTCCTGGATCCGATCCAGCAGCGTCTGTTCGGTGACGTTGAGAAACGTCTCGTGTTGGCCGGCAAACGAGGCGTCGGGAAGATCCTCGGCGGTTGCCGACGACCGGACCGCGACGAACAGCTCCTCGCCGTCGGCCAGCGACCGGTAGGCAGTGATGATTTCTTCGCGGACCGACTCCGGGAGGGGTGTCTCGGCGACGAGGTCGCGCGCATGGGCGGCGGCCTTTGCAAGCCCGTCGGTGTCTGTGGGGTCGACATCGAGTGTGGCAAACAGTGGCTCGCTGATTTCGGCGTCATCGATAAACTGCCGGTAGGTGTCGGCAGTCACAACAAACCCAGGAGGAACGGGGAGTCCTGCACCAGTTAGTTCGCCCAACGAGGCCGCTTTGCCGCCGACTGTTGGCAGATCAACTGCTCGGATCTCGTCGAGCCATTGGATACTCATAAGCTGTGAAGGTGCAATTCAGCAGCGTCCTTATGAATGTATTGTTATTTATAGTGTGAATTAAATAGACACTCGAAACCGAGTACCAGCCTGCCGAAAGCAGTGCTGATAGATGCCACGGGCGGCTGTAGGTTCGTTCCTAGCGAACAGTTTGTTGCGGCTGGATTTCTCCTGTTCTAACTGGTCAAAGCCACCGGGTACAGACGAGTACTTACTCGTTTTGAGCCCGACATTACAAAACTATGTGTGTAATAGATGGCTCAGTACCACCCAGCACTGGCGTCCGGCAGTCGCCCCTCGACGCGCGGATGGCAACCAAGCCGTGACGGGCGTATGGGTGTAACGTCTTACACGGTCCTGTTCGCTGCTGGCGAATTGTGTGATCGCACGCTGTCGACGCCACCGGCCATGCGCGTCTCGTCGAGTACGTCGGCATATATGGCGAGGTTATACAGAATTGTTCATTATGAATAAACCGTGGTTGCCGAACTATTCTCGTCGCGGCTACAGAACTGTTCGTTTGTGGCGAACAGCTATCGCAAAATCATCTGCCAGCCGTCGACTACCTATCCGGGCCCATCACCGTGAGAACAGGCAGCTCTGCACCCAGCAGGATCTGTTGGGTTGTGCTTCCAAACAGCGCCTTACCGACCGGCGAGCGTTTTTGGCCGCCGATAACGAGATACCGCGTTTCGACCGTCTCGGCGTACTCGAGAACCTCGGCTGCTGGTTCGCCGATCAGACCAACCGGGGTCGCCGGGTAGTCGAGCGCATCGATGGCTGTCTGGGCGATACTCGTGGCCTGCTGTTTGACTGATTCGTCAGTTGCGGTGTCGTCGGCTACCGAATCGAACGAGTGGACGTAGACGACATGAAGCTCGTCGTCAAACGCTTCGGCAAGCCGCGCTGCCTCTGTGAGGATCGATTCGTCAGTGTCACTGTCACTGATCGCTGCGAGTAGTACCATACAGTCTGTGTTTGGTGGCTGTCGGAATAAGTGTATACGTCGACTGAAAAGTTAGGAATACTGAATGTTCAGTTCGAGTTCGTTTGCGGTCCCAAGCAGGAGATCGACCGTCTCGTCGTGGAACTGCTCGGCTTTCATGCGGTGTCTGGGCCCCGAAATGCTAAACGAGCCGACGGGCATTCCGTCGGGCCCCATCACCGGAACCCCGATCGACCATAGCCCGCTGATCGATTCGGCTTTGTTCATGCTGTAGCCGCGCTCGTGGATTTCGGCGAGATCAGCAAACAGCGACTCGCGGTCGGCGTGTGTGTTGTCGGTCTCTTGGGGCAGCCCCCATCGGTCGATGACCTCCTCGATTCGCGCTTCGGGAAGGTGGGCGAGAATCGCTTTGCCGCCCGCACTCGAATGGAGGTATCGCTGCTTGCCGACGCGACGGTCGGCTTTGACCGCGTGTTCGCCCTGTTTGGTGTGGATGTAGATCGCCCGCCCGTGTTCTTCGGCGAAAAACTGGGCCCGCTCGCCGGTTTCGGCCGCGAGTTCCTCGACCAACGGTTCGGACAGCGTGTACGCGCGCTTGCGCGTGCGAACATATTCGCCAAGATCCAGGAACGCGAGTCCCAACTGGTACTGCGAGTCCTCCTGGATCACATAGCCCAACTCGACGAGCGCTGAGAGCTGCTGGTGGACCGTGCTTTTGGCCAGCCCGAGATCAGTCGCAAGCTCGGTCACTCGCGCGCCGTCGTTGGCTTCGAGGGCCTCGATAATCCGGAACGTCGTTTGGGTCGACTTCACTGACCGACTCTCTGTGGGATTGCTCATACAATGTTCGTTGTCGACGAACAAATAAAAAGGATTGCCCGAGTGACTGTCGTGTTCTCTATCTCAGGGTTGCAGCATATCGGTGAGCACGCTGACCGACTCGGCGTTTTCAAGCGAGTCAATGGTGTCGGCGAGCGTCGCTGTCTGGTCGTCGTCGAGCACCGTCAGCACACACTCATCGAACTTTGCGCGGAGCCGCTCCTCGCTGACGGGGTTATTGGGGCTTCCCGGATGGTGTGTGACTTCCTGGACGAGCGTTTCGCCTTCGGTCGTCTCGACGGTCACGCGCGCACCGTAGCTGGCGTAGTGAGCATCGAAGAGGTTCTCCTCGAAGGCGCGGTCGATGGTGGCGATAACGTCTCGGGTCTCGTCTTGGGTGACGTACTCGTCGGTGAACTCGTGGATCCCCGCCTTGCGCTCGCGGAGAATCGCCGCCAGACAGAACTCGATTGAGAACTTCGCCTGCAGCGCGTTGTCCGGGTTCGCGTGATGCAGCATCTCGGAGGCCGCATCGTCGAGTGCGACCGTCATCGACTCGACCGTCTCCGGTGTGAGATCGTGGTCGATCACGAGCGTCCGCAGCGCGTCCATCGCGGCGTGGGTGATCACACCCGAGGGGTGGGGTTTGAAGCCGAGATCCAGGACGGCCCACTCCTCGCCGAGACCCTCGGTGATGATCTCGGGATCGTAGGAGCTGTCGGTCGTCATCACTTCGCCGTAGCCAATCGGTCCTTCGAGGATCTCCTCGTCGGCCGTAAACCCGGTTTCGGCGAGCAGCGCGGCCCGGAGTCCGGTTTCGGCGGCATGGCCTGCATGCAGCGGTTTGGTCATGCTGCCGAAGTTCTTTTTGAGCGCCGACGAGGCCGAGGCAACGATGCCGAAGGCATGGATCGTCTCGTCGACCGAGAGATCCAGGAGATGCGCCGCAGCCGCCGTCGAGCCGAACGCACCAACAGTGCCCGTCGAATGCCAGCCGTTCTGGTAGTGGTTCGGATACGTGCTGTGGCCCACGCGGTAGGCCGCCTCACAGCCGACCGTGTAGGCAGTGATGAGTTCTTTCCCGTTGGCGTCGGCGAGCTCTCCGGCCGCAAGCGTCGCCCCAAACACGGGTGAGGTGGGGTGGATAACGATAGATTCGAACGTGTCGTCGTAGTCGATGGCGTGGCCGAACACGCCGTTTGCGAGTGCTGCGCCCGTCGGACTCGCCGTCTTTCGACCAATAACGGTGGTTTCGTCGCCCGGCATACACCGGTCGACGTAGCCCATGATCTGTTCGCCGACTTCGTGATGCGAGCCATAAACGGCAACCCCAAGATAGTCCCTGATAGCCCGTTTGGCGTGCTCGACCGCGTCGGTCGGAATCTCGTCGAAGGTGGTACTGACTGTGTACTCTGCAAGCGTGGCTGTCTCGGCCATACAGCTACTCTGTGTGGTGACATACATAAATATACGTGTATAATTGGTCAATTATGCAATACTGACACGGAAAACGACCTATTAGCGAAGAATCACGATACAGAGCCCACCGAGGGTCAATGCGACGGCAATCACGCCAAAGGCGACGACGAAGCCGAAGAAATCAGACAGCACGCCGATGACTGCAGGGGCCGCCCCGCCGATAGCGGTCATAAACGTCCGGACGATGCCCAGGGTGCCGCCACCGATGGAGTCGGGGATGAGATCCATGAGATACGAATCACGCACGGGTCGAAAGCCGTGGAAGCCGATGCCGGTCAGCAGCGTCAGCCCGAGAATCAACGCAACAGAGTCGACGACAAGCAGTGCGAGCAGGCCGGCGATCATCACCCCGAACAGCGACAGCGAGATGGCGAGTTTACCGACCCGGTCGCTCGCGCCGCCGGTGACCGTCTGGCTGATGCTTGCAGCAAACAGCAGACTGTAGGCGACTCCGGCTGTTCCCGCCGAGAGACCCTTTTCGTCGGCCAAAAACAGCGGGAAAAACGCCGACAGGCCGTTCCAGGAGAACGTAAACAGCACCGTGACACAGAGGAACAACACGAGCTTTCGATCCGTGAAGATCGTCACGTAGGAGTGGTCGGTCTCGCTGTCCGGGCCGGCCGTCGACTGCTCGGTTCGAGCGAGGTCGTCTGTTGACTGCTCGGTTTGGGTGGAGTCGTCTGTCGACAGTTCGCTTTCAGAGAGTTCTCGTTCGGCGGGTTCGTGCTCGGATGAGTCACTCCCGGCTGGATCGTCCGCCGGTTGGTCGGCTGAATCGTTGGTGGGCTGGTCGACTGTCGACTGCGCACCCGTCGGCTGGTCAGCACCCGCGTGGGAGTTGGCCCGAAAATAGAGCGTCCCGGCGAACACCGCGCTGGCGACCGCTCCGAGCAGAAAGACCGACCCCCAGGGAAGCCCCCAGCCGAGCAGCGCGACGACGACAATAGGCGCGAGCATCCCGCCGAACTGCCCGACGGTGTCCATAATCCCGAGACTGAGACCCGTACGCTCGGGGTAGACCCGCGAGAGGTAGGCGATGGCAACCGTCTTGTGAACGCCGGTGCCGAGACCGATGCCGACCGCCGCGAGCGTGATGAGCCCGAACGTCGGCGCGGCGAACGCGAACAGTGCCGCCGCAGTAAACACGCCCGCAGCACTGACCATGACCGTCACCTCGTGGAACCGATCCGACAGCAGGCCGCCGGGAAACTGCATTGCCGAGTAGCCGAACATCAAGAGCGTAAACAGGAGTCCGGTCTGGGTGTTCGAAACACCGTAGAGTTCCTGGAAGGTACCAAACAGCGGCGGAAAGACGAACCGAAGAAACTGCACCATAAACCACAGCAGCGAGATGAGCAAAACCAGATCATACAGTTTGAGGGTCTGCTTGGCTTTGGCGACCGAGAGACCCGGCACTGAGAGGCGCATACACGGTAGTTTTACTCCACTGATTTATGTGTTTCAGTGAGTGTCTCCTGAACCGAGGGGCGTAGATTTATACTCACCTCGCCGTAGCGGACTGTATGGACCTCGAACTAGTCGACAGAACTGCCTTTGTCGCAGCCTCAAGCCAAGGACTCGGCTTTGCAAGCGTTGCACGCCTCGCACGCGAGGGTGCCAACGTCGTCGTCACCTCTCGGAGCGCCGAGCGTGCGGCCGACGCAAAAGACCGACTCTGCGAGACGGAGTCGGTCGACGCCGACACTGTCCTCGCTGTGGCCTGCGATATCACCGACAGAGCCCAGATCGAAGCCGCGATCGAACAAACCGTTGAGACGTTCGGCGGCCTCGACATCATGGTCAACAACCATGGCGGCCCGCCGGCGGTCACGCTCGCCGATGCGACCGAAGCACAGTGGGACGACTCCTACGAAAGCGTGATTAAGTCCAACGTGATGCTCTCGGAGGCCGCCCTGCCGGCGTTGGTCGACAGCGATATCGGTTCGCTGATCACCGTGACGAGCGCGTCGGCCCGCGAACCACCGGAGAACCACGCCATCTCGAACGTGTTTCGGCTCGGCCTCTATGGGCTCACTAAGACGATTGCCAAAGAGTACGCCCCAGATGTCCGAGCGAACTGCGTCACCCCGCGGTTCGTGATGACCGAGCGCATCGAGTACAAAGTCCAGCGACGGGCCGAACACCGCGGTATCTCGATGGATGACGCACTCCAGAGCCGGACCGACGAGGTGTTGCTCGACCGGCCGGGCGAGCCGAGGGAGTTCGCCGATGCGGTCGCGTTCCTGGCCTCACCACGAGCAAGCTACATCACCGGCGACGTGCTGCGCGTTGACGGCGGCTGGCTCGATGGGGTTATCTAACCGACAGTCCCCAAAAGGCGACAACCTGTAAACGAAACCATAATTATCGATAATTATTTTAGTGTCGGCAGTAGCGAGTTGAGTACGGATGAAAATTACAGAGGTAGAAACAGCAGTGTTGGGTAGCGCTGTCGACGCCGCGTCGCTGCCAGCGCAGGTCGGTGCCCGCGAGTTGGACATTAGCTCCGTCGTCGTTCGGGTACACACCGACGAGGGAATCACCGGGCTCGGCGAATCGTTCTATCGCTCGAAGGAGAACAACATGTTCCTCGCCGAAAGCATCGAGGCGATGGGTCGACACATCATCGGCAAAGACCCCCAGGACGTCAAGGCGATCTGGCACGAACTGTACTTGCACGTCAAACGCGCCGGGGCATACGGCGCGCTGTCGGCAATCGACGAGGCACTCTGGGACATCAAGGGCAAGGAGGCTGGCAAACCGGTCTACCAGCTGCTCGGTGGGCAGACGAACGAAGTCAAAGCCTACGCGACGTTCCCGGTCGATAAAACCGCCGAGGAACTGATCGAGTACGCCGACTGGCTCTCCGAGAAAGGGTTCCAGGCGATGAAGATCGGTGCGGGCTACGGCATCGAAGAAGACCGCCACCGCATCAAAACGATCATGGACAACATCCCGGATGACTTCGGGCTGGCCATCGACTCGAATACGTCCTACAGCTACAACGACGCCGCGAAGGTCGCCAAAACCGCCAGCGAGTACGAGATCGAGTGGTTCGAAGAGCCGATCAACCACATGGACATCGAGGGCCAAGCCGAACTCAACCGCAAGTTCACCGTGCCGATCTCGGGGTATCAGACCCACACGCCACACTACCCCGCGCTCGAACACCTCAAGGCCAAAGCGTTGGATATCTACCAGCCCTCGGTCGACTACGTCGGCGGGATCACCGGCGCGATGCGTGTTGCCGCGCTCGTCGAAGCCTTCGACAAAGAGCTTGTTCCCCACGCACTCGGCCCGGCGATCAACTACGCTGCAAGCCTCCATGTTGCCGCTGCGAGCCGCCAGTGCCGCCTGATCGAGTTCGCGGTGCTCGACGACGATATCGAGGACCCCGGCACCTACATCGCCGGCCCGTACATCGAAAACGACGACGCGATTCACGTCGAAGACGGCGGCACCATCGACCCCCCCGAAGAGCCGGGTCTCGGCGTCCGCATCGACGAAGACGTGTTCGAAGAGTACCGCGTCGACTGAGGTCTCAGGCCGCAATCACGGCCGGTTGCGGCCGTTTTTCACCGTTTTTTGTCCAGTAGCGAAGGTCAGATATGTATAATAATTAATGATAATCTATATGTACGGTGGGGCATGTAGTCAAAATGTATGACGGGTACTAACAGGCGTCAGTTTATCAAACTGACAGGAGCGGGAATCGGCGTTACAGGACTTGCGGGCTGCCTCGGCGACAATGGCAACGGTGGATCCGACGAGTATCCACCGAATGCGATAACGTTTGTCAATGCGTATTCGGAAGGTGGCGGTGTCGACACCAACTTCCGGCAGCTCCAGGAGTACTTCGAGGGGCATCTCGGAACCAATCTCAGTCCAGACTACCGGTCGGGCGCGGGAACACGGACCGCCGTGACGACAGTTGTTCAAGACCAGGAAGTGCTTCGCATCGGTGGAACGCTCTCGCCGGCAACGCCGGCTGCTGTCGCCGTCGACGAGACGGAGGGCACCGAGCCACAGTTCACACTCGACGATATCCAACCACTGGGGACGCTGTCGGGCGAGGCCGCAGTGATCCGGGTTCGTGAGGACGAAGACCGGTTCCGGACGATTCAAGAACTCGTTGAGTACTCGGTCGACAACAGCATAACGGTCGGCGCGTCGGGGCCAACGAACCGGAACGTGCTGTCGGTAATTCAGCTGCTGGAGGCCACCGAGGCCGACTTCACCATCGTCCCGTACGATGGCGGTGGCCCAACCGAGACCGCACTCCTCCAAGGAGAGATCGACGTCGCCGCACGGAGTCTGTACAACAGTGCAGGAATCGCCGACGACTCACACTGTCTGTGTATCTACGCCGAGGAGAACCCCGAACCGGATCTCACAAACGACGCACCGCCGATCAACGACGAGCTCGGAACGGACATCGATTACGCGCCATCGGACGGAACGCAGTTCTACTACGTCTCGGCGGCCGCCGCCGAGGCATACCCTGACCGCTATGAGTTCGTCCAGGAGGCCTTCGAAAACACCCACAACGACGAGGACTACCGGGCCGATCTCGAAGCAATCGGTGAGGATGGCAAGCTCGTCTGGAACTCGCCCGACGAGACCGACGAGATCCTCCAGAGTGCCTACCAGACGTATCTGGACTTCGCTCCGCTGTTCGATCAGTACGTCCAATCGTGAGATCGGACTGAGTCGGCGGTCCGTATTTCTGTTTGACCATCACAAACCACACAAATCTACAATGACATCAACAGAGGCCGAACAAGAGGCCACGAACCGTCAAACACCGTCGACGAGCGCAGTCGCACTGTTTCGGCTGGCGTTTCCGCTCGCGGGGGTGGTGCTCGCCGTACTCTACATCGAGAGCACCTACGGGCGGATTCGGTTGAACAACCTGTACTATCCGTACTTCGTTATCGCTGTGCTTGGTGTCCTGACAGTCACCGTATTGGCCACCGAGCTCCGTGAGCTGATCGAGTACGAAGGCGAACAGTCGTTCGTCGAGTCGGTTCGGGAGGCGGCCCTCGAGTGGCGACGATCGATCGGCTTTACGATCGTCGCAGTTGTCTACCTGTGGCTGATTGAGCCGCTTGGGTTTTTCCTCGCAACCGCACTCGGCATGATTGGTGTCATGCTCGTCGGCGGGCGACGAGACCCGCTTTGGATTACGATCTCGACACTCCTCATCATCGTGTTCGTCTACGTGATGTTCGTCCAGATCATGGGGCTCCGGCCACCACGAGGGGTGCTTGGGCTATGATTTCGACACGCACCGATCAACCGTTGGACGCTGTTGAGCTATCAGTGACCGTGACAGTGAGCACACGCTCACATGGAACTGGGGAGGCAGACCGATGACACCACTACAGGCAGATCTCATCACCCAGGCACTCGGCGTCCTGCTGACGCCTGAAAACATCTTGTTCATCGCTGTCGGCGTCACCTTCGGCATGCTGGCCGGATCGATCCCCGGCTTTACGGGCACCAATACGGTTGCGATTGCCCTGCCGTTTACCCTACCGATGACACCCGAGATCGCGCTTGTCACACTGTCAGCGATCTACGTCGGGGCCAACTACGGTGGAGCGATTCCTGCGGTCCTGATCAACACACCCGGGACTGCAGGCGCGACTGCAACAGTCCTGGACGCCTATCCGATGTCACAGAAGGGCCAGGCATCAAAAGCACTCGGGATCTCGATCTCCGCGAGCGTTATTGGGGGGTTGGTTTCGGCGATTATCATCCTCTTTTTGCTCCAGCCGATCGGTGAGATCGCCTTTCTGTTTACCAACCGAGAAATCTTCGTGCTTGGTATTTTCGGACTCACTGCGGTCGCCGTCGCAATCGGTGATAACATACGCAAAGGCCTGGTTGCAGGATTTATCGGCCTGCTGATCGCAGCGATGCCCGTCGATCCCACCACGGGCCAGCGACGGCTCGATTTCGGCTTTTTCGGGCTTTACGACTCGGTGCCGTTCGTCCCGGTTGTCGTCGGGCTGTTCGCCATCTCCGAGCTGTTTTATCTGATCAACAAGACAGCCATCAGCGAGGACAACTCGGTTACCACCACCTACCGCGACATCTTCGAGGGAGTCCGGTATGCGATCACGCGGCCGATTGCAGTCGCGCGGTCGATGGGCATCGGCCTACTCATCGGCTCGATGCCTGGCGCGGGAACGTCGGTCGCCAACTTTGTCAGCTGGGGGACGGCGAAATCGATGTCCGACAAACCCGACACGTTCGGTGAGGGCAACCCCGACGGCGTGATTGCCTCCGAGGCATCCAACAGCGCGGTGACCGCCGGCTCGCTGGTGCCAACGCTCGCACTGGGGATCCCGGGCAGCGGGACGACCGCGGTGATGCTTGCGGCACTGTTGCTCCACGGGCTCCAACCCGGACCACAGCTGATGCAGAACTTCGCGCTCGAAGCGAACGTTATCATCCTCTCGCTGCTGGTGGCGAATGTCTTCCTGCTCGTGGCCGCGCTGGCGGTCTCGAAGTACCTCGTTCGCGTTGTGACGATGCCTGCGAATCTCATCGTGCCGGCGATTCTCGCACTGACCGTGATCGGTGCGTTCGCCATGCGCAGCAGCATGTTCGACGTCTGGCTGATGTTCCTGTTCGGGATCATTGGCTTTGTCATGCGGGAGAACAACTACTCGTTGATCCCACTCATCTTGGGGATCATCCTGGGCCCGATCATTGAGGGCTCGTTCCTCCGGAGCATGCTCGTCAGCGGCAACGATCCGCTCTACTTCTTCGGAAGTTCGATCGCGATCTTGCTGTGGGTCCTGACCATCTTGGCACTGTTCATCCAGCCCATCTCGAACGTCATCCGGGGGGTGATCGCCAACCGGACCGACTATCTCGACTAATCGGTTCAGGTGGGCATCCTGGACCGCCACGGCGATCGCAGGCACCGACACAGTAATACAGCAGACGACCAACAACCGACAATGACAGACACCACCGAACAGCAGCTCCCGATCAACGCCTTTGCGGGCATCTTTCTGGCCGCAACCGGGCTTGGCGTGCTGGTCATCAGCGGCGATCTGCTGCGCTCGGCGTTGTTTTTTGGCGTCGGTCTGTTCTTTTTGATGCGGGCACTCGCACAGTACAACCACACGCCGGCAGACGATTCAACGGGCGAGCCGGCGGACGACCCAACAAACGGGACCGACTAAGCGTCGACACCTGAGGCACCCCACAGTCGACGCCCTACACAGTATGACCTGGACACCGTTTGACCACCCACCGTTTGGCCTCACCTCCCGCGAGTGGCGATTCGGGCTTGTGGTCTCGTCGATCCACGGCATCCAACACCTGTTTTATCGCCTTGTTCCGCCACTGATTCCGATTCTGGCGGTCGGCATGGAGGCCTCGCTGTGGGAGCTGGGCCTGCTAGTGAGCGTTTTTCTGTTTGCTGGGGGGCTGGGCCAGGCCCCAATGGGCGTTCTCGTCGATCGATTCGATAGGGGGTACGTCCTCGTTCCTGCCATCGTCTGCATGTCCGCTGGCTACCTGCTGTTCGTTGGCGGCTCGGTCGTTGGCTCGGCGATCCCATCGCTTGTGGTCGTCGAACACACTTTCAGTGGGACCTACCTGCTGATGGCCTTCGGCATGTTCGTCGCCGGCATCGGCTACAGCGCGATTCATCCCGTGGGTTATCCGCTCATCTCGGCAAACGTCGACGCCGAAACGAAAGCCACGATCTTAGGGATGTGGGGCAGTGCCTCGAAGATCGGTGATATGCTCGCGCCGCTTTCGGTTGGGCTGTTCATTCTTATCGTCCCGTGGGAGTGGATTCTCGTCGGCGTCAGCGGGTTCGGGTTTCTGTATGCTGGCTGGCTGCTGCGATTGCTCCGGCGCGGGACAGTCGAGACCCGACCGCCGCGGGCGTCGACCGTCGGGCCGGGGACAGACGATCAGTCCACAGACTCCGTCGACCGTACTACGGACCCCCACGGCCGGTCTACCGACTCCGCCGACCGTGCGGCCGAACCAACCGGTGGCCCCCGGTCGTTTCTCGTTCCGATCTCGACGATCCTGTTTGCCTTCTGTTTCGTGCTGTTTGCGACCAACGGGCTGATCACGTTCGCGCCGGTGTTTGTCACAGATGTCTACGGCTACTCGCTGTCGATTGCGGGCCTCAACATCCCACCGGAGTCGGTCGCCAACGCCTACTTTTCGGCCCTGCTGTTGAGTGGGGCGGCCTCCCAGTTGGCGGTCGGAGCCGTCGCAAACCGGTACGACTACCGGCTCGTGTTGGTCGCGCTGCTCGCGGTGACGACGCTCGGGTTGTCGTCCTGGCCACACTGACGCTTACCCCCCTGGTTTTGCTTGCGGTGTTTGTCATCGTCGGTGGCTGTCTGTTCGGGCTGAATCCCGTTCGGGATGCCATGATAAGTGATCTCACGCCAGCAGTGTACGAGGGCCGGACGTTCGGTAGCTTCTGGACGGTCGTGTTGCTCGTCAGCTCTGGGTACCCACTACTCATTGGCTATCTCGGCGATACCGCAGGGATTCAGGCGAGTTTCGGCTATCTCGCCGCCGGGACGGTGCTTGGAATCGTGGGGATCTGCCTGCAGTTCAGCCCGCGTATCTACCGTCGACAGCCGCCGTCGACCGGCTTTACCGATGACTAACCGACTGACTCGACCGCCTGCTGTGAGTGTCGAACGCTACGTTTTTCACGATTGACTGGCGTCGATACGTATGACAACGGAGTACAATCCCGGGCTGGATGGGATCGTCCTCGGACCAACCGAGCTAAGCGGTGTCAACGGTGAAGTGGGCCAACTCACCTACCGCGGCTACCCCATCGAGGAGCTTGCTGGGACGGTCAGCTACGAGGAGAGTGTCTACCTGCTCTGGAACGGTGAGCTGCCGACGGCCGACGAACTTGAGGAGTTTACTGATCGGCTGGCGGCCAACCGCGCGTTGGCCGAGCCGCTTCCGACGCTGCTGGCCGCGCTGGTCGAGCAGGACGACGACCCGATGGACGCCCTCCGGACGGCCATCTCGGCGCTCACTGCGAGCGATCCTGACTCCGGCGACGCAACCGGAAGCCGCGAGCACGCCGAAACGGCGGCGATCAGGCTGGTGGCGGTCGTGCCGACGATCATCGCCACGTTCGTCCGGCTCCGCGACGGCAACGAGCCAGTCGCCCCGCGCGACGATCTGGGCCACGCCGCGAACTTCTTGTATATGCTCACCGGTGAGGAACCCGATCCGGTCGTCGCCGACACGCTGGATACCGCGTTGGTGCTTCATCTCGACCACGGTATCAATGCCTCGACGTTCTCGGGGAAGGTCAACGCCAGCACGCTGGCGACGGTTTACGGTTCGGTCACCGGCTCGCTGGCCGCGCTGTCGGGACCGCTCCACGGCGGAGCCAACGCCGATGTGATGCGCATGCTCCAGAAAGTCGACGCCAGCGACAAATCCCCAACCGACTGGATCGACGACGCCATCGACCGCGGCGAGCGGATCCCCGGCTTCGGCCACCGTGTCTATCAGGTCAAAGATCCTCGTGCAGTGGTTCTCCAAGAGCGCTCGAAATCCCTCGCCGAGGCCGCCGGCGAAACCAAATGGTATGAGTACAGCACCGAGATCGAACAGCATCTCGCCGAGACGAAGGGAATCCAGCCCAACGTCGATTTCTACTCGTCGAGCATGTACTACGTGATGGAGATCCCGATCGACGTGTATACACCCATTTTCGCCATTTCGCGGATGGCCGGCTGGCTCGCCCACCTCTTCGAGCAGTACGAGGACAACCGACTGATCCGCCCGCTGGGCGACTACGTCGGCGACCACGACAAGACGGTCACCCCGATCGACGAGCGATAGCACGAGCGGCCTTTCTTATTGGTGGCAACAGCCGACAGCCACCTATCAGGAGGCGAATCACTCACATACCATCGATGAGAACAGTCAGTGATGGCAGCACAAATCGTGAGTCTCCGATCAGTCGATCGTATCGCCGACGCCTTCGAGGACGTCGAGCTAACCGTTGTACCCAAACAGAAATACACCGACGACGAACTCATCGCCCACGCTGAAGGTGCCAGTGGCCTCTTTGTCCACTCCGAAAACCAGTATACGTCGAGACTGTTTGCGGCCTCACCGGAGCTTCGGGTGATCGGTCGACCGGGATCGGGCCTCGATAACATCGACCTCGAAGCCGCAACCGAAAACGACGTTGCAGTCGTCTTCACACCAGGGATGAACGCGGTCGCGGTCGCGGAGTTCGTCGTCGGGCGCGTCATCTCACATATTCGTGAGTTTCAGGCCGCAGCCGAGCATGTTCGAGATGGTGGCTGGCGGTCGCCCGACTGGTGGGGGACCGAACTTCGAGACAAAACAGTCGGAATCGTTGGCCTTGGTGCGGCTGGGTACGAGACCGCCAAACGGCTCGAACCGTTCGGCGTCGACGTTCTGGTCGCCGACCCGTACGTCGACCACTCGCGGGTCGTCGATGTCGGCGGCCGGCTGGTCGATCTCGACGACCTGCTGGCGGAAGCGGATTTCGTCAGCCTGCATGTCCGGCTAACCGAGGAGACAACCCACATGATCGACGCCGCAGCCTTCGAGCGGATGAAAGACTCGGCTACGCTTATAAATACGGCGCGCGGCCGGGTGGTCGATCACGACGCGCTGGTCGAGGCGCTCAAAAGCCACCAGATCGGCGGCGCGGTGATCGATGTCTACCCCAGCGAGCCGCCGGCACCGACCGATCCGATCTTCGACTGCGAGACGGCCTCGGTGACACCCCATCTGGCCGGTGCGACGGTCGAAACCCGAACTCGAATGCTCCGGACGACCGCCGAAAACATGCTCCGAGTGCTGGATGGCGAGACCGTCGACCCACAGTACGTCGCCAACCCCGCTGTCTTCGACCAGTAACTGTTTCGCGTCGCTTCCTCCAACGGCAACTGGTTACTCGCCGTGGAGTTAATTTCTCATTGAGACTTACAGAAACAATTATATCAATGGCCCCGACAGCTACCCATATGATCCGCGTGGGGGTCAATGGCTACGGAACCATCGGTAAACGCGTTGCCGACGGCGTCCGTCTCCAGCCCGACATGCAGCTCACCGGTGTCGCAAAAACCCGCCCAAACTACGAAGCCGCAACCGCCCTCCAAAACGGATACCGACTCTACAGTGCGATCCCCGAGCGCTCGCATCTGTTCGCCGAAGCTGGCATGGAGCTCGCAGGCGACGTCGACGACCTCATCCGCGAGAGTGACGTGATCGTCGATGCTACTCCGGCAGGAGTCGGGGCAGAAAACGCTGCACGCTACCGGGCTCACGAGATACCAGCGATTCTACAAGGTGGTGAATCCGCCGACAGCGTCGACGCGAGCTTCGTCGCCGGTGTCAACTACGAGGCAGTCGCAGCCGCAGACGCGGACCTCCTGCGCGTTGTCTCCTGCAACACCACCGGCCTCTCGCGGCTGCTTGATCCGCTCGACCGCGCGTACGGAATCGAAACGGTTCGGGCGACGCTTGTGCGACGCGGCGGCGATCCAACCCAGACGGATCGGGGGCCGATCAACGATATCCTGCCGGACCCGATCACCGTTCCCTCTCACCACGGCCCCGACGTGAACACGATCTTTCCAGCGATGGATATCGAGACGGTGGGGCTGAAAGTTCCGTCAACACTGATGCACGTCCACAGCGTGAACGTCACCCTTGAGACCAAGCCAGCGGTCGACTCACTCTACGATCTGTTTGACCGACAGTCCAGGATCTTCCTCATCGAAGCAGCCCTGGATATCGACGGCACAGCCAAACTCAAAGCGTTCGCTGACGACAGCGGTCGACCCCGCGGAGATCTCTGGGAGAACTGCCTCTGGAAGGAGTCGATCACCGTCGAGGGACGAGAGCTGTATCTGTTCCAGGCGATCCACCAGGAGGCAGACGTGATTCCCGAAAACATCGATGCGATCCGCGCGCTGGTTGGCGACGCAAGCGTTGAAGCGAGTATGGCACTGACTGACGAGAGGCTCGGCGTCGGGCTAGCGTCGACACCCGCTCGCACGTACTCGTCGTCGGTCGGTGCCCCCCAGCCTGCCGACGACTGACGGGACGACCCGAGAGTAACCACTGGCTACTCTTATCAGTAGCCAATAACGCAAAGCCAGTTGTATCGACGGCTCGAAGTCAGCATTCAGACTGACAGCGGACACTGTAGCGATCTTACTTGAAGAAATCTGATAAATATATACATACCTTTTTGAGTGATGGAACAAACCGCTGTAGTATGGGAATCGATGACGAAGCTCGGGAGTATCACCGCAGTGATCCACCCGGCAAGATCGAAATAGCCACGACGAAACCAACCAACACACAGCGCGATCTCAGCCTGGCCTACTCGCCGGGTGTTGCCGCGCCTTGCTTAGATATCGACGCGAATCCCGACGACGCGTTTCAGTACACTGCCAAAGGAAATCTCGTTGGTGTCGTCTCCAACGGCTCGGCAGTGCTCGGACTCGGCGATATCGGCGCCCAAGCCTCCAAACCAGTGATGGAGGGCAAGGGCGTGCTGTTCAAGCGGTTTGCAGATATCGATGTTTTCGACATCGAGTTGGATCTCGATACCGCCGACGAGATCGTCGAGACAGTAGCTGCCATGGAGCCGACGTTTGGGGGCGTCAACCTCGAAGATATCAAGGCTCCCGAGTGTTTCGAGATCGAGCGCCGACTCAGCGAGCGCATGGATATCCCCGTCTTCCATGACGACCAACACGGGACAGCGATTATCTCAGGGGCCGCGCTGCTGAACGCGGTCGACATCGCCGACAAAAACCTCGAAGACCTCGAAATCGTCTTTTCGGGTGCGGGCGCGTCGGCGATTGCGACCGCCAAATTCTACGTCTCGCTCGGCGCGACCAAATCCAACATCACGATGTGTGATTCCTCGGGGATTATCACAGCCGACCGCGAGGACCTCAACAGCCACAAACAGGAGTTTGCCAGCAATGTCGAGCCGGGAGATCTTGCCGACGCGATGGCGGGCGCGGACGTGTTCGTCGGCCTCTCGGTAGGTGGGATCGTCAGCCCAGAGATGGTCCGGTCGATGAACGACAACCCAATCATCTTCGCGATGGCCAACCCAGACCCCGAGATCACATACGAGGCTGCCAAATCCGCCCGCGACGACGACGTGATCATGGCGACCGGCCGCTCGGATTACCCTAACATGGTCAACAACGTCCTGGGCTTTCCGTTTATTTTCCGTGGCGCGCTCGACGTCCGGGCGACCGGGATCAACGAGGAGATGAAACGTGCGGCGGCAATGGCGCTGGCCGAACTCGCCCGGAAGGACGTACCGGATGCGGTTGTCAAAGCCTACGGCGACCAGCCGCTACAGTTCGGCCCCGACTACGTGATCCCGAAGCCACTGGATCCCCGCGTGCTGTTCGAAGTCGCACCCGCGGTCGCACAGGCCGCCGTCGACAGCGGACTCGCGCGTGCCGAAATCGAGGATATCGACGCCTACACCGAAACGTTGGAGGCCAGACTCGGCAAATCCCGTGAGATGATGCGGATCGTCCTCAACAAGGCCAAAACCGACCCCAAGCGGGTCGCACTGGCCGAGGGCACCGACGAGAAGATGATTCGGGCGGCTTACCAGCTCATCGAAGAGGGAATCGCCGAGCCGGTGTTGTTGGGCGATGCCGCCGAAATCAGCCGGATCGCCGACCGACTCGGATTGGCCTTCGAGCCGGACGTCGTCGACCCCGAGAGTCACGATCTCGACGTGTACGCTGATCGGCTCTACGAGCGCCGTCAGCGCAAGGGAATCACCCGCGGCGAGGCCGCCGAACTGGTCGAACGCGATACGAACTATCTAGGCAGCGTGATGGTTGAGATGGGTGATGCTGATGCGATGTTGACCGGGCTGACCCACCACTACCCCTCGGCACTCCGTCCACCGCTACAAGTGATCGGTACCGCCGAAGACGCCAACTACGCGGCCGGAGTCTATCTGCTGACGTTCAAAAATCGGGTCGTCTTCTGTGCGGATACAACTGTCAACCAGGACCCCGACGCGGACGTGCTCGCGGAGGTTACCAAACACACCGCTGAGTTGGCTCGCCGGTTCAACGTCGAACCGCGAGCGGCCATGCTGTCGTACTCGAACTTCGGCAGCGTCCGCAACGAGGGGACAGCCAAGATCCAGCAGGCGGTCAGCCAGCTCCACAGTGATTCGGCGGTTGACTTTGCGGTCGACGGCGAGATGCAGGCCGACACGGCCGTCGTCGAAGAAATCATCGACGGCACCTACGGCTTTTCGCAGCTCGACGGCCCGGCCAACGTGTTGATCTTCCCCAACCTCGAAGCCGGTAACATCGGCTATAAATTGCTCCAGCGGCTCGGCGGTGCCGAAGCCATCGGTCCCATGCTCGTCGGCATGGACAAACCGATCCACGTCCTCCAGCGCGGCGACGAGGTAAAGGATATCGTCAATTTGGCGGGCGTGGCGGTCGTCGACGCCCAGAATCAGTAGATCAGTCGTCGTTCCAGACTTTTTGTGGCATCGGCAGGTCGTCCCACAGCGCGTCGTCGAGCGGGTCGTCGATCTCGACGCCACAGACTTCGGTCAGGACCCATTCGAGTTGACGGACGTGCTGGCCAGTGTGCCAGGTGGTTCGTTCGAAAAAGGCGTGTTTGGTCGGCTGGCCCCAGAACACGTCGGCCGTCTCGGACCACTCGCAGGTTTGGCCGGCCGTTTCGAGCCAGTCGTCGAGTCGGCCCTGGACCGACGAGCCGTAGGTCCGCAGCGCAACTTTGGAGTTGTGATCCCAGTGGTGTTCCATTCGGGGGACGCCCGTCATCGGGACGCCCGCCTCGTGCATCATGAACACATCTGGCAGGCTGAAAATGTGCTGGACGAGATCAGCGTAGCTCCGCGGGCGGTTCGGAATGTGGGTTTCGAGTTCGTCGTCCGGCAGGGCGTCGAGATACGCCTGTGTCGTCTCTAACAGCACTGTCAGACGGCGGTACAGCTCTTCGACGGGCAGTGGCTCAGCGTCGTACTCGATGTCGAGTAGTTCGGCGACGTTTTCGAGGTCCTTGCCGTCGGCCCACGCCTCGCCTTGCCGGACGATGGGCACGTGTTGGGGGAGTCCGTGGTCGGCCATCTCGGCCATCAGGTCGGGGTCGACGCCCTGGATACCGACCGCGGCGGCTGTTTCGTCGTCTCCTGCGTCCGTGTTGACGACGTTGTGGGAGACGAACGGTGTGTTGTGTCGCTCTAAGAATTCCTTGACGCGGAGACAGCTCGTACAGCCGGTCGCCCAGTACAGGTGAACCTCAGGCTCTGCGGCACTCATAGACGACAGAGAGACAGTCAGTGTTGTTAAACGTATTGTGCAGGGGACAGAGTATCAGATTGAATGATACGTTTCGTGATGAATCGCGTGGTGATGTACAGCGAGACTACTGTCACTGCAGAGATGGAGGGTCGACGGCTAAACCGATACCCGAATTAAAACTATGTATTACAGAACTATGTCATTAGTTTTATTTTTATATTTCTATCGAAAGAACACACACGTAAGAGAAAGATTCATATAGCGGTTTCATTTCTACATAAATAATTTTCACCCCTAATAATTTAAAAAAGCGTTTTATAACGGTGATATTACCACAATATACGGTTATTTGCCTGATGCTGCTACATACTTGATACTGTTTGTTGGGTCGTCGTCACCTACTGTAGAAGTATACTAATTCCGTGAATTCCAAAGATAGATACTAATTCTGTCATTTATGTGCGTCTCTCCACTAACGCATACTTCTTTCCGTACCGTTGGGTATGTCTCAGGTATGGACGCTTCACTCACCGGTCAGACCGCTATCGTCACTGGCGCAAGCGCGGGAATCGGTGCCGAAACAGCCAGCCAGCTTGCCGAGGCAGGCGCGAACGTTGTGCTCGCCGCGCGCAGCGAGGGTCGACTTACTGAGCTTGCAGCCGACATCGAAGCAGCTCACAATGTTGAGACGCTTGTTGTCCCAACGAACGTGCGAGACGAGCAGGCAGTCGACCAGTTGATCGACGACACTGTCGAAACGTTCGGCGGGATCGATATCCTCGTGAACAACGCCGGTCTCTCACGGGGCAGCGAGGTCGCCGATCTCTCGACCGAAGCGTATGAAACGATCCAGGAGACCAACGTCGACGGGACCTTTTATACCACGCGGGCGGCGATCCCACACGTCCGCGACAGCGAGGGTCATCTCGTCT
>CAZCYW010000034.1:0-23035 GCA_964503105.1 uncultured Haloferacaceae archaeon
CTGCTGTGGGGCAGTGATAACGGATTCAGATTCGTCTGCAAGACTGCGAGCGCAAGTCGATCATAATCACAATCAGATGCCCTATTCGAGGTCAGACGAACTGGAGTACCTGACCGAGTAGGACACCAACTGTGCCCACCACGACGGCCCAGAATGCCACGTTTCCGATATCGAACTCCGAGGACGAACTTGTGAGAACCGCATACACCGATGCACCCAGTACTACGATTCCACCAATACCCTCGAAGATGATCGGGATACTCGAATCACCAGATAGCATCGTTGCGGCCGCACTGAATGTGAAGATTGCACCGAAGATCGCCAAACAGCCATGAAAGATATAGAATCGGTTCATGGTGGATAGTGGTATTTTGTTTACAAGATTGTTTGGATGCCTACAAGACTCACACTCTAAGTGTTGCACAACACCGAGGTGACATCCAATACCAAACTTACACTCCTTACACTGTTTTCAGTCCTAACGCTCTTGCTCGTAGAGGTACTACAGCGTCTCAACGATGTCCATTGATAGAGAAACGTTCCAGAAGGCAAGCGAGGAGGAACTCGCAGGACTGTCGACCCCACAGCAGGTGCTTGGATTTCTGTCTGCACACGACGACCGGGCGTTCACAGCTCGCGAGATTGCCGCCCGTGTCGATCCCGATGAGGGGGCGGTCAGTACGGCCCTGACGCGGCTCAAAGATCGCGATCTGGTCGAACATAAGGCCACCTACTGGGCAATCACCGACGACGAGCGTCGACTCCAATCGTACGACGGCTACGACCGCGCGACCGCGCTGTTCAACGATCAACTTGGTTCCGAAGACACCGACGCCTGGCGCGAATCAGCCCCAGATGAACCACACCCGAGTCTCATCGAGGACTCGTGAGCGATCCGATCTACGAGCCCGGAGATGTCGTGTTCGGTGCCGACCCATTCAAAAGGGCGGGAACTGCTCGCCCGTGGCTCATTATTGCTAACCACGAAGACAAACCGTTTCATGGCGACCAGTACATCGCGCTCACACTGACGACGAAATCGTGGCACGATGGCCTTATTTCGGTTTCAGACGACGACTGGATCCGTGGCGGCACACCGAATCAAAGCCGTATCGTTCCGTGGGCTGTCCAGTCGCTCGCCAGCGACGATCTCGACTTCTGGCAGGGCACGATCAGCAACGAGTGTTACACAATGGCCGTCGACGCATTGGTTTCGGAACTCTCGTAGCTATTCTGCGGCGGCCGCTGTCGCTCGGGCCGCGGCGACACTTTGGCCATCACGAACCAACGCATCCACGAACAGCTCACCCGCTTTATATGACGACCGGACCATCGGCCCCGAGGCACAGTATAAAAAGTCGAGCTCCCGCTCGGCGACCGCAGCCCACGTCTCGAAGGCATCCGGATGGACGTACTCAAACACGTCTAAGTGCGACCGTGAGGGCTGGAGATACTGCCCAAGGGTGACAATGTCGACCGAGGCGTTCCGCAGATCCGAGAGTGTCTGATAAATTTCGTGGTCGTACTCGCCGAGCCCAAGCATCAGACTCGTTTTCGTGTAAATATCCGACTCACGGTCGACCTGCTGGAGGACATCGAGACTCTGTTCGTAGGTCGCTCGGCGGTCACGAACCGGCCACTGGAGGCGCTCGACAGTCTCGATATTGTGCGCAATGACATCGGGTTCAGCACGAATGATCTTTTGTACGAGCTCAGGTTCGCCCTGAAAATCCGGGATCAGGACCTCGACAAGAATCGAGGAATCACGTTGCTTGATTTCTCGAATGGTCTGGGCGAAGTGCCCTGCACCTTGGTCGGGTAGATCATCGCGGTCGACCGACGTGAGCACGACGTAGTCGAGCCCGATTTCGGCGACCGCGTCGGCGACGTTCGACGGCTCGTCGGGGTCGAGCGGCTCCATGCCGCCGGTCTCGACGTCACAGAAGTTACAGCCGCGCGAACACCGGTCGCCCATCAGCATGAATGTCGCCGTCCCTGGGCCGTCGCGCCCGCTGTCGGCGGCATCCGCCGCCTCCTCATTCGGGGGCGCGTTGCGCCCCCCGGACCAGCAGTCGCCGAGATTCGGGCAGTTGGCCTCTTCGCAGACGGTATGGAGGTTCCGCTCGCGGAGGGTCGATTTGATGTCGGCAAACCGCTGGCCGGAGGGCGGCCGCATCTTGAGCCAGTCTGGTTTGCGTCGACGGCGTTGCATACCATTGCTTCCATGGCCGACAGCAAAAACGTGCGGATCAGTCGGCATTGACCAAGCGATTGTTGGCTCCGACGTTCGGTGTCGACCCACTAATGGGTGCTATCTATGGGTTGGTTGCAGCCAGCATGCCGATTTCGCCGTGGATATTGCAGAACGCCCCACAGCAACGGTAACAGAAGACTATGTGCGGGTGACTACTCGTGTCCCATTTAATCAACAGCAGCGAAATCCAAAATGCTCACTTGGTCTACTCATCTTTCTTATTTTCTTCAAGCTCGTTGACGCGCTGCTCTAATTCTCTTATGCGCTTGTGATCTGTATTTTCCTCCCAAAAATATGCGCCAATGAATAGGCCAATAATAAGCCCAACCAAGGCCCCTACTGGCCCAAAAAAAGCACCAATTAGTGTTCCTGTCAATCCTCCAAGCACTAGATTAGCACCGCTCATATCTTCGTATACGATATTTCTCTGTAAAATGTTTTGTTTGCTGTAATTCACTTTATTCAAGTAATTTCTCTCTGTTGGCTCCGCATTACCGAATCAAGTTACCAATAGACGTTCTGTGTAGACTGGTTGTAGGCAGTATCTGTTCTCATGTGGGTACTGCGATATCCTCAACCGCAGCGTTGGGCTGTCGCTGTCAGTCGCACTTTTTCTGCCACGATGTGGCCCCACCTGGAAGGAAACGCCTTTGACTCATCGCGCCCCGACACAAACCAATGAGGCCCACTGCCGGTGAGACGGAGTGAAGGTCGTCGATGCGGTCCCCGATTTCGCCGCCGCCTTCGGCTTTTCGGAGTTCAACCGGATGCAACGCGAGGCGCTGCCCGCGATTCTCGATGGCGCTGACAACGTCGTCGCCAGCGCGCCGACCGCCTCGGGGAAGACGGCACTGGCCGAACTGGCGATCTGCCGGTGTCTCCGCGACGAGGGAACCGCACTCTTCATCGCACCCATGCGCGCGCTCACGAACGAAAAGGAAGCCGAGTGGGCACGGTTCGAGGAGCTGGGCTACTCGGTCTACGTCGTCACCGGCGAACGCGATCTCAACCCGCGACGCGCCGAACGCGCCGATATTCTGGTGATGACACCCGAAAAAACCGATTCGGCGACCCGGAAACACGACTCACCACGATATTCGTTCATTACGGGCGTCGACTGCGTCATCATCGACGAGGTCCATCTGCTTGATTCGGACGGCCGCGGCGGGGTGCTTGAGGCGACCGTCTCACGGCTCCGACGACTCTGTGATCCCCGAATTGTTGCGCTGTCGGCGACGATGCCGAACATCGACGATGTCGCCGGCTGGCTCGATGCGCCCGCCGAATCGACCTTCGAGTTCGGCGACGACTACCGACCGGTCGATCTGCATGCGGACGTTCAGACCTACAGCCACGGCGACAACGCATTTGCCGATAAATACCGACGACTCTACCGCACGCTCGACCTTGCAGCGCCCCATATCCGCGAAGACGGCCAGGCGCTCGTCTTCGTCTCCTCACGGCAGGACACCGTGATGGCCGCCGCCAAAGCCCGCGACGAAATCGCCGAACGCGACATTCCGATGGGCGCTCGCGGCGACTACGACTTTCACAACGAGGCCAAAGAGCTGAGCAACGACAGCCTCCGCAAGGGCGTTCCTGATGGGGTTGGCTTCCACCACGCGGGGCTTGCAAAAGACGACCGAAACAGGGTCGAACAGTGGTTCAAAGAAGGCAAAATCCAGCTGCTGTTTTCGACCTCCACACTCGCGTGGGGCGTCAACCTCCCTGCGCGCTGTGTCGTCATCCGCGATACCAAGTATCACGATCCACTGGAGGGCGAGGTCGACATCAGTCCGCTCGATATCCTCCAGATGCTCGGCCGGGCCGGCCGGCCGGGCTACGACGATGTCGGCTACGGCTGGGTCGTCTGTGACTACTCGGACGCCGACAAGTACCGGCGACTGCTCAAAGAGGGCAAAGAAATCGAATCGCGCTTGGCCGAAGATATCGACTCACACCTCAACGCCGAGATTGCCATGGGGACGATTCAGGATCTCGACGACGTGATGGGCTGGCTCGAAACGACGTTTTACTATCAGCGAGCGCATTCGGAGCCCGACGAGTACGACCTTGAGGGCTTGCGCGAGCGGATTCGCTCGACGTTACAGACGCTCGTCGACCGCGGATTCGTCGAAACCGACACTGATCTCGGGGTCGAAGCAACGACGCTTGGAACGCTCGCCTCGAAATACTATCTCCGACTGCCGACGGCCGCCCGATTTAGCCGTCTCGCCCAACGCGAACAGATCAGCGTCGACGACGTGCTCGAAGCGGTCGCCAGCGCCGAGGAATTCGATAGCGTTTCGGCACGACAGGCCGAAACCGACGCGATCGATGAGGTGCTTCGTGGGACCGACACAAATCTCGAAAACGGCCACCGAAAGGTTTTCGCCATCTTACAGGCGAGCATGGACGACCGAATTCCCTCGGCACTCCGCAGCGACGCTTGGGTCATCAAACAGAACGCGTTGCGTCTCTTGGCGGCACTCCACGAGTTTGCTGACCGGTTTGCCGGCCCGCGAGCCGCAAATCTTCTCTGTCGGATCGAAGCCCGTGTCGAACACGGCGTCTCGCGGGATGCGGTTGCGCTGACCGCGATCGATGGTGTTGGCTCGGGCCGGGCAGAAACACTGGCCCAAGGCGGGATCACGACACCGTTGGCGGTTATTGAAGCCGGCGTCGACGAACTCACCCGGGCGGGACTCACCGCTGGTGTCGCCGAACGGATCATCACATCCGCCCGCAACCTGCCACAGATCGAGATCGATTGGGGTGACTTCCCAACCGAAATCGCTCGCGGGGAAAACGAGATGCGCGAAATCACCGTGTCGACGACCGCCGGGAGTGCAACCGCCGGCATCCGGATGACCGTTAACGAGGTCGAAATGAACGAAAAGCGTCTCTACCTCTCGGACGCCTCGACGGTTCCGGTTGGCGTTTTTGGCGCGAATGAAGAGCTCGAATATACCGTTGAAATCACGTTCCCTGATCTTCCATTGCCGCCGGTTCGCGCGAGTCGGTCGGTTGCGGTGCGGTAGGGCTGTTCGCTCGCGGCTGCTGTCGACCGATTAATGAGTCCACACGCCAACCGGTCAGCTATCTATGGGACGCCGCGAGTGGATGGCCCTTGCCCCGCTGCTCGCCGCTATTTTCTGGGGTGGAATGTACGTCGTCAGCAAGTGGGGCTTTGGTTCAATTCCGCCTGTTACGCTTGCGTTTTTCCGGGTCACACTCGGTGCGGCAGTGCTCGGGGTCGTGGTCAAAATCCGGTATCCACAGCGGCAGTTCAGTCGCCAGGACTGGCTCTCGTTTACGTTTCTCGGTGTGTGGGTTGCGCTCACGATGGCAACGCAGTTCGTCGGGACCGATCTGACGACTGCAAGCGAGGGCGCACTTATCACCGTGTTGACGCCGGTTTTCACCGTCTTTCTCGCCGCGCTCGTCCTCGGTGAGCGGCTGACGCCGATCAAAACGGCTGGAATGGCTGTTGCGCTCGTCGGGACCGTCATCGTGCTGGCTGGACAGTACGATCTCCGAACGATTGGAACCGGGAGTGGAATCGGAATCTCGCTTCTCGTCGTCGCCAGCGTTGGCTGGGCGGCCTACACTGTCTGGGGCAAGCCGTTAATCCGGCAGTATTCGGCGCTTGAGACGGCGACGTATTCGACGGTGCTTGCGGTTCCAATGCTCGCTGTCTTCGTCCCGCTTGAACTCTCGGTGCGTGATGTCGCCGTTTCCTCACTCTCGTTTACCCCGCCGGTTCTCGCCGCAATCGTCTATCTGGGTGTTGTGAGCACGGCTGCCGCCTGGTACTGCTGGTACAAAGGCCTCGAATATGTCAGTGCGGGAACGGTGGCCGTCTACTTTTTCGTCCAGCCGATTGTCGGCGCAGCCCTTGGGAGTCTCCTGCTCGGTGACTCGATTGGTCTTGGATTCGTTGTCGGTGGCGTGGTGATGGCGGTTGGCATGTATCTCGTTAGTACACAGTCGGCCACGTAGGTGACACAATCGTCGACTGACAGCCCGATGGGCCTACGTATCGACACCTGCCCGCGAAAGAATTTCTGCCTGTAATTCGTCGGGACCGTCGGCGACCACATCGGCCATGGAAAGATCGGTATCCGAATTTGGCTCGGTTCGGTAGGCGACGACGAACATGCCAGCACGCTCTGCGGACTCAATGCCGTTTTGTGAATCCTCGATCACCAGACAGCGCTCGGGTGGATGGCCGATCGTTTCGGCGGCCTTTTCGTAAATATCCGGCTCGGGCTTGCCGTCAGCGTCGAGGTGTTCGGCACTGATGATTTCGTCAACCTCGATGTCGAACCGCTCGATGACGATATCGTGCCAGGCGGGTGGCGAGGAGGTGACAATCGCGACCGGCACCTCGCGGTCGGCGAGTTCGTCTCGAATCTCGTGAAACCCATCGAGGAGTTCGACGCGGTTGCGGTAGATGTCTCTGGCCACTTCGTCGAAGATATCGATAAATTCCTCTTTCGAGAGTTTCGTCTCGTAGTTAGCATCGAGGTAGTCGTAGATCTCTTTATAATTCATCCCGGTCGTCTCGTTGAGATCCGGCTGGTCGCCTTCAAGTGTCTGTGGAAAGATGTGCTCCGGTTGCTCCTCGTGCCAGTAGCGTTCGGAGTCGACGATGACGCCGTCCATATCGAATAGGACGGCCGTGATCTCTGTGGCTGGGTCCGCCTCGACAGATTCGTCGGTCATGCAGTCGACCAGTCCACCTCTTCACCTAAAGATTCTCGGGCGTAGGTTTAGAACGCATAAGGGGCCCAGCCGCGCTATGGCCGATCAGACCCGAATCCTCGCCGGCGACTGCACCGTCAGCTTCGAGGGAACCCGCGACCGCACCCAGCGCGGCGATGTCGTCATCCTCATCAAACCTGACCGAACCGTCCTTGTTCACGACGCTGATGGCTACCAGCCAGTGGCATGGCTCACCCGGCCCGATGGCGTCACCATCGAACACGATACCGACGGCTTCACCCTCCGGGCGCACGCTGACAGCCAAGAGCTATTCGTTCGTTCGCATTCAACGGCCGGCATCGACCAGTTTCCCGTCTCGGAAGCCGGGATTCCCGTCGGTGACTGTCCGGCCTGCGAGGGGCCGCTCGTTCGCACCCGCGGCGACGTGCAGTGTCTCGACTGCGAGGATCGGTATGGCCTCCCCTCGGGGGCGACCGTTCTCGATTCTTGTTGTTCGGACTGTGGACTCCCACAGATGCGGGTCGAACGTGGTGAGACCTTTGACCTGTGTGTCGATTACGCCTGTGAGTCACTCTCGACGGCTGTTCGCGACCGCTTCGACGGCGAGTGGGCCTGCCCGGACTGTGGAGAGCCACTTCGTGTGCGGAGCCCTGACGGTCGAATCTTTCTCGGCTGTGAGGGCTATCCCGACTGTGAGACCTCGTTTTCGTTTCCCTCCGGCGTTGTGATCGGCGACTGTGAGTGTGGGCTGGCACGCTTTCGGACGGCCTCGGGTGAACGGTGTCTCGATGGAACCTGTGCGTGCGACCGCCCGGGTTCGGATTCGACCGCTGTTGGAGCCAAATAAGCCACTTTCACCGCTTCGAATGGATCGGTGTGCCTTTTGCCCGTCCGCCCGCCCACAGCATATGAACGGACAGCTTCGCAACGGGGTCGTCGAGATCGGCGGCAACGCCCGCCAGCAGTTCTACGACGCCCGTGGCTATGGCACGCCAGCCGGTGGCAACGACATTCGCGTCTCGCGGGTCGAAGCCGCTCACCTCCTTTTTCGGGGCGATCTCGATGTCGTGGTCGATCACGACCGAGACAGCCAGCATCTCGGTTTTCAGGACTTCTTTGTCGCCTCGGCATCGGCGGCCGACCGCTTTGCGCTCCGGTTTCTGGTGTATGCAGATCTCCGGGACCGCGGTTTTTATCTCTCGCCCGCCCGCGAGGGCTGGCCCGGTGCTGACGGGATCGACCAAACTGATCTCACGGTCTACCCACGCGGCACCAAACCGGGCAACGGCAAGCCAGCACACCGGATCAGGGTTGTCGGCGAACGCGAATCGTTGCCGGCAAGCGACATCCGGGAACTTACGCTCGCGGTGGTCGACGAGGAAAGTGAGATCTCGTATCTCGAAACCGGCGAGCCCGACTTTGCGGGTGGGACGACCTACAGCCCACCCGCGGGAATCGCCGGTTCGCTGCTCGATGACCGGGTTGTCGTCTGGAATGCGCCGGCGGGCTTCTACGATCACGGCTTTTACGGCCAGCCGCTCGAAGCCCGCGAGGCGGTCGTTGAAAACGCGGTTCAACTCTCGCTTGTCGAAGCCGCCGGACTTGCCGAAGCCGGCCATCTGCAATTGGATGATCTCGATGCAGACGGATCGACACGGGAAGACACGAGTTACGAGGCAATCTGTGAACGCGGCCGCGCGGTCGAGGGCGACCGATTCGACCGACGGCTCGCGGTCTATCGCGACCTCCGAAGCCAGCAGGTGGTTCCGAAAACCGGCTACAAGTTCGGCGCTGACTTTCGAACCTACGATACGGTCGAATCCGTCGACAGCCTGCCGCACTCCGAGCGGCTCATCCGGGTTGTCGACGCCGATCACGCCTTCGACCCACGAGAGCTCTCGCTCGACGTCCGGCTTGCCGGCGGGGTTCGGAAACGAATGGTTTTTGCGCTGACCCGAGCCAACCAACAGATAGACTGGCTCACCGTGAGCCGACTGACACCATGACTGGCGACGATACTCCCTCGACTGAGGCAACCGACACCGATGGTACCACCCGCGGCTTCGAGGCGGCCGCCCGCGACGCGCCAGCCGCGCTGACCGACGGCGGCGCGGACACGACAACCATCGACCCGTGGGGGTCGTCAACGATTGCGGACTACCGAAAACTGTTCGAGGAGTTCGGCATCGAAGCCTTCGACGAGATTCTCGGGTCGGTTCCCGATCCGCACTATCTGATGCGACGCGGGGTTATTTTCGGCCACCGTGAGTACGAACCGGTGGCCGACGCGCTGGCCAACGATGACCCGGCGGCTGTCCTTTCGGGCTTTATGCCGACTGGCGATCCACATATCGGCCACAAACTCGTCTTTGACGAGATCATCTGGCACCAACAGCAGGGCGCGGATGCGTTCGCTCTCATCGCCGACCTCGAAGCCCACTCCGCGCGTGGGATGAGTTGGGACGAGATCGACGAGCACGCCGAAAGTTACCTGCTCAGCCTGCTTGCACTCGGCTTCGATGCCGACGAGGGGACGCTCTATCGGCAATCGCAGAACCGCGAGCTCCAAGATCTCGCCTTTGAACTCGGCTCGAACGCGCGGTTCGCGGAGTTCAGCTCGATCTACGGCTTCGATGGCGAGACGAGCGTTTCGCACATGCAGAGCGTCGTCACCCAGATGGCCGACATGCTCTATCCACAGCTGGTCGACGAGCCAAAACCAACCGTCATCCCGGTCGGCCCCGACCAGGATCCTCACGTCCGGCTGGCCCGCGACCTAGCGGTTCGGATGCGGTTTTTCAAAGTCAGCAAGGCCTACGCGAGCTTCGAGGCTGAACCCAAAGAACGAGAACTCATTCAGCTAGCGTACAACGCACTGAGTACTGACGACGACAATGATGTGGTTCGTTGTGAAGAGGCTGCTGGCTGGATTGAAGACATGCCTGTTGCTGATAGGCTCACGGTTGCTCGTGCCACTATTATACAAAAGCTCTCGGAAGCTGGCAAGGAGCCCGTTCGCCCCCGTGTTCGATTTTTCCACCGTCACGGCCCCGAAGACGCCTTCGAGGCCATGATCAACGCCATCGAGGGCGAAAAGCGGGTCTACGAGGGCCACATCGACGCCTTCGAACTCGACTTCAGCGAGGCCGAAGCGCTCGCCCGCGAGGTCGAAGTCGATTCCGGCGGCTATGGCTTTATCCAGCCCTCGTCGATCTACCACCGCTTTATGAGTGGGCTGACGGGCGGCAAAATGTCCTCGTCGATTCCGGCGAGCCACATCAGCCTGCTCGACGACCCCGAAGCCGGCTACGACAAGGTCAAATCCGCGACAACTGGTGGCCGCGAAACCGCCGAACTCCAGCGGGAGTTGGGTGGGGAGGCCGACGACTGTCCGGTGTATGAACTCTACGCCTACCTTTTGGCGAACGACGACGACGGCCTCGCGACCGAAGTGTACGAGGAGTGTGTCGGCGGCGAGCGACTCTGTGGTGACTGCAAAGAGCAGGCGGCGGTGTTGATGCGGGAGTTCCTGGAAAAACACCAAGAGAAACGCGAGGAAGCGAGGGAACTGCTTTCGGAGCTCGATATCGATCTCGACTCGAACCGACGGGGTCCCGGCGGCTCGCACTGAGTATCAGGTCTACACCGGGTGTCGCCGCAGTCTTCAACCGGGCGTTGCCACAGATTCGACAGCCAAGTGACTTTATCCACCACGCGTGAACGGACAGTATGATCGAATCTGTCGTTCTCGTGCTGTCAGCAATTCTCGTGATTGGTGCATTCGGGGCCATCCTGATCGGCTACCGAAACTACTCTCGCGACCAGCGGGAGGCGGCTGGACGGCTGTGGACCGCGTATTTCTCGTTAAATCTCGCCGAGGCTGTGAACGGCGGCTTCGTCTTTGTGTGGGTTAGCACACGCGGGCTGCCCTCCGAGTGGCTGCTTCCGTTACTTCCTCTGATGCTTCTGCCCAGTTCGATTGTTCAGTGGCGGATGCACAGACGAATGGGCTACACGCCGTGGCTCTACCGGACATTCAGCCTCCCTGCTACCTGATAGACTGTCGATTTACCGGCCGGGGTCTCCGAACTCGACCCCACTCTGTCCTTTCGTCTTCGCAACTGCTAACTGACGACCCTCCTCATCTCCCCTAACAAGCGCATGCGACTCCCGGAATCACAGCTCGCGGTGTTGGAAGCCGCGAACGCGACCGAGGTACCGACTGTCGAGCAGCTAGCCGACGAAACCGGGCTCAAACCAGCCGCCGTCACCCGTGCGGCCTTCGAGCTCCGCGATACAGGACTCGTTGCTGTCGAGGAAACAACCGAAACCAGCGCCGAACTCACTGACGAAGGAAGAACATACCTCGCCGACGGCCTGCCGGAAGTCCGGCTCTACCGCGCCGCAATCGACGCTGGAGCCAACGATGACCCTGTCGAAATGGGCCAACTCATCGGAGCTTCGGGGCTCGGCGGCCCGCAGGTCAACATCGCGCTCTCGAACTTCGCGCGCAAAGGCTACGGCGTGATTGATTCAGGGACTGTCACCGCCGATCCCGACGCCGATCCCGACGCCGACCCCGAAGCAGCCGCGCTCGAAGCGTTGGCCGACGACGGCAACGACGCTGACGGCAACGCGGCCAGTGAGACTGTCGGCGACGACCTGCTCGAACAGCTCGAACGCCGCGAGCTCGTTGTCACAGCCGAACGAACCGTTCGAACGGTCGAACTCACCGAAGCGGGCGAAACCGCCTGTCTGGAAGGCATCGAGATCGCCCAGACGGTCGACCGACTGACGCCCGAACTGCTCACCAGCGGAGAGTGGCAGGACGTCGAATTCACCGAGTACAACGTCGCCGCGGACGCTCCCTCGATCGAGGGCGGCCGCAAACACATTCTCCGACAGACGGCCGACCGCGTCAAAGACGTGCTCGTCGGAATGGGCTTTCAAGAGATGGAAGGCCCTCATGCCGATGCGGACTTCTGGATCAACGACTGTCTCTTCATGCCGCAGGATCACCCGGCTCGAACCCACTGGGACCGCTTTGCGCTCGACGTGCCGCCGATCCAGTCGCTGCCCGACCAGCTGGTCGACCGCGTTGAGGCCGCCCACCGCGAGGGTGTCGGCCCCGACGGCGACGGCTATCACTCACCGTGGAGCCGTGAGTTCGCTGAAGCAGTCGCCCTGCGTGGGCACACGACCTCGCTTTCGATGCGGTATCTCTCTGGCTTTGCGGGGGCGGATATCGAGCCGCCACAGCGGTATTTCTCGGTCGAAAAGGTCTACCGGAACGACACGCTCGATCCAACCCATCTGCTCGAATTCTTCCAGATCGAGGGCTGGGTAATGGCCGAAGATCTCTCGGTGCGCGATCTAATGGGCACCTTCGAGGAGTTTTACCGGCAGTTCGGCATTACTGATCTCGAATTCAAGCCTCACTACAACCCCTACACGGAGCCGTCGTTCGAGCTGTTCGGGACGCATCCGACGACCGGCGAAATCGTCGAAATCGGCAACTCGGGACTGTTCCGTGCCGAGGTGCTCGAACCGCTCGGCATCGAGGTCGACGTGATGGCGTGGGGGCTCGCCTTAGAGCGACTCCTCATGTTGATGTACGGCTTTGAAGACATTCGAGATGTCCACGGGACGCTGTGTGATCTCGAACTGCTGCGCGAAACTGAGGTGGTCTACTAATGCCCGTTGTCGACGTTGACCCAGACGAACTCCGCGAACTGACCGGCCATGCCGAAAAAAGCGACGACGAGCTCAAAGACGACCTGTTCAACCTCGGGCTCGAATACGAAGGCGAGACTGACGAGGGACTGATGCAGCTTGAATTTGCGCCCGACCGACTCGACCGACTCTCGGTCGAAGGTGTCGCTCGCTCGCTTCGGTATCAGTACGGTGATGAGACCGGTGTCTACGTTCCCAAAACGAACAGTCCCGACTGGACCTATCAGGTCGACGAGAGCGTCCCCGAGGGCCGGCCCTACGTCACCGGCGCGATTGTCCGCGGTGTCAACCTGAGCGAGGCGGCACTCGACTCGCTGATTCAGCTCCAAGAAAAGCTGCACGCGACGATGGGTCGCAAGCGAGCGAAAGCCGCGATCGGCATTCACGACCTGACGATGCTGAAGGGTGTGAACTTCGAGGACGGAGACGATGCGACCCACACGATCACCTACCGCGGTGTCGACCCCGACGGTGAGCGGTTTGTGCCACTTGATTCCGACGAGGAACTCACGCCTGCGGATGTGCTCGAACAGCATGAGACGGGTAAAAAATACGCCGACCTGCTCGATGGTTTTGACACCTATCCCGCGATCTACGACGAACTTGGGCTCTTTTCGTTCCCACCGGTCATCAACGGCCGCCGGACTGAGGTCGAACCCGAATCGCGTGATCTCTTGATCGAACTCACGGGCACCAATCAGTGGACAATCGACCGCATCTGCAACATCATCTGTTATGCGCTTTCCGCACGCGGCGGCACCATCGAGGAAGTCGAAATCGATTATCCACACGCAACCGGCGATTATGAGAAAACCGGCGCACGACTCGTTCGGCCTGACTTCGATAAATCGACAAAGCATGTCAGCCACGACCGGATCGAGACGATTCTCGGCGTCGACTTCGAACCCGGCGAGATTCTCGATCTCTTCGGTCGCGCAGGGCTGTCGGCCTCCGTTGTTGACCCGGGTGACGAGGCCGAAACCGCTGCCGACGACGCCGCCGCAGCCGCCGTGGCTGACGAAACCGCTGTCGACGGCACCGTCTATGCAGTGCAGATTCCGCCCTACCGCGTCGACGTACTCCACCCGCTCGATCTGATTGACGATTTGGGACGGGCCTACGGCTTCAACAACCTCGAACCACGGTACCCCGATGTAGGGACCGTTGGCGGCCGCCACGAGCGCACCCGACTCGAAGACGCTGCCCGCGCGAGTCTTGTTGGCCTCGGCTTTGAGGATCTACTCAACTTCCACATGATTTCGGCCGAAGCCAACTACGAGCGGCTCGGAATCGAACCTGGCGTGATTGCCGGTGACGGGGCTACCGACACCGACGCTGATGACACAGATGACGCTGGCGCAACGATTGTTGGCGCGGGCGAGCCAGTCGAGATCACTGGCCCCTACAGCGAGGATTACACCCAGCTCCGCAGTTGGGTGCTGCCCTCGCTGCTGATGGTGCTCGAAAACAACACGCATCGCGCCTACCCACAGGATCTCGCCGAGATCGGCCTCGCCGCAGAAGTCGACGAATCCGCAAACACGAACGTCGCCGAGTGGCGCTCGGTTGGGGCAGTCCTCGCGCGCAACGATGCGACCTACGAGGACGCCAAAGCCCGACTCGCCGCGCTCTGTGAGGACTTCGGCGTTGAGCTTGAAACACCACCAACCACCCATCCGACGTTTATTCCGGGCCGCGTTGCCGATGTCGTTGTCGACGGCAAGCGGGTCGGTGTCGTCGGCGAACTTCATCCGAAGGTGCTGGTCGAACACGACCTCGAACTCCCGGTTGCGGCCTTCGAGCTCCGATTGGATGCGCTCGAATAATCGAGGGGTCAGACGGTCTTTGGTCGTGTGAGCGATCTGTTGCTGACGGTGTATTTTCGTCTCGAAACCCACTCTGTCCATTGATGTTTGTCACTGACTTTTGGCTTGCCAGTACTGTCCGATAGCTGTACCAGAATTGCCTTACTTGCGTGTCTCGTACAGTAAATGGGCAGCCATAGAGGGCTGTTTCACGTGATCAATATGGCCGCAGAATCACTTCGCACGCAGCTATCGGTGTACCGAGCGCAGTTCGAATCGATCGACAACACGATTGCCACGGTGATGGACCGCTGGGGCGTCCCCGTCTTGCGTGTCGCAATCGCCATCGTCTTCATTTGGTTTGGCGCGCTCAAGGTACTCGATATCAGTCCAGCAGGTGAACTTGTCGCCGCAACTGTCTACGTTGTCGACCCTGGCTTGTTTGTCCCGATTCTTGGTGTCTGGGAGATGGTAATCGGGCTCTGTCTGCTCTACCGGCCGCTCATCCGTGTTGGCATTTTTCTCCTCTTTATCCAGTTACCAGGAACGTTCTTGCCAATCATCCTCCTCCCGGATGTCGTCTTTACCGTCTTTCCGTACGGCCTCACGGTCGAGGGACAGTACATCATTAAAAACCTCGTCATCATCGGTGCGGCGTTGGTCATCGGCGGGACTGTTCGAGACGACTAACCGGCCGTCTAGCCGTTTTTATTCGGGTACCGACGGACGTTCCACCGCATCGGTTTGCGCGGAGAGTTTGTCTCTGGTGACACCGGGCAGTTCAAGCGTCACGACGGTTCCCGAGTCATCAGTCTCGAATGAGACTGACCCGCCAAGTGCTGTTGTTCCCCATTCGACAAGCCAGAGGCCGATGCCGCTTCCGTGTTCGAGATCCGTCTCCTCGCCCTGTTTGAGCACGCTGAGTTCGTGTGGCGGAATTCCCGGGCCCGTATCGCGAATCTCGATTCGTGCGCGGCGCTTGGTGACTGGTGTTCGACTATCCATATCGACAGCGACGTCGTCCGTTGGGCTGACAGTGACTTGTGGCCGCTCGCCACCGTGTTCAAGCCCGTTTTCGATGACATTCGAGAGGACGCTTTCGAGCAGCTGACGGTTGGTTTCGAGTGTCAGCCCCTCGGACTGCTCAATAGTGACCGTTCCACCATGTTTCGCCGTAAGCGTCTCTGTGAGTTGTTCGAGTAATTCGGTGACATCGACTAACTCGGTCCCCAGCGTTTCGGTATCGAGCGTTCGTTCGACTTCTCGGGCCTTTTCACCGAGTGCAAGGACGCTGTCGGTGTTTCGCGTTGCGGTCGTCAACATCTGTCTGTGTTGATCGTTGTCGGTTTCTTCCTGTACTAATTCGAGATAACCCCTGGCGACGTTGAGGTCGTTCCGGAGGTTGTGTCTGAGCACCCGGTTGAGCACCGACAGTCGCTGTTCGCGCTGGCGTTCAAGGGTGATGTCCTGGAGCGTAATCGTCTGGCCGACCTTATTGCTCGCCGAATCGTTGAGCGTCGAAACGGTGATCGCATACTCACGTTGGTGTCGGCCGTTCGATCGCCGGATCCGTTGATCGGCTCTGTCGAGATTGATATCTGCGTCGAGATCAGAGAGCCACTGACCGAGGAGTTCCCGCTTATTGGTCTCGAAAATTGTCGCTGCTTGCTGGTTGAGATTGATAATCCGCTGTTCGTCGTCAATGATGAGCACGCCGATCCCCAGATCATCGATGGCGGTCTGGTCGCCGGCGCGACGCGCGGCCGGGGTGAGTTCGAACATGTTCCGACGGAAGAAGGCGTACATATCCAATCCGAGATGGAGTGGAAACAACAGCGGTGCGAGATTGAGCTGTGGCACTGGCCCGACCTGAAACAGCCACAACAGGATTCCCGGAATCACTGGAAGCGGTGACAACGCGAGCGCGAGTGTCTGATACCGGTATAGCGGCCCGTAACTCACGAAGGTATCGACGAGAACGAGCACCGCCGCGGCGGTGATAATGACCAACACCAACATGATAATAAACAGCCATGCCTCGTTCGTCTGTGAGACCGTTGCTGCGCCAAATACCGGGTCGATTCGGTAGTCGCTCCAGACGAGTTCGTGTCTCGGGTTAGTTCCAATGAGCCCGACGAATCCAACGACAATGAGCCCGAGACCAGCCATTGATCTTGACCGCACCTCGTCTTTTCGGCCGGTGTACTCGAGGGCGAACGCTAAAAAGAAGACGTTAGTCAGACAGATACCGAGCCAGATGGGAATCTCGAAAAGAAATCGGAGCGTCGGATCGAAGACGAACAGTGCGACGCCGTAGGAGCCGGCCCACAGCGTGACTGCACCGAGCATTGCGATGAACAACGCTGCGCCCGGCTCGTCTCGGTAGGGCCAAATGTACGCGATGAAGGCCACAGCGATGAGCCCGGAGATAATTGACCCAACTGCCGGCCACGGAACTGCTTCGAGCACGATTAGCTTCTCCTTATCACGTGATTAAATAAGTCATCCCCACCGGTATTCACGATTGATACTGGTAGTGCTTCTACAGACACGGTCTCACGCACACCTGAAGGCCGAGTCGATTAACATTAGTCCCCACGGCGTCTTTCGCCGAGCAATGCCGAGTGGAGACTACGACCCAACGTCTGTCGAGGCCAAGTGGCAACAGCAGTGGGTCGACGACGAGACGTATGCGTATCCCGACGAGTCGACCGACCCGAATACGACCTTTTCGATCGATACTCCACCACCGACCGTCTCAGGAAACCTCCACTGGGGCCACGTCTATGGCTCAATTCTGCAGGATCTCGTTGCCCGGTTTGAGCGTATGCGCGGGCACAATGTTTTTTACCCCTTTGGCTACGACGACAACGGAATCGCGTCGGAGCGACTGACCGAATCCGAACTCGGCATCCGCCACCAGGATTTCGAGCGCCGCGAATTCCAACAGAAATGCCGCGACATCTGTGCGCAGTACGAGGCGAGCTTTACCGAAAAAATGCAGGCGATGGGGATTTCGATAGACTGGAACCATACCTACCAGACGATTTCTCCCGAGGTCCAGCGAATCTCACAGCTCTCGTTTATTGATCTCTACGAACAGGGTCGTGAATACCGAAAGAAAGCGCCCGCAATCTGGTGTCCCGAGTGTGAGACGGCGATTTCGCAGGTCGAAACCGAGGATCTCGAACAGGATTCACACTTCAACGACATCGCTTTCGAACTCATCGAAGCCGGCAGCGAGCCGACCACCGACGCCGTGACCGACGAGGAATACGAGTACGAAACTGCAACCGACCCCGGCGACGATATCGTCATCTCGACGACCCGACCCGAGCTGATTCCAGCCTGTGTCTCGATGTTTGTCCACCCTGACGACGAGCGCAACGCTCACCTCGTCGGCGGGACGGCCAAGGTTCCGCTCTTCGGTAACGAGGTGCCGATTTACGAGGACGACCGGGTCGATATGGAGAAAGGAACCGGCGTCGTCATGTGTTGTACGTTCGGCGACCAGACTGACATCGAGTGGTACCAAGCACACGACCTCGACCTCCGGGTTGCAATCGACGAATCGGCGACACTGACCGATCTTGCGGGTAAATACGAGGGTATGCACACCCACGAGGCCCGCGAGGCAATCGTCGAGGACATTGATGCGGCAGATCGACTCCGTGACCGTCGGGCAATCTCACACGTCGTGCAGGTTCACGAGCGCGATGACGTGCCCGTCGAATACCGCGTCACCGAGCAGTGGTACGTCGATGTCCTCGACAAGCGCGAGGAGTATCTCGAAGCCGGGAGAGAAATGGAGTGGTTCCCCGAGAAGATGTTTACGCGATACCAAAATTGGATTGACGGCCTTGAGTGGGACTGGTGTATCTCTCGACAGCGTTCGTCGGGCATTCCGTTCCCCGTCTGGTACTGTGCGGACTGTGGGACCGAAATCATCGCCGACAAAGCCGACCTACCGGTCGATCCGCTCTCGGATGAGCCGCCGGTCGACTGCTGTCACGAGTGCGGGAGCGAGACGTTCATCCCTGAAGACGACGTCCTCGACACGTGGGCAACCTCGTCGTTGACGCCGCTGATCAATGCGGGCTGGGATTGGGACGAAGAGGCCGAGCAGTTCACCATGGAACGGCCCGAAATCTATCCGATGGATATCCGGCCACAGGGCCACGACATCATCTCATTTTGGCTGTTCCACACGATCATCAAGTGCTACGAACACACCGGCGAGGTGCCGTTCGAGACGACGATGATCAACGGCATGGTGCTTGACGAGAACCGTGAGAAAATGTCGAAATCGAAGGGCAACGTCGTTGACCCCGATGCGGTTCTCGAAGAGTATCCGGTCGATGCCGCCCGCTTTTGGGCCGCCGGCAGTGCAATCGGTGACGACCTTCCATACCAGGAAAAAGGCCTTCGCGCAGGTGAGAAACTGATCCGGAAGCTCTGGAACGCCTCGAAACTCGTTGAGGCGCTGGCACCGGAGCCGGTCGACCAGCCCGACGAGCTCGCGGCGCTCGACCGCTGGCTGTTGGCCGAACTCGACGCGGAAATCGAAACGGCGACCGCCTATCTCGAAAACCGCGAGTTCTCGAAGGCCCGCGACGGGCTTCGGAGCTTCTTCTGGGGGACCTTCTGTGACGACTACCTCGAAATCGCCAAACAGCGACTTGACGAGGGCGACGATCCGTCTGCGGCCTACACGCTCCGGACGGCTCACGAGCGCTTCCTCACGCTGTTTGCTCCGCTCTTGGCGCACGTCACCGAAGAACTGTATCAGGACATGTACGACGCCAATGAGAGTATCCACCAGTCGGCGTGGCCCGAAC
This sequence comes from uncultured Haloferacaceae archaeon, assembly GCA_964503105.1. Classification (GTDB taxonomy): domain Archaea; phylum Halobacteriota; class Halobacteria; order Halobacteriales; family Haloferacaceae; genus PL-Br10-E2g29. Next base: position 19,359 of record CAZCYW010000034.1, read on the forward strand.
CGCTCGGAATCGAGGCCGACCGCGAGGGTGGTAACGCTGCGATGTCGGTCGTCAGTGCCCTTCGGAAATACAAAAGTGACCGACAGCTTCCGCTCAATGCCGAGATCGAATCGATCGAGGTCTACGGCCCAGTCGAACAGTTTACCGACGACATTCGCGGCGTGATGCACGTCGGCGAGCTCGTCGTCATCGACACCGAACCCGAGATCGAATCGGTGATCACCGAGATCAAACTCGACTATTCGAAGGTTGGTCCCGAATACGGCTCGCAGGTTCCGGATCTCGAAAGCGGCATCGAGTCGGGCGACTATGACCTTGCGGGCGACGAACTCCACGTTGCAGGCGAGGAACTCGGTGCTGACCTCTTCGAGGTTCACCGCGAGCGACGCTATGTGGGTGAGGGAGAGATGCTCGAAGCTGGCGAAACAATTGTCATTATTACCGAAGCGTAGCGCTACCACCTCGGCAGCTATTTTTATTCGTCAATCAAGGTCGATTCCGACTGCTTCATCAACCGAGTCAAAGCCATCACGTTCGAGCAGTTCGAGCAGACCTCTGTTGATATCACGGGCAACCGCTGGCCCTTCGAAAACAAGGCTCGTGTAGAGTTGGACGAGACTAGCCCCTGCACAGATCTTCTCGTAGGCCCCCTCCGCGTCGCTCACGCCGCCAACTCCGATGATCGGCGTGTCGGTTCGTTCAGCGATAAACCGGATGAGATCGGTCGCCTCGCGCTCGATTGGTTTGCCCGAAAGGCCGCCGGTCTCGGCTTTATTCGGATTCGTGAGTGTGTCTGGTCGGTTCGTCGTTGTGTTGGTGGCGATCACGCCGTCGAGTTCGAGGTCGTCGACGACGCCAAGCGCCTCTTTGATTGCTGGCCGTGGAAGGTCTGGTGAGAACTTGACCAAGAGTGGGTTGGCTCCGGCGTCTTTGAGCGTCCCGAGGATGGCTTCAAGCGCATCGCGGTTCTGTAGCGACCGAAGCCCCGGCGTGTTGGGACTTGAAACGTTGACTGCGAAGTAGTCGCCTGCGTCGGCCACGCGCTCGTAGGTGTACAGGTAGTCATTAGCCGCCTCCTCCAGTGGCGTCGATTTCGACTTGCCAATGTTGACTCCGAGTGGCACGTCGGGCTGGGGCTCGGTGTCGAGCCGACGGCCGATTCGGTCGGCCCCTTCGTTGTTGAAACCCATCCGGTTGATGATCGCCTCGTCTTCGGGCAGGCGGAACATTCGGGGACGGGGGTTGCCCGGCTGGCGCTCGGCGGTAACACCACCGATTTCGATGTGACCGAAGCCGAGCGCAGCCAGCGCGCGCGGGATTTCTGCGTTCTTATCGAAGCCAGCGGCGACGCCGACAGGGTTGGGGAAGTTACAGCCGAAGGCCGTTGTTTCGAGTCGTGGATCGTCCACGGTGTAGCGTCGCAATAGGAGCGTTGTTGCTGGTGTATCCTGGATCCCCTCGAGTAGTGAGTGGACGGCCCGGTGGGCAGTCTCCGGTGGCAGCGAAAAGAGTGCCGGCTTGGTCAGATCGTAGAGGCTCATTATGCGCTCTGAGCCGCTCGGGGGCTATCAATCCGACGAAGCGTCCGCTCGCGGTATTGCTGTCAGTCGTAGTTGTGTAGGTTAGAAATCGTGTTCGACAGTCTCTGGGTCTGCTTTCTGGATAATTATCTTCCCGTCGCGGACGCGGACGAATACATCGTCGCCGATCTCCATACCGGCGACTGCGAGCTCGTCCTCGTGTAGATTGACGTGGACGTTGTGGTACTCTCCGTTGTCGTCTTTGGCACCACTCGGACTAAGCTTCTTTTTACGGACCATCGCGGGTGTCTGTCTGCACTTCGCCACACCGAATACATAAGTGTTGTTTACCGATTCTCGAGGTACGATAGCGCGCGACACGGCTATCGGGGTTGGTTTGTGTACTCTGCGCCCACTGAGAGCACAAATCAACTGGCTGCGGTACGTTGGTATTTAATAGATCGATCAGCTAGTGTTCATTTCCCCGATATATTTATATCAAAGCATGTCTTCGGTTGGCACGGAGAGTAAAACCATGGTACGTGAAGACGGTAAACGTAATTTCGCACTCCGTGCGCAGGATGGCGCTGAAGAAAGTGTCTTTTCGGGTAATACACCACGACAGGCTGCACTGAAGGCTGCTCGACGGCTTGAGCCAGCTCCTTCGGAAGCTGAGGCCGATCGTGTGCCACTCGAGCTTCGCGAAAAAGGAACTGATAAAGTACACATCTACGAGGGCTGGGCATGGCACGAAACTGCCCCTGACAACAAGCCTGACTGGATGCCTGATGAGATCACCGAAGCCAATGTGGCCAAACAGGGGATCGAACACCTCGAAGAGTGAGCTCAGTTAGGCACTTTACTACCAGCCGCACAGTCCTCATTACTTATTGCAGATAGCCATCCGATAGCGTTTTGTCTCTTTCACGCCGAATGCGACTGCGCGGCAATTCACCCGACGGGACCGTCTGTACAAGACAGGGGATGACCGTTCGATCTCCAGCCGCGTGATATTTTCCGCTGAGCTGCCTCTCGATTGCTCCGCGGTTTCGTCACGCTCGCACGTGAGCCACAACATGAACTGACTCCACTGACGCATTCTGCAACCCAACGGTACGAGCGGTGCTGAAAGAACAGTACAACAGACGTTGTGTCCAGTGTTGGTGAACGGCATCCAGATGTCGACCGCACAAGCGATAGTTGGTCGTTGAATGACGTATGAGAATAGAGTAACACGGCATGAAACCGCATGACGTGGAGGCTCTGGTTCGACGGTGTTAAATAGGAACCTCCCATCGGTTGTAATGCGAAGGTCGGGCGGGACAGTCTCGCCGGACACCCACCGTCGGAATCGCCCGACGGCGGCCATCTCGAACCAACGCCCTTAAGTGGGTTAGACAACTCGGATGGAATGCAACAGAACACACACGAGATTGCAAGACCGTTCAACTCGGTCGGCACTCGTGGAGCAGATCACACCGGTTCGGACACACCCGAACCGAAAGTCGAGTTCGACGGGTTTATACCCCCGAACGGACTACGATCTGATCCGAAGAAATGGGGATCCCGCCCCTGCGGTACGCCGTACAGACGGGATCTGACGTTAGCCTTGGTAGTTCGGTGTCACCCGATCGGATCGTGGAACACCGAACTCGGACCATGCAATGAGACACACATATTTGGTGACCAATCCCTTTCGAGGGATTGTTCCCGCCACCCCCAACTCATCAGAGTTGGAACATTCCGGTTGATCCTGCCGGAGGACATTGCTATTGGGATTCGATTTAGCCATGCTAGTTGTACGAACTTAGATTCGTAGCAGATAGCTCAGTAACACGTGGCCAAGCTACCCTTCAGACTACGATACCCTCGGGAAACTGAGACTAATAGTAGATACGGTACGCACGCTGGAATGCAGCGTACTCCAAACGCTCCGGCGCTGAAGGATGCGGCTGCGGCCGATTAGGTAGACGGTGGGGTAACGGCCCACCGTGCCAATAATTGGTACGGGTGATGAGAGTCAGAGCCCGGAGACGGAATCTGAGACAAGATTCCGGGCCCTACGGGGCGCAGCAGGCGCGAAACCTTTACACTGCACGGAAGTGCGATAGGGGAATCCCAAGTGCGAGGGCATACTAGCCCTCGCTTTTGTGTACC
>CAZCYW010000035.1:0-22819 GCA_964503105.1 uncultured Haloferacaceae archaeon
ACTACGATTCACAACCAATTCGTCCGTCCCACGTACACCAGTTAAAAGACACACATAAAAACGGAATCTGTCTGATTCTGACTGGGATCGAGTGTACGCTTCAATCGAACCCACCACCGGAAACTAACGTCGTGCTAACGGCCCACCAATAGATCCTCATGACACCTACAAGTAAAGAAAACACCGGGCAACGCGGTATTAGTTGTGTTGTGATTCGGGAAGCCGACGAAGTCGATCAATGCGTTATGTATCCATCCCACTCAACTGATGACGAAATCAAAGAGATATATATTATTGCAGAAGGGGACGGCTTCATCAGTCTGGAAGATATTCGATGATGAACTGATCCAGAATTATACAGTACCGACTGCTGACCTGAACAGAGGACTATATTTAACCCATTTATGAGTTTTCCAAACAAATTGCGTGAGATCGTTTTCGACCTTTCCAGCGAGTAATTAGTCACTCCGGACCGTCAATCCGTATCTGGTTGCTACGATGTCAGGTTCGTGTTGAGCCGCCAGGTGAAGATCGCCCGCAGGACGACGACGAGGCTGTTTCGATTCCCAGTACCCCAGATCGCTGTTTCCTCAATCTTGTCGGTGGCCGCGGAGTCCTCGACGAGCGCGCTCACGAGCGCCGTCTCTTGGTCTGTGATCAGCAGGCTTCCAGCGGTCGTCTCATCCCACTCCCAGAGCGTCTCGAACAGTTCGGCTTCTGGCACCGTCTCCTGGATACGTTCTTGGACTTCTTCGGAAATCCCCGCCACGTCAATCTCAATGCCACGCTCGGCGGCAGCCTGCAGCCTCTCGAGGTGTTCGTCAGTGAGTAATTTGTCGGTAGTCATGTAGACGATTTGCTCGTCGGCCCCGGCGATGAACTCGTCAATGCGGGATGACACCGCCTCTCGCCCAGTGACCGTCCAGACACCAAACTGTTCGCGTTGTGGTTGGGTCGGGCCGATCTCCTCCAGAGACTCCGCGAGTTCGGTAATCGTGTTCTCACGATTGATGTTGAGCATTCGGATGATCGTCTCCTGCGAGGTCACGGTGAATTTTCGCGGCGTCGCATACTGGATGTCAATGAATCCCAGTTCGTGGAGTCGGTCCGCCGATTCGTACACGCGGGTCCGTGGGACACCGTTTATTCGCGCGATGTCCTGTGCGGTTCCTGTCCCGAGCCGTATGAGATTGATCAGCGTTTGAGATTCGTACTTCGATAGTCCGAGGTTTTGTAATCGGACGAGCGCTTCGGCTTCAGCCTGTTCCTCCTCAAAACTCACCATGGTACTAACTGACCTGTCGAGATGAAAAAGGCCCCCACCGGTTGCGTTTCTGTTCCGGCTCTTTGGTCGGTGGGCGTCACTATCGTCCCCACAGTCTCGGCGCTGTCGATTGACCGGGGAAGAATCGGTAGCCAACAGGAATTTTTCACGCTCCGTACTGCTGTCTAGGGTCTATTCTGTGCAATCAACTCACCCAAATCAGCTTTCGAGAGTGGGTCGATTTGAACACGGGTACCCGCTGCAGTATAAAATATACTAGCCGTTACCGTACGGTCAGCGAACCACTCGTTCAACGTTTGATAATACACGCTGAGTTGCTTGCGATATTCGTCTTCGGCGTGCCGCCCGAGGTCGGTTTTGAAGTCGATGATTTCGACCGTATTGGGATGAATGTGAACGAGATCGACGATTCCCGAAATGGTGACCTGCTCGCCGTCGACGGTGAGCGGGAGATAGGCGTCCTCTTCGACCCGCAACTCACCATCCAGCGAGTTCAGGAACGATGCAATATGTTGCTCGTCGTCATTCGACGGCTCACCACCACCGTCCAACACGTACTGTTCGGCAAAGTCGTGGGTCTGTGTTCCAAAGGCTGTTCCTCTACCGCCTTCGCTCTCCTCGAATACATCGTCGCGCATGAGCGTATGCGGTGAGTAGCCGACAGGGCCCTCAGGTGTCGGTACCGAAATCTGCAATCGAGGGTGGGCTGGCTCCTCACCATCGTCAGCGCAAACGTCGGGTTCCAGTGTCTTGAGCTCAACTGGGAGCGCTTCGATGAACGCATTCGGGCTGTCACCCGCAGCAAACACGAGATGGCTTTTGGCCCGGGTCATCGCGACATAGAGCAAGCGTCGTTCCTCGTCGTATCCACGTGGCAAACATTTGTTGAGGACATCATATCGCCAGTTGTCGTAGATGTGGGGATCGCCGTGGTCGTCGCCGTAGATCACCCGCTGACGCAACCCAATCGGGTCCTCGAACGTGAGTGTACTGCTGGTTCCGCCCGAAGGTGGAAAGCGACGAGCGTTCATATTTGCGAGTACGACAATCGGATGTTCGAGTCCCTTCGCCGCGTGGATCGTCTGAACCGTCACCGAGTTCGTCCCGGCGCTTGCGTGCACCTCGTGAGTATCTCCGTTCTCGATCCCACGTTCAATAACCCGGATGAGACCCCCTCGCGTCAGCGTCGTCGTATTGTGAACTGACTGAATCGTCGTGAGCAACACATCGGCGTGCGCACCATCGTAGCCATAGTGGGTCCACACCCGCTGGGCAACCGCCCCGATTGTTTCCAACGATCGGAGCTCCGAGACAAACGCCTGCATGTTGTCGGGATACGATTCGGTTTCGAGGATGTGTTTGACTTCTTCGAGCGCGTAGCCGGCGTGCTCAAGGACAACCGCCCATCCTCGCTTCGTATCGGCTTCGAGGATCCGGAGCCACGCCAAGAGTACCTTTGCAGGGTCAGAACGGAATAACTCGATTCCACCTTCGTAGGCCACCGGTAATCCGTACTCCGCAGCAACAGCGAGGAGTTCCCGGCCGAAATCACGGGTTCGGGTAAGCACAGCAATGTCACCGTACTCCTGTAGGCGAAGTTCGCCATCTTCTTCGACTTGATACGCATCGTTGCCGACAATCTCCTGTATCTTTGTCAAGACCGCCTCGTGCTCGTCTTCGTGGCGAATCGCCTCAATAGTGGAATTCTCGTGGGTCGCGTTCGACGCGAGCGAGACGATCCGATCCTGAATGGCCGCTGTGTCGACAGTCTCTCTCCCTACCGCAGGCGTCAGTAGGCTGTGCTCCGAAAAATCGAGAATGGCCTGCGTCGACCGGTAGTTCTCGATGAGTTCGATATCAGTAATCGGACGCGTCGTCCACGAAATACGCTCGTGGTCCTGGTTGAGTTCGTCGACGAAACGATCCAGTCGGGATTCGAATTCGGTAATATTCTCGACGGCGGCATACTGGAACGAGTAGATGCTCTGTTTCCAGTCGCCGACAACACAGATATTGTCAGTCCCAGCGAGCAAGAGTGCGAGTTTGAACTGTATCTCACTGGAATCTTGAAACTCATCGACCATCACGTATTCAAAAGCAATCTCATCGCGGAGGTGGTGGTTCTCACAGAGCAGGACGAACGCGAACAGTTGGAGGAAGCTGAAATTGAGATAGTTCCGGCTCAGCGCGAATTCGAGGTACGCATGATAGATGTCATGGACGAAGCGCTTGCATTCCCCGCGTGGTTCGTCAAACACCAGCTGTGCAACGACAGGAGGAACCTGTTTTTCACCCCATTCGCCACGGATTTCGTCCGCCGTGGGTGCGTCCGGACGGTAGCACGTGTTGTTCGCATAGCCCCCGAGTTTCGAGCGCAGTGTGGACTGCTTGCTCCCATCGTTTCGGGGGCGATTGAGTTTCTCAAAGAGCGTTTTGAATGCCGAGGAATCTCCGTCCAGATACCGCTCACCATTGCGGTACCAGCCCGTTGCCGTCGGGAAGACACCTTTGGCCGCAAGCTGTTTGATCAATCCAAGGAGCTCAACGGGCTGTTTGATTGCCCGGAAAAAATCGGCGTACTCGGGGTGGTCGTCGCTGAACCGGTGGATGAACTCACGGAACTGCTCGCGCTCAATTGTTCCATCTTCAAGAATCCGTGTCGATCCCGTGAGGCGGTCATCGATGCCGAGCAGTGGCGGTGCGTCGAAACCGTGTTCCATGAGAATATCGTGACAGAGACTATGGAACGTCTGGATCGGCGCATCTGCGAGTTCACGCATTCGGTAGTCGTAGTGGGCGAGAATTCGGTCTGTCATTTCGTTCGCTGCGTTGTTTGTGAACGTCACGAGAAGGACGTCCTCGGGTTCGATGTCGGGCTGGGCAACGATTTCGGCATAGCGACGCGTGACGGTGAACGTCTTTCCAGTTCCCGCGCCGGCGTCGACAACGTGGAGGCCCTGTGTGCTGTCGATGAGCGCTTGCTGTTGGTTGTTCGGTGAGGTCATCGCGACTCGCCCTCCAAGAGACAGTCTCTGTTATTCACGTACCGGTAGTTCGGCTCGCCACCGAGCCCCCAAACCGGGAAGCGCTCTTCACCTCGGCGGCGAGTGTTCAACTCCGAAAGTCGATCTCGAACGAACTGCTCGAAGGCGTCGACATCGTCCTCGAAATAATTCTGGTTTCGAATCTCGAGCAAATATCTCATCGCCTGTTTGCAGCCGTTTGTTACGTACTTGTAGTTTCCAACGTCGGCCACTAAACGCGCAGTGAGGGCGCTGGCAAATTCAGATTCGATGAGCTCGTGGCTGTCGCGTGTGTCTGGGAAGGGATGTGTCTCCAGTGTCTCTCGGTAGACCGCATATGTCGACTTCGAGAAGGTCTTCGTACAGTCGTTTGCGGCGTCTTCCTGTAGTTGCCTAAAGATTGTTCGACCTGCGATATATTCCTCGAAGGAGTGGGGGTAGTAGGTCACGGTTGTAAGACAGTCCGAAAGCGAACGCTCACCAGTCACGACGTCGTCAAGCGTTTCGAGAAAGTGGAAAAACGTGAACTGTAGTTCTTTATTCGGTTGGTCGCTTCGCTGGTGTGTGAGATATAGCAACGCCTGAAAATTCGGTTTGTCACTTGGTGGGTCGAACGACGAGTGTTTCACAACCGAGTATGCCGACGTCTTCGAGCCACTCTTGTAATCAAGCAGGTGAGTGGGGTCGACGACGAGATCGATCTTTCCCTTCAGCCCGAGATCAGCGTTCTCGAACCAGCGCTCGTTGGTGGACACATCGATTGGGCGGTCATAATACTCTGCAAAGAAATTCGATCCCCATTCGCGATCCGGTGTCAGGACGCCATCGGCGGATGGTGCCTGTTGATCGAGATATTTGACAATAGTTTCGAGGCCAATCCGGTATTTCGTCCGCCGGATGTCGCGGTCGACGCGCCGAAGAAATGGGTCGACCTCCTCAAGCATGATTGCTGCAACGTCATCAAGTGCTGCTGTCGTGATGGCTGTTGGATGGGAGAGGTAAAATTCCGCGAAATCGTGGAACAGATTTCCTTCTCTGAAATAGTCCTTGTCTGGCGTCTCAACACACCGGCTGAAAAAGTAATCCCGAGGTGAGTTGACGTAGGTATTCAAACTGGATTGGCTGATCGCTGTGATGTCCTCGAACGGAACCTCGACTGATTCCGTCTCAAACCCGTTTTGGATCGGTTGAGACGCCCGCGAATGCGAGACTGAGTCGCGCTCGCTAAATCGGTCAAACGACTCATCAAACAGTTCTTCAAAATATCGACAGGGGGTGATTGGTGTTCCGCCGGCAGAATCCTGTACGAGATAATACTGCTCGACACCATTCTGCAGGAGGCGCTGGAACTGCCGAATGTTGCGCTCAAATTCGTCGTCAGTGTCGACCCACGGCCGGCGCGGTGACGAGTGTGTCCAGCCGTCGTCAAGGCCGAGATAACACACGACGGCACGGTCGACGTGGGCGGCTGATTTCGCATCAGCCAACAGGACGCCACTGTTTTCGCGATCAGCTGGCACCTCGTAGGACTGCAAATAATATTCGAGACGGTCGACTGCCGATTCTGTGACCGTGTCAGTGAGAATGCCGAGCCTCGCAAGTTCATCACTGAACTCGTCGAGTGTCGCCTCCGAAACAGTCTCGTATGCGGTTATTGCTTCGGCGAAGGTGGTCGTTCGAATCCCCTCACGGAATGCACTGAGCCAGTTGAGCGCTGGATGGTCGAGATCAAAGAGGCGCTTTTCGTCGTGCTCGATTTCAATGACCACCCCAAGCTGTGTGAGTAGTGGTCGAACGTCGCCAACGCACGTCTCTGTGCCCGCGTGTGCACTTCGAAGTAGCTGGAGAAATGCGCGATGATGCGTCTCGTCGGTGAATCCGGGGCCGCCGTAATATGGAATGTCCGCTGCTTCGAGGGCTGATTCAACCAGCGTGGAGTACTGGCTGTTCGCATCGAGGACGATCGCCACGTCATCAGCGTTCTCCGGGGTGACTGTCTCACGGATGGCATCAACGATTGCGGCGGCTGACTCGAAGATCCTGAAAGGGGGGTGGTCGAATGGGTCGTCAGTGAACGGATCGATTGTCTCGTACGCCGCCGGCAGAATCGAACGTTCGAGTTCAGTAAGCTGGCCCAAGCCGACAACGGCCACTGAGGTGTCGGGCTCGATACGATACTCGGTGAGGCGGCTGGATGTCGTGTCCATCTCGGTGAGACAGTCGACAGCAGCGTGTGTTTCCGCGGTCACGAATTGTTCGTAGTTGAAAATAGCGTCAGCCGTTCCTTGGGACTCCCAACACTGGAGAATATTGCCAACCGCATGGGCTGTTTCCTTCCAGCCGAGCGCGGTGGTGTTGATAACTTCGAGAAATGCGAGTCTGTCTTCGGCTTCTTCTCGACGGCGGGCAGCAAGTCGCCGTGGCGTGATTGCGAACGGACCAAACTGCGGCCGATCGAGCCGCCGATTCAGCGCACTTGCCAGGGGCGCATCCGGCACGAGCACGAGATCGAACGCCCGGCATTCTGCATAGAGCGAGTCAATAGACTTCGCTTGTGTAATTGACACGACCTATCGGACTCGGGTCGGTTGTAAATATGTATCGCCGAGCAAGGGACACGTCGTCTCAGACGCTCGGAAACAACGTGACCCCAGAATGTCGCCTCAGGTGGCTGTTTTCTATTCGTCCGCCGCTTCATTCGTCCAGCGGGAAGATCCCCGGTGGCTACGATGACAGCACTGCAGCGACCTTTTCGATCGGATGTGGTGGTTTGCCATACTGCTTTTCATAGTCTGCTAGTTGCGACCGACAGGAGGTACCGGGGGCGACGACCTCTTGGGCTGGTGAGTCTTCGACTGCATCGAACAACAGCCGGCCGATTGCCTGGCTCATCGAGTAATGTTCGGCCTCGTAGCCGAACGAGCCAGCCATCCCACAACAGGTTGTATCGAGTACATCAACATCGTAGCCGAGTCGCCGAAGAACGCCAACTGCGTGGTGATCTCGACTGGCAGCCGTCTGATGACAGTGACCGTGGTACGACACTGATTCGGCTGCGTTGGCGTCGATTGCCTCATCAAGCCGGAAGGTGTCGATGTATTCCATCACGCTGTAGGCGTTTGCGGCGACCGCCTCGACATGCTCCCCAGCGAGCAAATCAAGATAGTCCTCCTGGTACATCACCGAATCACTGGGTTCGACACTAACGATGTCCCAGCCGTCTTCGACCAGTGGTGCGAGTATCTCGACGTTGTCTTCGGCAATCGCTCGGGAGTGATCGAGCATGCTCTTCGAGTGTGCTGGCCGACCGCTGTCAGTCACCTCATCAGAGACCGCAACATGGACACCGGCGGCTTCGAGGGTTCGAACGGCCGCTTTGCCGATTTCGGGTTGGGTATAGTTCGTGTATGGGTCGGCAATCACCAGCGCCTTGCGGTCAGCCTCAGCCTGTGAGATAGCGGGGGTCCGCGAACGGTCCCACTTTTGGAACGTTGAGCGAGTAAACGTCGGCAGGTCGCGCTCGCGAGCAATGCCAAGCGTTTTTTCCATGAGAATCCCACTTCCGGGAAGTTTGGCCGCGGCGTTCGACAGCGGGGCAAACGTGCTCCCGAGGCTATAGAGTGTTTCGACGTTCGCAAAGAGCTTATCGCGGAACGGAATGCCCTCACGCTGGTGATATTCGTGTTTGACCTCCGTTTTCAGCTTCGCCATGTCGACGCCACTGGGGCAGTCGCGTTTACAGCCCTTACAGCCGATACAGAGATCCAGAACCTCGTGGACGAACTCGTCTGAAAAGACGTCGTCTGGAAGGTCACCGCTCATCGATCGCCGAAGCATATTCGCCCGCCCTCGGGTCGACGTGATTTCTTCGTTTTCGGTCGCCCGGTAGGTCGGACACATAATCGAGCCTGTTGTGTCCTGGTGGCCCTCACAGCCCGCACAGCCGTGACAGAGCTCAGCCATCCCCTGAAAGCCGTTCTCGTTTGCCCACTGCAAGGTCGGCTCGAAACCAGCGTCGAACTCGTAGTCAGCGGTGTACCGGAGATTGTCGGTTGGATCGAAGTCACCACAGACGTTGCCGGGGTTCAATAGCCCCTGTGGGTCGAACGCCGCCTTGAGTTCCTTGAATGCCGCCCAGAGCTCATCGCCGTAGAGCTTCTTGTTCCAAGTCGTCCGGGCCCGGCCATCTCCGTGTTCGCCCGACACCGAGCCACCGTATTCGATCACGAGATCAGTCATCGCATCCGAAATTTCGAGCATCGTCTCAACGCCGTCTTCAGCCTTGAGATTCAACAACGGCCGGATGTGTAAGACGCCTGGGCCCGCGTGGGCATAGTATGACGCAAAGGTGTCGTGTTCGTCAAAGAGCGCCTGAATATCGGCGACGTACTCAGGGAGGTTTTCTGCGGGAACTGCGGTATCCTCGACAAAGGGCCAGTGCTTGTCATCGCCCGTCCGCGAGAGCAAGATCGGCAGGCCAGCCTTGCGCATTTTCCAGAATTTCGCCTGTCGGTCAGCGTCGTAGGCCTCCAGGGCGTCAACCGCCTGCGTTTCGATGACCGTTTCGATGGCCGAATCCGGACTCGGTTCGACTTCCGGGTCGTACCCAGGCAGCCGGTCGGCCAGCAGATCGGCGACCTTCTGTTTGCCCTCGGCGACCGACTCGGCGTAAAATTCGACCAGAAGCGTCGAGTCGGTTCCCTCCGGAAGCGTCCCGACGGCCTCGGCAAACTCGGGTGTTTCTCGGGCGAGATCAAGCAACACGTCGTCCATGACCTCAACAGCGGCGGGGTCGTGTTCGAGAATCGGGGCGACATCACGCATTGCTGAAATCACGTCATCATAAGTCAGCAACACGACCGAGGTTTCTGCCGGCACGGGCTCTAGCGAAACGGTTGCTTTCGTGACGATGCCAAGGGTTCCTTCACTCCCTGCAAGGAGGCGGCCCACATTGACCTTGCCGCGTTCGTCGACATCTTCGAGCAGTTTGTCGAAGTTGTACCCTGAAACGTTTCGCATTAGATCGGGATACTTGTCCTCGATCTCGTCGCGTTTGTTTCTGAGTACGTCCGAAACCACTCGATACACCTGTGCTTTGATTCCGTCATCTTCGGTGACCGCTTCGGCTCGCTCATGGAGCTCGTCGATGTCCATCCAGTCGAACGTGGTAACCGTTCCGTCGGCGAGGACGACCTCGACGGCTTCGAGATAGCCATCGGCCTTCTCATATTTCAGCGAGTGTGCACCGGTGGTGTTGTTGCCGATACAGCCACCGAGGACGCTTTTGTCGCCCCATGCTGGATCAGGTGCGTATTTGAGCCCGTGTTCGGCGAGTCGGCTGTTGAGCCGGCCGAGTGTGATTCCTGGCCGGGCGGTTACCGTCGCAGCTTCCGGGTTGATATCGACGATCCCGTTAAGTCGCTTTTTGAAGTCGAGGACGACCGCCTCGTTGACCGTTTGGCCGGCCAAACTCGTCCCACCGCCACGTGGGAGAACCGGAATTTCGTGTTCGAAACAGTACTGCATGACGGCCTGCACGTCGGCGGTCGATTCGGGAACGACGACGCCGATTGGGAGCTGGTGATACGCACTCGCATCGGTTGCGAACAGATTGCGCGTGTAGCTGTCGAAGCGAACGTCGCCATCGACGAGCGCTTCGAGGTCGGCGACGAGTTGTGGGTCGTCGATTTCGTCGCTTCGGTAATCGTAATTGCTGCGCGGATCGGCCGCCGGATCAACCGGCTGTTCCGAACTGGGCTGTGTGGATTTACTCATGAGAAGCGTTACTATGCTAATGTTAGTGACTGCAATAATTAATGGTACGGTTGGATCTCTTTCGCATCAGCGTTTTGTTATCAATAGCACGCCGAGATCACCACAGAGACGACATTCGTCCTCAAATACTATGCGACAAACCATAGTCGGACGTAATTACATAAGCCCCCAGTGACCCAGACAGCCACTCGCTACTGTTTCTTCACGACAGGATCAATGAGTTCCAATGGATGGATTGACTGACGTTCGAGGAGTGAATCAAGCTGTTCGCCACAGGACGTTCCACTTGCGACAACCGTTCGCTCTCGTGTCTCAGCCTCGGTAAACTGTTCTTTGAGTCGGTCGCCAACGTCCATACTGAGCTCATAGTATTCGCGCTTGTAACCGAAGCTCCCAGCCATCCCACAGCACTCAACATCGCTTTCGAGCACATCATATCCAAGTCGCTCTAATACTGCGGTCGTATAGACCCCGAGACCAAGGGTTCGCTGCTGACAGTGTGAGTGATAGGCGACCGCCATCTCTCGGGCCCGGAGAACGCTCGGGTCAGCACCGTTCTCCAAGCAGCCATAAACGTACTCGAGGACATCATAGCTATTCTCATTCAGTCGCTCGTAGGAGGCTTCAGGAAGCAGTTTCTCATACTCTCGAGTAAACATTGCAAGGTCAGACGGCTCAATGACGACAACGTCTCGACCTGCGTCTAACGGTTCGGCGAGCGCTGCAAAGACGCCGCTTGCTCTATCGCTTGCAGTGTCAACCATTCCTTGTGAAAGCGGGGCACGGCCACTTTCTGGGACCGCAGGAACGGTGACATGAACATTGAGTGCTTCAAGCACCCGAATCGCGGATTTTCCACGGTCGACCGCAACGTAGTTCGTATACACATCCGGGTAGAGTACAACCTCTCGGTCGGCATGAGACGCTGAAATACGACAGCCCCCGCGCGCGTCAAACCAATCACGAAGCGTGTTGCGTTTGAACTGTGGTAGTTCACGCCGTGAATCGACGCCAGCAACGCGTTCGAGAACCGACCGAACCGGACGCAGTGCCCCGATCCAGTTCGACACCGGTGCGGTTGCACTTCCCAATTTTGCAAGCGTTTCGTAGTTCCCAAACAGTCGTTTTTGGAGGTCGATTCCACCATGCTCTTCATCGGGAACCAAGGTCTCATACATCCAATCAAACTGCCCGGTGGACTGCCCGTCGTTGAGTCGGTCACGAACAACGGTATTGATCCATGGAATATCGATATTTACCGGGCACTGATTGACACAGCGGCTACAGCCTGTACAGAGGTCGTTGAATTCGGCCGCACTGTCATAGCCGTGAACGCCGGCTTCCCAGCCTGTTGCGATTCCCCCGGAGTACGTCTCACCACCGAATGCGTGTCCACCAACACTTTGGAAATTCGCACAGGAGTTTGCACACGCAGAACACCGAATACAGTAGAGCGTTTCACGCAGTTCATCATCCTCACGCATTGCCATACGGCCATTGTCAATCAGGACAAGGTGGAACGATCTGTCGTCATCTCGCTCGGCGAATGGCGTGTCGGGGTCTGCGAAATCAACGGTTGGAGAAGCAACCGGTGGCGTGAGCAACGAAATATACGACGTAATGTCCTGTCCGGTTCCCGAACGGCCGATAAGCTCAATGAACGGCGTGAGATCCTCAACAGTTGGAACAATCTTTTCGACGCCGGCAACAGCGATGTGGGTGTCTGGAACAACAGCGGATTTTCGAGCGTTGCCCTCGCTTGTAACCAGCATAAGTGACCCTGAATCCGCAGTAATGAAATTTGCCCCAGTCATCCCAACGTCAGCGTCTTCGATACGCGAGCCAAGTTCCTCGCGTGCAAACATTGTCAATTCTTCAGCAGTTTCAAGCGGCTCGTCAGGGTCGAACATGCTGTTAAACAGGGTTGCAATCTCCGACCGTGACTTGTGAATCGCCGGCGCAACGATGTGCGATGGGGCTTCATCAGCAAGCTGTAATACCCACTCACCCAGATCAGTCTCAACGACGTCGACGCCATCTTTCTCAAGGGCCTCATTTACTTCCAGCTCTTCGCTCGTCATCGATTTCGATTTGACGAGACGTTCGGCCTCACAATCTGCGGCGATAGATCGGATATGCTGGTTTGCATCAGCAGCATCTTCAGCAATGTATACGGTCCCACCGTTTGATTCAACGGTTTGAGTGAGTTCATCAATCAGTGCAGGAAGCTGTTCGATCGCGTCTTCTTTAATCGATCGCGCCTGATTTTTCAACCCTTCGTAGTCCGAGAGCTTCTCAACTGATTCATACCGACCGCTGTTGAATCCACGCGTGTTTTCCTCGACAGCCGTACCCTCCGTCTCCAAGAGGTGTCTAATCTTGGCTGCTTTCTCCTCGCGTGCGCTACTCATTGGTGCCTCCATCCGTCTGTTCAGTTGTCTCTCTATCCGTCTGCTCAGTCAAAACGACGACATGGACGTCTTTGGGGCCGTGAGCGCCTTTCACCAGCGCCCCCATATCGGCGGTTGCACTCGGGCCAGTCGCGATAATAGAGCTTCCACCAGCTCGAAGTTTGGGGCCAATGTGGTCGATCGCATCGGACATTGATCGAACAATGTCGTTTGTTGAGAGCACCGGAATGTGTAGATCAACAAAGAGGCTACTCTGTTCTGCGCCATCAGCCGTTGAATCAAGTACGACGCTCCCGTAGTCGGCAATTCCCAACGACGCAGGAGTAACACTTGTGGTCGCACCATTCAGTTTTGCAGGGGTGACATCGGTGTCCACCCACTCCGGCTGTGAGATGCTGTCGAACGGGAGCGGAACACCGATTGTCTGAC
This sequence comes from uncultured Haloferacaceae archaeon, assembly GCA_964503105.1. Lineage (GTDB taxonomy): Archaea > Halobacteriota > Halobacteria > Halobacteriales > Haloferacaceae > PL-Br10-E2g29. The sequence continues at coordinate 12,924 of CAZCYW010000035.1, forward strand.
CTTCTACGATCGAGCGAAGTGTCTCAGAAAACTCCGGAGGGGTAGTATACGTCACATCAACGCCTAGCCCAGCAAGCGATTGCTCGAAGTCGGGTGCATGACCCTCCTGGTTTATGCTCATAGATAAGGATTATTTTGGCGGGATATGGGTGTTCTGTTAGTTCACATTGTTTATCTCTCTGTGTATCAGGTGGAATAAACACTGCCGAGAAGCGATGGGAAATAGTAGGTCGGTCACGTGCTGGCAACGCGCGCAAGGAATATTTTCGCGATAATACCGCACATACCGCGTGTTACCGGTCGTTTCTGTCGTTCACGGATCCATTACTGTTGAGTGTAGAGGCCAGTATCTTTGTGTGTACTTCCTTTACAGTCAAAGGAACTGGTGCTGCTGATACGGTAGAATGGTGAATGAATGGATAAGAATGGGCGGCGTGTGCACCAGTAACCGCAATCAGTAGCCAGGATACACAACTAAAATGTGATGGGAGAACGTGGGACAACCAATCAAAAATTCAATCAGTATGTCTCAAGCGAACAAAACACCAAACAAAATAACCATGATAAACCCTGAGAATGGCTATGTAATGCTTTTCAAGGCTTCTGTGTCGGTTTGAGCTTTTTGAATGCATCTGGTTGAACGATAATTATATATACAACCGATACAATGCCAAATCCATGCCAGACATACTGACAGTTGGCATCGGACTGCATCGAACAACAACACACGAAACAGAGGGTAAGCGACATGGTTAGCACACTGGAGCTGTTGCTTGCAACCACACCGCTGGTACTTGCAGGCGTCCTCCTCGTTGGGTTCTTGTGGCCTGCCACACGGGCGATGCCGCTCGCATGGGTTGCCGCCGTGTTGGTCGGGTACTTTGTGTGGCAGATGCCACTCGACTGGATTATTGCTGCCTCAATTGTCGGAGGGATGACAGCGATACAGATTTTATGGATTGTTTTTGGAGCGTTGTTACTGCTGTATACACTCTCTCAAGCGGGAGCGTTCGACCGAATCAATCAGGGATTCGCACGCATCAGCGATGATCGACGTGTTCAGGTGATTCTGCTTGGCTTTTTCCTTTCGGCATTCATCGAGGGCGCAGCAGGCTTCGGAACGCCGGCCGCCGTGGTCGCACCACTCCTGCTGGCGCTTGGCTTCCCTGCCCTCGCCGCGGTGATCGCCGCCCTGATCGGCCACATTATTGCGGTCACGTATGGGGCCGTTGGAACGCCAATTATCATTGGGATCGAGAACCCGCTTGCAGCCAGCTCATCAACGAATACCGCAATCACCGACGCAGGATTCACCGTCCAAGCATACTCTGTTGAGGTTGCGGTATGGGCTGCAACCTACCACGCACTGGTCGGATTTGTGATGCCACTGTTTGCGGTTGGAATGATTGTCTATTTCTTCGGTGATCCAAACGATCGAAGTCTCAAACCAGCATGGGAGGTTGCACCGCTGGCATTGTTCTCTGGAATCGCATTTGTCGTTCCGTACTGGCTTTCAGCACAAATTAGCGCAGAGTTCCCCGCCCTCATCGGTTCAATGCTCGGTGGGGCAATCGTCGTTGGAACGCTCAAGGCAGGCTACTTTGTGCCACAAAATGAGTGGGATTTCCCACCGCGTGAAGAGTGGCCAACACATTGGGTCGGAACAATTGAGCCAGGCGAAGTCGACACGGACGTAACCAGCAAGAGAGCGGGCAACAAAGCAGCCACTGACGGTGGCACAATCAATCCGAAAGCAGCGAATATCTCGTTGTTCAGAGCATGGGCTCCATACATCCTGCTCGTCGTCTTGTTGGTCATTACTCGCGTCGTTGACCCACTTCCTGGATTCCTTCAGGGTGAACCACTGACAATCGCCGGAACAACGATCACTGCACACCAGTTCCTCTTCACAACCACATGGGAAGGCATCCTTGGAACCTCACTCTCCGGTGGTATTGATTGGGCCTACGTGCCAGGATTCTGGCTTGTTCTCTGTTCGTTGGTCGCAATCCCACTGTACAAAATGAACGGTACAGAAGTCAAAGCGGCATGGACTGAAGCAGGTGAAAAACTTGTTGCACCCTTCATTGCACTCGTGTTCGTGATTGCAATGGTCCAGATTATGCTCCAGTCGGGTGCTCACGCTGAGGGTGTCGAGAGTATGATTTTCGTTCTCGCACAAGCAACAGCAAATGCAGTTGGACCGCTCTACCCATTTATTGCCGCACTGATCGGTGCACTTGGCGCAGCAATGGCGGGCTCGAACACGGTTTCGAATATTACCTTCGGTGGCTTCCAGTTCGAAGCCGCATCACAGCTTGGGATCCCAACACAGCTCATGGTGGGTGCCCAAGCCGTTGGTGGGGCAATTGGTAACCTTGTTGCAGTCCACAACGTTGTTGCAGCACTCGCAACCGTTGGATTGGTTGGACAGGAGGGTCGTGTGATTCGGCTCAACCTGATCCCATTGGCCTACTACGCGATTATGGTCGGTGTTGTCGCAACAGTATTTACCTACGTACTGTTCCCAACACTGTTCTAAGCGCAAGTGGGTGACATTCGTTGAAAGTTATCCCAGTGTTGGCGTGAATCGATCGCCACCAAGGAACTTCCAGATCTGTCCGCGTTCTTCAGGCGGATCAACACCCGGGAGTTCTTTGAGCGCGGGTTGGATTGCATTCCACCACCCTTCTGGCGTTTCAAACGCTGCTGGGTGTTCCGGATACACTGTTTCTAAGAAATCGGATTTTTTCGCACTGGGGTGTTCAACGAGATACTCGTACGCTGCATAGAGTGCATTTTGACGGCTTGTAAGGGTCTCACCACTCCCGGGCAATGAGACTGCAGCTATTGCATCCAAAACGGGATCGCGTGGCTGTGCTGATACTGATGTCACCTGAGGTGCAGCAATCGGTTTCCACCAGACACGACCACGTGCACCGACTTTTCGGGTTTTCAGCTGGCCTGCTTCGACAAGGGCACTCAGTTTGTTGTGTGCGGTTCGCCGCGAGCAGTCCAGTACCTCCATGACGTCACTTGCAGTTACGGGTCTTGCAAGGTCGTCTCGATTCTCAAACGCATCCAACGCAGCGTCTGCTGGAATCTGTGCCGTATATTGGCCATTGGTGTTCCGCTCACGATCACTGCTCATGGCAAGCCATTACACACAACTGTATATCAATGCTTGGTGCGCGATGCGATAACGACCGTTTTACCATCATTGCAGATTGCGTCAACAAAACACAATTTTCGTCTCCTAAAATCAGTTATCAGAGTTACTGACAAACAGTGTGGCAGCCAAGGAAAGTGGTTTTCGGACAAACTGTTCACTTAGTTACAACACCGATACTACACGAGATGTATACACCTCCGATAGCTATTTACCTTTATTTTACACAGTGTATAATGATAATGGACTGTATTCTCAGGTGGTACTTTTTGCACAGATACAATCCACGTGTGATTCGTCAGAAAGGTGGATAATGACGAGTACTGTGACGCTCTTTTTTGCTGCATTGCCGCTATTTATTGTCGGGTTTTTGTTAATCGGATTGTTATGGCCAGCAACCCGGACAATGCCTGTTGCATGGCTGTCTACAGTTGTAATTGCTGCAGTTGTATGGGGGATGCCGACATCGTGGATTGTCGCTGCAAGTATTAGCGGTGTTCTCACTGCGGTTCAGATTCTGTTCATTGTGTTTGGTGCACTCGTGTTGTTGTATACAATGCTCCGTGCAGGGGCGTTCAGTACACTGAATCGAAGTTTTACAAAGGTCAGTGACGATCGACGAGTCCAGATTGTCCTTGTTGCGTTCTTTTTGTCTGCGTTTATCGAGGGAGCTGCGGGCTTTGGAACGCCCGCTGCGGTGGTCGCACCACTCCTTTTGGGCCTTGGATTTCCTGCACTGGCTGCGGTTGTAGCCGCACTCATTGGGCATGCCATTGCCGTGACGTATGGCGCTGTTGGGACGCCAATCATCATCGGCATTCGTGAGCCACTGGAGAGCGTCGGATATATTTCACAAGTTCTTGCCAGCAATGATCAGACTGCAGCGGAGTTTGCAATCAATGTCGCCGCATGGGCAGCGACATACCACCTTTTGATTGGATTTGCCATGCCGTTATTTGCGGTTGGGATTGTGGTCTATTTCTTCACACTGCCGGGATCTCGAAGCCTCGAGCCAATTATTGAGGTAGTACCGCTTTGCTTGTTTGCAGGCGTTTCGTTTGTCATTCCATACTGGATGACTGCACAGGTAAGTGCTGAACTCCCTTCCTTGGTTGCGCCAATGGTTGGTGCTGCAGTTGTCATCATCGCCCTTCGGGCGGGCTACTTCGAGCCGTCGACGGAGTGGGACTTTCCACCACAAAAAGAGTGGCCAACACACTGGCTCGGATCAATCCAGCCAACAGATGTCGAGTCCGTCCTCAACGAAGACCGAGAAATGTCGTTGCTCAAAGCGTGGTTCCCGTACATTTTCCTCATTGGGTGTTTGCTTCTCACCAGAAGCGTTGATCCACTGTCATCGTTGCTCCAAGGAGAGACGGTTGCGTTGCTTGGGGCACCCGTATCCTTACAGTTGGTGTCTGCATCAACAGTGGTTGGCGAGCTAACAATCGGCGTGTTATTGTTTGAGTGGACACAGATTGCAGGAACAACGATCGACAACAGCATTAATCTCTTGTATGTTCCCGGAATGTGGCTCCTCGCAGCTGCAGTACTCGCGATCCCACTATACAAACTTCCAACAGCTGCTGTTTCGGTGATCTGGAAAGAAGCAGCAACAAAACTGGTTATTCCGCTTGTCGCACTGTCGTTCGTCCTTGCGATGGTTCAGGTGATGTTACAATCCGGCTCGCATACCGCTGGGTTGGAAAGTATGATTGTTGTCTTGGCAGTGATGATCGCAGATGTCCTTGGTCCGGCCTATCCCTTGGTTGCACCACTTATTGGAGCTCTTGGTGCAGCACTTGTTGGATCTAATACGGTGAGCAACATCACGTTTGGACCACTGCAGTTCTTTGTCGCTGATACCCTCGGTCTCTCTCGGGAACTAACCGTTGGTGCACAGGCAGTTGGCGGCGCAATCGGGAACCTTGTTGCAATTCATAATGTGGTGGCTGCGCTTGCCACTGTCGGACTTGTTGGTGAAGAGGGCCGTGTGATCAGGCTTACGTTGATTCCACTCCTGTATTATGTCATCTGTGCGGGAGTGGTTTCATTCGTATTCACCTATCTACTGTTCCCCAACGTGTTCTAACGGCAATCCGCAAGGAAGCTCCGAAAGACCGAGACGAGCAGCCGACCCAGCAGGTAGGATCAAACGTTGCAGACTGATCAATACAGCCCGGGGAATACCACATAGACTGCAAGCGTCGTCAGGATACCACCGCCGACAAGATAGTAGATGAGCGGGATCAAATTGAGCCGAATCACGCGACCAGTGGCACCGACCATGCCAACGGTTGCTAACGCGGCAATGACGTTGTGAATTGCAACGACATTCCCAATAGCGGCCCCGATCGATTGAGAGGCAACGAGAATCGTTGTCGGCATACCGAGCGCAACACCGACTTCAAACTGGAAGGCCGCAAACGTGATATTACTTACCGTAATTGACCCTGCGACAAAGGAGCCGATCATGCCGACAGTTGGCGCGATCATCGGGTAGGCTGCACCGAACGTTGAAGCGGTTCCATCGGCAAGCACGACGATCATACTGCCGTCGACCGGGCCGGTGCCGTGCGCATCGGTGCTAAGCATGATCTCGACCATCGCAATCACGAAAAAGAGCACGATAGCTGGAGAGACGATCTTGCTGGCGGCTTCTTTCCAGGCACCGGCGACATCTCCGCGGTTCATCCCGAACAACGGAACGGCGATTAGCGCGCTGATTAAGAGCCACGTCCCAGGAACGTAGGCCCATCTGATTGCACCTTCGAGCCCGGTTCCAAAGACATCCCAGCTAATCGCCAAGATTGGCCCCTGCTGGAGGAACGCTGCGACCGGATCGATAATTCGTGTAACAATCAACAGGGCCGCGAGGATCAGATATGGGGACCACGCACGCAGCAGTCCCATCGACGGTGTCGACGCAGTGGCGGCCTCGGATTTCGCCTCCTCACCACCGGGTTCGATCGAGCCGACCCAGTGGTCGGGCCAGCTGTCTCGATCCGGAAAGTCCCAGTGGTCTTCGGGTTCGAGGTAGCCGGCTTTAAGCAGCCCAACGACAACCGCACCACCGATCATGGCGGCAAACAGCGACGGAAGCTCAGGCCCGATAAGATAGGCTGACGCCACAAACGGAATTGCAAAGGCAACTCCGGAGACGATCGCCAAGGGTGCAACGCCCCATACAGGCGCGAGCGTCCGTTCTTCACCAAAGAAATAGACGACCATGGCGACGGCCACAAGCGGCATTGCTATTCCCAAAATGCCATTGAAAAGCGCCGCATAGGCGGCCGCCTCTGCGGAATAGGCTGCAACGCTGAGCCCGGTTCCGTCAGCGATCTGGCCTTCAACGGCCGACAGTGGCTGTTGGTAGCCGACAATAATCGGCGTCCCGACCGCCCCAAAGACGGTCGCAATCGCGTGACCGATCAGGGCGGCGATGACGGCCGCCAGTGCGGGAAAGCCAAGTGCGAGCAACAGCGGTGCGACGACTGCTGCAGGGGTTCCGAAGCCGGCAACCCCTTCCATGAACGTCGCCAGAAAAAAGCCCAAGAGGATAATCTGCACCCGACGATCATCACTGATTTTTGCGAAACCAGCGTTGATCCGGTCGACCGCACCCGAGGCCATCAGCGTATACAACAGGACGAGCGCGCCGAAAACGATCCAGAGGATTTCGATGGCGGCCATCACGCCGGTAAGGCTGGCTGCACCGACGAACGTAAGCGGCATCTCCCAGACGACAAAGGCAATGATGGCGGCCGCGGCCCACGCAACGGGCATCACGCGTGTCGCAGACCACAACAGCCCAACGAGCAGTACTGCAACAATAAGCAACGGGGTGAGTGCGAGAAGTGTTTCGAACATTAGTTTGTATTGGAACGTCTCATGACATTTGTTGTTTTATCGGCGGACGGTACAGCATTGAGAGTGTTTGTCTGCTTACACTATGACGGATGTTCTGTATACGTCCTTTGATTGCGGAGCATGTTTCATTGGTTTGCCGCTTGCTGTGAGCAAACAATTAGCTGAACAGCGATAAACAATGTGACTGGTGTCTCTGGCCGAGATGTCCTTGGGCTACCGGATCGTTGCCTGTATCGGTCCTCCGGGTCGGAGCGTCGGTGTCGCCCGTAGATCGTCGAGCGCGTCGGCCGGGACATCGACAGCAAAGTGTTGGACAATCGATGCCAGGGCGAGTCGGGCACCAGTAATCGAAAACTGCCGGCCAATACAGGCGTGAGGACCACTGCTAAACGGATAATACGCATCGACCGACTGTGGTGATCGGCCGATCCAGCGGTCAGGATCAAAGGTTTCAGGCTGGTCGAAATATCGTCCGTCGCGATGGATCGACCACTGCGGCATGACTACTGCTGCACCCTTCGGAACCCGATAGTCACCGAGTCGAACTTCAGCGGTCGACTGCCGGAAGACGGCCCAGGCGGCGGGATAGAGTCGGAGCGCCTCCTGGAACACACGGCCGGTGTACTCAAGCTCTGAGACGTGCTTGTACTGTGGAGTTTCGTCGCCGATAACCGCCTCGGCTTCCGTGCGAACTCGTTCGCGGACGTCAGGGTGCCACGACAGCAGACACTGGGTGTAGGTCAGCGAGAGGGCGGTTGTCTCGTGGCCGGCAATAAGGAACGTCGCCACCTCATCGCGAATCTGGTTCGGTGGGTACTCGACATCCGGGCCGTCTTCGGCCAACAGGAGCATTGTCAGCATGTCCTTGGGCTGGTCGTCGTCATCGTCGGACGTAGATTGTGCCGCGAGGTCGGCCCGGCGACGCTCGATGAGCTCTTCGGCGAGCCCGAGAATCCCGTCGGCTGCCTTGCGGAACTCAGGATCGGTTCGGGTTGGAACCCATTCGGGACTGACCGCATCGAGGCCGAACTCGAATTCGTCGCCGGCGACCTGCATCCAGCTGTGGAACTGCTCGGCACGCTCGCGGCCGATATCCTCACCCAGGAGAATCTCGGAGGCAACCCGGACTGTGAGTGCAGTCATCTCACCGTGGAGGTTGCGAGCAAGTGTCGCCTCGCTTGATGCATCGAGATCAGCCTTCCACTCCTCGATGAGCGTCTCGACGCGCCGGCCCACCGTGTTCGCATAGGCCCGGACCTGCGGACCCATGAACGCCGGCCCCATGATCGACCGCTGTTGTTGCCAGAGCTCACCGTCGCTTTGGACGAGCCCCTGTGTCGCAATCAGTGCCGCAGGCCCCGTTGCTGGCACACGGCCGAACTCAGCCGGACGCGAAAGCGCATCATGGACGAGTTCGGGATTGGTGACAACGACGAGTGGAGCGCGGCCGGGGATCGGTACCGCAACCGCATCCTCGAACCGTGCCTGCATCGTCTCAATAAATCGAAAGGTGTCGTCGCCGAACCGAAGAGCGTTGAGGAGGCCGGACTCGGGCGGATTCGGCAGGTCACGTCGCATATGAGTGGTAGGGGCTGTGCCGTCTTGTAGGTTGGGCTGACGGCCACGCTGGGATGACTGTATACGATTGAGAAACTGCTGTCGACTATCACCAGCCGAGAGGGGCCACCAGCAACTGAGACGCCAACCGTCAGCTGACAGGCTGAAGATACAAGCCCGTGGCGTCCATTAGTCGATACATGGCATCCGAATTAGCCGACGAGCCGTGTGAAGCCTGCACCTCCGAGGACGAACCGCTTTCCGAAGACGAGTATGCCGAGTATCTCGATGAAATCGACACCGACGTCTGGGACGTCATCGACGGCCACCATCTCGAAGGGACCTATGAGTTCGAGGACTTCCGTGATGCACTCGAATTCACCTATGAGGTCGGTGAACTCGCCGAAGAGGAGTGGCATCACCCCGACTTTCAGCTCTCGTGGGGCGAAGTCGTCATCGAGATGTGGACACACAAAATCGACGGCCTCCACAAAGCTGATTTCGTGATGGCCGCCCGGATGGATCGGATTCACGAAGACTACGCCTAAGCCACGCACCTACGCGAGGTGGCACTGCTTAGGACGCCGTGCTCACGATTTTGATCAGTACTTCTGAGTACACACAACGTACACGACGAATACCTACAGCCGGACTCCATGAGCTGCAATGGCAAGGATTACCTCGGGTGCAGTCTGAGTGAACGAACGAATGGCAGACTCATTCTGGTATCTGTCAGCGGGTGACGTTCTCGCCATCCATGACGACATCGTCTCAGAATACTCTGACACGCACGCTGGCGTCCAGAATCGTGGCGATATTGAGTTTTGCCTGAACTACATCGAGAGTGGGAGTTTCGGGATGGTACCCGAGACGATTCACGAGAAAGCGTTTCACCTCCTCGGACTGCTGGTGGCAAATCATCCGTTTGTCGATGCAAACAAACGCACCGCGCTCAACACGACAGTCGTCTTCTACTTCCTGAACGGATATCGGTTCATGTACGACGACGAAATCAGAACGATGCTCAAGCAGTTCGGCACCGATCAAACGACTGTCGACGAAGCGGAATCAATCGAATACCTGCGTTCACACACCGAAGAAATCGACCTCGCAGGTGAGATCGAACAGTGGCGTGATGACCTCATCAGGTATGGGCTGGACGAACTGACTGGCGATTCGTCTGACCCGAACGATTAACCGCAGTCGAGACGATACGACAACTATGGCGACCAAGGAAAGTTCAGGGTCCGATACTCCACTCGATGAAGTGATGGAGGATATCCGAGGTGAACTCGTCCGG
>CAZCYW010000036.1:0-19411 GCA_964503105.1 uncultured Haloferacaceae archaeon
CGCCACAGAGTTAGCAACCCTGCGCCTTGGGCCAGGCTTGGCTACCGCAACCCGCTGGTTTCGTTCATATTGTCGCCCGTCACGGACTCGGGACCGGTCGTCCCTACAGTACTACGCTCGAAAAAAGCCCGGTTGATCACTTAAACATCACGGATGGCGACTGGCCGTGTTGACCGCTAACATACTGAGCAGACTGCTGGTTTCGACTGCCCCGCAGAGACGCCTGATCGACAGCGATCAGTCCGCCTCGATGTTTCAATACGCAGCAATAGTCACGATAACAATCTTTTCTACACTGGCTCAACACAGTCATACTACTCGCAGATTTCACTATTCTCTTTCAGCACTACTCATGATAACGCCTACGACACTATTTGGAATTGCCGCCTACGGTGGAAGCATCGCCGTTGTCGCTGTTCTCTTTGTTACTCGTGGCTCTCAAAACCGCGTCGAGTATGATGGATTTGTGTTGATGCTCGGTGCGGTCTGGCTCTGGTTGGTTGCCTACGGAACCGCGCTCATTGGTGGGTCGATCGTCGATCCGCTTGCAGCATACAATTTCGTTCTTCTCGCGGCAAGTGTCGGGGCTGTCGGTGTGTTTCAGTTCGTCCTTGCGTACACTCGCCAGTACACGCTGTCTCGCCGAGCGCTCACCGCACTCCTTGTTATCCCAGTTGTGACACAGGTTGCTGCATGGACGAATCCAGTGCACTTTCTTATCTGGGATCCAGCAATCACCGTACTGGCCGGTGGCGGTGTCAGCCGTGTTTACGGGCCGTTGTTTTACGTTCCGCATGCCGCATTCGCCTACAGTTTGACATTTATGTCGCTCGGACTGCTCGCCTCACACACCCTACAGACACACGGAATCTATCAGAAACGAGCCGGACTACTGCTTGTCAGTGGCTTGTTTGTCCCAGTCTCTGATCTCGTCAACGTGTTCGGGAGCCCGCTTGGACCGCAGTTCGATCTCACGCCATTGGCCTTTTTTCAGTTCACGCTCGTTGTTGGGTGGGTCGTGTTCCGCTACCGGTTTCTCGATCTCGCGCCAATTGCTCGCCGCCAAGCCATCGTAAACATGAATGACGGTGTGTTGGTCTTAGATGACGAACAACGGATCTTAGATAGCAACGCGCCAGGACGAGCGTTCTTGGGTCACGAGACGGATCCAACCGGACACCGTATTGAGGGACATCGGCCGGAACTCGCCGCCGCGATCAGACGGATCAGCGACAATTCGGCGGCCAACTCAGTGGACCAAACAGTGACTGTTGGCTCGCTCACCGAGGCAGTTTACGATCTCAATATTTCGCCGTTGTCGGTTGGCCCCGAACAGTTCGGCCATATCGTCGTTATTCGGGATGTCTCCGAGCGAGAACGGCGTATAGACGAACTCCAGCGACAGAATGATCGGCTTGATACGTTCACTGGGGTCGTCTCACACGACCTTCGAAATCCACTGAATGTTGTTTCGGGATATTTCGAGCTGGCACAGTCCGATATCCCGGCCGAGTACCGCGAGCCGATCGACCGAAATATCCGTCGAATGGACCGAATGATTACTGATCTATTGACGATGGCGACAGCCGGACAGACTGTCACTGACCCCAACGACGTATCGCTCGCTGCGACGGCTCAGCAGGCATGGGGACACATCGACACTACCGGTGTTGAATTTGCGCTAGAAATTCCTGACGACGTCGTGCTTAGCGCTGATCACGACCGACTGTTGCACGTGTTTGAGAATCTCTTTCGAAACGCGATCGACCACAACGAGCTCCCGTTGACTATTCGTGTCGGCACAGTCGATCAGGCCGCACAACAGACTGACTCCGTACAGTCCATAGGGTTTTTTATTGAGGACAGTGGCCAGGGTATTCGGACGGCGGATCACGAACGTATTTTCGAGCATGGCTATACTACGGACCGAAACGGAACCGGACTCGGTTTGGCAATTGTAAAGGAAATCACCGATGCGCACGGCTGGCAGATTCATTCAACGAGCCGCGCGTCCGGTGGCGCACGGTTCGATATTTTGACCGGCCGGTAATCAGCCTCGTTATCCGGTTTCGTGCTTGTTTCTGGTGATCGGACTGTGTGTTCGCGTGTCGGCAAAACCGGTTCGATTTTACCTTTCGGCCGAGAGGCCAGGATATGACTGACGACACTGATGACCCACTGGTTCCGATCGTCTGTGAACCATGTGGAACCGAGACCCGCGTTCCGCTGTCGGAGTTGGCAACAACCCTCGAATCGCACAACGAAAATCGGCATGATGGCGAGCCGCACGCACAGGTCGAACCGGCGCTCAAGTCACAGTTACAAGATCTCGTCGCCAAAGATATTGGGTTACTTGAATAGCGGCCGGCTTCTCACTGCGTGGCGAGATAGGACTCGTTGAACTCCCAGCCGCCCTCCTCGTCACGGACGAGATACTCACCGTAATAGGGGACTCTGTTGGCAACGACCGCACGGAACGTTTCTCGGATTTCGCTTCGGCTCATGTCACCCATCGGCCGCAGGTCGTCGTTGCGGTTGAGACAGCCCTTGAGATATCCTTCGTGCGTCACGCGTACGCGGTGGCAGTTCGCACAGAAGTTCGGATTTTCGACGGGGTCGACGATTTCGACCATTCCACCCTCACGGTCGTCGGTTCCACCGACCCAGTACCGTTTCCGGTTGTGCATCTCGCGGTGCTCAACGCGGTCTGCAATGTCTGCGAGCCAGTCGTGAACCCGTTGGATGTCGATATTCCACTCGGGCCGACCAGTCAGTTCAGGCATATACTCGATCAATTGCAGCTGCAGCCCGCTGTTTTCAGCGACGTGTTCAACCATCCCCTCAACGTAGCCGGCGGTGTGCTCGAAGACAACCATATTGAGTTTCACCGGATCTAAGCCCGCATCGAGGGCTGCTTCGACGCCTTCGAGGACTTTCTCATACGCGCCGGATTTGGTGATCTCGGCGAATGCCGCCGGATCGAGCGCGTCCTGGGAGACGTTGACGCGTTCGAGGCCAGCGGCTTTGAGATCCGCCGCCCGCCCCGGCAAAAACGTGCCATTCGTCGTCAACGAGACCTCCATCGAATCGGGAGTTCGACGAATAATCTCTTCGAGGTCCTGTCGCAACATCGGCTCGCCGCCGGTGAATTTGACTTTTCGGACACCGAACTCCTCGACGACGTCGAGAAAACGGACGATCTGGTCGGCCGTCATCTCGTCATCACTCGGCTCCATCGGTCCACGAGTGTCGCCGAGTCCCTCGTTGTGGCAGTAGACACAGTCGAAGTTACACCGGTCTGTCAACGAGATTCGGACCCCGGTCACCTCCCGGCCGAACTCGTCTTCGAGTGGCTGACTCATTGTACGAGATTGGTTACCTTGTCGGCTTAAATGAGCGGGCTGTTCGGGTTTCTGCGAAACTGAAACCAATTACGTTTTGCCCACGAGTTGCCACAAATTCGTTATTCGCTGACAAAAGCAGTGTCGAAAGCGTCGGCACCGATCGTGTCGAGTTGTTAGCTCAGATTCGAGGCGTTTGCTGACGCGAGGCCACAACTAGCATCCAGACGACATAGCCGAAAGCCGCCAAGACTGCTACGATCGACCCCCAGACGAGCGCGGCAAAGAGCAGCGGGCCAATCATCAGTCCGACACCTCCGAGCCAGGAGCACTCCCCGGAGTGTCGTCGAGATCAACGCCTGTCGCGTCAGCATCGTCAAATGATTTGATTCGCGTTGCAAGCGAGTCGAATGCGAAGTTCTCGTTGCCGGCCCACGAGGCCAGTGCGGTTGTCACTGCCGAAACCGCTGTCGCCCCAAGGAAGGCAACGAGAAACGATGGCTCGGGCAACAACGGCGCGAGGCCGGGAACCAGCGTGAGTATTCCGCGAAGCATCGGGAAGTAGGCAATACCGACAAGCAGCCCCGCAAGACTCGACACCAATGCCCCAGCCTCGGTGAGATTTGGTGAGAATAGTCCCCAAATCAGTGGCACGAAAATTGCGGCCGCGAACAGATCCGCGGTCAGAAACAGCGCCAACACGCTGTAGCCCTGTGCACCGATGACGACCGCGCCGATCGCGACAAGCACGGTTAGCATCCGGCCCGTCAGTGTGAGCGTCCGTTCGTTTTCAGTGTCGACGAGCCGGGCGAGATCGACGGTAATGAGACTGGAAATCGCATTGAACATCGTATCAGCCGAACTCATGACCAACAGCACAACGAGCATGACGACAATAAACACGATCCACTCGGGCAGCACCGCGGTCACGAGCAAAAAGAACGCGACGCTCTCAGTACCGGGGTCAACTAATCCCAGGCCAGCGGCCGCAACGCCGAACAGCCCGGCCAGCAGAATCATCGGGACGACTGTCAGCGCAGCCACCGAAAACGACCGGGTCAGGGTTGCCCCGCCATCCGCCGCATAGACGCGCTGCCAGATTCCTTGATTCAGCATGTTGGCTCCGAGAATGGCAAAGACGACGTAGAGGCCGAACTCGAGACCGGGACGAAAGCCCGGATCGAGGAGGTTCGCGTCGGTCGCCATCGCCGTCGAATAGAGTTCACCCGTCCCGCCGAGCGAAAAGATGGCTGCGGTAAAGCCAACCGCGAGCAGTGGCAAAATGACCAGCGTCTGTACCGTGTCGGTGAAAATGCTGGCGACCAGCCCACCGTAGGCCGTGTAAATGAGGACGAATAGGCCGACGACGGCCGCGGTCTGCCACGGTGGAACCCCAGCAATGAGTTCAAGTGCGCCCGCGATTCCGGTCATTTCGGCGGCGAGGAAGATGAACATGTAAAAAACGGAGACGACGAGCACGAAAACGTACAGGACGGGACCGAATCTTACGAGGACAAATTCGGTGAGCGAGTGGCCAGTTGGCATCAGCTCCCGAATGCGTTTGCCGACCGGAATAAAGAGCAGCAGCGGAATCGCACTCCCGATTGCATAGCCCATGATTGCGGGCAGCCCACCGAAAGCCGCCCCGGCTTCCGCCGGGCTAAACAGAATCCACGCGCCCATCGTCGAGGCGATGAGCGTCGCGGTCGTCATCCCGGTTCCCGTCGAATTACGGGCGGTCAGTAGGTCCTCAACGCTGTTCACACGGCTACGGGCATACCACAGTCCCGCGACCGTGAACACCGCGAGCGTTGCGATTGTGAGTCCGAGCGCAAGCGTGGTCGACACCACGATTATGCGACCCCCTCAACAGGCAGTTCAGTACGCGCCAGTCGTCGGCTCCTTCGACAGCTCATCACGCTATTCTCGTTTGGGCTGTATGATATAACTAACGAATATAACAAGCGAATGTACTGGGCGACATTGAGCGAGTTCGGCACCACCCTTCGATTAGTGTCGCTACTGTCCCGTTTCCGGTCGCTGTCTGGATGGTGGTCAGCGCGTATTGATCTACAGCTCCGATTTACACGCTCAGTTCAAGGCCGTCGTATGCAACCCGCACCGATCCAGCAAAGGTCTCGGAGACAGCCAGACACATCTCCTCGTATCGGCCGTCGGTGTGGGGATACAGATGTGTCAGATAGAGCCGGTCGACGCTGCTGGCTGCGAACGCCGCACCGAGCTGTGTCGGCGTCGGGTGGCCCGAAACGTCGACCGAATCCGGAAACGAACAGTCGTGGGCGACGACACGGCAGTCCTCGACAAACCGAACCAGCCCTTCGAAGGCTTCGGAATCACCGCTAAAAGCGAAGGTCGGGTCGGCGGCAGGCTCGTCAGCAAACCGGTAGGCAAGCCCGGCCATCGAGTGTCGGGTGTCGTGGCTCTCGACACCGAAGCCGGCGGCCTCGAAGCCCTCACCGGCAACGACCTCTCGAATCCGAAGGTCGACCCGCCCATCGAGGTAGTCGTGCACCGATAACAGCCCATCAACTAGCTGTTTCGTTCCGACCGGCCCGATGATTTCGAGGTGTTCCTCGCCGGCGAGCCAGCGGGCTTTGAGCAGCGCCAAGAGGTCCGAAACGTGGTCGAGATGGTGGTGGGTAAGTAGGACCGTACTGACTCCCTCATAACCGATTTCGGTCTCGTTGAGGCGGTGGAGCACACCGCTTCCACAGTCAACGAGCAGTGACTGGTCGCCACCCGAGACCAAGAGTCCGGTTTGCATTCGGCCCGCCGAGGGCATCGCGCTTCCCGTCCCGAGAAACGTGACGTTCATAGGCGAGCCGATGGCTTGCTGAGTCAAAGTGGTTCCGCCACTCCAGCAGGGTGTACGGTTCGGCACAACCGACTTACGGAGCCAGTGCTACTAACGAGTAGATGGCTCGTTCCGGCCGGCAGCGGCTTATCAACGCAGACGCCGATGCCGACTACGACTTCGACCCCGAGGCGGTACCAATCGACGACGAGGATGTTCTCTCGCTGTTCGAGCCAGCGGTTTCCGACTGGTGGGTCGACCAGTTCGGTGGCTTTGTCGGCTCTAACGGCGGCTTTTTTACGCCACCGCAACGCGGGGCGATCCCACACATCCACAGCGGTGAAAACGCCCTCATCTGTGCGCCGACCGGATCGGGCAAAACCCTCGCTTCGTTTGCGGCAATCATCAACGAACTCTTTCGTCGCGAGCAAGCCAGCGAAGACGGCCTCGAAAATTCAGTCTACTGTCTCTATATCTCGCCGTTGAAATCGCTTGCCAACGACATTCACCGAAACCTCACCGTTCCGCTCGAATCGATTTCCGAGCAGTTGGCGGCCGACGGCGTCGAGACTGATATCCGGCAGGCGATCCGCCATGGCGATACCGACAGTGCGGCCCGTCAGCAGATGCTTCACGAAACGCCACACATTCTCAATACAACGCCCGAGACGTTCGCCATTTTGCTCAACTCGCCGAAATTCAAGCGGAAACTCGAAACCGTTGAATACGTCATTGTTGATGAAATTCACAGCCTCGCCGAGAACAAACGCGGGACTCATCTGTCGGTCTCGCTCGAACGACTCGAACGGATGGCCGACACGTCGCCAACGCGGATCGGCTGTTCGGCAACCGTTGAGCCGCTATCGACCGTTGGTGAGTTTCTCGTCGGCCGCAAATCACCGGGTGGGCCACCACGGGAGTACGAACTGGTCGATACACGCTTTGTTCGGGAGTTCGATATCGAACTCGAGTGTCCGACTGACGACCTGATCAATACTCCCAGAGAGCTGATTCAGGGCCGATTTTATGACCGACTACACGAACTCGTTTCCGAGCATACCAACACACTCGTCTTCACTAACACCCGGTCTGGAGCCGAACGCGTGTTGCAGACGCTCCGCGAGCGGTTTCCTGACGCCTACAGCGATGACAACTCAGGGTGTCACCACGGCAGCCTCTCGAAAGAGCGGCGCGGCGAAATCGAATCGGGGCTCAAAGCCGGCACCTTGGATATCGTGACGACCTCCACCAGCCTCGAACTCGGGATTGACATGCCGCATATCGACATGGTCGTCCAAGTCGGCTCGCCGAAGTCGGTCGCCTCGTTGCTCCAGCGAATCGGGCGAGCGGGCCACCAGTTGGGCCAGACGGTCGCAGGCCGCGTGATTGCGCTCGACCGTGACGAACTCGTTGAATGTGCGGTCATGCTCGAAAAAGCCGAATCAGGCTTCGTCGACCGCGTTTTTATCCCAGAGAATCCTGCGGATGTCGCTTCGCAACACGTCTACGGGATGGCGATCAACCAAATTTGGCGCGAAGCCGACCTGAAGGCGACCCTCCGGCAGGCGTATCCCTACCGCAACTTCGATGAAACCGACTGGGAGCGACTCATGCGGTATCTAACCGCCGACTATGCCGGGCTCGAAGACAAACACGTCTATGCGAAAATCTGGCGCGATACCAACGATGCGCCCGATGGTGAGCACCACTACCCCGAGTTCGACGTCGGTGAGCCACTGATCGGGAAGCGTGGCCGACTCGCCCGTGTTATCTATATGACAAATATCGGGACTATTCCTGATTCCTTCAGCTGCAACGTCTATCTTCGGGAAAGCGACGAATGGGTCGGAACGCTCGATGAAGGCTATCTTGACACGCTCGACTCGGGTGACGTGTTCGTTCTTGGTGGCCGGAATTTCGCCTATAGCTACCGCCGTGGTTCGAAGGTATACGTTGATCCGACGAGTGCACGGCCAACCGTCCCATCGTGGTTTTCCGAGCGCCTCCCGCTGTCGTACGATCTGGGCCGCGAAATCGTGGCGTTTCAGGGCGACCTGCTCGAGCGCTTTGCGTCGGGTGGTCGCCCCGGCATCAGAACATGGCTTCGAGCGTTTCCGATCGACGAAAACTGCGTGCGGGCGATTAGCCGACTGTTTGACGAACAGCGACAGTATCTCGGTGCGGGGGCGATTAGCACGCCCGAAACGCTCGTCATCGAAGAAGAAAAGGACAGAACCGAGTACCGGCGTCGATTCTACGTGCACTCGAATTACGGCCGGCAGTTCAACGACGGCCTCTCGCGGCTCGTCGCCTACCACTGTGCCCAAGATGCGACCGCAAACGTACAGATCGCGGTCGCTGACAACGGTTTTTCCGTGCAGATGCCGCTCAATCGGAAGGTCGATATCGCGGGGATTATTCGCGGGCTTGACCCCGAGAGCGTCGCCAGCGACCTTCGGGCCGCCCTCGACGGAACCGACCTTTTGCAGCGATATTTCCGAATCAACGCGACTCGGTCGTTGATGATTCTCAAACGGTACAAAGGTTATGAGAAATCGGCGGCCCAACAGCAGGTTTCGAGTGAGATGCTGTTGTCGTTCGCTCAAGATCTCGATTCGTTTGCCGTTATCGAAGAGACGTACCGTGAGATCATGGAGGACAAACTCAACATCAGTGGGATTCAGGACGTCCTTCGGCGGCTCACACGCGACGAAATCTCGGTCATCACGCACGAGGTTGACTCACCAAGCCCACGAGCGTTCGGGCTGGCGACGTTGATGGCGAGTGATGTCGTCCTCGCCGAAGATGAAAGTGCAGTCCTACAGGAGTTCCACGAGCGCGTGTTGGCCTCGATCGACGAGGAACCTCCACCGGCTGCGGACGTTCTCGATACCGACTAACGGTGTCTGTACGTACTCAGCCGATCGTTCTCAACCACCAGCGTGTGCCCAGAATCTACAAACCGCTTGCAGCCGCAGATACCGTATGCAGATTCGCGCCGTGTCGCTTCCGGCGACCGATTCGGCGGCTCAAAGCGACTGGTACGGCCAACAGCTCGGTATCGACGTCTCTGTCCCCGGTCAGGTCGATCTTGCTGAGACACGTCTCTCGTTCCGAGACGACTGGGCAGTTGCGTCGGCTCCGACACATTTGGCATTCCGCACGTTCGCCGATATTGGGCCCATAACGCGATGGCTGGGCGACCGGGTCGACCTCTGCTTGGTCGACGGCGAGCGGTCCCGACGGTTCGACTTTCTTGACGCCGACACCGTCTACTTTCGAGGCCCAGATGGAACGATACTCGAATGTCTCTGTTACGACAGCGACCCGCGAATACAGCCGCTTTCGGGAGCGGTTTTTGCGGGGATTACCGAAGTCGGACTCCCGGCGACCGAGACGGCGTCGCTTGTGTCGTGGCTGGTCGACACCGTTGGACTCTCGACGTGGGGTACGCCACGGGAAACGTTTGCCTGGGTTGGCGACCGTACTGGCCGGTTTGTCGTCGTTCCTGCCGGCCAGTCGTGGTATCCGACCAACCAGGAGGCCACTGTCATCCCAACGCACATGACTGTTGTCGAACCCGAGGCAGCAACCGGGACACACACGCACCCAACGCTTCCCTACGAGATCACCGTCAAAAACGAGTCGCCGCTGTCTCAGACCTCGTAAACCGCAATTGACGCATATCGCGTGTAGACCATGCCAAGCACGTAGCCGTAGATCCAGTGATTGACCAGCGTAAAGATCAGATAGCCCGCAAGTGCAACACCCGTTTGCCCGGTATAGAAGGCAATGGCAAAGCCACTCCAGACGATCGTGCCGTAGGTCACCCCGCGGAGTTCGATGCTTTTGGCAGGTGGCAGGTAGTTACCGAGCGTAATGAACAACAGCGGAAGTGTCGTCATCCCCCCGGCAACGAAGATCGCGACACCACCCCAGAAGTTGAGACCGTAGCCAACGATGCTCGCCAACCCGGAGAAGGCAACGGGATCGAGTACCCCCAATAGCGTCGCCAGCCCGAACAGTGGCTGCATCGCGATTATGCCAGCCAGACCCGAGAGACTCGCAATCGCGATCTCTCGAATCCCAATCTGGCCTGAATCCCGTGAAATCTCCTTTGAGGTGCGCGTCTCGGATTCGCTGCTCATACACACAGACCATGCTGACGATAGGCAAAAGCGTAATTCAGGTGAGACGTTCGGTTCCAACAGGAGTTACCGATCGGCCCAATCGAGCAGGCGCTGGTAGAACGGCTCGGCCGCAAGCGCATCACGGTCGCCGACCAACACGAGAGCTTTTTTCGCCCGTGTCAACGCGACGTTGATCCGGCGGTAGTCGTCGAACAGCGGCCCTTCCAGCCGGCCAGTGGCGACGAACGAGAGAATAATAATCTCCTTGCTCGATCCCTGAAACCGATCAACGGTGTCAACGGTCACATCGACTCGACGGCTGATTTCGGCGACTTGGGCCCGAAACGGGGCGATAACACCGATCGCATCGGGATCGACGCCGGCGGCCAAATAGGCCTCGACGATCTCTGTGACGCGCTCGGCTTCAGTCGGATTCGTGTTGCCAACGCGGCTGCCAGCCGGATCGATGAACGTCACCGCATCCCGCAACTCCGCCGGCAACGACGCGGTTTCGACGAGATCTGAGAGCGACTGGGCGGCGACCTCGCCGGTTGCAGGCCGGAGCGCGCCATCGTAGAATTCAGCCGATGAAAAGGCTTGAATCCGCTGGCACATCCGGTACTGCCGGGTGAGCATAACGCTCGCCTCGGGGTAGCGATCGATCAATCGCTCGAAAAGTGATGTCGAGAGAGTGGGTTCGATTGACTCACCACTGGAGGAGTCCTCATCACTTGATTCGGCTTGGACGACCGGCGGTAGCTGTTCGTGGTCGCCAACGAGGACGAACCGGTCGGCCAGATTAAGCGCAGCCATCGCACTCGGCTCGGTGAGTTGTGAGGCCTCATCGACGAGCGCGACATCGAACGCCTGCTCGCGCATGATTCGCGAACCGCAGCTAGCGGTTGTCGCTGCCACGACCGGGGCATTTCGCAATGCGCCGGCTAGTTCGCGTGGGTCGCCTCGTTCTTCCAGCCGAACGTTGAGCATATCCTCTCGAATCCCCGTTTTCGTCCCGACGCGCTGAATATCTTCGAAGCCCTGGTCTCGGAGGGCTTCGAGGGCGTTATCGACCGCACGGTTCGTAAAGGCCGTCAGCAGCACGCGGTCGCCGCGGTCGACAAGCGCCCGAATGAGACGGGCAATTGTGTAGGTCTTGCCAGTGCCGGGCGGGCCGTGAATCAATGCACAGTCTTCGGCGTTGACGCCGAGGGTGACCGCCTCGTTCTGGCCGGCGTTGTTGTCGATAAACGTCGCTTCGGTGTCGCCAAAGGCTGGTTCGCGCCGGCCGAAGAGAATGTCTTTGCGGTCATCACTACTTTTGAGCACGGTATCGTGGAGTGCGGTCAGCATGCGGTCGACCGAGATTTCCGATGGGTAAACATCGAGCCGCCGGAGTTCAACGGGTTCGTCGGTAGTGATGACGACCTCCTCGTCCAGTTGGGTGATTCGACAGAGTTCGGCGTGCCCCGCGACCGGGTCGCCATCGCTGGCGAGTGCCACGTCGCCCTCTCGGAGCTTCGAGACTGCTTCGGGGGGTTTGCGGGCTCGCAGCTCCCAGCGATTGCCATCGATTTCGGTTTTCCCGCAGGGTTTGAGATCGATTAGCGCCCGGTCGTCGTCAGCTCGTTCCTGTGGCTCCTGTTCCCAGAGTTTCCGGTATTCGGCGTGGACCGCGCGGCGTTCGGCTTCGATTGCATGGTAGAACCGCTCGAAATACTCGCGTTCGTCCGCAGGAATCGGTCGGCCGATGGCACCGGCTTTCGATTCTTGGCCGAGTCGTCCCGAGACGACCATACACGTGTCCTGCTCGAAGCAGTACTCACATTTTGCGTCGGCTTCGTAGCCCGTTGGCACCTCGTGGCGGGCTTCGAGTGCCGCCAGTTCGTTCCGGCTGCGAACGACGAAATCGAGTAACCCCTTGCCGACCGAGAACTCCTTTGCTGGCGAGAGGTCACCCGACTCCTCGCTGCGTTCGAGCGTCGTGTTTTTCGTATAGAGCAAGGTTCCCGTGTCGGCGTTGACACCGCGTTCTTCGAGCATGAGCGCGTAGCAGGCCGCCTGAATCTTGTCCTGAAACCGTGGCTCTCGGGTGGTGTTTTTGCCTGTTTTGAGTTCGACCGGCATGCCTCTGCGGAGGGCATCAGCACGGCCTTTGAGACCGAAGGTCGGACTAATGAGTGTATATTCCGAGCGCCAGGCATCCTCGTCGGTGAGCGTTCCCTGCTGGAGCCAGCCCTCGATGGCGGCGGCGTTCTGTCTGACCTCGCCGCGGACCTCTTCGACCTCCCGGCCCAACACGCCGAGTTCGAGGCCGGCTTCTTCAACTCGGTCGTCAATCGCGTCATCGAGATCACGGCCACGAAGGAGGTCGCCGAAGACTTCGTGAACAATGGTCCCTTTGATGACTGGGTAATTAAGCGGAATCGCCGACAGTTTGTTAAGATAATACATCCGGGGACACTGCACCCACGAGCGGATAGCGGTCACATCGACCAGAAAGCCCGGTTCGAGCACGACGTAGGAGGATTTTGCTGTCGTGTAGGTCGTCGTCCCCTGGTACTCGTTTGTTTTTGGATCGGTGATGACGAGATCCATTCCCGTCTCGGCGTGTTCGGCGGTGTCGGCCCATTTGCCCCAGAGCGTCACGTCGACCGCGGCGTCGCCGTCGGTGTCGGTTCCGTCTGTTGGTCGGACGCGGAGTTCGGCGAGCCGTCGCTCACCGTATTTCGTCTCGGTCGTCGTCGGCTCGGCTACCGCAACGATCTCGCCACTGAGGCTCGCTGTCACTACTCGCATTCAGCAGGGCGGGCTGAAAAACCCTATCGGTGCGAGCACATAGTCAACGCAGTCGAACTCGGTGGATGGAAGTACCCGGCGTGCGGACAGGGACTTATGTCGGAGTCGAACACGTATGCGAAGTACGGCAAACAGTTTCTCAAAGGCTTTGTGGTGTTTCTTATCGCCGTCGCGATTGCGGCCTCTTACGCCCTGATTGCCGCTGAGGGACTCACACTGAACGTTCTCGGTGACGTGTTGGTCACCCTTTACATCGCTGGGCTCGTCTTTTATGGCGTGTTCTGGGATGCGATGGATACGCGCCCATTCCGGATTGCCCTCTATTTCGGCGTCCTGCTCTGGGGTGCCGAACGGTTTGTGCTGTCGGGCGATGAGTCGCTTATCACCTACGCGCTGATTCTCGGCGGAATGGGCATGCTCGTCCGCGAACTGTATTTCAAAGATTGACCGAAATCAGGCTTTGTCCGGAGGAATTGATCAATAAAGTCGCTCGGCCAGCGGACGGATCGTCCCTTAGACCGGGGTTGGAACCCAGCCGGCCGTCGGGAAGACACCACCCATCGCAAGCACGGCGATGAGGAACGTCGTCGCCACGATGCTCGTCGCCGGTGGATCCCAGTGGGTATCGCCGTGGGCGTAGAAGATCCGTTCGGAAAGCTCACCGAGCAGCGCTCCGAGAACCCCGAAGACAGCTCCGAGGAGGATGGCCTCAAGCAAGAGCAGTTCAGCTTGGACGACCGATGGGGCGGCCTCGGCGAGTCCTATTCCGAGATACGCCATCGGTGCGGTTGCGGCCGGCAGCGTAATATGGTGTGTCACCGGTAGTTTGAGCTGAAAATTCCCGAAGTCGTTTTCGATACCGAGATTCAGGAAAATCAGGCTCGCCGCACTGATTCCGAAGGCGAGAAACGGGCTTCCAGTGGCCCAGAAGGAAAACCCGCCGAGAATCCCGAACGCCAGTCCGTTGAGTCCGACACTGCCCAGGTTCGAAACCACGGGAGCCAGGGCTCGACCAGCAGTCGATCTACCGGCTGGCCGGCGGTTCCATCGGTTTCGTCCGTTTCTTCGCGGTCAAATGCCGACAGATCGAGAATCCCGTCGGTCTCTATTCGTCCGACTGCGTCGTATCCGAGTAGAACCCGGTGAGCCAACGCCGAGACGACGACGCCGAACGCAATCGGGTCCCACGGCGCAGCAACGAAGTCTGAGACAAAAAACACGAGATAGCCGAGCATCCCGAAGAGGCCACCGACGATCAGGACGTCGTTGTGTTTGCCACCGAAGGCGATGAGGATGTTTTTTGCGTCGTGGTAGCCCCAGCCGCTGCCGAAATCCGGGCCCATGTAGCCCTGTTTTGCGGCATACGCGCTGGCGGCAGCGCCACCGGCAAAGGCGATGTGCGGGCCGAAAAACGCACCGAAGGCGATTTGGGCGGTAATACCCATTGCCCCGAGATCCGCACCCTCTTCGAGCGAGACGACTCCCGCAATCCTCGCTGCTTCACCGGCGATTACCATGACCCCGGTAAAAACGAACGCCGGCAGTGCACCGATGGCCGCACCGAGGACGCCACCGGCGAACGCGGCAATAAGCATCGCGCCGACCAGCAGTGGCTCAACCATCGCTTTTCACCCGCTTTTGAATACCGCTGCATCGAGAATAGTCGTCATCCAATGCGACGCGCGGTCGAATCAATCTGTAGTTGTGTGTCGTGATCATTGTCGGCTCCGTGATGACTGCCGACGGGGGACGATCGAACCCCGTGGTGTCTGTGTGTGACAGCCACTCAGGAACTGTCCACGTGGTCACTGAAAAACCGTATTGAGGGACATGTTGTACGTTGTACGTGTGAGATGGTGGCCAGGTACGCTTTGTTACAGAATACAAGGAGAAAGCCCACGACTTCAGTCGTGTGGAGGATGTCAAGTTGAGACCGGCTCAATCAGTGTCGGCTCGTCGTTCGCCGGGCTATTGACGCGGTCCGAAACCGGATAATACGCGAGGTCGTCGTCGGGATACGGATCGAGAAGTGCTGCGGCCTCCTCGGTATCGCCGTGGAGCCACGTTTCTTCCTCGTCGGGCGCAAGGACGACCGCCATCCGGTGGTGGAGCGTCGAAATCAGCTCGTTCGGCTCTGTCGTGAGTACGGTAAAACTCTCGAGCGTTGTCGGTTCGCCCGCAGAGCCCTCAGCACCGAACGCCCCGAGCCCGAGCTGTTGTGTCGGCGCTTCCCATCGCTCCCAGAGGCCGGCCATCGCAAAGGGTCGGTCGTCCTCGAAGGCAACCCGATAGGGCCGTTTCCCCTCGCCGAGATCTGTCCACTCATAAAAGCCGTCAGCCGGAACGAGACACCGCCGGGACTCGTAGGCCTCGGCGAAACTCCGTTTCTGGTCGACGGTTTCCGACCGGGCGTTGATGAGCCCCTGTTTTTCATCGGCCCATGAGGGTGTCAGTCCCCAAGTAAACCGTTGCATACGGTTGGGCTCGTCTCCCGTGATGACCGGGAGTGGCTGTCCCGGCGAGCAGTTGTACCGCGGTTCGAGCGGCTCGTCAGGCTCGGCTCCGAACCGATCGATCAGTGTCTTTTCCGGCGTAAAGAGGGTGTAACGGCCGCACATACCCCTCCAACGACCTCGTCTGTCTTAGGAGCCTCGCCTTGGTCGGCCGTCGTCACCGGGACTCCGCTCATGCCCAGCGTCGGTCTCCGCGTTGAGACGCGTCTCTCGGCGTGGAGTCCGACGCCGAGACGTGAACTTTACGTCGCCACGTCGCACTCTCTCGGCTGTGCGAATCGAGAACAGCTTTATTCCTGTCAGCGGCGTCGGCGAGACGACCGAGCGAAAGCTGTGGGCGTCGGGTGCGACCGACTGGGATTGCTTCGATCCATCACTCGTCGGCCCCGCGACCGCCGACAACATTGAGTCGTTTATCGACACTGCGCGTCGCCGTCTTGCCAACGAGGAGACGGCCTTTTTTGACCGTGTCTTCCCGAGCAGCGAACGGTGGCGGCTCTACGAGAATTTCCGCGAGAACGCCTGCTTTTTCGATATCGAAACAACCGGACTCGATGCCAGCCGGTCGGTTGTCACGACCGTCAGCTACCACCAAGCCGGCGAGACGACGACGCTCGTCCGCGGCGACGACCTGACGGCCGACGCCGTCCAAACAATGGCTGACGAGGCCAGCCTGCTTGTCAGTTTCAACGGCATCCGATTCGATCAGCCGTTTTTGGAAGATGCCTTTGACGTCAATGTCGAGGTGCCGCATCTCGACCTCATGTATCCGTGTAAAACCGTTGGCCTCTCGGGTGGGCTCAAGTGGATCGAACGCGACATCGGGCTCGAACGCGACCGCCCCGACATCTCGGGCCGTGACGCCGTCCGGCTGTGGCACCAACATGAAGCCGGTGTCGACGGCGCACTTGAGACGCTGATTTCGTACAACCGTGAGGATGCGGTCAACCTCCAAACGCTCGCAGACCAGGTGACAGAACAGCTTCACGAAACTGTCTTCGAGCAGGCTTGTCAGCGGACAGTCGAATAAAAACGGTCCGGTGGGGCTGGACGACACCAGTCAGACTACCGATCGCATTATGACGAATCAGGGTGCGGCTGTGGGTCGGCTTGCGTCGATGAGTCGGCTGATTGAGCAGCTTGCGTTGGCGACTCGGCTGGTGAATCCAGATCAGTATCGTCGTTACTGGGTGGGTCGTCACCGGCTGGTTCCGACGCCGTAGACGGGGATGCAGCCGTTTTTTGAACGAGTTTCATATCGCCGCGTGCCCGAAGTATACCATCGACATCAGCTCCTTCGTGGACGATGAGATCGCCGCAGGAGATGTCTCCGCGAATGTGCGAACCCGAAGCAAGCGTCACCGTTCCGCCACGGGTTGTTACGTCGCCAATGATGACCGTTCCAGCACCGACCGAGATATCTTCGCGGGCACGCAGGCTGCCGAACACCGTGGTATTCTCGCCGACGGTGATCGATTCGGCACGAATATTTCCGTGGAGCCGACAGCTGTCGCCGATAGTCGCCGGCGTCGAGACGCGCCAGGCGTCGTCGGATATCTCGGCTCCACGAGGGATGACGAGCGGGGAGCGCTCTTCGATCCCATCGCCAGCGAGAGCACTCGCGAACTCACCGGCCTTGTCGGCATCACCAAGCCGGAGGAACTGCGAGAGGACGATAAAATAAAAAACAAGCGCTGGAACCGGGTTGCGGGTGACGATCCAGCCGTTGGCATCGAAGCCGTCTTCGATCGTGACATCGTCACCGATGTCGAGGTCACCCGAAACCAGTAGTTTGCCCCCGATCTGAGTTCGTTCGCCAATGTAGGCGTCCTGGCCAGTAAGCACACTGTCGTCGACCTCACACCAGATATCGAGCCGACAGTCACCGTCGGCTTCGATCTGTCTGCCGAAGTGGACGCGCTCGCCCGCAGCAATGGTTCTGCCCCGCACGCCGAAGTCGATCTGGCTGTTGCTGCCGATAAGGACGTCGCCGTCGGTCACAACGTCGTGTTCCTCGACGGTCGTTCCGTCAGGGATGGTAAGCGTATCGAGCGGATCGTGCGGGGCTGACACAGGCCGATTCAGTACGCCGTGACTATTAAAGCGTCCGTAAGACGGCTGGCTGACACAATGGCTCAGTCTCGATATGTCAGCACACAATAATTCATCCAGGCCACCTCGTGTTGTTTTTCCCACTCGGGACGAAAGAGCTAGCAATGACCGTTCTTTCATTCGATAAAACCGGTGTCGATGTCGTCTACGAGGGTACCGAGTTCCGCCTCGAAAAGGAACTCATCGAGAATGCAACTGAAAAATCTTATGTCGACGTGACCAACCACGA
The DNA here is from genome assembly GCA_964503105.1 of uncultured Haloferacaceae archaeon. Classification (GTDB taxonomy): domain Archaea; phylum Halobacteriota; class Halobacteria; order Halobacteriales; family Haloferacaceae; genus PL-Br10-E2g29. The sequence goes on from CAZCYW010000036.1 coordinate 17,937, forward strand.
AGTGCTCCGGATCGTCGAAACAGACCCCCAGTTGGACGGCGAAGCAACCCAGATCGCCGATATTCTTCGGAATAAGTAGCGGCGTTTCGTCGTGGAGTGGCTCGCAGAGACAGCCGACGACCGAAAGGCAGTTTTCACCCAGCCGACAAGCGAGTGTATGCTCTCGATTGCGCTCGCCGGCAAACCCAATGCGGGCAAATCAACGTTCTACACCGCAGCGACGCTCGCGGATGTCGATGTCGCCAACTATCCCTTTACGACGATCGACGCCAATCGCGGCGTTGCCTCGGTCCGAACCGAGTGCCCCTGTCTCGATCTAGAGGAGCGCTGTGGCAACGATCGGTGTCACGACGGAACGCGCTACGTTCCCATCGAACTCATCGACGTGGCTGGCCTCGTCCCTGGCGCACACGAGGGTCGTGGGCTCGGTAACCAGTTTCTTGACGAGCTCACGAATGCCGATGCGATTATCAACGTTCTGGATGCCTCCGGCAGCACCAACGCCGAAGGCGAACCGGTCGAACCGGGGAGTCATGACCCCGTCGAGGACGTCGAATTCATCGAGGCCGAAATGGACGCCTGGCTTACCGGCATTATCGAGCGCAACTGGGAATCAGTTGAACGCAAATCCCGATCACCCGATTTCGATATCGACGAGACGCTTTCGGAGCTCCTTACAGGCTTTGGGGCAACCACTGCTGACGTGGCCGCCAGCCTACGTGGGCTTTCGTATCCCGAAGACCCAATGCAGTGGACCGATGAAGACCGCGAGGCGCTTGCCGAAGACGTTCGTGCCAGAACGAAACCGATTATTCTGGTCGCCAACAAGGCCGATATCGCTTCCGAGGAGAATCTCAAGCGACTGGCTGCGGCGGCCGACATCGTCATTCCGGCGACCGCTGACGGCGAACTCGCCCTTCGACGGGCGGTCGAAGCCGGTGTTGTTGACTACAGCCCCGGCGATACCGACTTCGAGATCACTGGCGACCTGAGCAGCGCCCAACAGGCCGGCCTTGAACAGATTCGAGACGTGATGGTCGCCAATGGCGGCACCGGGGTTCAGGCCGCACTCAATGCCGCGGTCTATGACCTTCTCGATCACCGCACGGCGTTTCCGGTGCAAAACGAAACCAAGTGGACAGATGCACAGGGCAACGTCCTCCCCGATGCCTTCTTGCTTCCGGCGGGGTCAACACCGACTGATCTCGCTGCAGCTGTCCACACAGACATTGCTGAGGGCTATCTCCATGCAGTCAACGGCAAGACGAAACGCCGGATATCCGACAGCTACGAACTCGAAGAAGGCGACGTGATCAAAATCGTGAGTACGAACTGAGACAATTAGAACTGTAGTTCGTTACTCGTTTTCGAGCGCGTCGTAGATATCCCGATTTGCGTCCCGGTCAGCTGCTGCTGCTCGCCGGACGAGTTCACCTCGGATATCCTCCATCACTTCATCGAGTGGAGTATCGGAC
>CAZCYW010000037.1:0-19327 GCA_964503105.1 uncultured Haloferacaceae archaeon
AGTACCAGACAGTGTTATCACAAAAATCGCGGAACAAGTAGCCGAAAACAGTGGAGACTGTCGGCAAGCATTACAAAAACTGTTGCAAGCCGGAAGGAAGGCAGATCACGCAGGAGAAAGTAATGTGTCTGAAGAGATGATTCGGGAGGAGGACTGAGGATAGTCGAGACAACCCTCTCAAGAGGTCTTTTATTTATTGACTTTGAACTGTTCTGATATGGTGGAGACGGAGTTAGAAGCAAAATTCAGGGAATTTGTGGGTGCTGTAGCTGAAGAATTTCAAAGAGAACTCCATCTTGTTGAGCCACAGCCTACGAAGAAGATCCTTGAGTATAATCGCGGGAATATCACTTGGCAGGATCACGTACGGCCGAAGTATGGAAAATTCTTCCATCAACACCATCAGAGAATACGTGATTTAGATGAGTATGAGGAGTGCATCGATTTTGGAATAGAGAATTATGAACCGATCTCAACGTATCATTCTAACCGTAGAGGCTTCGGTGAATTACTGATCACCTTCGCAACTCTGGTATTTAGTGAGAATAATCGATCAATGGCATTCTCTGATTCAGATTTTGATCAAGTATATCCAGATTTTGAGGAGGATTTGCTTGCTGAAGAGCTACCAGTTCGGACTTTCATTCCCCTTCACGGTCTTGATATGGATGAGGATGTTATCGAGTTAGATTCTCAAAGCCGTATCCGGAAAGTAGAAAAATCAGATATTGAATTGCTTGTGGATTTTGAATCACCTACTGGAGGGACGATCTCTGAAGATTGGGACAGTTCTGCCACTCACTTTTTGTTTGAATATGAGCAAATGGTTGAGAAGGATCTCAATAGTATCGGAGGCGGGAGTCTGGATTTTGACCAACTTGATGAAGCAAAGCACAGAATTAGAAGTGTAACTACAGCCCTCAGACTGGCGTACTCTGGCGAAGTGGGGTATTCTAATCACTATGACCACAAGCCAGCTGCTTGGTCGGGAGGCATAACTACCAGAAGAAGGACAGTGAGACCCCTGTTTTTCGTTGGAAGTATGGAAATTGAAGACACAACAGAATTCCAGCGGCTATATGATCTATTGAAATCTACAGATTTTGAATCGTTGGAACCGAATATGGAAATGTCCGTAGAAAAATTCAATTCAAGTTACATTCGAGAAAGCGATAAAGTCGCCTTTGCAGATTTAATGATCGTTGCAGAAGCACTCTGTTCAGGCAATCAGAATCTCTCAAAGAACATGCTGGCTCAGCGAGTGGCTATTTTGTTAGAAGACGAATTTGAAGAGAGACAGAATGTTTTTGAAGAATTTGGTGAACTATACGACGAAAGGAGTAGAGTGTGGGGAGTTGCACACGGAGGAGGTCGGACAGAGCTTGGAGATACTTCTTTGGAAACGGCTCGACAATATGTGAAAGATCTACTTCTACTCTTTCTTGAGGATTTCGACGGTTATGGTGGTCATGGAGAGATCCTAAGTGAGTTAGAGGATAAGATCGAGAAGAATCATTTAAAAGTGGACTTTCCAGAGTAGCGTATTTTCAGGTTGTAGGGTTGAATAGCTTGTCGCAGTCCTTGCATCGCCAAAGTTCGAGCAACATTTCGTATAAATCATAGTTCTCACCGCAGCCCAGGAGCAGGCAATTAGTCATTATTGTAACAGTTCGTCAGTGAGTCGGAATAGTGTTGAACGGACATTTTCGACGTCCTGTCGCTCTAACTGTCCGGACTTGTGGTGGGCCATCCATCGTCTCTCAGCATTATTCATATTCTCCAATTTAGAAGAGGTCTTCTGGCTGATGGGGGTATCGCCCTGAATTTTCTGCACTAAGTCTATGAATCGCAGGTATCCGGTTTCTCCCTTCTGCTGTGCTTCTATAAGATCAGTGTCTTCTTCGGTTATTTTGTAGTGCAGTACAGACCATTCTATCGCTTGGATATAGCAAGAGAGTGCGGCGTGCAGCAGATTTTGTTGTAGACACTGGTCACCCTCATTCACGTACTGTACGGCGGTTCGGCCATACTGATGTTCGTTTAATTGGTTGACTGTAGATTCTGATAGTCTGGTGTCTAGTGATTCTGCCTCTGTATAGGGGCCGTGAGCGGGTTCAAGTTCAAGACGGCCAAGAATTCGTTTTATTTCCCGTTTGTTCTGGTCGACCACGTTATCGATGTTGTAGCTGTAGTCTGGGTGAGGATTGAGTTGACGGTATTTTTGTAGGAGTACAGGTGTAGATTCGACGAATATGTCGTATCCCTCCACCTCCTCTCCGTGAAAGGTTTTGAAGCGAAATACGATTCTGAAGGGAAAGTCGTCAACCAGCCTTCCCAAGCCATCTAAGAATTCATCTGAGTTTGTCAGCCTTTCGCGTGGGTGTTTTTCTTCGCCAAATCCAAGCGATTCTTTCAGGTTCTCCCATTTACTGTTTTCACTGGCAGGAGGGATTTTGAGAAACTCCATCGTCCGGTCAATAGTCATAAATGGAAGCGGCGTATCATCGGTGTAGAAACCTTCTTCCATCATTATCTGACTCAACCGGTTCTGGATTTTTCTCAGGTTCTCCTCGGTAGGTTCGATAGGAAAGAAGTACTGGGCTTTGACGATCAGTTCTTCAGAGTTCGGTTCTCCGCTCCCCATTTTCTTAGTATAGCATGAGTACGCAATTACTAAATTTCTATTTCTTGAGCGCCAACTTTGGTGTGTACTAGCATTGTGAGTCAGGCCGAAAGACTGCTTACCCGGTGTTTGAAGTGGGAGCGCGATAATACTAAGCCGACGAAGAGACCCGCCAGCAACCGGATAAACGGCAAATACCAGGACGGCGACGTGGTCTGAAAAATCGGTTGAAGACGTGTTGTCTGAAGACGGTCAAATCACCGTTTTTAGGCCACGAAACGTATCAACGTCTTGGTAAGGACGAGAGCCCGGGTTCAAATCCCGGCCTAGGCTTGTATTTTCACGCCGGCAGCAACCTACCATCCGAGAGCGACCGTTCGCCGTCTCTTCGACCACCCTACCACTTCATCCGCACTATTTTGCCGTTTCAATCGTCGATAGCAGCAGTTCCAGTACGTCTTCCTCTCGCTCCGTGTTCGAAAAGAGCCGCACAGAGCCACTCCGGTAGAAGCCGACCGAAACCGATTCTCCGCCCGCAAGCGTCAGCGTCGTCCCGAGATACGAGATGTCCTCGCCGTACTCCGCAAGCAGTTTGTGAGCCGTCTCGGTGTCCTCGATACTCAGATAACAGTTACCGCTCGTCTTGGCTTCCGGCGAGAAGTCGGTGATCCGCAGGGCAGTAATCTCCGTCTCGACCGCTGCGTCGGCCAGCCGCGAGGCGATCGCCGGGAGAGCGAACGTCGTCGGGTGGGCCTCGAACTCGTCGACGGCCGCCGTGAGTCGGCTCCGTACCGACTTTGTCGCCTGCTTGTCACCGTAGACCTCCAGCCGGCCGCGTTCGAAATCGACGCGGAACGGTGTGCGACTCGTTTCTGTGACCTCCTCGCTCACCAGTTCACCGGCTGTCGCATCGTAGGAGGAAACCTGAATCGACCGACTGGTGAGCAGATTGGCTGTGATCGCTTTGTCGCTCACACTCGAGATATCAAAACCGAACGTCGAGCCTGCGAGATATTCGCATTCGGCAATCGATCTGGCGAACGAAATCGACGCCGGATGGTCGATATCGGTAATCGAAACGGTAAACGGCGACTCGACGACAAACGAAGAACTGCGTTGAGTGAGACGGTCCATATCAACTTCCAACCGATTCTCAAAGGCGAAAAATAAATAAATTAGTACTCGAGGGGTTGACAAACACGGTCTGTGCGAGACTCTCCGATGAATGCGCGGTTAGGAGTGACTCCCGATCGCCACCGCCGTCCGTTCGACTGCCAGTCTGCGACATAGTTCCAAGACCCCCACCGCACCGACGAGCACCAGCCCGCCAGCCGAGGTAAACGCCACCAGATAGCTCGATGCGGCCAGCCAGCCACCGAGGATACTGCCAACACCCCCTGCACAGGCACCGAGAGCGGCATAGACACCGAGGGCTTCCCCACGGATCGCCGTCGGTGCAAGCTGCGTGACAAGCGTGCCGGCGGTCACCGCGATGACGGCCCACGTCACCCCGATCAGTGCACAGAGGATCGCAAGCAGCCCGAAACCGACAGCCGTGGTACCGAACGTGAGCCCGGCGAGTGCAACGAGCGGAAGGGCAATCGCCCGTCCCACGAGTCCGGCTACCTGGAGCCGCGTCACGCCGTACTTTGTCGCCAAGCCGCCGGCTGCACCGAAGAACACCGCCGCCCCGAGACTGTTGATCAAGTAGAGCAGAAAGATCTGATTCGAGCTAAACCCGGTGTCGGTCAGAAACGCCGGTAGCGGCGCGAAAAACGCCGAAAAGCCCGCAAAGAAGACGAAGACGGCACCGAAATACAGCGCCAAGGCGGGGGTAAATCGCTCCCGAAGCGTGTCGGGGTGGAGGCCGCGGAAATCCGCGCGAGCCAGCGTAAACGGGAAGGTTGCCGTCCGGACGCTAAACCGGTCGGCTCGGCGGAGCGCCCGCCGGAGTTGCGGTCCCGACGGTGGTGGTCCGACCGCGGCATCCGACGGGAGGTACCGCAGGCCGAGAAGGAAGCCGACGACAGCACAGCTCCCAAGGACGAAAATAAAGCCGGTAAGGACCGCTTCGGCGGGCAACAACCGTGCACCGAGGGCCGTCCAGATCACCCCTAACAGGAGTCCGAGCGCCCAGCCGACTCCCTGGTATTTGTTGAGCTGTCCGATCCGTTCGCTCCACTCGGCTTCGGCCGCATCAGCAACCGCAAGCAGGGTCACGACCGGCGTGCCGGCCGCAAAGCCGAACCAGATCGCCCCGTTGAGCCCGATAACAACCCCGACCGAATCGGTCAGTGCGGTTGCGACCAACATGACGGCGACAAGCCCGAGCATACTGAGAACGAGCCCTCGTCGCTTGCCGGTTTTGTCGGCAATGCGGCCACACACCAATGCACCGGGAACGCCGACAAAGGCGGCGACTGCCGCAAGCACACCGAGTGTCACTGGATCGCCGCCGAGATGGACGACGTATAGCGGAACGATCAGCGATGCCCCGCCGAAGGCAACCGAGCTTACTCCCCACGCATACAGCCATCGCGTTGCCATGGCCTATCGAATAGACAAGTAAACTTAATTGATTGCTTGTCTGTCGAAGCAGACGCTATCGAATTACGGCAGTTCAACTCCCTCTCAACCCGTTTTCCTGCGACTGAAAGGAGCAGTGAAAACGCTAGTGAGGGAGTTGAACCCTGAAAGTCGCAACCGCGAGCGAAGCGAGCGGTCCGTTTTCCTCCGGTTCAAATCCAACAGTATCGAATCTGATTCAACTTATAGTCGACCTGCGAACGCGCCGCTCACCGGGAGAGTCCACAGATCGACAGTGCAGCCTGAACGTCGCCCTCAAACCGTTCGAGGAGCCGACGAGCCTCATCAGTCGACGACTCGGTAACCGCAACGTGGACCATCCCATCGCCGGGCTGTCCGTAGACGACGCTCGATCCAACGGGAGCCAAGACAATTGCGGGCAACGTCGCCAGATCCTCTTCACCCTCGACGGTAATCATGACCGGCTCGGGGTTTTCGGCGGCGTCACGAAGTGCCAACAACAGCTGTTCGGAAATCGTTGCCGCCGGATTCTCGACGGTGATTTGTGGGCCATCGTGGCCCGCCAGTGTCGTTTCGAGCTCCTCGCTAATCGTCTCACGTTCGCTCTTGCCGTCGATGATGGCGACATCGGGCTGGCGGCCTGCGGCCAATAGATGGCCGGTGACAACGTCGCCAACGGCGATCAGAGGCGCATCGAAGGCGGGTTCAATATCGGTATCGACCCGTTTGACCTCTTCGAGCAGCGTGGCTGTCTCGGTGTAAATCGGTCCGAGTGGATCTTTGAACGCCCCGCGCAACGACTCGGGAAGCGAAAGCACGTTATCGGACCTTGAGTGCGTAGCTGCCGGGCTCGGTGACCTTCATCTCGGTGGCGATCTCGCTTTGGGCGGGGTGTGGAATCGCGACGTAGCCCGCCCAGTCTTCGGTCAGACTCGAAGAGCCACAGTTGACACAGTTCTGTCGGTCAGGCTCGTTGACGAAGTGACACTCCCGGCAGGCGAGTCGCTTTTTTGCCATCTAGGCACCCTCCGAGGTGGCTTCCTGCTCGCGGCGGACGCGGCCACGTTCGAGCCACGTGTGTTTGCCAAGCCCCGGCTGTTTGGCCGTCAGACCGATTTTCGAGTCCCGTGGGTTGCGCTCGTCGATGCTTTTGGTGACGATGCGGACGCGAACCGGGTCGTCGACGCCGAGTGTCTCGTTCGATTCGGTCGAGGCGAGCTGTTGGTTTTCGCCATCGAAGGCGAGATATTCGTCCGAAATTTGTGAAACGTGTAGCAACCCATCGACAGGGCCGATGCCGACGAAGGCACCGAACTCGACAACTTCGACGACGGTTCCGTCGGCGACTTCCTGCATTGCAGGGTCGAACGTAATCGCGTCGAACTCGGCCTCGTAGTAGACGCCGGGACGGTTCGGGAGCACGGTCCCCTCACCGATGTCGTGGACCTCGGTGATCGAGACGACGCTGCCGACATCCTCGTCCAGCCGTCCTTCGAGTTTGTCCTGCAGTAGATTCTTCACACGCTGTGGCGACACATCCGCCAGCTGCTCTGGCGGCACTTCAACCGTATCTTTGAGTCGTACCCGTTTGTACATATTATGGTTCTAATATCCCGAGTCTGTTTCCCCGTTTACTGATGACGTGAACGCCGCGGGATAGCAGGCGATCACGGAGCGGGCTGTCGTTCGTGACGACGTATTCGAACCGGCCGTCTTCGGCCAGTTCGACGATGACGTCATCAGCATACGACACGTTCGTTTCAACCACACGACACCGAGTGGCAAGATCTTTTCCCACGCTGGCGGCGGTCGCTTCGGTGCCGTGACCCGACGAAAGCCGATCCAATTCGTCGAGGACGGCCGATGGCACGATCAGGTCGGCAACGTCGTAGCCGAAGAGCCGATCGAGTTCGTCGAAGACGCGAATGTTGCATTCGACCGGCATCATCAGCGCGTTCGTATCCATGCCAACGGCGACCATCCGTGGTTATTCCTGGAGTGTGCCGACGCCGATGAGTCGCCACCGCGCGCCAACACGACGGTTGATCGCGATCTTTGCGCCGTCTGCCGCACACACTGGGCGTTTGAGTTTGACCTCGCACTCGCCTGCCCGAGCGCTCGTGACCGCTCCAACGGTGGTCGCGGTTCCGACAGTGAGCATGAGCGGCTCGCCGGTCGAAATCTCTTCGACCGAATCGTTTTCCCCGACCACGCGGTCGAGCAGCTCGACGCTCATTTCGAAGGCCTCACGCGTCGGTGGAAGCGTTCCAGGTTCGCCGGCAACCTGTCCACCCAGCGAGTCACCCTTCGTAAGACTTGGGTCAAGGCCGGTCCCGACGCCGATGAGCCCACCGGGATGAACTGATTCGACCTGCGCGCTGCCGGCTTGGAGCGACCGGATCGTTGTCGACAGCGATTTCCACTCGGTTTTCCCGCCGTGTTCGACCTGTCGGCCGGGCCGAAGCTGAATCTCGTCGCCAACCTCGAATTTCCCGCCAACGAGGCTGCCACCAATGACGCCGCCGGAGAGTTTCTCCCACGTCGTGCCGGGACGGTTGATATCGAAGCTCCGGGCGACGAACATCCGGGATTCCTCGTCGTCGGGCCGTTCGGGCGTCGGAATCGTCTCCTCGATAGCACCGATCAGGAGGTCGATATTGACCTCCTGTTGGGCGCTGACGGGAACGATAGGTGCGTCTTCGGCGACGGTTCCCTCAACGAACTCGGTAATCTGGCCGTAATGGTCGACCGCCCGGTCACGGTCGACGAGGTCGACCTTGTTCTGGGCAATGACGATGTTCTCGATGCCGATGATATCGAGTGCCATCAGGTGTTCTTCGGTCTGGGACTGCGGAACGTCTTCAGTCGCCGAGACGACGAGCACTGCACCGTCCATTAGCGAGGCACCCGACAGCATCGTTGCCATCAGCGTTTCGTGGCCGGGGGCATCGACGAACGACACCGTCCGTAGGACCTCGCTTTGTTCGCCATCCGGGCCTTCCTCCTCGACAGTGTAACATTGGGGCTCGTCGACGCCTGGGAATTTGCGGAACGTTGCGTCCGCATACCCCAGTCTAATTGAGATTCCGCGCTTCATCTCTTCGCTGTGTTGGTCGGTCCACGAGCCGCTCAGTGCCTGTACGAGCGTCGTTTTTCCGTGGTCGACGTGGCCGACGAGTCCGATGTTCACCTCCGGTTGTGTTGTCTCTTGTGTCACTATTGACCTCCTCAGAGTAATCTTGTGCAAAATTCGCCCCGAACGACTGATAAAGTTGCTGTTCTCCCTGCGTCTCGGTACGGTGTGACGTGATTCGCGGCTCGATCACAGTTCTGGTCGGTAATACCGGCCGAACGCCCGCCGCCGAACGGTTGCGGCGGCGGCCTCGGGTTCGGCCTGATAGCTCGCTGCAACGACCGTCTCCGCAAAGCTGACCGGATGCCAGACGACCGACTCGACCGCGTCGCTTCCGAGTAGTTCGGTTTCGTACGCCGGATTCTTGACACACCACTCCTCGAACGTCTCACGTGAGCTGTGATAGGTCGTGAGCAACGACGCAAACAACGCATCACGCGCGGTTTCAACAACGTCGCCTGTCACGCGGCTGGCGTACTCCTCGCTATCGAATTCCATCGCTTTGGCTGTCTCTTTGACGACAATCTGTGCGGTCGGACCGACCGAGTCGTACGCCTCGCGAGCCGCCTCGACGGTCTCGGGTTCGTAGACGCCTGTGGATTCCATAGGTGCACCGAGTGGCCGATCGGTTAGGACTTTTTCCGTTCGTTGTTGTCTGCTGTTTCTGTGTCGTCGGTTGACGCTGGTTCTGCATCATCAGCTGATGCGGCTGGGTGCTGTTCCTGTGTCTCGGCGGGCTGCATTGCCGCGGTAAGCGCTTGGGCCTCCCGGAGAATTTCTCGGCCGTCGAAATCCAGTGTCTCTGCGTCGGCCATCGACACCGCCGGGGTTCGCTGGGTCGATTGCTCGGCTGTCGCCGGCGGCCCGTGGTGGTGTTCATGCAGCCGCTCGCCCGGATGGTCGTGATCGGCTGTCGGCTCGGCCTGTTCGGCAACGAGCGCCGCCAGTTCGGCTCGCGGGAGCGAGGCCCATTCTGCTGTCAGCTCCGAAAGCCACTGCTCGTGGTCCCCCGCCCGCAAGAGTGCAGTCACGGCAAGATGGTTCGCCAGTGCCTCTGCGCCGCCAAACGGCTCCGAACAGACTGGACACACATACCCCATAGCTACCGGTGGCAACTCACCGAGCAAATACAATAGTGTCGCTTACAGGCCAAAGAGAAGCGGCCCACCGACTGCGACGACCGCGAGTGCGACGAGTAGCCCAACGCCGATGACGATGCCAAGCCAGAGCCCGACGCCAACCGGTGATTCGTCGTCGGCAACTGTCTGTAGCCACTGACGGACGTCGCCGGTTTTCTGCGGCGGATAGCCAAACACCGACTCCGAACAGAACGAACAGATGACACGGGTTTCGGTGGGCTGTTGGTGGGTCGTTCGACAGATCGGCAGCCCATCACACCGGACGGACTCGAATTCGAGCCCAACCATGAGGGCGTCTTCGGGGAGGACATCCTCACCACAGTTCGCACAGGTGACGACCTCGTAGGCGATATCACCGTGTTGCGTCTGGACTTCGACGGCTTTCGGGGAAGACATGAGGGCCTCTTGGCGGAGAGTCAGGTGCCGACAGCAAAAACAGTTGTTCTGACTGCAACTGAGTGGTATACTGATTAGTTCGTATCCATCCTGTCGGACGGTGTCGTCCGTTCCTCGCCTGTCTCGGTCGACCCGTTCACTGGGCCGGACTGAAGCTGTTTGATCAAGACAAGTGCGGCTTCGCCGTCGCTGTAATACCGTGGAATCCGGCGTGCGGGTCGGAAGCCTTCGTCACGGTAGAGCGCAATTGCCCGGCTGTTGTGTTCTCTGACTTCGAGTTTGATCCGACTGGCTTGCGCGATTGTGAGTCCGACGATTGCCCGTCGGAGCAGGCGACGACCCAGTCCACGTCCTTGCATGTCGGGGTGGATAGCGAGGTCTTTGATATGGCCGATATCGCGGCCGAAGTTGGGTGTGACATCGGCGACAACGTAGCCTGCAACCTGCTCGCCGACCGAGGCGACGAGGAAGTTCGGTTCGGAAAGAAAACGCTCGAAAGCGGTGTAGGGCCATGGCTGCTCGAAGACTCGTTTTTCGATCCGGTAAATCGACAACAGATCCGCACGGGTCGCCTGGCGGATTTGCATATCAGTGTGATCGACTTCCGAGCCCGTTGCCATAGCACGACTACACAGTGTACTGTAAAAAACACGCTGGCTCGGGATGCCAGCGGAATCGTAGTCTACCCCCCATCTGACGTGCGTACCTATTTGCACATTACCGGTGTTGTGCCAACCAAGGAGCGCAATTGGCAGAGCCACGGAGACGAGCCAGTGTCGAAAGCGGGTATCAGAGATACCCAGTGGGACCGAGCCCTTCCGACGTTTTCCCCCGCTCGCCTCCACAGACGGTATCCATCGGTATCATATTTGTTGGTAACACATAACATAATGATTCATCCATACTAGTTAGGTGCTCACTGGTATTCACTGCCGTACCACCATTAACACAAAAGCCATTCGTACCTGCTAGGACTCGATATATGCCGAAACCAGCTTTCGCTCGGCCGCTCGAAGGTGTTGGTGGAATGTCTGTCGCGTAATATCCATCGTGTCGGCGATTTCCTCTCCATCGACCGGCCGTGGCCATTCGAAGTAGCCATTGAGCTGGGCGGCCTCAAGCGCACCCCGTTGTCGCTGTGTCAGTCGGTCATCGACCTCGGCGGTGAACTCGTTGAGTCGTTGCGTTCGACGGCTTCGTTCGGTTCGAGCACGAAGCTCGACCTGGTCATAGCGCGTCCGCAACACATCAAGCAACGACCGGACGTCGTGTTCGGGTGGAACCTCGATGGTGAGCGATGCGCCCTCAGCCGTTGCGCTCGTGTGCGTCACAATCGCGCCATGATCTGCGAGTGCTTCATACGGCTGAGCCGAGGACATCGTTACCGAACACGTATGTTCCGTCTCAGTCTTCGATACGGTCCGTGCGGCGGTGACGTATGGTAACGACAGGAGCGATTCGGGATCGGCCCCAGACGACCCGGTTGTCAGGTAGAATGCACAGTCGCCGCTATCGGATTTCGTTGTCCCGATATGCTCGATTGGGCCACCAAGCCGAGCGGCGATCTCTGCAAGGTGGAACGATGGATCACGGAGTTCGATCTGGAGTTCAGTCACCTCGTCGGTCGTCAAAATACGTGTTGTTTCGACCGAGTGGAGTCCGTTTGCGATCATGTTGCCAAGCGATTCAAACACCTGTTGCTCGCGGTGATCGAGTGCATCCGGATCGGTTGCATACACCCCAAGCAGCCCGAATCGTCGCTCAGCATAACAGAGCGGGACGACGAGCAGCCGGCGCGCACCCATCTTTGCCGGTGCGAGCGGGCTGTCCCCTGCGCTCTCGGCCGAACACTGCTGCAGTGCGTCCGTCTCCGCAGCCTCGCCGATTGCAGACGGAAGTGACGACTGTGGTATCGTCGTTGGGTGGTGTTCTTCGAGCCCGCTGCTTGCACTGAGTTCGAGTGCCGTTTCGTCTGCACTGAGCCTCCCGATCCAGCCGGCGGTATAGCCCGGTTCGGCGGCAATTTTCTCACAGACTTTGTGTTCGATAAGCCGCCGGTCACTCGATTCGACAAGCACGCCAGAGACGTCGCTCAACAGTCCATTGACTCGGCTGAGCACGCGGCTCAGTGTCTGTCGTTCCTCGGCGAGCTTTTTTGCTCGCTCTTCGGCTAATTCTTCAGCCTCCCGGCGAGCGGTGACGTCGATCTGAAAGCCGACATAGTGGACGAGTTCGCCGTCATCGTCGTGAATTGGTGCGATCGTTACTTCATTCCAAAACGGCGTTCCGTCCTTTCGGTAGTTTCGGATTTCTAGATTGACCGGCTCTTCGGCTGCAATCGCCTCCGAGAGTTTGTTGACTGTTTCGGGGTCAGTCTCAGGACCTTGCAAGAGCCGTGGATTTCGGCCGAGTACCTCCGGTGCCTCATATCCTGTTACCTCTTTCCACGTCTCGTTGACATACACGAGTGGGTAATCAGTGAGCGATGGGTCGCTGAGACTGATTCCGATCGGCGCTTCTTCGATCGCATGGACGAGTTCGTCGGCCTCCGGCTCGTGACCTGAAATGTCCTGTTTCGGTTGGAGGTCGGCCGAGCTGTGTTCACAGCTTAGCACTTCACTGACGAGCCGCGAAACAGACTGTTCACCGTTTTTTCGCAAATATCGATGACGCGCCAACTCGGAGTCGTCTGCAACGGTGTAGTCTTCGGCGTTTGTGAACAGGAAAAACGGAAGGTCGGGCCGTATCTGTCTGACTGCTGATCGGAGTGTGAGCCCGTCGTCACCGGCTAACTCGAACTCACTGACGAGACAGTCGAATTCTGTCGTTGCCACAGCTGAAAGCGCCGTCGTTGCCCGGGTTTCGGTGTCGACCCGACAGCCTGCGTTTTCGAGCGCATCAACCAGCCGATCCCGTCCGTTGGGTGGATGAACCAACAGCACTCGCGGGGGTGACATGCCATTCTCTACGGACTGAGTAATTAAATATGTACCCGAGTCGATGGCAACTGCACGCTGTTAGGGAGACACTTATACTCGCCATTTTTCACGAATCTTCTTACTAGTCAGGTTGTGGCCTTTAGTCCGATACGAATAAACAATCTTCTGGAACATGATAGAACCAGCAGTAGCCGAACTTTTAACACTTGCACAGACTGGCGGCGAACTCACACAGCCGGAGGTGTTCCAGCGCGTCCAGGACGATGCGTTGTTGAACCTCTCATTCTGGTCGAATATCGCGCTTGCAGGTCTTTCGATCCTACTGTTCGTCTACATGGGTCGGAACGTTACAGACCAACGGGCACAGCTGATTTTCGTCTCGACGCTAATGGTTCCGCTTGTCTCGATTTCGAGTTATACGGGACTCGCCTCGGGACTTACCATTAGCTTCCTCGAAATGCCGGCAGGCCATGCGCTTGCGGGTGAAGAGGTACTCACCATGTGGGGTCGGTATCTGACATGGGCACTGTCGACACCGATGATCCTGCTTGCGCTCGGATTGCTGGCTGGATCCAACATGAAGAACCTCTTCACGGTCATCGTGACTGATATTGGTATGTGTGTCACCGGCCTCGCAGCCGCCCTGACGACGTCTTCCTACGCACTCCGATGGTTCTGGTACATCATCAGCTGTGCGTTCTTCCTCGTCGTCCTCTACATCCTGCTCGTCGAATGGCCCAAAGACGCCGAAGCAAACGGCACCGCTGAGATCTTCAACACCCTGAAGCTGCTCACGGTTGTCCTGTGGTTGGGCTACCCAATCTTCTGGGCACTCGGTGCAGAAGGGCTCGCTGCCGGACCGTTCGCAGACCCAGCAATTACCTCGTGGGCATACAGCCTGCTTGACATCGGTGCGAAGTACGTCTTCGCGTACCTGCTGCTCCGATGGGTCGTTAACAACGAAGGAATCGTTGGCGACGTGGCCTCTGTCTCACTGGGTTCGGCCGCACCAGCTGACGACTAATCCGGTTACTGACGGCGGTTTTTATTTTGACTGATCGCAGAGCAACGCGTACGCAGTCAGCCGACACTGCATTGCCGTTAGCCGCGGTACCAGTGATCGACCAGGATAAGGCCGATAACGACCAGCGGGCCGAGCCCAAGTGTGTAGACACCGAACGCAAAAAAGGCTGCAAACAGCACTATCGTTGAGCCAAACTGTCCGGCTATACCCTGCTGGGTAAACCACGCCAAATACCGACTGAGTACCGACATACTGTACCCTTATGACGGCAGTCTCTAAGTTCCGTCGGGAGCCGATGGTATCGAAGGCCAACTCAGGTAGACTTCACTTGTACGAAATCGTATCTAACTGGTCAGGTATGGAGTTGACACCGCTACGGCGCTTAAATAATTATGTGACATATCGTCTGGGACGTGATTCTGCATGCCAACGGGATTGAAGCGTGATCTAGGACTGTTTTCAACGATGGCGATTGCCATCGGCGCAATGGTTGGCTCGGGGGTTTTCATTCTTCCCGGTGTCGCATTTGTGACCGTCGATGGGCCGGCGGTAGTGCTTGCCTTCTTGCTTGCGGGATTACTTGTTTTGCCGGCGGCCTTTAGTGCCTCCGAAATGGCAACCGCGATGCCCGAAGACGGTGGCTCGTACGTCTATGTTGAACGTGGAATGGGCCCACTCTTGGGAACGATTGCTGGTGTCGGCAACTGGTTCATGCTCTCATTCAAGGGGGCACTCGCACTCGTCGGCGGCGTCCCCTATCTCGTCTTCATTGCCCCTGAAATAGCCGCCTACATACTTCCGATTGCAGTATCGCTGGCAATTTTCTTTACCGTCATCAATATTGTGAGCACAAAGAGTGCCGGCAGTATGCAGTTCGTCATTGTCGGCGTGATGTTGCTTGCACTGGTCTGGTTCGTTATTGGTGGTATACCTGATATCGTCCCCGAGCAGACCAGCGGTGCATTCAATGCCCAAAGTGGTGGGCTTTTGGCGGCGACCGCGCTTGTTTTCATTTCGTATGCCGGTGTGATCAAAATCGCAGCGGTCGCCGAGGAAGTCAAAGATCCCGGCAAGACGATTCCGCGGGCAATGATCGGATCACTGCTGCTGACGACCGCACTGTATGTGGCAGTCGTCTACGTTGCAATTGGCGTGATCGACGTCCAAGCCGCGATCGAAGCCGGCCAACTCGAAGCTGACGGTGAAGGACCGATTATGGCGTTGGCCGCCGAGGCAACTCTCGGCACAGCCGGGACGGTTGCGGTCGTCGGTGCCGCACTGCTCGCACTGGCATCGACGGCAAATGCGGGGCTATTGTCGGCCTCGCGGTTTCCGTTTGCGATGGCTCGCGATGGACTTGCCCCACCGTCGTTCGAAACCGTCAGCGAACGGTTCAACACACCTGTGCTCTCGATTGGGCTGTCGGGTGCGATTATCATCCTCCTCATCGTCTTTTTGCCGATTGACCAGGTTGCCAAGTTCGGCAGCGCCTTCCAGATTATCGTCTTTATTCTGGTGAATCTCGCGCTGATCGGCTTCCGCGAGGGCGCAATCGACGATTACAGTCCCACGTTCACCTCGCCGCTGTATCCGTGGATGCAGCTGTTTGGCATGGCCAGTGGCTTTGCGGTCCTCACACAGGTCGGTGCCGTTCCGCTTGCTGGAGCCGCCCTGATTACGATTGTCTCAATCGTGTATTTCTACGTCTACGTCCGGCCACGAACCGACCGCGAGGGTGCTGCTCGAACGCAAGTGCGACAGAACGTCAGCGAAACAGCCATCGAGCAGACGCGAGCACTCTTTGGCGACGCCCAGCGGTACGACACGCTGGTTGCGACAACCGAGGAGACACCGGTCGAAAGCCGTAGCGACATGCTCCGAATCGCCACGGATCTCGCTGCTCTTCGAGAGGGTGACGTAACGGTTGCGAACTTCAAGCAGGTCCCACACCGGGTATTTACCGCGGGTGATGCTGTCTCCGAGCGTGATGAGACACCAGCGTGGGCCACCGAGCTGTTTACAACGAAATTAGGGCGAAAAACAACCGATGGTGGCGTCCAACAGACCGAAACGGCCACACCGGATGCGGCCGCTGCACTCTCAGACGTGACGTTCAAACGCGTGACGACTGAGGATATCGGCTCGGCGATTGTCGAGTATGCCGCCTTCGAGGAACAGGACTTTATTGTCCTCGAACGACGGGTCGAAGAGCTTCACGAACTGTACGGCGAGGGACTCAACGAGCACGTTCTGAAGAACGCGCCGTGTGGTGTGCTCCTCGTTGAAGACCGCGGATTCGAAGACATCAAGGAGATTGCGGTTGCGACGAACCGCGGCGTCTACGACCCGGCAAAACTGCTTGTTGCCGACGCGATCGCCGAAGAAACCGGTGCAACGATCTCGTTGCTCCAGACGGTTCCCGAATCGGTCTCCGATGAGCGCCGACAGGTCGTCCAGACCTATCACAACGAGATCCGACGGGTGCTGACGGTGACCGCAGATAGCCGCATTATCGAAAACGACGACCGAATCGAGGGGCTTGCTCGCTTTGCCAACGCGGCGGATCTGTTGGTGACGACAACCGAACGCCGGGGGATTCGCGGAGCCGTCTTTGGGCGTCCCGGCGACCGACTCGTCGATATGGTCGACTGTACAGCCGTGATGGTCCAGCCAGCCGACGAACAACGGGCCGGACTTATCCAACGGCTGATCCTCAATCGGCTGTTCGGCTGAGTGTCGCCGGGGGTGCGTTGGTACGGCCCGGATCACACTGCTGGCGGGCTGTGTGCCGGGCGGCCATCATAACAATTTTGCCACCAGTGTTAGCAATTGTGTGCCGATTAGTCAATACTGCCACATATTGCTTATGCAAATCGGTCTCATATATCATAGTGATGTCTCAACAGATTCAACAGGAACTCGATGTCGACCAGTTCACCCTCGGGCTCGTGGGTCCCGACCAGGAATGGGCGGGCACGGTTGCCGACGGCGGCACGGTCCGCACGCACACGCCAGCAGGCTGCTGGGGGCCGATGATTACGCCATCGTTTCGTGGCGGCCACGAGGTCACCCGACCCATCCGTGTCGAAAACGCCGAGGTCGGTGACGCACTCGTCGTCCGGATCAAGGACGTACAGGTGACCAGCGTTGCAACAAGTACGGGAAGTATGGCCGAGCGCACCGAGGCCTTTGGTGACGACCCATTCATCGATCACAAGTGTCCCGAGTGTGGCACTGAATGGCCCGAAACGGTCGTCGAAGGCACTGGTGAGGGGTCGATTCGGTGTGCGGAGTGTGGTGCCAACGCCTCCTCGTTTGGCTTTGAATACGGCTACACCGTCGTTTTCGATGAAGACCGAACAATCGGTCTCACGGTCGGCCCTGAGGGTGCCGACCAGCTCGCCGACAACGCTCATGAGCTAATGGCACTCCCCGAAAATTCCCGACAACACCCGATTTTGCTCTACAAGCCCGACGAGATCCCCGGCACGCTCGGTCATCTCGCGCCGTTTATCGGCAACATCGGAACAACACCGGCCGTCGAGTTGCCCGACTCGCATAACGCCGGTGACTTCGGGCAGTTCCTCATCGGTGCCGAGCACGATTGGGGGATCACCGACGAAAGCGAACTGGAGGCACGGACTGACGGCCACATGGATTCAAATGATGTCCGACCGGGGGCGACGCTCATCTGCCCGGTCCGCGTCGATGGCGCGGGGCTCTACGTTGGTGACCTCCATGCCAACCAGGGCGATGGTGAACTCTCGTTGCATACGACCGACGTGAGCGGAACCACCGAACTCGAAGTCGAGGTCATCAAAAACGTCGAGATGGACGGCCCGCTGCTCTTACCAAACGAATCGGATCTGCCTGACATCGCCAAGCCCTACACCGACGACGAGCGCGAGGCGGGCGACGCCTTGGCCGCACAGTACGGTGTCGACACCGTTGCCGACGCACTGCCGATGCAGTTCATCGGCTCGGGAGCGACAATCAACGCCGCAACCGACAACGCCTTCGACCGTGCTGGGTCGCTGCTCGGGATGACCGAAGGCGAAGTGCGGGCGCGCTGTACCTTCACTGGCGGCGTCGAAATCGCCCGGCTGCCCGGCGTCGTCCAACTCTCGATGCTGGTGCCAACTGAGCTTCTCGAAGACGTCGGCCTCGCTGACGTGGTTCGCAGACAGTACGACCTCTGAACACCCAGATTATCGATCGCCGAACCGACGACCGAGCGCCGCTCGGCCGATACTCTATCCACCCTGGGCGGCTGGAATAACCGCCATCTCTGCGGTTGGCGGACACGGCGTTTCAGGCGTCGCCCGCTGACCGTTGACGAGCACGCGAACGCTCCCCCGAAGATTGCCGGTGTCGTCGAACAGCTGACTTTCGGCTCGTGGGTACCGTTCGATGAATCGCTTGAGGACGACGTGGACAGTTTGCGCCCGTGAGCCGCCGCTATCTGGAATCGAGACCGTTTTTGTACCGGTAATTCCTCGAAGTGGCCCGTGGACGGTGAGTTCCATACCTGTAGCTACGTTACACGATTGATTCATCGTTTCGGCTTCTTGGTACTGTGGCTGAAGCCGCGGTAAAATGACTCAGTGTGTGGCTCACGCATAAAAAATACAACAAATGTGGGTTGTGACCGACCGGTTCAGTCGTCTGCAGGCGCTGCGCCGCCCGATTCAGCCTGTTGTTTGGTCCACGAAAGTTTGCCACCGGCGGCGAGAATGTCGCGCTCGCGTTCGGAAGCGTCGAGTTCGGCGGTGAACTCCCACTCATCGTTGACGCTGACGGTGAACTCCTCAGCACCATTTCGGACGCCATCACCGATGTTGTCGACGATTTCGATGTCGTCGCCCTGCTCGATCTTGTCGTAGGTCTCCTGGTCGATCACGAGCGGCACAAGACCGAAGTTGAAGAGGTTCGCCTTGTGGATGCGGGCGAAGCTCTGTGCGAAGACAGCCTCGATACCGAGGTACATCGGACAGAGCGCGGCGTGCTCACGCGAGGAGCCCTGACCGTAGTTCTCACCAGCAACGAGGACGCCGCCTGGCGACTCCTTGGCTCGGGTGGCGAAACTGTCGTCGACACGCGAGAGCGTGAACTCCGAGAGCTTCTCGATGTTCGACCGGTACATCAGGATGTCCGCGGTTGCAGGAATGATGTGGTCGGTCGTGATATTGTCCTCCATCTTGAGGATCGTCTCGCCGCCAACAGTGTCGCCGAGTGGGTCTTTCAGCGGCACGTCGCCGATGTTGGGGCCTTTGATGAGTTCGTCGTCAATGGCCTCGTCGGGTGCGATGAGGTCGGTTTTCGAGCCGTCGTACTGTTCGGGCATTTCGACGCCCGGTGCGTCCATGTCGCCGAGTTGCTCGGCCAGATCACGTGGGTCGATGATTTCGCCGGCGATCGCGGCGGCAGTGGCGACCTCTGGCGAACAGAGGTAGACGTTGTCGTCTTCGATTCCCGAGCGACCCTCGAAGTTGCGGTTGAACGTCCGCAGCGAGACCGAATCGCTGC
>CAZCYW010000038.1:0-18808 GCA_964503105.1 uncultured Haloferacaceae archaeon
CCCTCCTCCGGCTTCCTTTTATCGAGACACACAAAACGAGAGCGGTCACGCCCTGGATTTGATGCTCCTTTTTATCGGTGTTCGCGTCACTCCCCGAGCAAACGTAGCACCACTGAGATGACGAGAACGATTACCGAGGCGATCATCGCAAACGGAGGGACGGGGATGAAAAACAGGACGATACCAAGCAGGAAACCAATTGTACTGAGTCTGACCATAGCCATACACGCACGTCGCGCCTGCTAAGCGCTGTGGCTGAAAAAGTGACTCTCAGAGAAACGAAACGTTCCGAAATACAATACTACTCGGAAACAGCCATTCCGGTAACGCGGATTGTGTTACTCACTTACTCAAAACACCCGGACGATATGAAAGAGCTACCGTATTATCCGTAGAGAGGTCATCCGAACAGATGGTAGAAGCGTTTTCGGCTACCCCCACCCCACTCGATTCAGCCCCTCCCCCCGAATCATCACACGCTCTACCCACAGCCCCCGCTGACTTTCTCTCACCGTTTTGTTGGCTCACCACCGAGACAAACGGCTGGCAGGAAACCCGTCGCAAAATCAGTCCTCCGCAGGGAAACTAGTCCTCTGCGGTGGCTGGATCGTTTATTTCAAGCAGTCCCTTTGAGAGGAGCCGACGTGCAATCACGACGAGCCCATTGCCGAACCCCTCACCGAAGATCGCGTGTTCGTTGGTAGTGGCCTGGTCAATTGAACTAACTAAAATCACTGAACGATCGATCAGCAACAGTCGGCCGATTGTTGTCTCGTCGCCATCGTCTGCACTTTCGAGCCAATTCAGCCCCGAGATGAACGTCGTTGCCTCTGGAACGTGGTTTTGGATATCCGTCCTGACCGATTCGGTGATTGTTCCGATCATGAGGTCGATACGGCTGTCGACGTCAGTCAGTTGCGCAATAAGATCCGGTGTAACGGCTTGACTGTCGCCGACAATGAGAACAATCTCGCTGTCGGCATTCGAAATGAGCTTGTTCGTTCGAACATCGATCGAATCCGGTCCCGACAGTGCCCAAACTTCCTGCGGGAGTGTTTTTTCCCCAGGCTCAACAACAGTGAGCTCGTCAAGCGCACTTTGAAGCCGATCGACACGGGCTTTGTACTGCTCACGCAGAATTTTCGTTGCCTCCTCGATAGAAACGGCCCGAAACTGTTGTGGGCTCGAATGGTGGACCTCAACGAGCCCATTGGCCTCTAACAAACGAACCGAATCATAGACGCGTGTCCGTGGTACCCCTGTCATTTCGCTAATTGTCTTGGCCGTTCCTGAAGAGAGCTGTGAGAGACCAACGAAACACCGTGCTTCGTACTCCTTTAGCCCGAGCTGCTGGAGAATCTCCTCAGCTTCTTCTAAATTATCAACTGTTGTCATGTGTCCCAACGTGCCGACGGATGCCGACATTCAAGTATAATTTGAAGCGTGAACAAATAGGTGTTGTCACTTATTTAGTGAAAACAACAATCAAAAAACCGTCATATACTAAATGCGGGGATACTATTTGAACGTATCTGTGTCGGGGCTGATTCTCGTTATGACGGACATCCTGAAATACCTGAAAGTTATTAATAACCGACGTGGTTCACCCACTTAATCACAAAAGTACTATATGCACACGGCCTATCTGTGAAAACAGTACGCAGAACGGTATTGTGTCCCAACAACAGCCCACTGCGTGCTACTCAGTCACACTCTGTGACTGTTTTCAAGACTGCTGCTAGAGACGTGTAAAATTTCTAAACCGAATAAAAAGTTGTTTAGGTTGACTACGGCTCGTCTACTCGTTGTTCGGTGACTTGCTGTAGGGTCACGATTGTCTCCAACAGTACTTCGATCTGATTGGTCGGCTGATACCGAACAGCCTCATCGCCATGGCAGTATTCGATAACTGCTGCTTGCGCCAACATTGGGAGGTGTTGATGAATCAGTTCGATCCTGAGTGCTTGTCGGCTCGTCGTCCCAACAGCGCTCGGAAACTCACTCTCAGCGAGAAGTCGGTCGACAAGCTCTGTGAGTGGTTTTACACTGTTTCTATCCTGTTGCAGAATCCGGAGCAGTTGGCGGCGACGGTGGTTTGCGAGTAGCCGAAGCGTGCCGTCGACCGAATCGGGATTCACACCCTATTGAATGCGATATCAATATATTAATCTATGACATTTTTACAACGATCCGGGTTGTGACTATTCGAGTGACACGCTGTTATTCGACATGAAGTTTCGTCTCGACGGCCGGCTCGGTCAGCAGCGTTTTAATCCGCTCGGCTGCGGCCCCGGTTTCGGACTGATTTTCCATCAGCACGGTTTCGCTGGGAAAGAGATTTTCACCCAGCACGAGCCCGTACTCGCGTGCGGTCGAACCGGTCATCGTGAGATAGACACCGAGGCCGACATCGGCGACGGCGGCCTCCTCTTCGGTGGCCGACTCGGTCGGATAGACAAACTCGATTTCTTCGGTAGTATCAGTGCCGAGTACCGCCTGAACCAGCCGTTCGTACCGCGGCGAGATACAGAGTGGCCCACTGTACCGATTGACGAACGCTCGGTCGAGTACAACCCCTTCTCCAAGCAGCTCCGGTGTCGCCATCAGTGTGTGATAGACGGTATCACCAAGGCCGGTCACAACACGGACATCAGTATCTTTGGGATTGATTCGAGCGTTGATCTCCGCAAGTGATCCGAGGCCCGCCGGCTGGAGTTCAACGACTTCCTCTAAGACGAGGTCAGCGCTATCGAATCCCAGGGCGAATTCATGGGTTCGAAGCGCGCGAAACGGTTCTTCGCGGCCAATAAGTCTAATGTCGTAGTCGCCAACTGAGACCGTTGCACTGTCGAAAACAATCCGCCGGGGGAAGTCCTCGCGGTCGTCGCGAAAGAGGGTGTATTCGGGTGCAGTCGGCTTGGTTGGGTCGCTGTAGGCAGCCAGCCGTTCGTAAGGGCCATGCTCGGCCGTCTGGGTTCCTTTTGTGAGTGCTTTTTCATACCGGAGTGTCGAGCTCACCGAATCTGCAAGCTCTTCAACGCCGGCGACCGCCGCCAGCCGCTCGAGAACCGCCTCAAGCGGCCGTCCCTTTCTGGGAACTGCAACCGGAACCGTTCGGCTCATTATCCCGTAGGTTACAGCCGCCGAGTAAACCGATTCCGCTTCACTCGTCGTACGAGAAACGGTACCACGCGTGAAACGAGAATCCACCACCGGCCGCTGTAAGGTATTCTACAGGAATCCAAATTCAGCGAGCACGTGAGTCGATTTAGGCGTCGTCGCCGGCGCCCGCAGGCCCCATGCCGCCGAAGGCACTGTTGAGTCGCTCACGGAAGGCCTCGAGTGTCTCAATACCGTCTTCAAGCGAGGCAACACGGTCTTCGACAGCCGCAACATCGTCTGCATCAGCTTTGTCGCTGAGATCGGCAAGCTCATCGAGCGTTTCCTGAAGCGACGCAATCTCATCACGGAGTGACGCTTCGACATCGTCGAGATCTCCGTGAAGCGCCGAGAGATCGGTTTGGACGTCGTCGACAGCTTCGTCGAGCGAATCAACCGTCTCACCCAGTTCCCCGAGATCTGCGAACGCCGAGTCGATGTCCGTATCAATTCGTTCAACCGAGTCGCTGGCGGCATCTGCCGCAGACTGTGCGGTCTCTGCGGTTTCGACAGCTGTATCGACTGCGGTTTCGTTGGCCGAGACGCGCTCATCGAGTGCTTCAACGTCACCCGAGACGGTTGTCAATGTCTCATCGTGATCTGTCACTGATTCACGGATGGACGCAACGTCACCGGCTGTCGTCGAGACGGTGTCATCGAGCGTTTCCAGCTCGCGGTCGACGGCGTCAACGTCCGTTCGGAGCGCAGTGACATCGGCGCTCAGTTCGCTCTGGTCGGTTTCAGTCGCTTTGATGTCACCGGCGAGGTCGTCGAGGTCGGTAGAGAGCGAATCAACATCTGCCCGAAGGGTCCCAAGCACCTCGGTTGCCGTTCCGTTTTCGTCGATAAATGCTGCCAGTGCATCCGAGTAGGCGGTGAGATCTTCGACCTGTGATTGAAGCCGACTCAGCCGAACCTCGACACTGCGCGGGATTCCCGCCCCAAGCTCTTTGCGGAGGAGTTTCCGGTCGGCTTTCGAGACGGTGTCATTTCGCAGTTCAGCCGCAAGGGCAGCAGCGATTCCGCCCGGTTCGACGCCGACTGGTGAGTCGTCGTCTGGTGCCGCTGTCGACTGTGTCGGCCCCGCGGGTGCGTCGGTCACTGCGGCAGTGAGTTCGGCATCGATTTCGTTCGGCGTCGGTGGGGCAACAGTCTCATCAGCCGCTCCGCTGCTGTCGGTCGCTTCGACACTCTCGGCCGACTCATCGGCACGATCGGTTTCATCGGTTCCCTCTGCGGATTCATCGGCACTATCGAGATCGACTGCGTGTGTCTCGTCTTCCGGCCCATCACCGCTCACCGTTTCCCAGTCGTCGCTCTCGCTGATTTCGTCGCCTCGGTCGGCCTCATCTCCCTCGTCATCGACATCGTCTGTGTCGCTCGGGAACTCGTCGGTGAACGAGGGCTCTGTGTCAGTCTCTGTTGACGCCGCGAGCGGGTCGTCGTGTTCGACAGTGCCCGCTGACGTGGCTGACTGGCTGAGGGGATCCGATTCGCTCGCTTCGAGCGGGTCGGCCAATGGTTCGTCGTCATCGACACCGGGAAGCGAACTCCGCTCACCGGAGAGCACATCACGGATTAGTTGGCTGTTGTCGGGGCCAAGAACGCCTTCGATATCGGCCGCCTCTGCACGCTCGCTGGCAGCGACCTCCTTGATTTCGGGTTCGGATAAAAAGGCGCTTAGTTCGCTCGTATCCTCAGTTCGGATGCCATAAACAGTTTTGACTTCTTCACCCGACTCAAGGTCGCGCTCGAACTCAACGCGGTGATCTTTGTATGCCGTCCACTGGTCGCTTTCAAATTCTGGGTGAAATCCGACACGCTCCATTGGGAACGATTCGGGTATCTGGTCTGTCAGCCGGACATGGACCGGTTCGGTCGCACTCGACCGAAGTGTGAAAACAACTGCTGGGACGGGGAATTCCTCGGCAGTAACGGTCTTTTCGACGGTGACCCCGTCGTTTGAGACCGTCACGGACTCGTTGATGTCTGACCCCTGGCTCATGAGAGTGAGTTTCACACCAGCGACTTAAATCGTGCGGGCTGGTTTTCGTCTTTGATAGCCCCAACCAGCGATAGTGCGATACCGCTCAGTATTCATCAAGCCGTGTCTGGCTTGGCGGCGGTCCACGGTCGGGTTCGTCCGCACCAAGTAGCCGCGGCAGGGCTGTACTCGCAAACGTCAGTCCCAACACGAGGACTATCGGCGCGAAAAACAGGCCATAGAAGCCAAACACGATCGGTCCGAAAATGTAGGCGAGCATCAAGAGACCGACGTGGGTTCGCTTGCCACTGAGATACGGACGGAGAACGAGGTCAGGGATGGTATCGACGATGATTGCTGCTAAGATGAGAAAACCAACAAGATAGCCAATCAGCGTGAGATCACCACTCAGAACGAGCCTAACGGTTGGAATCGCTGTCAGTGGAACGTAGACGATTTTCATTCCAACAACCGGAATGAGACTAGCAATCCCGGTAAGCGCACCGGCAAGAGCAGGATACGGCACTTCTACGGCCGCCGGAACAGCCGCGTTGTAGCCGATAAACACAACGATCGCCACAACCGAAATGACGATTACGTTGAGGAGATTTCCAAAAAGGACCGCTTCGAGTTCCTCGTCGGCGGCAACAACAAATTCTCGGGCGATATTGTCCTCATCAAACCGCAGGAGCCACGCGCGGAACAGTGGCCCATCGATAAGCAGATAGTACGTAATAACGGCGATGATAAGCAGATTCAACAGGAGCCCGGTGACGAGACTGGTCACGAACGCCGCATGCTCGACTGCAAACTGGATGAATACATCGAGTTGCCCCGCCTGATAGGCATCAAACAGTCCGGCAAACGAGAGCTCTGGAAGCTCGTCGGTTCCATCGAACCAGGCAACACTCTCGGGAATCGAGTCGAAAAGCGGATACCGGTCGACGAGGTCGCGAGCCTCAACAACAAGAAGGACGATCGTATAGCTCAACAGTAGTACGAGTGGGACAACAAGTAGTGAAATCGTCATCAGTGCCCGCAGCTGTTTGGGCAGACGGAACCGGCTCAGCGCAGCATAAAACCGTCGCGTTGAGTAGTACAGAAAGACCGAGATCGTGAGCGCAGCAATAAACTGGGAGGCGAGAAAACCGACGACACCGGCCACTGCAAGCCCGAAGCCGATAACAACAAGCCGTTTCTCGTTCATAACCCTGGCTCTTTCTCTGGGTCCATAAACACCTCGGTAAAACAGAGAGTATCGCTCAGCGACTCGTTAGATACCAAGTACTACTTGAGACGACGATCGGCAGTCTGATCCTCCCTGCGGGAGACTGCTTATAGTTCAACCCGGTCGCCGATTTCGACGATTTCGAGCCGTTTTGGATGCTCGTAGGAGGCCGCATGGTGGTGAAGGACAGTCGGATCGGCAGTCATCCCTTTCCACATATCCCAGTGGCTCGGCAGGAGTCGATCCAACTGGAGATCCGAGGCGGATTTGATTGTCTCGTTTTCGGTGGCGTACCATTTCGTCCGAACCGGTTCGCGGGTTTTCTTATCAGGGATGTTGCCAATCGCGCCAAAGGCGAGAATTCCGAGATCGATCTCGTACTCCTCACCGAGAGCAGCAAAATTACTCGATGGCTTGCTGTCGCCGGCATGAAAGATCGTGCCCGAGGCATGCTGGATCATGTAGCCGACCGGATGGGTCGAATCCGAGTCCTCGGTTTCGACAACATCGATCTCGAACTCGCCGATTTCGATGGTCTCGCCCTCAGTGACTTCGTGAAACTGGCTTTCATCAACATCGTAGGTGTCGAGCCAGTTTTCGTCCTCAAAAGCGACTGCCAGACTGTCGTCAGGGCCATAGAAATCCACACCCGTATTTTCGAGGATCGGCCCCTGACTTGGGCCGTGCGTGTGATCGGTGTGTTCGTGGGTCGCCAAGATCGCATCGACGGCATCGCGTGGGACGTCTGCAGGGTCGAATGGCACGGGCACCATCCGGATCGTCCGCGGCGGGTCACCGAGGCCGACGTAGGGATCGATCCACAGCGTCGTCCCATCTGCACCCTTGATCACAAAGCCGTTACAGCCGAGATACCAGATTGAGACGGTCTCGGGGTCGGCGTCGGCGACGGCCTGCGGCAGCCAGTCACCCCAGTCGCTTACTGTCATAGCGCATAGTCGAGGCCGACCCGTCCTAAACGTTGTCGTCGACCCCGACGGAAGGCGGCCGACAACCAGCCAGTCGTCTTCGAAAAGAAGTTACAGCCAGTCGGCCTCGGGATCAACGTAGCCGTCTGGTGTCTCGCCTGCAAAGACGGCCAGAATATCGTTGGCAATGTGCTCGTTGAGCTCGGTGAGTGATTCTTCCGAATAAAACGCCGCGTGCGGCGTTAGAATGACGTCATCGCGCCCGACAAGCGGTGAGTCCTCTGGTGGTTCCTCTTCGAGAACGTCGAGGGCGGCTCCAGCAATTTCGCCGTTTTCGAGTGCCCAAGCGAGGTCGTCTTCTTTGACGATCGGGCCACGGCCAACATTGACGAGAACAGCGGTCTCGCTCATTCGTTCGAAGGCCTCGCGGTTGAACAGATGTCGGGTTTCGTCGGTCAGTGGCGCGTGAATCGAAATATGGTCAGCGTGCTCGAAGAGTTCGTCGAACGGAACCTTGTCGACGCCGTATTCTGCCATTGCGTCGGCTTCGACGAAGGGGTCGGCGGCGACCATGTGGCAGTTGAATCCAGAGAGTTTTTCGGCCGTTCGTTTTGCCAGCCCGCCAAACGAGAGAAAGCCGATTGTCGACTCGGTTAGCCGGTGGATCGGCTGGCCATCGGTCCACTGCCAGTTGCCGCTGTCGACACGGCTGTCGTAGAGACTAATTTTTCGAACGGCGGCCAACAACATCGCAACCGCATGCGAGGAGACCTCCTCAGTGCAGTAATCGGGCACATTGACGACGGTAACGCCGTGGTCGGCTGCCGCCGAAATATCGATCTGATCGACGCCGACACCGGCACGGGCGACGATTTGTAGGTCCGGACACTCCTCGAAGACGACCGTTGGAACCGGCGTGTTGACATCAACAACGAGGCCCTGTGCGTCGACGGTAGCCTCAATGATATCATCGGCCGATTCCAGTTGGGCGGTTACAACCTCGATTTCGTCACCGAGGACTGCCTGTAACGTTTCGCCCCGGATCATCGCGTCGTCATTTGCAACTACAGTTGCCATACTCACACTTTGGGCTGAACGGTAATGAATCGCCGGCATATTCCCACCGGGTGGGGCCGTCCCGACTGCAGTGGCCTATTAGATGAGACCACCTTCGCGACATCTCGACTTTCGTCGCCTCCATGACCCCGCGACTCATAACAATACACCCTGCAGTGTCACAAGGAATTTGACTGCTCCACGAAATCCTCCGCTATGCGAATTAGCGTGATTGGAAGCGGCTCACCACTCGATTCAGCAACTGAGAGCGACGCCGAAACCGTTGGCCGACTACTCGCCGAACGGGGCCATACGGTCGTCTGTGGTGGAATGGGTGGCATCATGGAGGCGGTCTGTCGGGGTGCGGTTGAGGCCGGCGGCGAGACGATCGGTATTCTCCCGGTCGACACCGTAGCGGCCGCCAACGACTACGTCACGACACCGATTGCAACGGGGATGGGTCACGCCCGAAACGTCCTGGTCCCGCTCAATGGAGACGGCGTCATTGCCATTGCCGGCAACGGCGGAACGCTTTCAGAAATCGGCTTTGCACGCGTGTATGACCGCCCGATTGCCGGGCTTAATACGCACACGATGCCGTGGATTGCATCGGTAAAAACACCCGATGAAGCGGTCACATACGTCGAAAACAAGCGCACTGAGTCGTAAGCGATCACACACCCGAGAGTGCGTTCGTCGACCTACCAGAGTGTGTTCATCGACCTACCAGGTTCCGTGGAAGGTGTCGAATTCGAGGTCTTCAAGCGGTTTGTTGCCCATCGCGATTTCGTACTCGCCGGGGGTCAACATTGGCTTGTGGAACCGTGGGCCGTCGTCGGTCGTAATTCGTGGACAGCCGGTGTTGACGAAGGCATCCATCTTGAAGTTCCGGAGGCGATCCGGGGTCACTTCGTCCATCGTAATCAGGTAGGCGTTATCGTTGTTCTCAAGGATTTCTTCGGCGATTTCCCAGCGTCCCTGGCCGATTTTCGTACAGAAGATGACGCCCCATTTTTCTGCGCCCATCGCCTTGTGAACCGAGGCATACCGCTGTTTGAGAAACTGCATCGGATCGGCAATCGTCACGACGTTATTGACTGGGTCGGCGATGACGACATTCTTGTCCTGGTGTTCCATTGCCAGCCCCATCGGGTGGAACTTGCCGCCGCCGACGTAGAGCACCTGATCGGCATCGATGTCGGCCGAGGCATAGTTGCAGCCGAGTACCTGTCCTTCGTAGGTGAGTCGGTCGTCACCCTTGCGTGTATGGACCTCATAGCCGCGTTCTTCGAGCCACTCGACCATCTCACCGAAGAGGTTCATGTGCTGGGCAGTCGTCACGAGCCCGACTGCCGGGTCGTCGTCGGGGTCGGCGAGTTCTGCAAGCGACTCTTCGAGAATCGGATAGGGGTCGACATTCGAGAACAGCGGGACGTAGATGATTTTGTCCGATTCTTTCATCGGCGAGTGACCGAAGTGAACAAAGACATCAGTCCGGCGCATCAGGTAGGTATCGAGGTCACAGGCACCGTAACAGGGCTGTCCGGAGAGCAAAATAATGACATCGTCATCGACAATTTCTCGGAGGTCGTCGGCGACAGCCGGGCCACGGCGTTTGAGTCCCTCGGGGAACTGCAGGCCGACCTTTTTTGCATCGCGGCTCTCGATTTCTTCGACAATCCGTTCGAGTTCGTAATCCCACTCGCGGTCGTGTCGGAGGTTCATCCCCGTGTTTCGGAGATCGCCCTCGGAGTACTGCTCGTCTACGGCGTCCTGGCTCATTAGCACGTCTTCCCGCCGGAGACGTAAAACCACGGCGTTTTGCTGAATTGTCGTGGATAGGTGTTATTTTTTACCCGCCGCCAGGCGTGGATACCGGCCCCAGCATCCAAACCGGTGGCGTCGGTGTTACTCCCGATTTAATGTAGCCGGCGGACAAATAGGTAGCCATGGCTGATATTCCACTTGAACATATTCACGTCGAACCCGACACACCACACGACGGACCAGCGCCCGCGGTTTTCGTGCTCCACGGCAGAGGCGCAAACGAACAGGATCTGCTTCCGATTGCCAAAGAACTGCCCGACGATCACCACATCGTAAGCCTCCGCGCGCCCGACCGCCTGCAGGGTGGCTATACCTGGTACGAACTCGATCTGTCCGCCGGCGGCTTACATCAGAGCCAGCCCGACGCAGCTGATTTTGACCGGAGCCGCACACTCGTTGTCGACAGCGTCAAGGCCGCCGTCGATGCCTACGAGCTCGATCCCGACCGCCTCGGCCTACTCGGATTCAGCCAAGGCGCGATTACGAGTCTCTCGTTGCTTCTTGACGATCCAAGTCGCTATCGGTGGGTTGTCGCCCTCCACGGCTATCTGCCCGCTTCCCACCGTGATCTCGACCCCGATGGAATCGAGGACAAACCGGTTTTCATCGCGGCTGGCTCGGCCGACCAGATTATTCCAGCCGCCCGTTCGGAGGCCGCCGCCGACCGATTCACTGACCTCGGTGCTGCGGTCTCGTACAACGTGTATGACGCACCACACGGTGTGAGCCCCGGCGAGCTCAGCGATCTGGTTACGTTTGTCGAACAGCAGATACCGTAGCTCTGCTGGGTCGCATCCGATCCGAGGAAACCAAATCGCGACCACTTTGCCCTCTGCGTGCTCGGTTCTGCAGTCACAGCGCATTGTCGACAGAGAGTTATTACTGTCAGTAACCATTCCGGGAGTATAACGCGGTTTGTCCCAAACTCATGACGATTGAACTCACGCCGTTCTTTCTCGGTTTTCTCACGATCGTGGTGCTCGCTGCGGGCGTTGTCAACGGCCTTTCGGGCTTCGGATTCGCGGCTGTCGGCACAATGGCGTTGGCGTCGGTGCTTGATCCGGCGACAGCGGTCGTCTTGATGATAATCCCGATTCTCGCGGCCAACCTGACGCTCGTCAACGAGCTCTCACAGAACCAACTCACGCGCTGTGGCCGACGATTTGCGCCGCTCATCGTCGCTTGCATCCTCGGAACCATCGTCGGCATGGCTGTGCTCGACCGGCTTCCGGAAGCACCCCTGCGCGTAGGTCTGGGAGTAGTGACACTCGGTTTCGTGGTGAGTCGACAGCAAGCGATTGCACTGCCATCGGTACCATTCGGTAGCGACCCAGAGGGCCGCGAGCGGCCCGTCGTCATGATCGCAGTTGGGTCAGTTTCAGGACTGCTGTTCGGTGCGACAAACGTCGGCGTCCAGCTTGTCGCGTATCTTCGGAGTCTCAATCTCTCACACGGCCTGTTTGTCGGGGTTGTCGCGATGGTATTTGTCGGAATCAACAGTATTCGGGTCGGTGCCGCCGGGGTTTTCGGGCTCTATCCCACGCTTGCGGTGTTTGGTCTCTCGGTGGCCGGAGCCGTTCCGGCAGTCGGTGGCGTCGCACTCGGCAGTCGGCTCCGTCAACGACTGAGCGAGACAGTCCGTCGCCGACTCGTCCTTGGACTGCTGTCGCTTATTGGCATCCGGCTTATTTTCGGTGGACTCGGCATTGCCTGAAGAGCCGCCGCATCAACAGTTCGCGTTATCATCGCAGAAAGCGACAGATGTGCTTAAACGCCCGGAAGCGTGCTTGTGTAGCCGAACGTCTCTGTCAGCAGCCAGCAAATGAACAGCCCATAGCTGCCGAGCAAGAGCCATGCCTCTCGCCGGGAGATTTCAAGGCCGGTTCGCATCGCGGTAAACAGGATGACTGTCGCCACTGTCAACACACCCATCATCGGAACAGCAAGCGCGTAGTTGATCGTTGTTCTCCCGACCAGTAGGACGCCAACTGGGAGCGCGACGAGGAGATCAAAGGTGTTGCTTCCAAGGACGTTTGCAACGCTCACCTCTCCTGCCCCACGGGCCGCCGCCCGAACGCTGACGAACGCATCCGGAAAGCTCGTTCCGGCGGCAACAATTGTCAGCCCCCAAATGAACGCTGGAGAATCGAACAGCTCGCCAAAGCCAAGTGCCGCATGAATAAGCCCCTCGACAGCGATGACGATTAAAATGAGGCCGACGGCGAGCCGGAACCACTCGCGGCCAATACCCGTCTGTTCGGGGAGCGTCGGCGGTTCATAATCGTGGACATCCAGGTACTGGATGAACAGATACAGGACGTACATACCGATCGGAATCAGCGCCAGTGGCCGACCGATAACCGAGACCGTTCCATTGCCACCGGTATTGTAAATCACACCGAACGAAAAGGTGAGCAACAACACCGCAATGGCAAGCATATAGAACTGTCCCTCTTTGTAGACGACATCGCGGCTCACGACCAGTGGATCCCGCTTGAGCGCGCTCAGTGCGGGAATCACGAGAATATTGAAAATCGCCGAGCCGACGATTGCACCGACGCCGAGATCGAACGTTCCATGCCGAACAACGGCGAGCACGACACTAGCGAGTTCGGGAAAACTGGATCCGATTGCGACGATCACCGCGCCTTGGACAACCGCTGGCAACCCATAATACCGCGCAAGCCGCTGGCTCGACCGATCGAGCAGCTCGCTTCCTTTCCAGACAATCGCCGTCGAGACGAGTGCCAAGAGCGTCAACGTCAGAACCGACACACTGGCGAATGCTCGTGGCGCGGTACTAAACGTCTCGGTCCACAGCCCACAGTTTGGTATCGCCCGTCCTGTGTTCCGGCAGGCCTAAACGAATCGGGATTCTATGTGTTAGTATGAGCGTGGAAACCGCGACGCTGGAAGATCTCGGCCGCGAGTTAGGCGAGAAAATCGCAGAGAGTCCCGAGCACAAGGCGTTCCTCGACGCACGCAAAGCGGTCGAAAACAGTGCGGAAGCCCAAAAACAGATCCGCGAATTCGAAGAGCTTCGGCACGAGTTTATGCTCGACCGCGAGGCGGGCCGGGCCGACCGGCAGTCGATGCGAGAGGTCCAAAACGCACAGCGAGAACTGCACAACATCCCAGTGATGGCGGAGTTCCTCTCTGCACAAGACGAGTTGCAGGATCGCCTCGAAGTGATCAATCAGGCGGTTTCGGGCCCACTCGCCGTCGACTTCGGTGGCGAGGCTGGCGGCTGCTGTCAGGATTAAGGTCGACGACCGCCCGTTGACCATCCATAGCTTTAGATACCATCACCCCACCAGCCGGCGGTATATGCAGCTCGTTGTTGTCACGCCAGGCGTTCCGATGGCCTCGGCTCGACAGAGCAAATCCACCACAACAGACGGGTTTTGGATTCATGTGCGTGCACGGCGATGCGGCCGGCTTCCCGTCGATCCAGTCGAGTACACCCACGTGAGGCTGCTTGTTCGGTGCTGTGCAGTCTCGATACACGCTGCCGACCGAATCGTCAGTGAGCTTTCGACGGCCGCCGTTTCCTATGAGATCTGTGTGATTCACGCAATGACTGTTCCACCGTGGCTTCAGCACCGGTTTCGATGTCCAATTCGGTGTTGCCATCCGCGTTCAGCCTCTTATCGGCCAGCCATGAGGTCGCCCGTCGGGCACGATCAGATGACTCCGACTCGAACTATCGAAACTGATAGCGACAGCAGCAACGATTAACACGGATGCCGACAGTAGAGAATATATGAGCAGACGACTCTCGACGGGGATCGATGTCCTCGACCGGCAGCTCGACGGTGGGCTCCCCGCAGGGAGTATCGTCCTTTTTTCGGCACCGCCGGCAAGCCAGTCAGAGCTATTTCTCTATGAGTTCACTGCCGTACGGCCAACGCTGTATCTGACGACGATTCGGTCGGATCAGGCGGTCCAAGACGCGCTCGATCGGACACGCCTGCAAACGCGCGTTGGTACGCCGACGATCCGCGAAATCGGGGCCGACTCGCCGCTCGATCAGGCAAACAAACTTATCAGTGCGCTCTCGACGGAGTCAACACTGATTATCGATACGGTTGACCAGCTCGAACGGCAAGAGCCGGGACGCTATCAGTATTTTCTCAATCAGCTCCAAACGCAGCTGCAAAACACCGGAAGTATCGCTGTTCTCCACGCGATGAACGGGCGCTCAGTTCCGGCCGGTCGAGATGTCTCAGAGCACATGGCCGACGTTATTTTCGAGTTGCAGACGACCGTCCACGGAACCGAGATCACCAACCGGCTTTCAGTGCCGAAGTTCCGTGGTGGCCGCGCGCTCGACGAAACAATCAAGCTCAAACTCTCGACCGGCGTTTCGATCGACACGAGCAGAGATATCGCCTGAGTCACGGCAAAAGCTACTATTGACTGATTAGAACTCGCCGGCCACACCGAGATACCGCGGAGTGAAGTCAGCGCCGATATCTGCCGCATAGATAGCGAAGTTGGCTTCGAGATCAGTTCGGAGGTAGTGTTCGATGACTGCGAGTAGTTTTGAGCGAGCCTCATCATCGGCCGAGAGGGAATCGAGATACGCGGGACCGAGTTCCCCTCCGAACCGTCCGTTGGTTAGCTCTTGGCCGTGCCAGACGGTTTTCGGGACGGGCAAGTCGTAGGCAGCCAAGCATTCTTCGAGTGAGGGCCATTTTTCACCCGTCCGGTCGCACTGCTGTTTTCGCGATTCGAAGAGATCGATGTGTGTCTCTGGCGTGTCGGTGGCGACCGACGGGAGCGAGACGTCAGTCTGTGCACGTCGGGCACGGAGGAATTCCATATCGAACGCCCGACCACGGTAGGAAACGAGTCCCTCCGCACCATATGCGTTTAGCTGATCGAGTGCCCGATCGATGAGGTCACCCTCATCCTCACGGCCCGGTGCAGTGCGGTGAAACAGGTCGTAGGTGGCCGTTTCACCCCCGCTGTCGACATCGTAGACACCGACCCCGATCGAGACGACTTCGCCTTTGTCGGGTTTCCAGTGAGTCGTCTCGATATCAAGCGTCCCGACGCGATCGAATCCGGGATCCGTACGTGTCTGTTGCATGACTGGGTGGCTGGCGAGGAGGAGAAAAAGCTACCGGGAGCCACTCGATTCGACGAACTAGCTGTTAGCGAGGTAACGAAGGCCTTAGGACGTACCGATGACGAGAACACCGACGCTCACCGCAACTGCCAACAGGATCCAGTTTCGAGGCCGATCAAGTGTATCCGGAAGCCGGCGATGACTGAAGACATAAATGAAATAGACCGCCAGTGGTAAAATTTGGAGCCCAAAACTCACGTCGACAGTGAGTACGTAATCAAAAAGCAGCGAGACGGCCACAGTACAGAGGGCGACAGTAGCAGCAACAATCACATCCACCCGCGTATTTTCGAGATTCATACCAGTCGCTTGTCCGCAGGGGTAGAAAAAACAGTGATCTCGGTTCCAGCGGCTTCGGCTGATACCGAGTCAGTGATTATTCGTCTTCGAGGCTTTCAGCGAGTTCGTCCGCATCAAGGTCGACATCGTCGAGATCGACGTCATCGAGTACGGCTTCGACATCCTCGGCTCCGGCGCCGCCGCCAAGCCCACCCATGCCGCCGAACATGCCGCCCATGCCGCCGCCATCGAGAATCTCTTGGACGATGACGCGGTCGAGGTCGAGTTTCCGGGTGATCTCTTGGGCGATCTGGCTTTTTTGGAACATCCACTGCTGGTTCATCGTCAGCTGTGGGGTTGCTTCGATGTAGAGCGTCTCTTTGTCGACGGTCTGGGTCTCGGTTTCCGGTTCGCCGTCTTCGTCGTCGCTCTCGACGGTGACTTCCTCTTCGACCTCGTCAGTCTGGATCCAGAGGGTTGGGGGCTGCTGGAGGTACATGCCGAGCAGTCCTTTGGCCTGCTCTTCGCGGTCGTCGACAACGCCGACGATCTCGTATTCGTATTCGAGTTCCTCGCCAGCGAGCGGGTGGTTGAAATTGACCCGTGCGCGACCGCCGATGATCGTCTCGATGTGGCCCTGTTGGCCGTCAACGTTGACCGTTGCCCCGGGGTAGCGGTCATCCTCGCCGATTTTCTCGGCACTGATTGTTTTGACCTCATCCGGGTCGTACTCGCCGAAGCCTTCTTCGGGCGAGATAACGACTGAGCCACTGTCACCGACCTCGCTGCCGATGAGCGCCTCGTCGACGGCTTCGAACACGTGGCCCTCGCCAATGATGATCGTCCGTGGCGAGAAGTCGCGGTTGTCTTCGTCAGCAAAGCCGGCTTCTTCGGCGACTGCCTCGTCGGTCGTATCGATCACGCGATCGTCGTCGGTCGACGTTAGCGTATAACCGAGTTTGACGAAATCGCCGTGCTGTAGTCCCTCAACGGTCTCAGGCTCCGATTCAGCGGCTGCAGACTCATCAGCGTCAGCGGCGTCGACCGCGTCAGCCTGTTCTTCACTCATATCCCGACAAACTGTCGATGCACCCTTAAGAAGCACGGTTCGGAGTCGGCGCACGGTGGCTGTTTACAACCCTATTGCTACCATGTGCCATGATCTGTGGCATCAACGTCAGCAGGGCTTACGACGGGAAGTCAGAGAGACTTTACCAACGCTACACGACGAGTCTCGTATGTACGAAGTCGAGCTCAAACTCAGTGCAGATCACGAGTCGTTGGGCGATCGACTTGCCGAGCTTGGGGCGACACACACCGCGACAGTCACCCAGATCGATACCTACTACGACGCTCCACACCGCTCGTTTGCCGACACCGACGAGGCACTCCGGATTCGTCGCGAACAGCCAGCCGACGGCGAGTCAGTGACGAAACTAACCTACAAAGGACCACTCGTTGAGGCTGCCTCGAAAACACGCGAAGAACACGAAACCGCGGTTGCCGACGACGACGCGCTCAGTGGGGTGCTTTCGGGACTCGGCTTTGAGCCCGCGGCGGTCGTCGAAAAACAGCGGGAGTTCTACCAGCTTGATGGCTACACCATTGCACTCGACACTGTCGACGGCCTCGGAACCTTTGTCGAAATCGAACAGGAAACCACCGAGGACAACATCGTATCGGTCCGCGAGAACGCAATCGCCCTTCTCGAACAACTCGGACTCGACGCCGACGACCAGATCAGAACCTCATATTTAGGGCTCCTGTTGGCTAAAAACGACGAGTAGCTGTTCACTGCTGGCCGTTTGAGCTCCACAAATATGTCCTCTGGTTATTTTATTGGCTCAAGAGGTTTCCGCAAGTTATAGCATTGGTGAAATCCAAGAGTCGCCAATGAGTCGGAACATTCAGGTTAGCGAGCTCGACCGGCGAGCAGTCGAGGATCAGGCGGTCGAAATCGTCGAGCGGAAAGGAATCGGGCATCCGGATTCAATCTGCGACGGACTCGCAGAAAGCGTCTCGCGGGCGCTTTCGCAGCTGTATTTGGACCGTGTCGGTAAAGTGCTGCATTACAACACTGATGAAACCCAGCTTGTCGCCGGCCGAGCCGCGCCCGCGTTCGAGGGCGGCGAAGTCATCGAGCCAATCTATCTCCTTATTGTCGGCCGTGCGACCAAAGAATACGACGGCCAGCAACTTCCGGTTGATTCGACGGCGCTTGCGGCCGCCCGCGAATATCTCGCCGAGACGATTCCCGAACTCGAATACGGAACCGATGTCATTGTCGATGTCAAACTGGGCGAAGGCTCCGGTGACCTCCAAGAGGTCTTCGGCGAGGATGGCGCAACGGTCCCGATGGCCAACGACACCTCCTTCGGCGTCGGCCACGCGCCGCTGACCGAAACCGAACAGATCGTGTATACAGCCGAACAGGAACTCAATACGAGCTATGTGGCCGAGAACCCTGAGCTTGGCCCTGACGTGAAAATAATGGGCAAACGCGAAGGCGACCACATCCACATTACGGTCGCCGCGGCGATGGTTGACGCCTACATCGATGATCTTGACGCCTACGCCGAGGCCGTTGACAACGTTGAGGCCTACGTCACTGACCTTGCCACAGACATTACCGACCGCGAGGTGAGCGTCGATGTCAACACCGCCGACGATTTAGAGGCGGGTTCGATCTATCTCACCGTCACCGGTACCTCTGCAGAACAGGGCGACGATGGCTCAGTCGGCCGTGGGAACCGAGCCAATGGTCTCATCACGCCCAACCGGCCGATGAGTATGGAAGCGACCTCCGGGAAGAATCCGGTCAACCATATCGGGAAAATCTACAATCTGCTTTCGACACGGATCGCCGAATCAGTCGTCGATGAGGTCGACGGCATCCGTGACCTGCAGGTTCGACTCCTGAGTCAGATCGGCCGACCGATCGACCAGCCACACGTTGCCGACGCCCAGGCAGTCACCGTCGATGGCGTCGAACTCACTGATGTCGATGCCGAAATTCGTGAAATCATTGACCGTGAACTCGCAGACGTCACCGATGTCACCCGAAGCGTCATCGAGGGCGATCTCTCGACATTTTAAGCGCCCAATCAATTAGCTGTGATCGGCTGTTCCACTCACGGTGTCTGACGAATCAGTTCGAAACAGTATCAGTACTTCACAAAGCTGGTTAGTTAGAACGTCTGCTTGCAGAAAGTGTG
>CAZCYW010000039.1:0-17859 GCA_964503105.1 uncultured Haloferacaceae archaeon
GAACTGATCGGTAAGGTATCCACGGACGGTATTGGCGTGTGGAGAGTCTTCGGTCTCCTCGCAGATCTGATTGACTGAGGTCCCGCTGGCGCTGGCGCCAGCGAGGACCTCATAGAGCGTCTCTGATGAGATCTTTACACCGTCTGCGAGATCTATTGGAAGCTCTTCGTTGAGGCTATTGACGACAAAATTAAGCAGATGCTCTTCTTCGATCTGATTGTCTGTTTGGGTCCGTGTCACACTACGTCCAAACAGACACTTCCTCTAACCCGATGTGATCGACTGAGACTTGATTTGAATTTTCAAATCTGGGTCTCTTGCGATATCCCGAAATAACTCCTCCAATTTCTTTAAGTCAGATTCTGAAAGGTGGACAGATCCTACAGAAACTGTATGGCATTTCATACATTGGGTATATGAAAATAGAAAATAAAACTATGTGTGAGACTCTGAGTATAGCAAAACGTGGTCGGATTGCTCCATCGTTTCTATCTCATCTACTCACTGACGAGTTTCTGTAGCAACTCTCGACCTTCGACAACGACGATATATTCGCTCACTGCCGTTGCTGCAAGGACATCAGTTATGGCTCGCTGTGCAAGTCGGTCGCTCACAAGTACTGAAACATCATGCTTTTCTATCGCATACTGATACGCTACCCCCGCGAGAATCGTATCCGTTTTTTCGATGTCGTCTTCAGAGACATCAGACGCAGCAAGTTTCGCCATTCGAGTCCGTGTCTTGTCGACAATTTTGGAGACATTCGGGATTGTGAAATCTATTTCACCCCGATCAAGCCATCCTGCATCTTGCGCTGCACGAAGTCGATCACGTTGGTACTCGTATTGGGCTGGACTCTCACCCAGTTCTTTGGCGACTTGGTCGGGTATCTTCACCGAGATGTTCTGTCGACGGACGAATCGTTCGAGTGCCTGGTATTTGTCGTTGGATGGTCCACCCATAGCGAACAGCACACTACTATCGATGATTGCAATGCTGTCCGACGGTATCTCATGGGGTGTCATTGCAGCATTTCAGACAGATAGGGGTCGTACGTTGCTGCATCGTCGATCACGTTTTCCAGAGCGGAGAAAACGGTCATCGCTTCGACTGGGTGGACATCGAGCTTCGAAGCTGCAGTCCGCTGGGTGAGCTCCCCGTTCCGAATTCGAATCGCATAATGAAGGGCTGCCGCGAGTTTTGGCACGCCTTGTCGATCAACGAACACCCGAATATCATCTGTATCCAGTTGTCGACCAATCGCATCAACTAACGCTGGAGATGCGACGAGACCATCGTCAGCTCTATGCATGAATAGACGAATCGGTTCCGCTGTGACTGTCGACGGGCGGTCGTCGTCATGGCGAACACAGAGCTCCATCTCTTCGAGTTGCCCAATGTACTTGTAGGTCGTTGAATGAGCCATCTCAAGATCTGTTTTGATAGTGTCAACATCAACGGGGCCGTTTTTGAGAATATGAATGTACAGTCGCGCGAGTTGAGGTGTATTTAGCAACTCCGCATACGTGAGCAGATCGAGGAATCTTTCTTCAGGGCTGTCGACGGGAAGGCGAGAGTCAGTGGACATACTGATACACATTCCATGTATTGTAAATTAAATCTTCTGCTGTCTTCTCTATCTGTGCTTCTTAGATGGGTGAGGCAAAGGATTTCAGTTCCACTGAGCCCTATGGCATGCATTTCACACATCATTTCTGATATGCAAGACCCGACCGCATGTTGTACTGAGTTATCTGATTCTATCTCCGAAAGGTGATGGTTGGTCAGCACAGAAGACTCAAATACCATATTGTCCAATTATATTAGATAAATAAAAACATTTAACTTGTTATAGAAAGAAAATTGGGTGTATGACAAACTCTGTTCGGTCAGAGGATAGACAGGCAACAAGAATAGGAGCACTCGTGCATCTTATTGGATTTATGCTTGGACCATTTGGAGCAGCACTAGTGGTTCGCCACTCGAAGAACGAATTTACACAAGTGAATGCACGCAATGCATTGAATTGGCAACTTGCCGTTTATGGAGTTATAATTATCGGATTTTTGATGGGAGCGGTATTGATTAACCTAGGGGCCTCCATGTTCGTAACTTACGCTGCACTTGTGCTAGTCGTATTGTTCAATGTTGTATCCTGTCCATTAGCAGCGTACAGAGCAACTCGTGGAGAGGCATGGGAGTATCCCTTCGAACCAAAGTTTGTCTGAGTCAGCCTCATGACGTAGATACTCAGTTGTACGTGTAGTGAGCAGATAGTTCACTGACTTTGGCGTAAAACAACAGCGTTGTCGTGCTGCACTCATCCTCTACGTCTTGCAAACTCAACCCTCTCCACAACGACAATTACCATTATGAACGACTACCAGTTCTACCCACTGACAGCCCCTTCCTGACTATTCCTGATATTCGTACTCTCGAAGCTCACCGACCGAAATCTCATCGAGCACACCCTCGGTTGTCGCCTCTAAGACGACCGGTGGGGCGTTGCCCGCCGCACGGGCTTCGAGCCACCGCGGCAGACAGACACACCAGCGATCACCCGGATGCAACCCAGGGAAATCGAACTCCGGTCGTGGCATGATGAGGTCGTTGCCCTGTCGGCGACTGTATTCGAGAAACTCCTGTGTCATCACCGCACAGACCTCGTGACGACCCGGATCGCGTTCGAGCCGTCGGCAGTGCCCATCGCGTAAAAACCCGGTTTCGGGGACGTGACTACAGGGCTGCAGTGGTGTCCCGAGGACGTTCGACTCCGTTGTAGTCATGTCTCGATATCCAAGCCGGAACCTATAGCTGTTGGGCTCGAAAAAATCCGCGACTCGAACTGGTGACGGATAGTTACCTGTTTTTCCCGCCCCCACGGGTGATTGGGTGCCTCTTCCGTACTGCTCCTCCGATACTGACACTGCTCGTGCCCCCCAGCACAAGGCTGTGTCAGACTGCTGTTTCTCGCGTTGTCCCTGCACACCGTCCATCGGTAGGAATGGCAACGACTGCTCCAGTTGCGTCGACGGTCACCTGACAGCCCCCCAGCTGAAAGAAAACCGAGCCGCTGTCGCGTTCGTCCCCGCCGTCGACCGGGCCAAATAGCCCGTTGAGGGCGTCGGGATCGATCACGTCATACAGCGGTGGTGTCACCGCGAGTGGATCAACGCCCGTTGCGTTGGCAACAGCGAGGATAACGCGCTCGCTCACTGATTCGGAGTGAGCGATGGCGGTCGTCACTGTTGTCCCGTCTATTGCCATACACCATCCACGACTGCAGTGCGGAAAGCCATCGTGACTATGAGACACGACTCGTGTATGACGTGATTCTAGTCTTCTAGAGTGTGCCCTGCTGTCTCGGAAAACAGCATCGTCAACAGCGTCCGAAGTGCGCCGCGCAGGTGATAGGTGAATGTTGGCTGGGTGATGCCAAGGGACTCGGCGATTTGGGTTCCTGTACTCCCGCGTGGCGACTCGAAATACTGCCCGAGGAACGCCGCCCACAACACATCCCGCTGGCGACTGGTCAGTTGCTGCTGGAGAGTCGTATGAAACGTTTCTCGTGTCTGTATGCCACGGTTGCGCGCTCGCCGAGCGACCAGTTCGACCATCGGATATTCGCGACGAACCCGGTCGATAACGACACGCACTGACGTCGTCTGCGGAATCGACACCACTGCTTGCTGTATTGTTCCATCGATTTCAATCGTCTCCGGAAGCGCGCCACAGTCGAGGAGTGTCGCCGCGAGCAACGGGCCGGCGATCCGGACGGCGAGTAGTGTGTGACCGTGTTGACTGGAGACGACACGGAGCTGACTCAGTGCGGCAATTCCCTCGGCTGCGGCCTCAAGCGTTGCAGGATCAACATCATCAGCCGAAACGTACACCAGCGACTGGCCGCCAGGTTGGGGAACGAACCCCTCGAATGTGAGCCGGCAGTCGGCTGTGGCTGCCAGTCGGGACAGACTGTCGTCGGACGCAGGAACGTCCAATTCGACCTCGGTCACGTTGTCGGTGAGCAGCCCATGTCGTGTTTCGACGTTTGCAATAACATAGCCAATAATCTCACCGAACTCAGCAAGCACGGTCTGGGCGTAGTCATCGAATGCGTCAGGTTCGGTATCATAGAGCGATAGCACTCCGTAGCTGATCTGGTTGTACCGCAGTGGAACACTCAGGACCGACTGATAGCCACGGGCAAGCGCCATTTTGCGCCAAGGTTCAACGTCTCAGCCGTCAGCAACATGGTCGACAGAAATAACCCTCGATTCACGCGCCGCACGATACGTTGGTTCGGAACTGACGGCACTGTCACCGTCGGCTCCCGCCGTATCCTCACGGAGCCAGTCGAGATAGCCACAGCCGTCTCCCTGCCATGCTCGGACAGTGAGCTCGTCGCTCCGGCTCTCTATTTCGCCAATCCATGCAAACTGGTAGCGATCAGTATCAGTCAACAGCGAGCAAACAGTCGATTCGACAGCATCGCGCGTCCGCGCCTGAAACAGCTCCGTCCCGAGATCGCGGACAAGACTGTTGAAATGGCTGAGCTGCTGGAGTTCGGCCGCCTGCTCGGCGAGCTGCTGTTGGTGTGTCTGTGATTGTTGTTCGGA
The DNA here is from genome assembly GCA_964503105.1 of uncultured Haloferacaceae archaeon. GTDB lineage: Archaea > Halobacteriota > Halobacteria > Halobacteriales > Haloferacaceae > PL-Br10-E2g29. The sequence goes on from CAZCYW010000039.1 coordinate 4,617, forward strand.
AGCCAGCCGGCTAAAGGCCGCTTCGAGCGTCGTCGCGACAAGCTCGGCGAGTGCCCTCGTCTGGCCGTTGACTCCGTCTGCGTTCGTTTCGTCTGTTTCGCCGACGAACAGCACGCCATATGTCCCAATCGGCGTAAACATCGCCTGTCGGTACGGCGTTTCTGGATCGTAGAGTCCAGATAGCTGGCTCATGTCCTCGGTTTCGATCACACGGCCTTCGAAAAACGCTTGTCCGGCAAGGCTTGTTTCGCTCGCCTTGATGGCTGGAACGCCCGGAAAGTGTGTTTCGACCGCTGGTGAGTGTGCACGTGGCTGGAAGCTGTTTGTCGCTTTTTCATACCGAAAGACGACTGCGTCGCTAAATTCTGGGAGGACTTCGAGCGCGGTCTCGACACCGATCTCGGCGATTTCGTCGTCGGTATGAACCGAGAGCAATTGATGGGCGGCCTCATAGAGGGTCGTATAACTCGCCTCGGTTCGTCGTCGGAACGTCCGGTCACGGACAACCCCAACGGTTCCGATCTCGCCATTGAGGAGCTCGATTGGGGTGATCCACGTTTCAACTGGCACCCGTTCGCCCGACTTGGCAGTGATTTCACCGGACAGCACAGCGACAGAGAGGTCTCCCGCGATGAGTTCGCTCCGCTGGCGTCTCACGATCTCCATGTCCGACGCATCGGAAATGACCGCGGCCGACTGGCCGCACAACGCATCTCGGTCGTAGCCGACAAGCGAGGCCAGTGCCTCATTGACATAGACAAACTCGAGTGAGTCATCCAGGATACAGACGCCGTCTTTGACCGATTCGACGATCGTCTGGTACTGTTCGAGCGCTCGTTGTGACCGCTTTTCGTCGGTTATGTCCTGGAAAAAGACCGAGACGTCCGTTTCAGAGGGATAGAGCCGTGCTCGAATCCACTCTCCGGTCGGCTCCGGAACGAACGTTTCGATCGTTTTCGGCGTTTGCGTTTCGAGAACCTCCGTGACGATTGGTTCGTACTGCGCGAGCGTCGGGCTGATTGCCGAGAGCGGCTTGCCGACGTAATCCTCGTCGGGATATCTGTCCGTGTTGATCGCCTGGTCGCTAAAGTACGTGAGCTCTAACTCTCTATTGAACGCAACAAAGCCATCTGTCATTCGGTCGAGAACCGTGTTGAGCGTCGTTTCCAACTCGATCTCCGCAGAAATGTCAACAAGCGTGACGACGATTCCATCGCTCGGTGAGCCATCGGTGAGCGGTGATGCTGTAATCGAAAACCACCGCTGGTCGCCACTTGCGATGGTGACACCGACAACCTGGTCGGTGACTGATTCTCCTGTCTCCAGTACGCGGCCGACAGGCCGGTCTTCAATCGGCAGCGGTGTTCCCTCGAGTGTCTGCATCCGTATGTTTCGACAGTCGTTGCCGATTGCCTCTGCTGCCGGAAGCTGTAACATCGCCTCTGCAGACGGATTGACCCGTGTAATCAGCCCATCGGTGTCAAAGACGATAATGCCGATCTTCCCTTTTTCAACCACGTTGTCGGCAATCTGCTGGGTATCCGGTGGCTGTGTGTCTGCGTCTGGTGATTGTGCGGATGGGTTTGGTGGCTGTGTGTCTGTGTTTGGTGGTTGCGGTGTCGACGGGTCCGATGATTCCTCGGCCGTTGTCGCCGCCTGTGTTGCACCGCAGCCGCGTCCGTTTTTTACTCTGTGTCCGTCTTCGGTCGCGACCGACTCCGGTAGCGCAGAACTCGTCGAACTGTGAGCACTAATTACGCCCGCAGATGTATCTGACTCAACAATCGCGTGTATTCGGTGAAATACGGCCAGATACTGCGCGTTCGTCTGCTGTTTTTGTATGTACTCGGTGACCCCGCAGGCGAACGCCGCTGCAACGATCTCCGCGGAGGCCGACGTGAAACAGCAAATCGGAAGGGTCGGATGCGTCTCTCGGACGGCCTGAAGAAACGCTTGGGTGTCTGTCTCTGGGAGATGCCACTCCATGAGGAGACAATCGATCGACTCGGTTTCGAGGAGTGACTGTGCCGCAGTTGGTGAATCGGTTTGCGTGAGACGGATTGCTGGCTCTTCAGCCTCACAGTATGAGCGAACAGCCCGTGCGACTGCTGGATCCGGATCGAGGTGGAGGACGGTGGGGGACCTCATTAGGTACGATCGAAAGAGGTGCTCAGAACGGTTAGCCGTTTTGTCAGTCCACTATTGAACAGATAGTATCCACATCGCAACCGGGGACAACCATCCGTTTTACCGACAGAAAGTCCCACCGCACCCTTTTTATTGTCACACAAATCACCTCTAACGCAATGAGCACGCCTGCGTGGGAGAACTGGGATCATATCCTCAAAATCGACCCCGACAAGCCGCTGGTCGATGGCGAGACCTTTGAGGACGTCTGTCAGACCGGCACCGATGCAATCGAGATCGGTGGCACCCTCGGGATGACCGAAGAAAAAATGCAGCGAGTCATCGACGCCTGTTCGGCCTACGACGTGCCGCTGTATCAGGAGCCGTCGAATCCGAGTGTCGTCATCGACTCACCGGCACTCGATGGCTATCTGATTCCAACGGTGTTCAACGCAACCGATCCCTTCTGGATCGTTGGCGCACACAAAGAGTGGGTGCGTATCGAAAACGGCCTCGACTGGGATCGGACGACAACCGAGGCCTACATCGTGATGAACCCCGAGGCCTCCGTTGCTGAATACACCGAAGCCGATTGCGACCAATCTGCCGACGACGTGGCCTCGTTCGCCCGCGTTGCCGAGAAGATGTTCGGTCAAGAAATCATCTATATCGAATACTCCGGCACCTTTGGGGACCCCGACATCGTCAGTGCTGCCCACGAGGCGCTCGAAGACGCAACCCTGTTTTATGGCGGTGGCGTGAGCGACTACGACAGTGCCTACGAAATGGGCCAACACGCCGATGTCGTCGTCGTCGGTGACCTGCTTCACCGCGACGGCTGTGCGGCGGTTCGTGAGACCGTCGAAGGCGTCAAAGACGCCCACGCAGACGTTCCACAGCCAAAATAACCGGACTCCGTTGGGCAGCAATTTTCGCCTCCTGGCTCACGCGATTGTCCCTGTTTTTCCTACCGGTTCGTTTTGCTGATTAACTCCTAAGCACGTGCGCACTGAACCGTGCGGTGGTGTCCCCATGCCAGTCAATGATCTCGCACGCAGTGATGTGGTAACCGCAACCGAACAGACGCCCGTCGCCGAACTCGCACAGACGATGGCTGACGAAACCGTCGGCAGTATCGTTATCGTCGATGACAACAAGCCGGTTGGCATCGTGACCGACCGGGATCTCGCCCTCCGGGTTGTCGCTGAGGAGGCCGACGCCTCGACACTGACTGCCGGCAACGTCATGAGCGAAAATATCGAGACAATCGAGCGCAGCGCCGGCTTCTACACGGCTGTCGAACAGATGAGCAGCCATGCCGTCCGCCGACTGCCCGTCTGTGATGACGCCGGCGAGCTCGTCGGGATTATTACGACCGACGATCTCAACGAACTGATCGCAGACGAGCAAAGCGAACTCGCCGACGTGATCCGTGCACAGCGGCCGCCGTACTAACCCGTTCAAGACCCTTCTTTCCGCTAATGAACTACAAGACATTCATGGGGCAGGTTCAACACCGCCTCGAACTCAACGAACTCGGACCCGCTGTCAGAGCGACACGCGCCGTGTTGACAACGCTTGGTGAACGGCTCCATCCTGGGGAGGCGAGCGATCTCGCCAGCCCGCTGCCGATGGAGATTGATCGGTACCTCACCACGAGCGAGTCGGCCGACCCGTTTTCGTATCAGGAATTTCTCAGCCGCGTCAGCGAGCGTGCGCACGTCGAACCGTCCGATGCTAACTACTACGCCCAGACGATCGTCGGCCTTGTCGGTGAAATCGTTCCACCGGGCAATATCGAGAAAGCCCGCAACCAGCTGCCCGCCGAGTTCGACGGGCTTTTTCAGTTCGTCGACGAGCCTCATCCGCTGGCTCCCGACCGGTGACCCGTTGGTACAGCCACCGACGGTCAGCTTCCTCAGTCGGCGGTCGCCTCGGGCGGCTCTATTTCGGTATCGTCATCGGTTTCAGGGTCAACAGCGGAGCGTTGTTCGGGATCTTGAATCCACAGGTCGCCGAAGAGGTCGTCCTGCTGGAGTCGGAGCTGTCCGCGATGGGCTAAAAACAACAGTGCTAGGTAGGTCATAAACGGCCGGCCGCCGGCGGTTTTGATTTCGGCGTACAGCACTTCGCTGCGGCCCTTGTCAAACGCCGGCGCGAGCGCGGTTTCGACCTGCTCGATCACGAGTTCGATATCTTCGGCGTGGGCGGTCCCGGTCACGTCGCCTTCGGTTGGTTCGTCGTCCTCGCGGAAGTCGTCCGCCGACCGGTAATCGAGGGTCTGGGTTCCCCGTCTGAACCCTTTCGGTGAGTCGCTCGTGTCGTACTCGCGACGCCGTTTCCACCAGTTGTCGCGTTCGGCTTCCCGAAGTTCACGAACCAGCTCGTCGAGCGTTTCCGGCGAGCCACGGGTACTTTTTCGTTCGAGCCGTCGGTCCATCTCGGCTTCTAGTGCATCGACGGGATCGAATCCCGGCTCGTGTTCGCCGCCAGGGTCGCCTGCCCCGCCTTCGAGCGCTAGTTCCCACGGCTCGGGCTCGTCGGGTTCGGGTTCCGAGGGGTCGAGCAGCTCGTCACCCTTCATCCGCAGAAGGACACTCGCATAGAATAGCGCACGGGCAGTTGTCCGGAGATCGGTGGTTTCGAGTTTCGAAAGAAAGGCGTCGGTGACTTCGACGATGTCGATATCCCACGGCTCGATGTCGCCTTCTTCGACCAGTTGGACCAGCAGCTCGACGGGTTCGACCTCGTCGTCGTCAGCCTTCAGCTCTGGGGGCCGCTCGTGGCCTTCCCCATTCGTCCGAGACTGATCGGATGGTCCATCAATACCGACCGACTCGGGGAGCTCAGTCATCGGCCGGGACCTCCGAGTCGGACTCCGTTTCAGCGTCGTCACCGAACTGGATGCCGGTGACCGCACTGTAGTTGTCGTCCTGCATGGTGACGCCGATTGCTCGCTCGGAGCGTTCGAGCAGGGCCGATCGGTGAGAGACGACGACGAACTGAGCATCGCCAGCGAGATCATCAACCATCTCGCCGACCCGTTCGGCGTTGACCGCATCGAGAAAGGCGTCGATCTCGTCGAGCGCATAGAAGGGAGCCGGATTGTGTCGCTGGATGGCGAAGATGAACGCCAGCGCCGTCAGCGACTTTTCGCCACCCGACATCGCTGCCAGCCGCTGGATCGGCTTGTCAGCAGGTTGGGCTTTCATCGTCAGCCCACCCTCAAAGGGATCATCGGGATCTTCAAGGACGAGTTCGCCCGTCCCCGCCGAAAGCCGCGAAAAGATTTCGGTGAAGTGGTTGTTGATGGCGTCGAACGACTCCATGAACGTGGCTTTCTTCTGGGATTCGTACTGATCGATCCGGTCGCGAATCCCATCGCGCTCTTCAGTCAGGGTATCACGGCCCGCAGTCAACGTTTCTAGCTCGGTTTCGACCTCATCGTACTCCTCGATTGCCAGCATGTTGACCGGCTCTAAGGCCTCCATCTTCGTTTCGAGACGCCCAATCGTTGATTCGACCTCGTCGTGATCGGGTATCTCGTCGGGATCGTAGTCGCCGACCGCCTCGGTGAGCTCGTTGATTTCCCATGCCAGTCGGTCACGATCACTGCGGGCGGCTTCGAGTTTCGATTCGACGGCCGAGACGGCCTCTCGGGTCTCATCGCGTGTTTCTTTCGCCGCCTTGACGGTCGCTTTCAGCCCCTCGCGGTCGTCTTTGAGTTCAACCAGTTCGGTTTCGAGTTCCGCAACCGCCTCGTGTTTCTCCTCGAGAATGTCTGACCGATCGTCGATCCCGTCTTTGAGTTCGACGATCGTCTCTTCGGCTTCGGCCTTCCGGTTCTGGGCGGCTTCGACCGTCTCGTGGAGATCGTCGACGGCGGCTTCGGCGTACTCAAGTTCGAGCTGTTGTTCGTTGAGCCGGCCATCGAGCGTGTCCATCCGGGCTTCCTGTTCGCGGATTTCGTCGCGAATCTCGTCGGCTTCGGCGGTCAACTCGGGAATCTTCGAGTCCGCAAGCTCGGTTTCGAGGTCGTCGATCTTGGCCTGCACCGTCTCGCGTTCGTCCTCGATCTCCGCAAGATCAGCATCGACGGCCTCCATTTTTTCGGTCACGCTCTCGCGTTCGGCTTCGATCTCCGCAAGGCGGTCTTCAAGCGAGGCAATCCGTTCTTCGGCATCGTCAACCTCCTCGTGGGTTCGTTCGACATCCGCTTCGATCGCCCGAACTTTGTCGGTTGCATCGGATTTGCGGTCGCGTGCGGCGTCGATCTGTTGTTCGGTCTCGCGAATCGCTGAATCGAGCGTTCGGCGTTTGTCTTCGAGGCTGGCAATCTCTTTGGCTATCCGTTCGAGTTTGCCCTCACCGGACGGCGAAAACGAGTAGCGCGAGCCGCCACCGGAGCCACCGGTCATCGCGCCGGACCGCTCGACGAGGTCGCCATCGAGCGTCACCATCCGGAAATCGCCCATTAGATCGCGGGCGGTTTCCATATCGTCGACGACGAGTGTCGACCCAAGCACGTACGAAAACACTGATGAAAAGCGCTCATCGTAGCTCACGAGATTCCTGGCAAAGTCGACAACGCCCGGGTGTGAGGGTAGCGAGGGAAGTCCGCGATTCTGCATTTTCGTAATCGGCAAAAAGGTCGCCCGCCCCGCATTTCGGGATTTGAGATAAGAAATACACTCAGAGCCAACCCCGTCGTCGGCGACCACAACGTTCGCCAGTCGGCCACCAGCGGCGGTTTCACAGGCGGTCGCGTACTCGCCGTCGACGCTCCCGAGATCGCCAACCGCACCGTGGACGCCACTGACGCCAGCGTTGAGTATCGTTGTGACCGCCCGCGGCCACGAGCTATCACCGCTACTGCTGGCGCGAGCCTCGAGGTCGGCGTACTCGGACTGTTTTTCCCGGAGTGTGGCTTCAACCTCATCGAGTTCGGCTTTCGTCTCCTCGCGTTCCTCACGGATGGTATCGATCGTCGCCTCGATTTTCGCCTCGTTCTTTTGGGCTTTGTCGAGTTCGCTGTGGAGTTCCGAAAGCTGTGCTTTCAGCTCAGGGACTGCTTCGTGGGCCGCTTCGAGTTCGGCTTGGGCCTCCGAGACCTCCGTCGAGCGACGCCGTGCATCATCGAGCAGCCGGTCTTTCTCGCGTTGTTTGTCGTTGCCCGCGGTTTTGAGCGCTTCAAGCCGCTCTTTGCGGTCGGCCAACGCCGTTTTGAGTTCGTCGAACTCGGTGTCGACGTCGTCGATTTCGGCCTGAATCTCGGCCAGTTCAGCCTGTTTCGTCTGGACCGTTCCTTTGACCGACGCCTTTTCGACTTTGAGCTGCCGGATCGTCCCCTCGATTTCATTGAGCTGTTCCTGTTTGCGGTCGATCTGGACGAATGCCTGTCGGCGCTCGTTTTCGGCCTCCGAAACCCGTTGATCGGCGTTTTCAATCCGGCCTTCGAGGCGGTCGATCTCGCCTTTGACCGATTCGATTTCGCGTTTGATTTTGAGCTGTTCGTCCTCGCCCTTTCGCTCGATTTCGCGGTTGAGCGCTTCGAGTTCGGCTTCAAGTCGGCTGAGTCGGCCTTGGGCGGTATCGAGGTCGGCCTGTCGCTCGGCACGCGTCGATTCGTGTCGCTCGATTCGGTCTTCTGTCGATGCGTGTTTCTCACGCTTTTCTTCGAGTTCAGCGGCTTTCAGATAGCCTTCATACTCGCTTTTTTCCTCGCGGTAGGATTGATATTCGAGCGCCGTATCCCGCTCGTCGGCGAGCTGTTCGAGCCGGGCCTCTTTGTCTTCAATGCGGAGGGCTGCTTCGTTGATCCGTTCGGTGACGGCTTCGAGTTCCTCGAAGGCGGCCTCCTTTTTCTGATCAAACTCGGCAACACCGGCGATCTCGTCAATAATGCCGCGTCGCTGAAAGGCCGACATATTGATAATCTCGGTGACATCGCCCTGCATGACGACGTTGTAGCCCTCGGGTGCGATGCCTGCCTGCGAGAGGAGGTCCTGTATATCGCCGAGATTGACCGACCGTTCGTTGAGGTAGTAATATGAGTAATAGTTGTCTTCGGTCTGTTTGACCCGGCGTTTGATCGTAATCTCCTCAACGTCGCCAACGCGGTCGGTTCCGGCGGCTGTGACCACCTGCTCGCGTGTGAGCGTCTCGTCACTATTATCGAGAATAACCGTCACACTAGCTTCGCGCGGCCCATCGGACGCCGACTCCTCGCCGTCGTGACCGGGATTGTAAATCAGGTCTGTGAGCTTTTCGGCGCGAATGCCGCGGGTTCGGGCCAATCCCAGTGCAAAGAGCACACCGTCGATAATATTGGACTTGCCCGAGCCGTTCGGCCCGGTGATTACGGTAAAGTCCTCGTAAAATGGGATACGCGTCGGTCTGCCGAAGCTCTTGAAACCGTCTAAGACAAGCGCTGAGATGTGCATGGGTTACTGAATCTGCCCGGCTGGGTAACCGAGTCCGCTCTGGGCCGATCTTAGGCGACGATGATTTCGCTGGTGTCGGCGTCAGTCTCTGTTGATTCGTCTTCCTCCGTGGTGTTAGCCCCTTCGGATTCGGCAGCCGGGTCAGTTACATCGGCTGGCTCAAAGCCATCGGTGGGAGTCGTCTCGTCGGCAGTCATCACGTCGACCTCGCGCCGCTCGTGTTCGACAACCTCAACGTGATCGTCGCTCTTGGTCGTTGTTTCGACGACACCCGAGGGGTTCGCCTCGGCGGCCTTGGCTGCGGCGGCGTCTTTTTCGGCCTGCTCGGCTTCTGCAGCGTTTTCGAGCTGTCTCACACGCTCTTTGGTTTCGACCAGTTCTTCAGTAAGGCCATTGACCGCGGCGCGAAGCTCTGCAACGTCTCCTTCGAGTTCGTCGACCCGATTAGTCATAGATAATGAAGGTTACTGTGGGCGTATAAATCTGCGTCAGACATGTGTGCGACAGACTCACATTCCCGTCGGCGCTCACACGTCGCTCCGTTAGCCTTTAGCCAGCGCGCGGTAAATCCCGCACAATGACTGCGCAGGCCGTCGAAAACCAAGAACACGCGGTCGTCATCGGATTGGAGGTGCACGTCCAACTCGAGACGGCCACGAAGATCTTCTGTGGCTGTTCGACTACCGCCGCCGAAAACGAAGAACCAAACAGCCGAACCTGTCCCGTCTGTCTGGGACTGCCGGGCGCACTACCCGTGCTCAATGAGGGTGCGGTCGAAGCCGCCGTCAAAATCGGCAAAGCCCTCACTGCGGAGATCCCCGAACGGACGACTTTCCACCGGAAAAACTACTACTACCCCGATCTGCCGAAAAACTTCCAGCTCACCCAGTACGATGCCCCGATCTGCCAGCAGGGTAGCCTAGAGATTGCCGTCGAGGGCCAGCGCCGAGAGATCGGTATTACGCGCGCCCATCTGGAAGAAGATCCGGGCAGCCTCCAACACAAAGGTGGCAGTATCGACACCGCTGACTATACGCTCATCAACTACAACCGCGCGGGCACGCCGCTTGTCGAAATCGTCACTGAACCGGATTTCCGGTCGCCCAAAGAGACGCGGGCTTTTCTCGCGAAACTCGAAGAGGTCCTCGAATACCTCGGTGTGTTCGATGCCACCCGTGACGGGAGTCTCCGTGTCGACGCCAACATCTCGCTGGTTGCGGCCGATTCAGTCGACGAGGACGGCACAATCGCCGACGACGTGTTGGCCGAGGCCAACCGGACGGAAGTCAAGAACATTTCGAGCCACAAAGGCGCTGAAAAGGCACTGGCATACGAGGTGACCCGACAGAAAAATGCGGTCCGTCGGGGCCGTGTCATCGAAACTGAAACCCGCCACTGGGACGAGAGCCGCGGCATTACGGTCTCGATGCGCTCGAAGGAGTCTGAAGCCGATTACCGCTACTTCCGTGAGGCCGACCTGCCGCCGCTCGAAGTCGCTCACTGGATCGAAGAGATTCCGATTCCCGAACTGCCGGCTGCTCGACGCAATCGATTCCGCGAGGAGTACGGCCTTGACGAGGAATCGGCCTCGAAACTCACCTCAACGAAAGCGGTTGCGGACTTTTTCGAAGCGGTCGCCGAAACGTTCGACCCCGATGTGGCTGCAACGTGGGTTGCTGACAACTTGCTCGGCGAACTCAACTACCGCGATATGGAAATCACCGATGTCGAGGGGCGACTCGACGAGTTCTCTCAGCTGATCGAACTGGTCGAAGCCGACGAGCTCACGGTCAAAAACGCCGAAGAGGTCGTCCTTCGTGGGATGCTTGATGAGGGTGAGGACCCAGCGACGATTATCGACCGTGAAGGGCTTGAAAAAGCCGACGACGACGCAATACTCGGCTTTGTCGAGGCGGCAATCGATGAAAACCCCGACGCTGTCGACGATTATCACAACGGCGAGGGCGGCGCACTCAACTTCCTTGTCGGCCAAGTCATGCAGAAATCACAGGGGTCGGCCGACCCTGGCGCGGTCAATCAGCTGCTTCGCGAACAGCTCGAAGCCTGAGTTTCGTCCCCAAATCTTGAGCCGGCTTTTGTTCAAATCTTGAGCTGGCTGCTGCTTTTACAAACGAGAGTAGCGCTGAATTCTCCCGATAACGACCCATCAGTACCGGTCCAGCGACTGCTTTGAAAGTGACTGTAAAACAGGGAGTGGGCGACTGGAGGATGGGGCAGCTACGTTGCTGTCCATAGGGGGAAATGGACAGCATCAGCGCGGCTGGTTACACCGCTACTGTGGGGACCGGCTGCCCCGTCATAGAGCTTTACTCGGAAAAGAATAAATCTTTTTGTGCTCTGCAGCGCTACGTCGAGTATGAAAGCAATCGCAGTCCGCGATGGGGCTGGCAAGCCCGAACTCATCGAGCTTCCACGGCCCGAACCAGACGCCGGTGAGGCGTTGATTCGGACCTTGCGGGTTGGTGTCGACGGCACCGACCACGAGGTCATCGCCGGCAGTCACGGCGGCTCGCCCGCCGGCGACGACTATCTCGTCTTGGGCCACGAAGCGGTTGGCGTCGTCGAAGATCCCAATGATACCGATCTCGAAGCCGGCCAACTCGTTGTCCCAACCGTCCGTCGGCCACCAAACGGCGACAACCCATATTTCGAACGTGGCGAACCGGATATGGCCCCAGACGGTCAGTATCATGAGCGTGGGATCGTTGGCGACCACGGGTTTATGGCCGAATACTTCACGAGCCCTGAATCCACACTTGTCACGCTCTCGCCGGACCTCGCCGAATACGGCTTTCTGGTCGAACCGATTTCGATCACCGAAAAGGCGGTCGAACACGCCGAAGCAAGCCGATCGGCCTTCGAGTGGACACCCGAATCCGCCCTTGTGCTTGGCAACGGTAGTCTTGGGCTCCTGACTCTCGCGATGTTCGAACATCGGTTCGACCGGACCTACTGTCTGGGCCGCCGCGAGCGACCCGATCCAACGATCGACATCATCGAATCGCTCGAAAGCACCTACATCAACAGCAACGAGACGCCGGTCCCGGAGATTCCCGACGCTTACGAGCCGCCCGATCTAATTTACGAAGCGACCGGCTACGCGAAACATCCCTTCGAGGCGGTTGAGGCACTCGCACCCAATGGCGTCCTCGCGCTCCTTGGCGTCCCCGGCGACTGGGAGTTTGAATTTAACGGCGGGAAGTTCCACCGCGAAGTCGTCCTCCACAACAAGGCGCTCGTCGGCAGTGTCAACTCCAATATTCGACACTTCGAGGCCGCCGTCGAGTCGCTCGGCGCACTCTCCGAGGCGTTCCTCTCGTCGCTCGTCACGGGAATCTACGATCTCGAGGAGTTCGAACAGGCCTTTGTGGATGACGACACGACTATAAAAAACGCGGTTCAATTCAGTAGCTATGAAGAACGTCGATAATCTCATCGAAAGCGCAGCCGAGTTGGCAGAGCGAGGACTCTCGAAAGGTGAAATCGCCGACGAGCTAAACGTTTCTCGAGAGACCGCAAGCTGGCTGGTCGAGCGCAGCGGTACGACAAGCGAACCCGAGCCAGCAACGAAACCGACACCGACCAGTCCACAAGATATCCACGTCGATTGGAATGCGATCGGTCGCGACAGCGCCCGACTCACCCACGTCAGTCGCGCGATGGCCGATATTATCGCCAAAGAGGGCGAAAACGTTCGACTCACCGTGGGGATCGAAAAAGCCGGCGTGCCGCTGGCGACAGTCGTCGCCCGTGAACTCGACACCGACCTTGGCGCATACGCGCCGGCAAAACACCAGTGGGAGGAGGGTGATATCGAGGATCTCGGCGGCGGCTTCTCGCGGAACTTTTCGGCGATCACCGACCAGGAGTGTTACATCGTCGACGACATCATCACCTCGGGAACGACGCTCGGTGAGACGATTGAGGCGGTTCGCGCCCGCGGCGGCGACCCGGTTGGCTGTGTCGTCATTGTCGACAAGCAGGGACTCGACGAGATCGATGGCGTGCCCGTCTACTCGCTGATGAACGTCGTCAGCGTCGGCCGCGACGAGTAATCCGCATTGGGACGCAACGCCTTTGAGCGTGTGTGGATTAACCTAGGCTATGACATTCCAGCCTGACAGCGAACTTGATGCAGAGACCGTCCAGACGAAGGTCGACGAGGCCATCGAATCGAACGACGTGGTGCTGTTTATGAAGGGCAACCAGCTCATGCCGCAGTGTGGCTACTCGGCGAACGCGCTCGAACTAATTGGCAAACACGTCGACGAGATCGAAACCATTGATGTCCTGCCCGCATTGGATCACTACCGCGCGGCGCTCTCGGAACACAGCGGCTGGGAGACGATTCCACAAACCTACGTCGACGGCGAATTCGTTGGCGGCAGCGACATTCTCACTGAACTCGACGAACGCGGCGAACTCGAAACAACACTGACAGCCTAATTTTTTGCGCCGACCGGGCGCTCTTTGGGGTGAACCGTTCGTTATTCGAGACGGTTCGGGGGATCCAAAGGGTAGCTCCTATAACCTTGGGTGTCTAACAACAGGTAGGTATCGGCGCAGCTGCGGGGAACCAGCTTCAATCCAATCCATCATGACAGGTCGCGTATTCCGTCTCCATTCGACGCTTGAACTGCCACTCGAAGACG
>CAZCYW010000040.1:0-16994 GCA_964503105.1 uncultured Haloferacaceae archaeon
GCTCGACGCGCTCGCCGGCGACCTCGCGGACGGGCACGACCTTGTCGGGCATGCTTGGGCAGGCGATGAGCGGTTCGATCTCCGAGAGATCAATGACAATCTCGTCGGCGTACTCGGCGTCCTCATCGGGCTGCAGATCGACGAAGGCGTCACCGCGGCCAACGCGGTCGAGGAAGTCTTTGGTCTGCTCGTCAGTTGGGAAGATCGACGACGTTGCGCCGAGTTCGGTTCCCATGTTGGTGATCGTCGTTCGCTCGGGAACGGTGAGCGTCTCGACGCCGGGGCCGGTGTACTCGAAGACCTTGCCGACGCCGCCTTTCACGCTGAGGCGTCGCAGCATCTCGAGGATGACGTCTTTGGCGGAAGCCCATTCGGGGAGTTCGCCTTCGAGTCGGACGTTGACGACTTCCGGCATCTCGACGTAGTACGCGCCGCCACCCATCGCAACGGCGATATCGAGGCCACCCGCACCGATTGCGAGCTGGCCGAGTCCGCCGGGCGTTGGCGTGTGGCTGTCCGATCCGAGGAGCGTCTTGCCGGGGGCGGCGAAGTTCTCCTTGTGGACGTTGTGACAAATACCGTTGCCGGGTCGCGAGAAGTGCGCGCCGAACGTGCCGGCGGCCGAACGGAGGAAGCGGTGGTCGTCAGTGTTCTTAAAGTCGAACTGGTAGGTCTGGTGGTCACAGTACTGCGCGGCCAGTTCAGTTTGGACGTCTTCGAGGCCAAGGGCTTCGAACTGCAGCCACACCATCGTCCCGGTGGTGTCCTGTGTGAGCGTCTGATCGATTTCAATACCAATTTCTTCGCCGGGGGTGAGCTCCCCCTCGACGAGGTGATCGTCGAGGATTTTCTCGGTAACCGTCTGTCCCATAACGTTCGCCGATGGTCCCTACGCGGGTATAAATCCCGCGTATTTCCGGATTGATAACCGTGTCAAATCCACTGGCGGCTGTGCAGTTGTCGACATTTTATCCCAAAACATCGGTGTTTTTTCATGATCACCAACTACTCTCTTCTCGATACTGTTTTACCCATTTCAATAGTGACCTGCGGTATGTTTCAGTCAGGCGCAACTGTCGGTCGCACAATCACGCCGATTTCGGACGCACAGATCCAGCCAAACGGCGTTGATCTCACCGCTGGGGCAGTCTACGAGCAAACAACCCCCGGACGGATCAGCCGTGAGGGAAAGACGATTGGTGACCGAACCGAGATCAACCCCGTCGACGGGCTATTTGAACTGACTCAGGGAGCCTACATCGTCCAATACGGCGAGACGGTCCACATTCCCGAGGGACACATCGGCTTTATCTATCCGCGGTCGTCGCTCATGCGGAACTCCTGTATGCTCCATACGGCCGTCTGGGACGCCGGCTACGAGGGCAAAGGCGAGGGGCTGTTGGAGGTCCACCACCCGGTCGAAATCGAACAGGGCGCACGCATCGCCCAGATCGTCTTCGCCGAGGCCGACCATGATGGCACCTACGACGGCAGCTATCAGGGCGAAAACGTCGACTGAGCCTGTTGGGACGCCCAACCGCTAGGTTTCTGTTGATACTCTGGGGAGCCGTTTCCACACCGCGTATGCGGCAACCACGGCACAAACGAGCCCAATACCTAGGCCGGCCTCGGCACCGAACAACGCTCTCGCAATGATTCCGGTCCCGACACCCACGACCAGCACGGTGAGCCCGATTACCCAGCCACCCAACTCGATTACGGCGACGTTCCTGACGAACGCGACAATTTTTTCCGGAGGCCCATAGTCCGACTTCAAGGAACCGGGATATCAATCTTATGATCACTTTTATTAACAATATCATATCAGCAGAGTCTCTACCGTCGGTTCTCGATGCTTACTCCGTAACAAGTCGGCGGTCGTCTTTGAGTTCGCCGTCGATCTCATAGTCGGTGTTGCCGGCAGTCCGTCGCTGATAAGGGAAGGAACTACGACGGCAGTTATCAGCGCGAACGGAATGAGTGACTCACGTTATCTCACCGTTTAATTGCCGACATATTGATATACTATTGCTAGAGACTCAGTATCATAGTTGCGATCGCTTGATCGGTTGTTGCTTTACCGATCGACTGACATCCTGTTTGCCCAGAGATACAGCGCCCATGGACAACTCATCGACACCTACCGAGACATCTGATGCCAAATCGGTTCCCTACCGGACTGCATTTCGCGAAACGGCAACCGCGACGCTCATCGCCGATGAGAACTTCATCATTACCGACGTTAATGAGGCATTCATTGAACTCTGTGGCTACCACCGAACGGAGGTGATTGGCGAAACCGCGCTGTTGTTTATCGGTAATTCACGAGTCTTTGTGGATGCCACAGAGTCGCTGACTGGTGGGAATAGATGGGAGGGCGACCTCGAAATCGAAACCAAAACCGGCCGTCGTATTTACGGGCGGGCTACAGCGACACCAATCATTGAGGACGAAACAACGCAGGGCTATGTCGCTTCGTTTACTGATCTCACTGCGTATCGACAGTACCAACAGAGTCTCAAAATATTCAACCGGGTGCTCCGGCACAATCTCCGAAACGAGGCCAATATTATTTTGGGAATGCTTGATACCATCACGGAAGCCGTCCCAGCCGTCACGGCCGATCCAACCGCTCACAACGCGGTCGAAAAGGCCAGAGAGCGAACAAATCGGCTTCTCAACCGAGCTGACAAAACGCGAACCTTTAGTGATATTATTTCACCCGACGGCGAATGTTCATTGCGGCCAATTGCGGTGCACACAGCGATTACGAGCGCGTGTGAGAAGGCTCCAGTTGATCCGGACTTGGTGACGATCAACCCCCTTTCTGAGACACTTGCCGTCTTTGCGGATGAAAACATCGAGCCAGCGCTCATAACGCTCATCGAAAATGCAATCGAGCACAACGATCACGAGACACCACAGGTCGTTATCGATGCCGAGCAAAACGGAGACACAGTCGTTCTTACCGTTGCTGACAACGGCACTGGTGTCGACCCCACCCGGCGTAACGAGATTTTTGGCCGCAACGAAGACAGCCCGATCCACCATGGGAATGGGCTGAGCCTCTTTTTTGTCGACCGGCTCATGGAGATTTACGGTGGCAGTATCGAGTGTACGGACACAGCCACGCATGACAGTGTCTTTGAGCTCACATTCCGGGCCGCAGACTAACGACAGACTGTGGTCGCATGTTATTCTGAGAGTGTCAGATCATCATCCGAAATGTCCTCGCCGTCAAGCAGTGGCTGGGTCATCGACAGTAGATAGGGCGCATCGGGATTGAACTGCCGGTGTGTATACTGAAACACGGTGTGTTGGAGCGCGGTGTCAAGCGTCGGTACCGTCCGGACGAGTTGTCGTCGCGTCCCGCTCGTGTGGTCTAAAACGTAGATTTCGATATCATCTGTTGGCACAAACGTCTCGCGTGGCTTGAGAATAATATCATATGACTTCTGTGGATGGGTAAAGACGAGCGCGTCGGCAAGCGACTCACCGCTAAATTGCACGATTTCGGGCGTAATATCCCAGCCTGGTTCGAGCCACTGGTCGACCTCCCAGTAGTTGACGACGTTCCGAATCGTCGTCCGCTCGTGGATTGCTTCGAGATCCGGGACCGATTTGTTTTTGAAGCGTTCGACGAGCGAGCCAAGCAACTCATCAACCGGGTCGTCATCGACCGGCTCCGTCACGGTGAACGCAACACTGGTTCGGTCGCGAGTGTCGGGTGATGAGTTGTTGTCGTCCATGGTTCTACTCCAGTGTGGCGTCTGTTCGTGATAGTTAGTGATACACTATGGAAATACTTTGCTGCCAGAACGATTGATTTACTGATCCAACTCCTCCGTAGCCGTTTCACTGCTCCTTTCAGTCGCCGAAGCGGCTCACCGCTTCGAGCAGTCGTTCACGTTGTTCACGACGACGCGGGAAAACAGGCTGGGAGGGAGTTGAACCTCACTCGCAGCAAGCTGCTCGCTGGTTCAACTCCTCCATAGCCGTTTCACTCCTCACGTTGTTCGGAGTAGAAACGGGCTGGGAGGGAGTTGAACCCCCGACCGTCTGGTTAAAAGCCAGACGCTCTGCCTAACTGAGCTACCAGCCCTCACCGGGATTTGCCGATACGCGCTGATAAGGGTTTTTATCGGAGTCGACTGCCGTCAGTCGATCACATACCATACAGTCGGCGACAAATCGCGTTTTGGGCGGCACTCACCGACACCTACCGACGCTGGGTATCGAAATACGCTTTCAACGCGTCGGCAACAATCTCCCCCGGCGGCCGGTTTTCCATCGACGCCCGATGTCGCAGTTCGGTATACTCGGCTATCGGTACCGTCACCGTAAGCTCTCCCGGTGTGATGCCATGATTTCGGATCGCGGTTTCTGCATCCTCGCCGTTGTTGATCGCACTCGCAATCGACCGGATGTCTCGAACGGTCAACTCGGCATCGAGACTGGCCCACGCGAGGAGATACCGGTCTTCGGTCGGGACACGCGCAATGTGTTTTGCCGCCGTTGGCGCAATATGGCCGCGGGCAACGTGTCGACGGATCGACTGTGGCAGGTCGTGAACGCGTGCCCACTTGCGGATAAACGACACCGTCACGCCGTCGCCTGATTCTTCGGCGGCCGCCTTGTACGACCCAAGTCCGCGGACAAGGGCCGCACAGGCGGCCGCTCCTCGAAGCATGAGAACGTGGTCGTTGCCACCGACAGCCCCGGTCGCAAACTCATGGACGACCCTGGCAGCCTCCGCAACGCTTTCTGGGTCGTCCGGATCGAATCCAACGGCCTCAGACGCCCGCTCACCCGTGATTTCGGGATCTGCACGGACGACTGGTGTCCCAATCGGCGTCTCCCGATCAGAACCGTACTCCTTGCTCATTACCTCCGATAATGGTTGCCCTAAGTAAAAGTACCGCGCTCGAATGTTTTGCTCGTGCCAAACCGCAGTAAGCGTCGGCGAAGGTCGTCCCAGATGAGTCAGTGAGTCACTACGGAGCCGGCACGGTCGCCGCGGCGTCCGCTTCGGGTGCGTCCTCATCGGCGGCTGTCTCGCCGTCGGCAGCAGCCTCTTCGGTGGCAGCCGTCTCTTCGTCGGCCGTTCCATCGGCTGAGGCGTCGCTGTCGGCCGCAGAATCTGTGTCGGCTTCGGCGTCTTCGTCCGCGGCTGCGGCCGCCCGCTGCTCGGAAAGGTGCTCCCAGATTTCAGTACAGCCAGCCCCGTCCGAGAGATTTGCGAGATGCTCGGTGTCTTCGGGATTGCTCACGCCGTCCCCTCCGTGTCGCGTGTCTGGTAGAGCTCCGGCGCGACATCTGCGGATGCGTGTTGTCTGAACGTATTCTCAGTCTTCATCAGACACCGATAGACGCGTTACGGGGTTAACCACATCCCAACCCGTAACACTGGCCCGCACTCGGTGATACCGGATGGTGTTGCAGCTATACCGGACGCCAGATTACGGTCATAATCACCTGACTGCGGTAGGTTTGACAGGAAAGCCACTGTCACCGGTGCGGTCAGCGATTGCAGGAGGCGACTGCTACAGAAGCACACGGCCCGTAGACGTGTGTGTGAGTGTTGCCCTTCGAATTCTCGACGACGGTGCGTGGCTGTCAGTAAACGATACACGCAGAGTAAGTGTAAGTGAACTCTGGCGGCTCGATGCCCCCGAGTTCTGCGAGTGCGACTTGGTCGATTTCATTGCAGAGGGATTTACGTCAGTCTCCGCAGATGGCCGTGATGTCGCGGTAACAACCTACGGACAGTGTATTGTCTGCGGTGAAAGCGGTGTCCCCGGAAAACTCCCCGTCGGGCGGATCCGATCGGGTGAATATCGGGGCTATGACCGTGAGAACATCGTTATGCAGCCAATCGAGCGCCGGAAGCGAGAAAACCAGCAATAGTATCCGGTGTATCTTAGCACCGGGGATGGTTGACACTGCAGGCGGCTGTTTACGTGTGGGGCGAGTGGGTGTGGATATGCCAACCGACGTTGAGCGATGGAAATCAGAGGTCTACGGAAACGAGATACGTGAGCACCTCTATCGATTCGCCGAAGAAGGGTGGGACTCGATTCCCGACGACGAGAGCGACGCCTGGTTTGAACGGTTCAAATGGTGGGGGCTCTACCAGCAGCGCAACGGCCAAGAGAGCTACTTCATGATGCGAATCGGGACGCCAAACGGCGTGCTCGAACCCGGCCAGACGAAAGTCGTCGCCGAGATCGCAAACGAGTACGCCAGCGGCCCCGCCGAAAATCCGGAGTTCGGCGATACGTACGTCGACTGGACGACCCGGCAGTCGATTCAGCTCCACTGGCTCAAACTCGAAGATATTCCCGAAATCTTCGAAAAGATGGAGGCTGTCGGCCTTTCGGCCCAGCAGGCCTGTGGTGACTCATGGCGAAACATCGTCGGCAATCCAATGGCCGGCAAAGCCCCGGAATTCGTCGATGCGCTGCCCGTGATTCACGAACTCAACGACCGATTCAAGGGCAACGAGGATCACTCGAATCTCCCCCGAAAATGGAAGGTCTCAGTCACCGGTGCCCCGGATGGCTCCGGACAGGGTGACATCAACGATCTGGCCTTCGAGCCTGCCTACAAAGAGATCGATGGCGAGGAAGTCCGTGGCTTCAACGTTGCTGTCGGCGGTGGCCTCTCGCGGAACGAACCGCGCATTGCCCGCCAGATCGACGTCTTTGTCCGACCAGAAAACGCCGCCGACGTTGCTGGCGGTATTTCGGCGCTCTTCCGCGAACACGGCGACCGCGAAAACCGGTACAACGCCCGGATCAAGTTCCTCATGGATGAGTGGGGCCCCGAGAAGTTCCGCACAACGCTCCAGGAGGACTTCGTCGATTTCGAACTCGAAACCGCCGGCGAAGACCTCCGCGAGCAGTACACCTACAACGCCGGCGGCGAGGAACACGGCGACCTCATCGGCGTCCACGAACAGCGCGACGGCAACTACTACGTCGGGCTCAACGTGCTCGTTGGCCGAATGGGTGCCGACGACACCGCCGAACTCGCCCGCGTCGCCGACGAGTACGGCTCCGGTGAAGTCCGTATCAGCCAGCGACAGAACGTCATTATCACCGACGTGCCCGAGGAGGACCTCGACGCACTGCTCGACGAGCCGCTACTCGAACACTATTCGCCGGACCCACATCCGTTCATGCGTGGCTCGGTCGCCTGTACGGGAACCGAGTTCTGTTCGCTCTCAATTGTCGAGACGAAGAACCGACAAGTTCGGTTTGCCCGGTGGCTCAAACAGAACGTCGATCTACCCGAGGGTGTCGAGGACTTCCATATCCATCTGTCGGGCTGTACCGCTTCGTGTGCCCAGCCACAGATTGCCGATATCTCACTGCGCGGTATGAAAACGCGAAAGAACGGCGAACCGGTCGAAGCGCTCGATATCGGTCTCGGCGGTGGGCTTGGTGAGAACCCACAGTTCGCACAGTGGGTTGGCCAGCGTGTGCCCGTCGACGAGGTTCCCGGCGCGATCAAGAACCTGCTTGCGAGCTTCGAAGAACAACGAGACGGCACCGAGACGTTCCGGGACTTCATCGCTCGGCAAGACGAGGAGGAACTCGAAGCGCTCATCGAACCCGAAGAGACCAGCTACGAGGATCCGATGATGCACAACACGAAGCTGACCTGGTATCCATACGCCGAAAACGATTCGATGGATGCCTCGCCTGCGCCGACCGACGGCGACGGCAACTCGCTGGCACCGGCCGACGACTGAGGCTGTCGGCAACGAAGACCTGCCAGCAGACACGATCGGCCGGTCTTGACGTGCGGATAAAGGCTCAAGAACCTGCCCTCCCACCGTTCGAGTATGTCTGATCGAATTCTCTCAGTCAACGCCTACACGACGTTTGACCTTCTTGATGGCGAGGCCCAAGCACACGACTTTACCGAGGAAGCCTACGCCGTCGTCAACGCGACCGCACCGCGAAAGCAACCCGATCACGTCAAACTCGAAATGGAGCTTGATAACTCACAGCTTGAACACCTTCCAGCACACGCTGACCGCGTCAGGCTCACGCCCGAACAGGCACGGACGCTTGCGGCCGAGCTCGAAAAATACGCCGACCGTGTCGAAAAACATCTTGCCAGCGAAGACGACTAATCGTCGAACGTCACGTAGAGCTCCAGCTGCAGTCACCGGTTGCTGACTCCGCGTGTCCTACAGTCCGTGTGTTATTTGTTCCAATCAACTCGTTCGCGCCACTCGTCTTGCTGTTCACGTTCGGTTACGTGGTGTCTGCCATCTGCAATCTCCTTTCGGAGCCGTTCGTCAAAGGAATCAATTTCGGAGAGAAAGCCATGTCGAAAGGTTTCGACGACCTCGTAGGTCCACATGTCATCAACCGCCCCAGCAGGGAGGTGTCGCTCTCGAAGCTCATCGGCAAACCGTTCGTGACCAGCCTCTCGAAGCATGGATTCGGCTGTTGCGAGTTTGTCCATTGCGTGGCCGATCTTGTGGTGAAATGAAATAAGATCGCCGAAGCCGTGATAGATGTGCTCGGTTGCGAGCTGTACCTCGTGGAGCGCGTCTTTCTCGGTTTCCGTTAGGTCGAGGTCTTCGTTGGTGGCCATACTTCCGCTTGGTTCCCTTGGTGCTAAAGCGCTGTTTCAGCCAAGCCAACCAGTATATTCCACTGACATGAGGTCCATATCAGTGCTATTGGCCGGTTCAACTGGTTGGTTGTTTTTCGGTGCTCACTCACGGACGACCGCGAAGAAAACGGTTGAGTTGGCGACTGCACCTGAAGAGCCAACTAAACCTCCAGCGTCTCGCCGAGTGCCGGAGCACTCGCGGTAATCCCATCGGCTCGCAACTCTGCGGCAAACGCGCCACAGGAATCGCCGTGATTGACGAGAATCGTCGACTCCTCGTAGGACGACAGAAACGACCGCAATCCTGCGTGGTCAGCATGGGCTGAGAAATCAAAGAGATCGGTTTTCGCCGACACCGGATAGATTCCGCCGTTGAGTTCACAGCGACCCGTTTCCAGAAGCTGACGCCCCGGCGTTCCCTCCACCTGATAGCCCGTCAGCGAAATTCGGTTGACCGGGTCAGTCCGGATCGCGGGGATATAGGTCATCGCTGGCCCACCCGAGAGCATCCCGCTGGTGGTGACGATCACGGCATTCTGGGCGGCGATCCGTTTCCGTTGGCCATCGCGCCCAGTCACTTCGCGGGCGTGTCGTGCCGCCCGCCCGAGCGCGTCGGCGTCGCGAACGAACTCGGGATACTGCCGCAGCATCGAGAGCACACGCGTTCCCATACCATCAACGTAACAGTCGAGATCGTGGGCCTCACAGATCATGAGCAGTTCCTGTGTGCGACCGATCGCAAACGCCGGGACGACGACGGTTCCACCCTCCCACATGGTTGTCCGGGCGGTTTCGGCAAAGCGCTGTTCGACCGCCTGTCGATTCTCGTGGCTCACGTTCGCGTAGGTCGACTCACAGATGACGACGTCGGCGTCGGGGCGGGCAGTCGTTCCCGAGAGGAGCCGTGTATCATCGGTGTGGAAATCAGCCGTATAGAGCAGCCGTGTCTCCCCGTCGTCGACGAGGACGTGCGCGCTGCCGGGGATATGTCCCGCGTTGTAGAAGGTGATTTCGTGACCTGCCGCCTCGAACGGCTCGTCGAATCCGTGGCGGCTGTCGACCTCGCTCATCCGGGCGACGTGCGTTTCGGTAAAGGGGCACTGCATCGTCCCACCCTTGAGCTTGAGCGTATCGCGGGCGAGAATCCGCGCCAACTCGGCGGTCGGCGGTGTCCAGTGGATCTCGGGCCGACGCGTCCCCGAAAGGAGCGACGGAATCGACCCGACGTGATCGAGGTGCCCATGAGAGACAACGATTGCGTCGGGGTCGACATTGCCGACCGGATACTGCGGTGGGTTTGCCGTCTGCGTGCCGTAATCAAGCAAGAGTCGGTCATTGATGAGAATTGCACTCCGGCCGACCTCGTCTGCGCCGCCGAGAAACTGCACGTCCATTGGTGACCGTAGCGGCTCAGCCGGTTTTCATCCGTCGGTTCGACCGACCGGCTCGTCTGTTGTGCAGCGACACCCTCCACACCGAGTTTCGACGACACTGAGCGGGCGTTTGTCGTTGTGAGCGCCGATGCAGATGAGCCGACGCTCTCGGCTGCGATCACAGCCAGTAGTGGCTGTTCAGTTAGGTGTTTACACCCGGTTCGTCTTCGACAAAGCGGACCGAAAACCGTTCGTAACCGCCGTAGGCGACGTCGAGTGCGCCCATCCACCAGTTCCAGCGCTCGATGAGGGTCGAGCCGGTCGGGGCGTCTTGGAGGTGGCCGACAAGCTCGGTGATGGTGAGTTCGTGACCCCGGTCAGCGGTGGGCTGGCCGGAATCGACGAGATCGCGGGCTTGTCTGGTGACGACACGGAGCTCGGCGTTGGTACCGCCGAACTCCCTGTTGAGGGTGTGTTCGAGGCGGGTCGTGTCCACACCAGCTAGTCGGGGCTCGACGACTAAGACTCTCGCGGATTCGTGCGACAAAATACCACACCAAAATCGCCACATACGGTCGGTATCGTACTGGTAGTCGGTCGCTATCGAGTCGGCCAGTGTCCTAAACAGGCTCTGTCCAATGCAGTGTGCGTGGGCCGTCTCGACCCAGCTAGGTCGGTACGTCGTGAACCTTCTCGCGTTCCTCTTCGTCGAGGTCGACGAGTTCCTCCTCGTCTAAGACTTCAATTCCTCGGTTGTTGATCGCATACGGATCGAGATGGATTTCGCGCATGAACTGTTTGTAGAGTCGTTCACAGGTTTCGCCATCTTTTTGCTTATCGGAAGCCCGGTCACAGAGCTCGATCAGGTCCTCTGGAACCTCGTTTTCGTGGACGATCCAGTGGTTAATCAGATCCGAGAGTCGCCGAATCGGGCTGGTAAAGTGGCCGTAGATGTCGAAATTTAGCGCGTGGTGTCCACCGAAGGGGTCGTTCATGTATTTCGCCCGCGGCATGACTTTCAGGACGGCTCGCTGAATCTTGCTGAGCGCGCGGCCGGGTGAGTCTTCGAGTGCGGCATTGACGGCTTTCCGTGGATCGTCCCAGGAGCCACTCGGGATGCTGACGCCGTTGAGCTCTTGGATTTCTCTGAGCGCTTTGTCCCACTGGTCGGGCGTCGGCTGGGGGTGGACACGGTACATCGCCTCGACACCACGGCCCCACATGAGTTCGTGCGTGACCGCCTTGTTTGCCTTCAGCATACACTCTTCGACGATCGTGTGCGCCCGATCACGTGCCGGGTTGAGCACGAGCGAGCCGTCCGCTTTCCGCTGTTGATGCAACTGTTCGGCCAGCTCGAAGACCAGTGCACACTCCTCGTGCAGCGGGCTGTCTTCCTCATCGATTCGGTTTTCGGCCTGCGTGTAGGTCATCCGTTCGTCGCTGTGGATAACGGATTTGTAAATTTCGACTTCTTCGAACGAGAGCGTCTCACGACTGATGGTCATCTCGACGGTGTGGGCAAGGCGGTCCTCGTTGGGAACCAACGAACAGACTGTCTCGGCCAGTACCGGTGGCAGCATATGAACCGTGTAGGCGGGGAGATAGATCGTATTACAGCGTTTGACAGCTTCGGCCCACATATCCGAGCCCGGATGGACGTAGTGGCTGACGTCGGCGATGTGAACCCACAGCGTATAGTGTTCGTCGTTTTTGTCGATGCTAATCGCATCGTCGAAGTCCTGGGCATCGGCGGGGTCGGTCGTCCACGTCGTTAGCTCACGGAGGTCTTGGCGGTGCTCAAGTTCGGCTTCGATTTCGTCGGTGACGCCTTCGGTCCGTTTGCGGGCTTCGACGAGGACATCGCCGGGGAACTTGTCTCGGAGTTCGAACTCCTCGAAGAGCTCTTCTCGCTTGTCGGCAAGCCGGTCGGCAACGGCTTCGGTAACCCGAACGGGGCCCTGGCCTTCGGCGGTGCCGGCGTAGGCCTGATCATCTGACATGGCTCAACCAATGAGGGTTGGATAGAAAGACGTGTCGGGCCTCCAGTTGGTTTGTCTGTCAGCCGACCCCAGTCATTATTTCACCGGATCACCGTCTACTCGTATGACCGACAACCGGCGTTCTGGCGCTGACGAGACCGTGGGACCATCTGCTCGTGTCGCGGCCCTCCTTGAGGAGCTAACCATTGAGGAAAAATGCTCGCTTGTCCATGGCCACGTCGATCCCGAAGGCAACGCCACCGGCTACATTCCCGGAATTCCTCGGCTCTCGATTCCCGAACTCCGGCTGGCCGATGGCCCGCTCGGGATTCGATCCGAGCGCCCCGCAACGGCCTTTCCGGCCTCGATCGCGCTGGCGGCGACCTTCGATCCGACACTGGCGCGAAAACAGGGGGCGGCACTGGCTCGTGAGGCGGCCGCCCGCGATCAGGACGTGCTGCTCGCTCCGGGACTCAACCTTATTCGCGTCCCCCAGTGCGGCCGCAATTTCGAGTATTACAGCGAAGATCCGCTCGTCACCGGCCGGTTTGCGGCCGCTACCATCGACGGCATCCAGTCTGAGGGTGTGATCGCAACGCCCAAGCACTTCGTTGCCAACAACCAGGAGACGCGTCGAGCCGCTGTGAGCGCCGATATCGACGAGCGTGTGTTGAGAGAGCTGTATCTCCGTGGCTTCCATGACGCCATCGAGGCCGAGCCGGGTGCGATGATGACCGCCTACAACCGCGTCAACGGGACGTTTATGAGCGAACACCACGACCTCGTCGGCGGCGTGCTCAAAGGCGCGTGGGGATTTGATGGGTTTGTGATGTCCGACTGGTTTGGCACCGAATCGGCCAGCGGCGCTGCAAACGGCGGGCTCGATCTCGAAATGCCCGGCACCAGTCTCGAAAAACAGTTCGAGTCGATGGGCATCGATCCCGACTCGGTTGCCGATGAAATGGATCCAACAATCGCCGAGGGAATGCCTGATGTTGACAGCGGTGGGCTGTTCGCCGCCGACCTCGGGGACGCCGTCGACGCCGAGGAGGTCTCGGTCGCACGGCTCGACGATATGGTCGCTCGCATTCTCGGACAGCTTGATCGGTTTGGGTTGCTCGAGGCGGCTGACACCGAGGCCGACTCCAGTGTCACCGTGGCCACGGAGCCGGTAACTGACGTCCCAGCCCACCGTACTCTCGCCGAACAGATTGCCACTCGCGGAACGGTACTCCTGAAGAACGATGGTGTGCTGCCACTGGATGAAAAGACGGACATCGCCGTCATCGGGCCCGCCATCGACGAGGCTATTCTGGGCGGCGGTGGCTCCTCGGAGACGACTCCATTCGAGCAGACGAGTCCCGTGGACGGCCTCCGCGACCGTGCGGCCGGAACAGTGAGCGTTGCGAAAGGTGTTCCACGTATCGAGGCGGTTTCGCTGTTTGATGGACTCCTCGAAGACGCCGATGAGGCCCGTGACGACGAACCAGCGTCAGCCGACAGCGAGCAGCCCAGTATCAATGACGCGGTCGCAGCCGCCAGCGAAGCCGAAGTCGCAGTCGTTTTCGTTCGCGATACGGCCACCGAAGCGGCCGACCGCGAGACACTCACGCTTCCCGGCACACAGTCCGAGCTTATCGAGGCCGTTGGGGCCGTCAACGAACAGACCGTCGTCGTCATCAACGCCAGCGGGCCGGTCGAACTGCCGTGGCGTGACTCAGTCGCTGGGCTCGTGGTTCAGTGGTATCCCGGACAGGCTCACGGTGAGGCGATCGCGTCGGTCCTCTACGGCGATGTCGACCCCGGTGGCCGCCTGCCGGTGACGTTCGCCCCGGCTGCAGACTACCCGACGGCCGACGAACGCCGGTTCCCTGGCATCGAGGAGGTGGCGACATACGACGAGGGGCTCCGTGTTGGCTACCGCCATTTCGATGCGACTGACACCGAGCCGACGTATCCATTCGGCCACGGCTGTTCGTACGCCACGTTCGAATATACGGATCTCACGGTCCACGCCGGCAGTGATCCGACTGCGTCAGTAACGGTCGAAAACACCAGCGACCGCGAGGGGATCGAGGTTATCCAAGTCTCTGTTTCAGGACCTGCTGAGTCGACACCTGCTGAAGCCGAGACGCTTATCCGACCGCCGCGCGAACTCGCCGGGTTTCGGTCCTGTCGGATCGCTGCTGGGGCCACAAAAACGGTCGACATTCCGCTCGATAGTCGAGCATGGCAGCGCTATGATCCGGAACTCGGCTGGACGACTGACGCCGGAACCTACACAGTCAGTGTCGGACGGTCATCGCGTGATCAACGCAGGCAGCGGTCGGTTCCCGCACACGTCCTGGAGTGAAATTGTGAAACCTACACTGAAATGAAACGGTGTGAAACCCACACCGGAATAACAACCGGTTACTCGGAACGGGCGTTAGGAGTCGGCGTCGTCAACCGGGCTTTCGCCGGTTTCAACACGGGTGAGATACCGGTCGAGAAATTCGTCTTGTGAGAGCGTGTCGGCATCGATTTCGATGAGCACCGATTCGAGTTCGGCCCGTGGCTGATGACAGAGGTCTCGAAAACAGGCTTTGCAGATGTGTTCAAACTCTTTTCCGTGTCGTTCCCATCGGTTGCCCTCTTTGTCATATTCGCGGGCTGCCGAACGCAACACTGAGGCTCCACAGGCGATACAGACGACTGATTTCCCTTCCCGATTTGTTCGGGCGCGCCACATATTGGCATTCTTTGCTAGCGGTTTACTTAGCGTTTGTTCTGTCGGCCAGACGGGTACGACAGGGTGTACGTTCGGCTAGCGAATGGCGATCATGTTCGTGGTCACCAGCATCGTAGCGAACTGGTGACTATGGTGTCAGTATCGCTCTGAAATGTGCCACTGCGTGTTTTGGCGTCCCGGACAACGAGGCGTTATGAGCGCACAGCAAACTCGTGGCCGTTTTGGGCTCCTTGGCGCATTTCTGGTCGGCATTGGTCTTGCTGGACTGCTTGATGTCATTGTCTTCCACCATATTTTACAGACACACCATCTGCTTTCGAATCTCTATGATCCACACACCCACGTCGGACTCCGACAGAACATCTACTACGACGGCCTCTTTTCGCTCTTGATGCTCGGGGTGGTTCTCTTCGGCGGGACGCTGTTATGGACCGCCACAAACCGCAGCACACAGCGACAGTCAGGATTCAAAATCAGCGGGATTCTCTTAGTTGGGATGGGGCTGTTCAATACGATCGACGGCATCGTCAGCCACTACATTCTCGATATTCACGATGTCGTCCACGGCACGACCGTCTGGAACCCACCGTGGATTCTGGTCAGTGTCGTCCTCTTTTTACTCGGTGCAAGCCTGTACTGGAATGGCCGACGGCGGGCACAAAACCGCGAACAGCCCTAACATCAGTTGTTCGGTCCGTCGCCGACGGCGCTTTCACCGACGGGGTCGTGGCCCTCGATGACTGCTTGACCGCCCAGATATGGACGCAACGCCTCGGGAACGGTCACGGTGCCATCGTCGTTCTGGTAGTATTCCAAAATCGCGACGACGACTCGCGGGACCGCGACACCCGAGCCGTTGAGCGTGTGGAGATACTCGGCGGATTCGTGTTGTTCGGGTCGGTACTGAATTCCTGCGCGTCGCGCTTGGAAGTCCCGGAAGTTCGAGACCGAGGAGACTTCGAGCCACCGGCCACCCTCATCGGGGCCATCATCCATGTCGTCGCCGGGGGCCCAGACCTCGATATCGT
This sequence comes from uncultured Haloferacaceae archaeon, assembly GCA_964503105.1. GTDB lineage: Archaea > Halobacteriota > Halobacteria > Halobacteriales > Haloferacaceae > PL-Br10-E2g29. Next base: position 15,746 of record CAZCYW010000040.1, read on the forward strand.
ATTTTTTCGCCTGTGTAAAGCCCAGATCGCCGGTACACATCTCGAGAATACGGTAGGGTAGTCCCAGCGTTTCGAGCACTGATTCGGCCTCCGAGACGAGCCCTTCGAATCGCTCGTCGCTTTCGTCGGGTCGGACGAAGTTGACGAGTTCGACCTTGTTGAACTGGTGGACGCGAACGATTCCCCGCGTTTCGGTGCCGTGTTCGCCCGCCTCCTGTCGGAAGTTCGGCGAGTAGGCCTGATACTTTAGGGGAAGGTCGCCATCGAGCAGGATTTCGTCGCGGTGGAGGTTCGTGACCGGCACTTCGGCTGTCGGGAGCAACCAGAGGTCATCATCATCATATGGCTCGGTGTTGTCACCCTCGATCCGGTAGGCGTCCTCGGTGAATTTTGGGAACTGTCCCGTTCCACGCATCGACGCCGAGTTCACCGGAATCGGCGGGAAGATATCGGTGTAGCCCTGTTCACGGTGGACATCGAGCATGAACTGAATAAGGGCGTGTTCGAGTCGCGCCCCGTCGCCTTTAAGAAAATAAAAGCCGCCGCCAGAGACTTTTGCGCCGCGAGTAAAATCGAGCAGTTCGAGCTCTTCGCCGAGATCGTAGTGTGGGATGATTTCGTCGGGAAGCGTCCGAAGGTCGTCGAAGCCCTCGCGTCGGCGTTCGACGTTTTCGTCCTCATTATCGCCGACTGGAACCGACTCGTCGGGCAGTTGTGGCAGCGTCAAGAGCGCATCTTCGAGCTCGGCTTCGAGTTCGTCAGCCCGCGATTCGATCGCCTGAAGTTCGGATTTGAGCTCCGTCGACCGGTCGATTGCCGTCTGGGCCTCGTCGTCCTTGCCCTCCTGTTTGAGTCGGCCGATCTGGCTCGATACCTCGTTGCGCTCGTGTCGGAGCTCGTCGCCCTCGACTTTGAGCGAACGCCACTCCGCATCGATCTCGAGAATCCGGTCGAGATCCACGTCGACGCCCTTGGTTTCGAGGGCATTGCGGACGGCCTCGGGGTTCTCGCGGACGAACTGTCTACTCAGCATTGGTTTTGGATTCCGTCGGCTTTGGGAAAACCGTATCGGGTCCGCCTCGGTGCTGCTTCAAATCTCGTCTTACGAGTTCATTGCCCCATCAGCGGGCGAATAATCTCAAACCCTGACAGAACTGTTGTGCAAGATGTAGAGACTAAGTACAACACAACTGAATCCGCTTGTTTGTAAAAAAGGAGTAATCCACCTCAGTCGTCTTTTCGAAGGTTC
>CAZCYW010000041.1:0-16438 GCA_964503105.1 uncultured Haloferacaceae archaeon
ACGTCTCCGGTGAAGGGCTGCTGCTGACGGTCTCGATTACGTACAAACTGTACGAAGAGATCGCCGAAGAGCAGCTCATGGAGATGCATCCGATGATGCGCCAGATGTTCGGCAAAGACTAGCGAACCGCTGCACACGTTTTTATTCTGACATTGCTATTGAGTTACAACGCTTCCCGAACGAGCGGTACTGCGTATATAAAAGCTGACCTGATAGGGTATTACTTAGCTAGCAGTGGGAGTGTGAATTTGACGATGCTCCCCTTTGGTTCATTATCCACAACGCGAACGTAGCCACCAAGGGATTCAGCACAAAACTTGATAATCCATAATCCCAGTCCAGAGCTATGAGAGACATTCGTAAGCTCTCCTTCGTTCTCAAAAATTTGTGATTCGATCTCCGGAATCCCTGGCCCGTCATCCGCAATATTGATCTGAACCTGTTCACGCGCTTTGATTTCATCGACAGTTATCAATAGTGTTGGCTGCTCATTGTCAGTGTGCTCAACTGCATTTTCGAGGATCTGTCTGAGTGCAACACGTAGATTGTCATCGGCATTCACCCACACATCTTCAGTGCCGTCAATAGCTAGTGTCATATGCGGCAGAGATTCGCGGATCTCAGAGACAACATCTTCAATAACGGCCATGACTCTGGTTGGTGATCGATCAGCAAGTGTCCGATTTGTTATTTGTCCGATCTCAGTCACCGAATCGCTCAGTGATGCAACTTTTTTTGCCGTATCATTCACTGTTTGAATCTGCATTTCGAGGTCGTCATCCTGTATAGCTTGTTCAAGCTGCTCGGAGTAGCCTAGAATAATGTTCATATCATTTCGGAGGTTGTGTCGAAATATCCGATAAAACAACCTGAGACGGCGTTCTTTGTCTTTGATTGTGGAGATATCCTGACTGGTAGCGATCACACACTCTGTGCGATCAATAGAACACGCGTGCAGTTGCACATGAGCCCAAAACAATTTCCCACTGGGCCGTTTGACGTGCCATTCGAACGATTGTGGCGTTCCACTCGCCGCCGCAGTTATCAGCTGTGTTGCCTGTTCCTGTGTGAACCTCGATTCGTCAGCACTGTAGTCTCCGACAGTCATGTCTAGCAGCTCATCTTCGGAGTAGCCGTAGAGCTGTTCTTTGGCAGTATTAACACCCAAAATAGCCCCTGTTTCTGGATGATGAATAGTAACAGCGATATCTAGTGTGTCTAATATAGGTGGCGGTGATATGTTATGTTCCATCGCTACGTACAGTATAACTTATTTAAATAATCAGTGTATATTAAGCATACTGATTATTTGTGATTGCCTATACAAAATTCATTTTTATTTTCATAATAGTGTCCTGCCCGGACAAATAATAAAAGTTATCTGATACCTTTTTGAGCGACATCCACAGCAAATACACCTTGTGTTATCTTCCTACCGTTTGCTCTTGATTACGTGGCTCAGCCCGCGCACAAACGGCAGTGGGTCGTCGATCCGGAGATTGTCGAAATTCGGCATTTCGTAACACGATTTGGCAATCGCTCGAAGTTCACCGCTGACCGACGGCTGTTCAACCAGCGGCGAGTCGTCTCGGAAAATACTCAACAGATAGCCTAGTTCCCCATACAGCAGGTGACTGCCGAAGCCGACATCATAGTCGTGATCAATTTCGTGGCTTCGGCCTTGCGTTGTGAGCCAGTAGTAGTAGGGAAAATCAGCCCCTGCTTGCACCGCACAGGGCAATGACTGCCACATGCGCGGGTTGATTTCAGTGAGGACGAACTCGCCGGTCTCGGCGTCCTCAAGATATTCAATACAGGCGAGCCCGTGATAGTCGAGACTATCGAGAAGCGTTCGGCCGGCTTCTTCGAGCTCCGGAATGGAGACCGTTTCGCGGTAGACGCCACCGCCGCCCGTATACGAGTCCCCGCGGATCTGTCGGTGCTGAAACGTCGCCAGCGCCTCGCCTTCTTCGTAGAGCGCGCCAAAGACGTACTCGTCGGTGCTCCGGATGTACTCCTGGACGATCGGGACGTGTTTCATTTCATCAATGACTGCATCGACATCCGGCTTCTCACCCGGTCGGAGGTGTTTGATCGTCTTGACTGTCTCCGAATCGTTCGGGCCATAGGAGTTGAGATAGGTGTCGGTCAGCAGGTTGTACCGCGATTTGATAATTCGTTCGGGCGACCAGTCGTCGACGTCAGTCAATAACTGAGTGTCTGGAACGGCCACCCCGGCATCAGTGGCGGCTTTCGCTAGTCGCATGCGGTCGTGGACGGTTGCAAGCAGCGGTGTCGGTGGTGTCGTCAACGACACGTACTGCTCGAACTCCTCGCGGAATTTTGCGAAGAGATACGGGTCGTGCGGACGGATCGGAATAATGGTTTGAACATCCGGCCGGGCAGCGATTCCAATGAGTGCATCCTTGTAGGCAAGCAAATCTTCATACGGTGATGGGATGACGATTTGTTCGTCACAGAACCGCGAGGCGGCTGCGGGAACGTCTGTGTGTTCGGAGGCGATGATCGTATGAATCCCGTGGCGTGCGAGCGAGCGAACACACGAATAGCTTCCCGGATCAAATCCCGTCGGAATGCAGACCGACAGCCGGTCGCCAAATGAGTCAGTCATACCGAACACTCAGTACTGTATTCTCATTAGTAGCGACCCGTTACCAACGAAGGGATTTCCATACGCGTATTTTGTGACTCACTATGCCCCGATAGTCGGCAGTAGTCACTGTCCGCTGACTACGAAAAGAACACGGGTTAAGTGTCCTCAGACCCTACTTACTCGTATGTCGGAACCAACCGATCTCGGAACGCTGAAACGCGGCACTGAGTTGGTCAAGCGGGGCTTTGCACAGATGCAGAAAGGCGGCGTCATTATGGATGTCGTTACGCGCGAACAGGCGCGCATTGCCGAAGACTGTGGTGCAGTCGCCGTCATGGCGCTTGAAGCCGTTCCCGCAGACATCCGCAAACGCGGGGGCGTCGCCCGGATGCCCGATCCAGCAAACGTAACCGAGATCATCGATGAGGTTTCGATTCCGGTAATGGGTAAATCTCGGATCGGCCACCATACCGAAGCCCAAATTCTCGAAGCGCTCGGTGTCGATATGATCGACGAAAGTGAGGTACTCACCCCAGCCGATGACGAATACCACATCGACAAACGCGAGTTTACTTCGCCGTTCGTCTGTGGCGCACGCAACCTCCCGGAAGCGCTTCGACGAATCAACGAGGGCGCTGCAATGATTCGAACGAAAGGCGAGGCTGGAACGGGTGACGTCAACCAGGCGGTCTACCACCAGCGGACGATGATGAATCAGATCCGGACGATCGAAGGCCTGGATTTCGACGAGCGTGAAAAATGGGCCCGCGAACACGGTGCGCCCCGCGACCTCGTCCACGAGGCCGCCGACATGGGTCGGCTCCCGGTTGTCAACTTTGCGGCAGGGGGCATCGCGACACCTGCTGACGCTGCCTTGATGATGCACCACGACTGTGACGGCATCTTCGTCGGCTCTGGGATCTTCGGTGCCGAAGACCCCGAACAGATGGGCAACGCCATTGTTGAGGCGGTCAACAACTGGGACGACCCTGTGACGCTCGCCGAAATCGCAACCAACGCCGGCAGCGGGATGAAAGGACAGTCAAACGCGTCAATACCTGAAGAAGAGCGCCTGCAGGGCCGCGGCGTCTAACCTCTACAGACTCGTTTTTATCCGCGAACATTCAGCTTGGTATCTATTCACTGCGATTGGGTTAGACCCTTTACCAACTCAAAACAGCGTTGCGCCCTGACTGACTTGTGTCTGGTAGACCCGTGCGTTGACACCCTCTTTCGCGAAGCCATCCAGCATCGCAGTGGCAACGTCGCGGCGAGTTCCCTCGCGGCAGACCGCCAGCATCGACGGCCCGGCCCCGCTTACGGTCACCCCGGTCGCCCCAGCCTCGATTGCGGCCGTATGGACCGTTTCGTACCCGGTAATAAGCTCGGCTCGTGCCGGTGTCACAAGCGGGTCATCCATGCCCTGGCCGACGAGTTCGGGATCGGACTGACACATTCCAACGGCGAGTGTCGCCGCGTTGCCAACGGTCTCGACGACCTGTTCCATGCGTGCGCTGTTCGGAACAACGCGTCGGGCATCGCGCGTCGAAACCGCGATTTCGGGGAGACAGGCGACCAAGGGAATGTCGGTCTGCACCGACTGGACGCCACTGGCAGTGGCGATCGTAAAGCCGCCCAGAATCGAAGGGGCGACGTTATCAGCATGGGCGGCCCCTGAGACGACCGCCTCGCCTTCGGCGGCAATCGGAACGAGCTCCTTTCGTGAAAGCCCACGATCGTAGAGTTCGTTGAGCGCAACGGCCGCACCGGCGGCGCTGGCGGCCGATGAGCCAAGCCCTGAGGCGGGTCGGACGCCTTTGTCGATCTGAATGTGGGCGGGCGCATCGAGCGCCTCGACAACCGCACCAACGGTGTTCTTTTTCGGATCGGTTGGGATGTACTGACTTCCGGCACCGGTGATTTCGATGGTCGTCCGGTCGGCACGCTCGACACGAATAATGTCGGCGGGCCGGTCGAGCGCGACCCCGAACACATCAAAGCCGCTGCCGAGGTTGGCGCTTGTCGCCGGCGCTCGAACGGTAATCATGCGTCTGGGTTATCGGAGTCACCTCAAAAAGATAGCGAAGCCGGACGGTTACTCGCGGGCCGTTACGTAGACCATTGGCCCGATGATGACGAGCGTCAAGCCGAGAAACAGATAATAATCAGGCATCATCGATGCCGGCGTCACGATGAAAATAGTGCCAAACAGCATCGTGTTGAGGCCGATTAGCTGCTGTGACTTCAGCGGCAGGGCACCGAGGGTCGTAAGGACGAACCCCGCAAGCAAGATGATCCCGATGTCGTACTCGAGCAGGATCGCGTCGATGAACTGTAACGGCAGCATTCTTGTCCATATGTGGCGCTGAAACGCGCATTAAAGTTCCGTTCTTGCTTCGGTAGCTTCTCACGACGCTACTCGGGGCCACGAATGTCGAGCGGGCGGATCCAGCCGTACCAGATGACGAATATCATCCCACCATATCCCATGACGAAAACGAGCTGTCCAAGCGTGTGCAGTCCAAGCTGTCCGAGCCCCCACCGTGCAACACCCGAACCAGCAATGCCGACAAGCAGGACGACTGCCAACAACAGCATATCGGAGCTGAGAAACTCTCGAAAGTTTACCTCGGCCATATCCTTCGTTGGACTGCCAGCAGTGTCAATGGCTCGGTTTGGACACCACCGGTTTGAATAGCACACACTCGGTTGGGATCGCATATGGCACGCCGTGTGCGTCGGAAGTACTCTGTCGCTGTTATGGAACCGGCGTGACCGACAGTCCGTGTGCTTCAACAGCCTCAACAATCGCTTCGTGGTCTGCGGTCGCCTCGTAATAAAAGACGAGTTGGAAACTGCCGCCCCGAAGCAGCTGTTGGCACTCCCAGACGAACGCGTCGTCATCGAGTGTCCGTCCGTGGAACTGATTTGAGGCAAAGTCAGTGTCGTCATTGCCCGCATAAATGTAGGTCTCGCCCTTGCCCGCATGTTCAGCGATGATCTCGTTGAGCTCGACAGTAAGCTCGTGCATTTCGAGATCTTCCTGGCTGGTGAGCTCAGTGTGAACAATAAGTCCAACGAGTTCAATCTCTCCGGGTTCTAATAGCGCCTTGGTTCGTGTATACAGATCGCCATCGAGGACATCGCTCATGATACAGATGGTCGTTGCCGAATCACTAAACGGATGACGGTTTTCGGCGGCTGCTGCACATCGCTATTGTCAGGTTATCACACCAGACACTTGGACACACAAATTTATATTGAGGCCCTAATATACACAGCCATGGCCGAGACGATACGGCAATTTTTCATCGGCCGCGATAGCGCTCTCACCCGTCGAATTCTTCTCGTAGCCGCGGTCTTGAGTCTCGTTGCGTTCAGCACACTGGCGATTCCAACACTCTGGGAACGGTACGGCTCGGCGGGCGGTGCTGAAACGATGCAGTTGGCGACCGCGGGTGGTTTCGTGATTTCAGTCATTGCTGCGGTCTACGTGCTCGCAGAGGCCGGCAAAATCAACCCATATGTTCCTGTTGGGGCCGTCTTAGTGGTACTCGCAAGCTACGCCGTCACCGGCATTGTCACCGATGTCCAACTGATATTTCTCTTGGGCCCGTCGATCTTTTTGGGAATTCTCGCCTCACTGGCGGCATATGCAAACGATGGTTCACTGGCGGCACTTTCGTTGGTGTTTTTTCCGGTCTGTGCCTATATGTTGAACGCTCCGTCGGGATTCGCCGAGGGCCTGCTCCTCGCCGATCGTTTCCGGTTTGCGGTGCTGTTTAGCTTTCTGTTTACGTTCTCGATCGGGATCGCCGGCTTTCTGATCGGCGTTACCTTCCGGCGGGTTGTTGATTACGCAAACCTACTCGCAATCGAGACGCTCGAACAGCCAGAAGACATCGAGTAATACCACGTGTAATCGGAGACGATCTGCGCCGACGGGCTTGGTCAGACGGCGGGGACCACGACTCCGTGTGCTCGTGCGGAGTCGCCGACGTGGTTATTCGGGAACTGCAACCGGTGAGCTTTTCGAGACCATCGACAACACGTCATCGAAAAAGCCGAGCGAGTCGTGTGGCCCCGGATTGGCCTCGGGATGGTACTGCCGGGTGATAATATCGAGCTCTTTGCTTGCGAGTCCCTCTGCAGTCTCGTCGTTGACGTTGCGCTGGGTCACATCGAGATCACCGGGATCAGAGACTGTATAGCCGTGATTTTGGGTCGTCATCACGACCTGTTTGGTTTCGACATCAATGACTGGCTGGTTGACCCCACGGTGGCCAAAGGCCATTTTTTCGGTGTCGCCACCGAAGGCGCGGGCGACGATCTGCTGGCCCAGACAGATTCCAGCGATCGGTAGCTCGCCGGCGAACGTTTCGACGAGCGACTGGGCGTTCGGGAAGTTCGCCGGATCGCCCGGTCCGTTCGAAATGAACAGCACATCGGGATTGAGGCTTCGAACGTCCGCCTCGGTTGACTCACACGACAGGACGTGAACATCCGCGCCACGGTCGGTCAGTGAGCTGATAATTGAGCCTTTTGCCCCACAGTCGATGAGCGCAACGTCGGCCTCGCCGTTGCCGAGGTGCGTCGTTGGCTCAGTTGTCGTGACCTGCGAACCGATCTCGGTGTGATCACTCATCGCCTTGCAGTCGGCGAGTTCGGCTTTCGCATCTTCGGGCGTGACCCCCTCGCCGGCGGCGATGCCGCACTTCATTGCGCCGTCTTCACGGATTGATGTCACGAGGTCGCGGGTTTCGATGTGGTCGATGGCGGGAACGCCCTCGCTTTCGAGCCACGTCGCCACGTCGTCGGTAAACTCACGAGCGATAGCCGCGCGTGGGTGGACCCGACTCGATTCGAATCGGTCGGCTCTGACGCCGTAGTTTCCGATCAGTGGGTACGAGAAGGTCAGCACTTGCTCCTCGTAGGAGGGATCGGTGAGGCTTTCTTCGTATCCGGTATAGGCGGTGGTGAACACCAGTTCTCCGCGTGTGCGCCCCGGTGCACGACAGCGCGCTTCGAGCACGCGGCCGTCAGCCAGCGCGATATAGGCGTCCGACATTACGACATACGTATTGTCGGCCAATATTAAGTGCGTCGTTCGAAGCCGAATTACGAAATTCGTAATTGGTAAGGTCTCTCACTGTGTCGGCTGTGTATGGACGACCTCGACCGCCGGATTCTCACCATCCTGCGACGAGACGCGCGAACACCGTATACCGAGATCGCCGACCGTGTCAATACGAGCGAGGGCACGGTCCGCAACCGCGTCGATCGGCTCACCAAGGAGGGCGTCATCGAGCGGTTTACCGTCACGACCCGGACGGGCAACGTGAAGGCGATGATCGAGGTTTCGGTCGATATGAATGTCAATACCAGCGAGGTCACCGAACGGATGGCCGACTGGGAGGAAGTCGATTTCGTCTGGCAGGTCTCCGGAGAGGATGACATCGTCCTCGTGGTCGACTGCGTCGACACACAGGCCGTCAACGACCTGATCACACAGGCCCGCGAAATGGATGACGTGAAGGGAACGACCACGCGGCTGATCCTCGACGAGCGGCTCGGGTAGGTGAATTTTTCCTCGTATCACGCCGGAAACAGAGGGACCGTTGGTAGTAGTTTCCATCACTTTTTTATCAGGTATCAGGGTAGAGTCTGTATGAATCTCCAAAGCCCGCTCTTTCGGTGGGGCGTCGGTCTGTATGGCGGTGCCATGATCGCAGCTATCGCTCTCGTCTTTCTCGAAGGAACAATGCAGCTTCTTGTACTGGGTATCGCCGTTGTTGACGTTGCATTCACGCCGCTGTTTTTGAAATACGCGATGCAGGAGTAACTGCCGATTAGCGAGCATTTAGTCAGCGATGACTGTTACTCAGCGCTTGCACGATTAGTCACAAAATCCGAATCACGAAACCATTTTCAATTGTTATTCATAGAAAACACCTAAGTATGTAGCTGTTCCTGGTTGTATCACTAACGATGCAACGCCGTGAATTTCTTGCTGCTAGCACCGGTGGCGTCACGACGATGCTCGCCGGGTGTATCGGCGGGGCCGACGCCGACGACCGGTCGAGCGCGGGGATTTCCGACGAGCGGCTGACACTCACGACGACGACGAGCACCTACGATACCGGGCTACTCGACGAACTCAACGCTGCTTTCGAGGCTCGGTACGGTGTGCCGGTCGATGCCGTCGCCGAGGGAACGGGGGCAGCGCTTGAACTCGCGGCCAACGGCAACTCGGATGTCGTTATGGTTCACGCACGCTCGCTGGAAGACGATTTCCTCCGGGAGGGCTACGGCATCAACCGTCGAGACCTCATGTTCAACGACTTCGTCGTCGTCGGCCCCGAAGATGACCCCGCCGACATCGACGGAACGGAGTCCGCAACCGACGCCTTCGCAACCATTGCCGACTCAGCGTCCACCTTTGTCTCACGCGGAGACAACTCGGGAACGCATACAAAGGAGCTTCAGCTCTGGGAGGCCGCCGGCGTCGACCCCGGCGGTGACTGGTACCGGGCGGCTGGCTCGGGGATGGGCGAAGTCCTCAACCAGGCGAGCCAAAGCGGCGGCTACACCCTGTCGGATCGCGGGACGTTCATCTCACAGCGGTCACAGATCGAGAGCGGAATTCGGGTGCAGGGACCGATCGAGGGCGGACCGGAACGACTCGCCAATCCCTATGGTATCGTCGCGGTCAACCCCGGCGTCCACGACAACGTCAACTACGACCTCGCGATGGCATACATCGGCTTTATTACGTCGAGAGATGGGCAATCGATTATCGAAAGCTACACCGTCGACGGCGAACAGCTGTTTTTCCCTGAATCGATCGCTTCCGAACCGAACTTCCAGCAGTACGTTCCCGAAGACTGGTCGCCCGACGGAAACTGAACCGCAACGCACCCTGATCAACACGACTGAGCCAAGTACAGAGAATGGATCCGACACTACTCTCGCCGTTCGCTGATGAACTGACGCCGCTTTTCGTCGACGCCATCGCGGCGACGCCGCTTTTTGTCGACCTTCCGTTCGAGCGCAACTACATCGAGAGCATCATCTACGTCTCGCTGTACGTCAGCCTCACAGCGGTCGTTCTCAGCACCCTATTCAGCCTCCCGATCGCGATGGCCGTCGGCTTTGGGCAGTTTCCCGGCAAGCGGCTCGTGATCGCGATTATCAACACCGGAATGGGGTTTCCGAGCGTCGTCGTCGGCCTGGCCGTGTTGTTTCTCGTCTCGAACCAGGGGCCACTGGGGTCGTTCCAGCTTATTTTCACGAAGGAAGCGATGATCATCTCGCAGTTCGTCCTCGCCGCGCCGGTCATCACGGGAGTGAGCCTTGCGGCAGTCACAAGCGTCGAATCGGGTGTTCGGGACGCCGCCTACGCCGCGGGGGGCACGCGGCTTGATGTCGCACTTGTGACGATCAAAGAGGCTCGATACGGTATCGTGACGGGCGTGCTCGCCGGACTCGGCCGAGCGATTAGCGAGGTCGGCTCGGTGCTAATCGTCGGCGGTAATATCGCGAGCGCCGACGGAACCTCGATCACGCGGACGATCACGACGGCGATCCAGCTGGAAGCGAGACAGGGGCGCTACGAGACGGCACTCATACTCGGGGCGATACTGATCGCGCTCGTCTTGCTCATCAACGGTGTCGTCCTCCGGCTGGGAGGCGGACGGATATGACGCCCGAATCCGCGGTCGACGCCCACCGGCGGACTCGCCGAGCCGACGCGGGCGGAGCCGACACGGACGGCGTCGATCTCACGGCAGTCAGCCACGGATTTGCGGGGACGGCGGTCCTCCGGGAGATCACGCTCTCGATCAATCGCGGGGAAGTGCTCGCCGTGATCGGTCCGTCGGGAACGGGCAAAACGACGTTATTACGGCTCCTCTCGCTGTTCGAGCGGCCGAACGAGGGAACAGTTCGGATCGCTGGACGCGACGTCTGGACGCTGTCGGATCGGGATCGCCTCGCCGTCCGGCGACGGATCGGGATGGTCTTTCAGACGGCAAATCTCTTTGACGCCTCAGTCCGCCGAAACGTCGAGTACGGCCAGCACATCCGACGCAGTTGGCGGGGGCGACTCGCGAGCTGGGTCGACCGGCTGGGCGGCGGTGAGACGAATCCTGGTGTCGACGAGGCCCTGGGGGCCGTCGGACTCTCGGAGCTGGCGACCCAGCGGGCCGACTCGCTGTCGGGCGGCGAAGCACAGCGAGTTGCCTTCGCCCGCGCGCTCGCGTACGATCCGGATTTCCTCCTGCTCGACGAGCCGACGTCCGACCTCGATCCGCGCAACACGGCCGTTATCGAACGGGCAATCGAGACGGCCCGTGTCCGAGGACTGGGTGTTGCTATTGCGACCCACGATATGCATCAGGCCGAACGCATCGCCGACCGGGTTGCGGTCCTCCTTGACGGACAGCTCATCGAGGTCGGCCCCGCCGAACGGGTGTTCACCGAGCCGGCCGATCCGCGCGCACGGAAGTTTATTGATGGCGAGTTAGTCTACTAGTCAAATGAACCGGAGGAAGGCGTGACAAAACGGGGACGGGCCTCGCTCGTCGAGGGCGACACGGAGTTTGACACGGCGGATGCAACCCTCCTGCGGACGGTCGACCGCACCGGATCGGTCTCGAAGGCATCAACGGAACTCGGCCGTTCGCGTGCTCGCGCACTGTGGCGGATCGAGACGCTCGAAGACGCCTTCGGCGAACTGGTTGAGCGTCGCCGTGGCGGAAGCGGCGGCGGTGGGAGTCAGATAACGGATAACGGCCGTGAGCTGCTCACCCGCTATGATCGGCTTGAAGCCGCCCTCGCCGCCACGGCGCAGGTTCCCGAGACCGTTCTCCGTGGAACCGTGACAGCGACGCGCGGCGAACTTGCGTCAGTCGACACGCCGCTCGGCGAGCTGTGGGGGCTCCACGACGGACTTGCGGTCGACGACGCTGTACAGGTTCGGATCGGCGGCGACGCCGTCACCCTTTACGACGGTAAAACCGACCTTGACTCCCAATCGACGAGTGCCCAAAATCGGCTCCGTGGACGTGTCGGCACGGTTGACCGCGGTGAAACCGTCCTGACGGTCCGAATTGACGCAGCCGAGATGTCGGTGTGGGCGTTGTTGACCGACGAAAGCGCCGAGACGCTCGGTGTCGAAGTCGGCCGACTGGTCGGAATTACGTGGAAAGCAACCGCAACGCGACTGATTCCGATCGCTGAACCTCCGGAGAGCGAACCCAACAAGTAACCAGGCGACGAGCGGGGCGAAGACAACACGGGAAGTACAAATTGAGCGCGTTCAACGCAGTTCACCCCGTCTTCTCGCCCCGTGTCCGGTATCGAACCCTTATTGACCCCACTGAGCCATTACCACTTTATGAGTGCTGACGACGCCGCATCCGGCGGCGACCTTCACAAAAACGCTGGACAGGACGTAATCGCCGTTGACGAGGACGATACCGAACTCGAACTCGTCAACCGACTTGAGGCCCACATGGGCGACGGTATTCGCCACCGAGCCTTTACGTGTCTCGTGTTCGACACCGAGGGCCGCCTCCTGCTTGCACAGCGAAGCCCGGAAAAACGACTCTGGGATACCCACTGGGATGGAACGGTTGCCTCCCATCCAGTCGAGGGCCAAAGTCAAGAGGACGCGACGATGCAACGGCTCGAAGAGGAACTCGGTATTACACCCGACCAGTACAGCGATCTTCACGTTAGCGACCGATTCGAGTACAAACGCTACTACCTCAACGAGGGGCTCGAATGGGAGGTCTGTGCGGTGCTGAAAGTCACCCTCGAAGACACCACGCTTGACCCCGACGAAGACGAAATTGCTGGCTTGCTCTGGGTCGATTACGAGCACCTGTATGAACATCCACGCTGGTACCGCCAGCTGCGTCTCTGTCCGTGGTTCGAAATCGCCATGCGCCGTGATTTCGAATAAGCTGGTACTGTCCAAATCGGTTCGTGCAGGCCTCCTCGCACACGCTCGCGATGGTGATGTCAACAGCGAGGAGCTCACCGAAGTCTGTGGCATCCTTGCTGGTTCACGAACTCCTCTTAAGACACCGAGTCGAGTTACTGAGTACTATCCAATCAGTAATATCGCTGCGACCCCGCGGGTTGCTTACGAACTCGACCCGGCGGAGACGCTGGGGCGAATCGATGCTCTCGAAGCCGCTGGCGAGCAGCTCGTGGGGTTTTATCATTCACACCCCGACTCACCAGCCTCTCCGAGCGACACTGATCGGGCACAGGCTCACTGGCCGGGCTATCTCTATCTCATCGTCTCGGCTCAGACTGCCGAGATCGCTGGGTGGTGGTGGACCGGAGACCGGTTCGAACCCGCCGATCTCGACGTCATCGCCGACTCCGGGTGAGTCGTGTGTGCTGGAGGTCCGGAATCACCCCACACAACCTACTTACGACTTATTTGCCGTCCGCGTGACACGCGAGCCCGACCGTTTACCGACACGCCTGATTTCATAGACTCGTTCCCGCGGAATCAGCGCATAGACATCGCGTCCGTTCTTTTCGCCGGTTTTTACCTCCCAGTGATGTTTCGTCTGGTCATACGAGAGGTCGGCGTCAGCGACCTGGGTTTCACGAACTCCATCGGGGGTTTCGTAGGTGATAAGAACCACATCCAGTGGTTCTATCGAGCCGGCTTATGTGTTGGGCTGTCTCATCACGCCACAGCCACGCTGCTGCAGTCGTTAGTGGGTCAAGCGACTCACGAATAGAGGGGAAAGGCGTTTACTCTCGGGGCAGTACGTCGATACATATGACCTTGGAGGATTTCGACGAGTTCGGGACCACCGACTCGGCCGACGCTGACCCGGCCGACTCCGAAGCAGCAGAGACGACAGCGAAGGACGCCGCTGAAAGCGACGCGGAGTCGAACTCGTCCGCTGAGACCGCCCAGTCTGCCGACGACGACCAAACACACGACGGCTTCGAACGGTTTGCTGTCGAGGTCGACGGCGAGGATGTCGGAATCGGGACGCTGTCGGCTTCCCAAGGGCTTCGGATCGCCGAAGACGGTGAGGAAACTGCGCTTCGAGCCTTCGTGACGACTGGCAACCGCGACTCGGTCAGACTCGGCAAGTACCTGCTTGTTCCGTATCCGGACGACGAACTCCTCTTTTGTCGGATCGTCAGCCTCGAATACGCCCAGGAGTTTCACGCCGATGACGCCACGGAGATCCATGCCCGCCGGATGATGCGTCAGTCGACCTTCGAAGAGCGTGATTACAAATTCATGGCTGAACTCGAACCGGTCGCGGTGCTTTACCAGGAGTACGACGACGACGGCGAGGTCGAACTCAAACGACGAATGACCGACCGCGTGCCCAAACCAGGGGCTGTTCTTCAAGAAGCAACCGATAGCCGCGAAATCAAAACCGGGCTCAAAATCCCCGAAGAAGGAGTCTTTTTGGGTCACCTTTCGGTCGGTGGCGAGAAGGTCCGCACCGCCGCTCGGCCACCAACAATCGATTACCGGATCAAAGACGACTACGATTCGGGCGATCCACTTGTTTTCCGACACACCCTCGTCGCCGGCGGCACCGGCTCGGGAAAAACCCACGGCTCAAAAAATATTCTCCGACAGTATCTCAGCGACCAACGGGCCTATCCCATGGAGGACGGCCGAACGGTCCGGCCGGCTGTCGTCCAGTTCGACCCTCAAGACGAGTACGCCCAGATGCACGACGACAATCCCGAGCTCGATAGCGACTTCGCTCGCCGGCTCGACCGCGAGGGTATTGCCTACGGCGGCCACGAGGAGACGATTGCGCTTGTTCCGAAAGAATCTGGCACCGCCTATGCCGGCGAGAACCACCGCGCCGAACGGATCGAATTTACCATCCCGTTTTCGATGACCAAACAGCGACCGTGGCTGGTCGCCGGCAGCAGCCTCAACGACAACCAATATTCAGCATTACAGACCCTCCTCCGACGGTTTTTCAGACGCAACGGCAATGGGGGAACCTACGAGCAATTCAAGCTATTCCTTGACGACCCCGCGCTGAAAGAGGAACTTCACGAATCAGGCCGCGTCCATGAAGCCACCTTTGACGCCGTCAAACGCCGGGTTCGCGGCATGCCGTCTGGCATTTTCGACCAGTCGGCCAAACCGATTACTGAACTCGACCACCAACTTGTCCGTCCCGGCGGGCTCACGGTTATTCCAACGTACCACCTGAGTTCGAGCCGTGCGAAAGAGCTGTTCGTACTTGCAGTCGCAACCTATCTGATAGATGATAAGCTCTCGAATACACCCGACAGTGACCGAATCAAAGAGACGCCCGTTATTTTAGGGATGGACGAAGCACACAATTTCCTGGCGGATGCCGATACCGTCCAGGCGCGAAAGGTGGTTCAGAAGTTTACCGAAGCGGCAAAACAGGGTCGCAAAGAGCGCCTTGGGCTGTTTTTGATTACGCAAGATCCACAGGACATTGCCGATCCGGTCTTCAAACAACTCAACACCAAACTGGTGTTGAATCTCGGCGATGAGGATGCGATCAAAAGCGTCAATATCCCCTCAAACCTGCAGTCGAAGGTTCCGTATATGGAAAAAGGACAGATGGTCGTTTACTCGCCGGACAACTCCGAGCCTGTTGAGCTTATCGGGCTGTCGACGTGTCTCACCCGGCATGGTCGGTAAGCGGTTCATCGGTAGCTGTGGTGTGCGGCGGCGCGATTAGGTTCGGCTGTAGACCTGAATCTCACCGCCCCCAGTGACGATAACCCCCCAGTTATCGACGCTAAAGCCGAGAAAACAGGCTTGTCGTGGCTGTGATTCAGGCTGTCTCACAATGAGTTCGAGCGCATCCGGGTCGACCGCCTCATACAGCGGTGGAAGATCGAGTGGATCCTTTCCGCTGACCGCGGCTAATGCCTGTGTTACGAGCTCCGTAATCGAGCGGTCCCCCCCAGGACAGTATTGCGTAACATATGTTAGTTCTCCCCCACTTGACACTGCTGACTGTGTCATGGACGCTGTACGCCCCGGTTGTAATTGAACCGTCGGATGCTATACTGCTGGTTTTATAAGCCATTTCAGCTATCTGAGTGATCCACTGACGTTGTGGCGTCGGAAACAGTTGCTTTGACCAGCGCCTGAAGCCCACGACGGAGCCGACCACTTGCAGCCGAGGGTGACACACCAAGTGCGTCAGCAACCGCCTGTAGCGAACTGTCACGTGGCTGATTGAAATATCCCATCTCGTATGCGGTGACAATTGCGATCCGCTGTTGGGGCGTGAGCCCGTACATTCACGCATGGTTCTGTTCTTCGGTATGGTAGAGTTTCTGGATTGACACACCGACTTCTTTGGTCTCACAGTAATCCCGAAACGCTTGGAGAGCCGCCATTTCAGGCACCTCAAGGGTCGCATACCAGCCCGCCTCTGTTCCTTGTGCATCCAGGAGCCGAAGCCCCAACTCGACAGCCGTCGCTAAGACAAGATACTCCGCCGAGACAAGTCGGCCACGGTATACCCTGTACGACTCGGTCTCGATCATTAACGAGGGTGCTGACACGGTCGGATCCTCAGCAAGTGCAGCCTCAAACGTCTCGAAGTCCTCACCGCGAACGCGGAACAACAGCACGTATTCGTCGCCACTAATCAGCTGATATTCGAGCGCGACGTTCATATTCGAACTCCGCTTCAGTGTCTCCGTGAGGACGAGTTTTGGATGAGTAAGCTGTATTTCGGCAATAAATCTCACTATTCTAACTCTAATATATAGGGAGTATACTCGACGGAAAAACGGTTTTTACCGGGTTATTGT
>CAZCYW010000042.1:0-14966 GCA_964503105.1 uncultured Haloferacaceae archaeon
TTTTCGCCGAGTTGTGAGCCATAGCCGTTCGAAAAGACAATGCCGTACTCCTCGCTGACCTGTTCGATGGTTTCGGCAACGTCGATTCCTTGGGTGTTCTCGATACAGGCGACCGTCTTCGATTCATAGCCCTCCTCAGGGAACATTGCGAAGTGCTCGTCGGCCCACTCCTGGACGTATTCGGCCATCTCGGTGTGTCGCTGGGCCCGTCCCTCGTGGGTCTCTTCGAGCATGTGCTTCATCTGCTTGCGGTAGGCAAGCATAATCGGAATGGCGGGCGTCGAGTGCGTCTGGCCTTTTCGGTCGTAGTAGTCGATACAGCGCTGGAAGCCGCCGTACCACGAGGCCTCGTCTTTTTCGAGTTCGCGGTCATAGGCCTCGTCGCTGACGACACAGATCGCAAGCCCTGGTGGCATGGCGAAGGCCTTCTGTGAGGACGCAAAGATGACATCGATGCCATGTTCATCGATGTCGATCAGGTCGCCACCGAGACACGAGACCGCGTCGACGACGAAGTAGGTGTCCGGATACTCGTTGACGACATCGCCGATTTCCTCGACAGGATTGCGGACGCCGGTCGAACTCTCGTTCATCACACAGGCAACGACATCGTAATGTTTGTCACTGGTTTCGAGGGCTTCGCGGATGTCCTCGGGTTTGACCGCCTCGCCCCACTCGTATTCGAGCCGATCGACATTTTTGCCGAGGCGTTCGGCGACGTTAGCGTGACGCTCGCTGAAACTCCCGCAGGTCGGGACCAGAATGTTCTCGTCGACTAGATTGAGCGTCGAAGACTCCCAGAACTCCGTGCCGGAACCAGTGAGAATGATGACGTCGTTGTCGGTCCCGAGATATTCCTTGGTGTCCTCGACGATCGTGGTGAACAGATCGGTCATCCGATCCATCCGGTGGCCGAACATCGGCTGGGCCATCTCGTCGATTACGTCTTCGCGAACACCGGTCGGGCCGGGGATATATAGCGTTTTGTCAGGGTAGTCGTCTTTGTACTCTTGTTTTTTGCTCACAGAATCCACCTTGTGTATGATGGCTTTCGGAAGCGAGACGGCATGGTAGTTTTGATACGGCGCTATGGCCGCCGCCGCGGTGAGCTACTCGAGGCAAGCTGTCTCCGGAAATTTAAACCCCAAGACCGGCCAAGAGCGTGTAATGAAGCCATCCGAGATCCCCGAGTTGCCACCGGGGGTCGCCGACCAGCTGGCCGGCGAGGGGATCGAGTCGCTCTATCCACCCCAAGCCGAGGCGGTCGACGCCGGGCTCACCGAGGGCCAGAGCCTCGTTGCCTCCATTCCAACTGCCAGCGGCAAGACACTCATTGCCGAGTTGGCGATGTTGTCTGCGGTTCAGCGTGGCGGAAAAGCGCTCTATATCGTTCCATTACGAGCGCTGGCAAGCGAAAAGAAAACCGAATTCGAGCGGTGGGAAGACCACGGCTTTTCGGTCGGGGTGTCGACGGGCAACTACGAATCAAGCGGCGAGTGGCTGGCAAGTCGGGATATCATCGTCGCGACGAGCGAAAAAGTCGATTCATTGGTCCGGAACAACGCCCCGTGGATCAGCCAACTGTCCTGTGTCGTTGCCGATGAAGTCCACCTCGTCGACGACCGAAATCGCGGACCGACACTGGAAGTGACGCTGGCGAAACTCCGACGGATCAATCCCGGTCTGCAGGTTGTCGCGCTCTCGGCAACGGTCGGCAACGCCGAGGAGGTCGCCGACTGGCTCGATGCTGGACTCGTCCAGTCCGAGTGGCGGCCGATTGAGCTCCGAATGGGTGTCCATTTCGGTAACGCGATCAACTTCGACGATGGGAGTCAGCGGGAAGTCGGCGTCGAGCGAAGCCAGAAACAGACAGAAGCGCTTGTCGGCGATACACTCGACGACGGCGGCTCGACACTCGTCTTTGTCAACTCCCGACGGAACGCCGAATCCGCCGCCAAGCGCCAAGCAGGGGTAACGAAGCTATGGCTTACCGAGGACGAACAAGAGGCGTTGACCGCGCTGGCCGATGATATTCGTGAGGTCTCCGATACCGAAACGAGTGCTGATCTCGCTGCAGTCGTCGAAAACGGGGCGGCCTTTCACCACGCCGGACTGGCCGCCGAACACCGAACACTCGTCGAAGACGCGTTTCGAGACCGACTACTGAAAGTAATCTGTGCGACGCCGACGCTTGCGGCCGGTGTCAATACCCCGAGCCGGCGGGTGATCATCCGCGACTGGCGGCGGTATGACGGCGAATTTGGTGGGATGAAACCGCTCGATGTCTTAGAGATTCACCAGATGTGCGGGCGGGCGGGTCGGCCCGGACTTGACCCCTACGGCGAGGCAGTCTTACTGGCGAAAGATGCCGAGACGATGGACGAGCTGTTCGAACGGTACATCTGGGCCGATCCCGAACCTGTCCGGTCAAAACTCGCCGCCGAGCCCGCGATGCGGACACATCTGTTGGCGACGATCGCCTCGGGCTTTGCCAACAGCCGCGAGGCACTCTTAGAGTTCCTTGATGCGACGCTGTATGCAACCCAGACGGCCGATGAGAGCCGACTTGAATCAGTGACTGACACCGTACTGGCGTATCTGGAGGTAAACGAGTTTATCGAACGTGAAGAGGGAACGATCCGAGCAACACCAGTCGGCCACACCGTTTCGCGACTCTATCTCGATCCGATGAGTGCAGCCGAAATCATTGACGATTTGCGGTCGGCTGAAGACGGCCAGCAAGTCGTTGGGGACACATCACGAGCCGCGCGGAATGCAGCAAGTCGACACGCCAAATCGACGACAGGAGCCCGATCGACAGCTGATGAACAAAAAGAGGGTGCAACTGGGGAAGATTCAGCGGCCAGCTTCGTCTCCGCACGAGAGCTGCAAACTGAACGCGGAATCAACGAGTCGTCGGAATCGACTGCAGCCGAGAGCGAATCGACGGGTGAAGACACTGAGGCGGGTGAAAATGCTGAAGCGGATGAAGATGTTGAGACGAGCGAGATGGAGCGGGCACGGCCGACACCGCTCGGACTCTACCATCTCGTCAGCCGGACACCGGATATGTACGAACTCTACTTGAAATCCGGCGATCGAGAGACATACACTGAGCTGTGTTATGAGCGCGAATCGGAGTTCCTGGGGCGGGTTCCATCCGAATACGAGGATGTTGCCTTCGAAGACTGGCTGGCGGCGCTCAAAACGGCGACACTGCTCGAAGACTGGGCCAGCGAGATCGACGAAGATCGGATCACCGAACGGTATGGTGTTGGCCCCGGTGACATCCGTGGAAAAGTCGATACCGCCGAATGGCTACTCGGGGCCGCCGAACAGCTGGCTGGCGAACTGGAGTTTTCCTCAACCATTGCGGTTCGTGAGGCCAAAAAACGAATCGAATACGGCGTCCGTGAGGAGTTGCTCGATCTCGCAGGCGTCCGCAACGTCGGTCGAAAGCGTGCTCGGCGGCTCTTTGAGGCCGGCGTTGAGAGCCGAAGCGACCTCCGAGAAGCCGACAAGGGCGTTGTTCTTGGCGCACTTCGTGGCCGACAGAAAACCGCCGAGAAGATTCTCGAAAACGTTGGTCGACAGGAGCCGTCAATGGATGGCGTTGAGCCCGCAGAGACGGCCGTTGCTGAGGTGGCGCGAACGGATCGCGAAGAATCGAGCAGCAAGCGTGTGAAAGATAATGCAACGCAGAAAGCGAATGATGACCAGTCGAGTCTGGGTGATTTCGGATGAAACTCGTTCGTGGTCGGGTGAAGATCGGTGATCTGGAGGCATTCCTCACGGAGATTCGAACGATCAGCAACGAGACCGGATCAACGGTCCAGTGTTTCGACGCCCGGTATGTCGCCGGCGATCGGCACCTCCGGCGGGCGGTCGAACTCGCTGAACGGGCGATCGAACAGGAGACAGCTATCGCTCGCGACCCGGCGGTCGAAATACTGCTGTACGCGGCTGGCCGACGACAGATCAACCAGGCACTCGAAATGGGTGTAAGCGAGGGAGTACAGTCAGTTGTCGGGGTTGTGACCGGCGGACGTGAAACGGCGGCCTCCCAGCAGCTACAGTCGTACTTCGAGCAAATCAACAGCAGTGACGATCGGTTAGATAGTGACGAACCATTGAACAGTGCCGACCAGTTGACGTGTGCTGACGAGACAACACTTACGACGTTTTTCCAGATATCCGATGCTGAACGGAGCGTTGTCGATGAAGATCTCGAATCGATTGTCATAGAACGCGTTGCCCTACTTGCAGTTGAAACGTAGGCGATTATATACCGACAACAATACCCCTCTGTTTCGACTGGAGAATCAACAGACGGAGCGGGGACAATCGCTACGAAACGGGAGACCGAAGAATAGTTCCACCAGGATTCGAACCTGGGTCGTTGCCCCCAGAAGGCAACAGGATTGGCCACTACCCTATGGAACTGCTCGCAATCAACTGAAGTAGGTGAGTTCACAAAACCGTGTCGGTTCGGTGGCCGTCTGTGTGCGATTATCACTACCCGGCAACGGATTCAAAATAGCGACACACAGCTGGACTGGGTGATGCACTGCACTCGGTTAAATGAGCCAATGCAGCGAAATGAACCAATACAGCGAGGACAATCGGTCAGCAACTGGACCGGGCTGACCGAATCAGCATCTATTTGTCTCACACCTATGGAACTCTGTGTATGTACATTGGACGTTTCATCGTTGTTGGACCCGGAATTGGTGCCTACCGCGTTTCCTCTCGGTCGTTTCCGAACCGCCAGATCACCGACCGCGATGGGGTGCTAACGGTTGGCCCGACTGAGGATGCACCAGAAACCGACAATCCGTATGTTTCGTACAACTGTGTGCGAACGGTCAACGGTCCGAGTAGCGATGGCGAGGTGGCGGTACTCGGCAATGGTTCGCATGTCGACCCGATTACCGAAAAGGTGGAGTTGGGCTATCCGGCTCGCGATGCACTCGCAGCCAGTCTGCTGGCGCTCGATTATGAAAAAGACGACTATAATACACCGCGGATCGCGGGAGTCGTCGCCAGCGATGAGGCGTATATTGGAACCATCCGCCACGATGCACTGCTCGTCAGACGGGTTACCGAGCCAACGTTGGTTGCAACCTACGAAGAAAACAGTCCGACGCCCCACGCGTTTGAACCATCAGATGCAGCCGAAGCGGCTACTGCCGTCTACGATGCTGGGTACGAACACGCGGTCTGTGCAGCAGGCGTTGTCGTCGACACTGATAGTGTGTCGACAGCAATTAAAAACGACGAGTAGGAACCACCGCCCAAACGCATTTTTGTCTGTCACCCGTTCTGTTGTGTATGCGCTATGGCGTGCTCTCGGACATTCACGGGAATCTCCCGGCGCTGCGAGCGGTATGTGCAGCCATGCCAGCGGTTGATCAGTATCTTTGTGCTGGCGACGTTGTCGGCTACAACCCTTGGCCAGCCGAGTGCATTGAGCGACTTCGCGAACTGGACGCCGTAACGGTTCGGGGAAATCACGATCACGCCGTCGCCACTGACGGCGGTGAGTGGTTCAATTCGATGGGAAAAGCGGGAGTCGCCTATGCTCGTGCGGAACTCGATCCAGCCGACCTCGAGTGGATCGGGTCGTTGTCGACCCACGAAACCGTCGCTGGGGGCGACGTACTACTTGTTCATGGCCATCCTGATGACCCGAACAGGTACACCTATCCCGAAGCGTTTGGACCCGAAATGTTCAGCGAGAACCAACGAGTCGTTATTACTGGCCATACCCATGTACAAGGATTCCGTGAGTTCGAGCAGGGTGTGGTCTTGAATCCCGGTAGTGTCGGCCAGCCGCGTGATGGCGACCCAACGGCGGCGTTTACCGTACTCGAACTCGATCCGGTTTCAGGAGAGATTACCGTCGACGAACGCCGAGTCGAGTACGATATCGACCAGGTGATAGCGGCTGTCGATGAGGCGGGGTTGCCCGAGCGAATCGGGCTGCGGCTGCGAAAGGGAATGTAGCACTACTCGACGACAGAAACGGTGTTATTGATGACGACAGGAACAGTGTTGGTAACGAATTGTAGTATTGGCGGATTATCGTGTTCGACGCTGCTCAGACTTCGTCTTGAACGATTTCGAGTGTTGCTTCGCGGTCATCCCACGCAACAAAGAGTGCGACCGAGGTTGCACTGGTAATGACATCGTGGATGTTGATGCCCGCATCAGCGATTGGCGTCAGTACCGTCTGGATGACACCGGGACGGTTCGGCAGTTCGCCACCCGTGACGCGGATGACCGCAATACCGTCTTCGACCGTGACACTGGAGAGTGTCGTGCCGCTGACGACCTGCTCGTGAAGTAGCGCCTCGGCTTTTTCGGCGAGCTCGCTGTTGACGTAGAAAGTAATCGAGTCCATGCCGCTGGCCACGGCGTCGATGTTGATTTCGGCCGTACGGAGTGCTTGTGAGAGATCAGCAAGAATACCAGGACTGTTGCGGATTGCTCGGCCTGCAACAGTCAGACAGGCGAGCTCCTGTTCCTGCATATCGATTAAGTTCTCGAACTGCCCTTCGATCTGGGTGCCACCGGTCAGCAGATCGCCGTGTTGGTAGTGGACGACCCGGACACCAAGATGTTCGTCCTTATATGAAAGCGCACTCGGGGCGACAACCTCTGCCCCGCGGAACGAGAGATTCCGCAGTTCGTCAACAGAGATCCGACCAACGTTTCGCGCGCCTTCGACGACGCGAGGGTCACCAGTCATGACGCCCTCGACATCGGTAACGATGACGACTTCGTCGGCACTCATGTATTTGCCGAGCATGACGGCGGTCGTATCGGAGCCGCCGCGGCCGAGCGTCGTGATCTCACCGGCTTCGTTCTGTGCGAGAAAGCCCGTGATGACGGGGACGACACCGTCGAGTTTGGCTGCAAGCGTCGCGGCCCGCCGTTTGGTTGCTTCGACATCGACTTCACCGAGGTCGTTCGTGATGATCGGCCACTCCTCGCTACCGGGTTCGAGAAAGAGCGCGTCGACACCGCGGGAGGCGAGTGCAGCCTTCAGCATCCGGACACTCGTCCGTTCACCCATCGAGACGATTTCAGCCCGATCAGCATCCGAAACGTCGAACTTGATTTCATCGAGCAGTTCGTCGGTTGTCGAGCCCATCGCACTGGCCACAACCGCGATCTGATGGCCGGCTTCAACCGCGCTCGCAATCGAGTCGGCCGCACGATTGATCCGGTCACCGCTTCCAAGGCTCGTTCCACCGAATTTCGCGACAACCCGCATTACAGCAGCCCCCGGCAGCCCGCAGCATCGCTCGTGTAGCTACATGTGGATACCATGTCGTACGTAAACATGGACGGTGCTTGCAGGGGGACCCGCATAACGTTGTTCACTTTACCAACGGTTACCGAGCAGATATATCAAAACATAAAACTATACTTCAGGGTGAATTCTCGGAACGAGAAACGATAAGACAGGATGAGTTGCAGGCCACTTAGACGGAGTCGTCGGCACCCCAGCCATCTGGAACCTCGATTACGTACCGACCGTCTTCGCGGAGTGAAATAATGTACTCATCTCGGTCGTACAGTTCCATCAGATTGAGTTCATACTGCCCAGGGCTGACAATGCGGATGCTCTCAAACTGGTTATTGAGCTCCTGGCGCAACTGGTCGAGGGTTGCACCCTCGTGATCTGCTGATGGCTGTTGTTCGGGAGGTTGTTCTGACCGTTCATCGACTGGTTGGGTAGTCGTGGCAGAATCGGACGGCTGTGCAGGAGGTTCTTGTGGCGACTCCGCCTGGGTTGGTCGCGACTGTGTCCTGCCGGCTGCAGGGAGTTCGTCGGAGCTAACGACATCAGATCGGGCCGTTGACTGGGCAGGCGGGTCGGTAGCGGCTGCAGAAGTCGTCTCGTTTTCGACGAACTCGGCGTCTCGGCCGAACCCCTCTGTTTCCGGTGGAAGATCTGACTGGTCAGCTGATCCGGTAGTCGGCGGTTGAGAGGACGTCTGTTGAGTGTCTGTGGCCGTCGGTGGCGACTGGCCGTCGGCTGGCTCGGGTTGTGCTGTTGAGTCGGTCGCGAAGTCTTCGACCGATCCCGGTTTGAACTGAAATTTGTTCCCGCCACAGGATGGACAGCCCGATAGCATCTCCTTCGAGCCGTCGGCGAACACGTGACCGCAGTTGGTACACTGGTGGGGCATAGGCTATTTCCGGGAGACGAGTGCGCTGATGAGCTGGTCGTCTTTGTGAAGCGTCTCGATCTGGTTTGCTGGGCCAATAACGGTGAGCTTCTTTGTTGATTGCCGACCCATCAGTCGGTCAAGGAAGCTCTGGTCGGCTGTTTCTGCGCGCGGATAACTTTCGATTTCGATGCCGGTAAAGTCGTCAGGGCTGATTTCAGTCATCGTCACCTCGATGAGTTTTGACTCTTCGTCCGGCGAGAGTCCTTCTTCGAGAATGACGATGTTCCCCTCACGGACGCCATCGAGGATGAGTCGGATTTTCTCCATGCTTCGGAGTCCATCCATCCGTGCACCGCTTATCAGATCGATCTGCACACCGTTTTTCGAATCCGAGGGTGTCTGGGGCATTATGCAAAGTACTCCGCGATTTTGTCGTACACTTCGTCCATGTTGCTTCCCTCCAGTGCGGAAAGTGGAATCGTCTCATGTTGAGGGAATGCATCGGCAACGCGTTGGACGTCCGAATCTTCCAGATCGGTTTTATTGGCAAAAATGAGAACTGGGAGCTCGCGGCTCTCGATAATCCCGATCAGCATTGTATTCACTTGCGTGAATGGATCAGTCGACGAGTCAAGGACGTAAATAACGCCATCGACGTCCTCTCGGAGCCAGTGCATCGCTTCGGCAACGCCTTCAGTCGCCTCTCGAGAGCGACGGATTGCGTCGTCTTTTTCGATGTCATGGTCAAGAAACTCTTTGTAATCGACTTTTGTTGTCACACCCGGCGTATCGACGATATCGATCGTGACCGATCGGCCGTTGCGCTCGATGGCAACACCTTCTTTCCGTCGTGCGCGGCGTGTTTCGTGTGGAACGTGACTTTCCGGTCCGATAGCGTCACCAGTCCAATCGCGTGCGATACGGTTCGCAAGGGTTGTCTTACCGGCGTTTGGCGGTCCATAAATGCCGATCCGTTTCGGCTCTTCGGTGGCAAACAGCCGATCAGTAGCCCGCGAGATGCTGTCTTTTAGATTTGTAAGCAGACCCATCCTATAGCTCCCGCACCTCCCGCATATCGTGCGTGTGAGAGGGCGTATGAACCTATCTTCCATGCTGTGAACACTTAAGTACTGCGTCAGACGAGGACACTCATTACAAACACGGCCGTCTGACAGACAGTAAATACTGGGAGAGTAAGGGTGTCCTAGGTACGATCGTAAAGACCGTTCTCACGATGCAGCACTCAACGATGGAATACTCAGTATCTCAACGATGCAGTGCTCGACGGTGCAGCACTCAATACGGCCGAACGTTTTATTATTGGACAGTAGACCGTTTTGTGGTGAATGGTAACATAGTGTTTGGACCGCAGTCGGTTACCGTCCTTTCGAATCGTACTTGATACGGTCGTAGTCGGCTAGTATCGGTCTGACCCCTCCCCCACCCCTTTGTTTCGACTGGAACAGCTAACAGGTGAGAGCGGATCTAGCGTTGGATTCCTGATCTGATCAATCATGCTCTAATTCAAACAAGAAGAATAAAGAAATTATATTCTTTTACCGCACTGCGGGTATGGTTGTTGTTATTTGTACATAAAATCATCGGTTATACAACACCCTCACAGTGACCCACTCTTGTAGCCTGTTCCAGTCGAAACAAAGGGGTGGGGGGCTAGTCGGAGTTATGCTATAGAATACCTATCTTACTCGGCTATACGTTGATCGGCTAAATCATCGGTCCGTGGTGGCCATGGCCGTTTCAGGTCGACGTTCCGGTCGAAAGGGAGAACGTTTTTGTACTATCTCTTCGTCTGGTTCGCGTGCATCACTTGGACACGGTAGTTACCACACAGATCCCTAATCGGACGTCTGAGCCCTCCTACAACGCATAGAGGTCTCATCTGCCGGCTTGTCCACCTGAAACAGTGGGGTAGTATGACGAAGAACAATACTGATTCGGACGATAAAGCCACCGACAGCCAGCCAGCAACGCAACCGGAAACCGAGACAACCCAGCCTGGAAATACAGACCAACCCAAAAACGCGACCCGGTCTGGGACCCCAACGCAGCCCAAGGATCCAAACCAATCCGGGAACACAGACCAGCCTGAGAACTCAAACCAACCTGAGAACCCAAACCAACCTGGAGAGGCAAGTCGAGACCGTTCTGCAGCTTCATCAAAGCTCGATTTCGACAGTCTCCTTGCGTCTGCAGACGACGCTGAAAACGAAAGCAAGGGCCTGTTCGACGACCTCCTTGCTGGCGAACCGATTTTCGAAAACAAAGAAGTTCTCCGTCCTTCGTATACCCCTCACAAACTTCCACACCGAACCGACCAAATCAACCAGATGGCGACGATTCTGGTTTCAGCCCTTCGTGGTGAAACTCCCTCTAACATTCTTATTTACGGCAAAACAGGGACTGGGAAAACAGCCAGTGCAAAGTTCGTCAGTCAAGAACTCGAATCGACCTCACAAAAATACGATGTACCCTGCGAAGTCGAATATATCAACTGTGAGGTAACTGATACACAGTATCGTGTACTTGCACAGCTCGCCAACAAGTTCATCGAAAAGAACGTCGCACTCATCGAGGCCCAGATTGCTGCACTTGAAACCATCCGTGCCGACCTCGAAACCGAGAGCAACGACGCATCCCCACCGATTCCTGACGCTGAAGCCACCGACTATCCGCCCGCTGGGGATCACTCGGCTGGTGAGATCGACACCGATGCGCACCTTTCGATTTCGAAAGACGAGTTTGATTCGATTGATGCTGTCGACGAACGAATTGATTCGCTCACTGACGACGCCGAAGAATTAGAGCCGGTTCCGATGACCGGCTGGCCAACCGACCGAGTCTACAGTACGTTTTTCGAAGCGGTCGACTACAACGAACGGGTTGTCGTCATCATGCTCGACGAAATCGACAAACTCGTCGAAAAAAGCGGTGACGACACGCTCTATAATCTTTCGCGGATGAACTCCGAACTCACGAACTCGCGAATCTCGATCATGGGCATTTCAAACGATCTCAAATTTACTGATTTTCTCGACCCACGTGTCAAGTCCTCACTTGGTGAAGAAGAGATTGTTTTTCCTCCATACGACGCGACACAGCTTCGCGATATTCTCCAGCATCGTGCAGATGTCGCTTTCAAACCCGATGCACTCACAACGGACGTAATTCCGCTCTGTGCGGCGTTCGCCGCGCAGGAACACGGCGACGCACGACGGGCGCTTGATTTACTCCGCACAGCCGGTGAGCTCGCAGAGCGTAGCCAGGCAGACCTCGTTGAAGAAAGCCACGTCAGACAGGCACAGGATAAAATCGAACTCGACCGCGTTGTCGAAGTCGTTCGAACACTGCCAACCCAAAGTAAGATCGTGCTTTTTTCCATTATTCTGCTGGAAAAAAACGGTGTTCACAACATCAACACCGGCGAGGTGTTCAACATCTACAAACGGCTCTGTGAAGAAATCGACGCTGACGTACTAACCCAGCGCCGCGTGACCGACCTGATTAGCGAACTCGATATGCTCGGAATCGTCAACGCGGTTGTCGTCTCCAAAGGGCGGTACGGCCGAACCAAGGAAATGGGTCTCTCAGTGCCGCTTGATGAAACCGAGGCGGTCTTGCTGTCGGATTCACGGCTTGGGGATATCGAAAACGTCCAGCCGTTTGTACAGGCTCGATTTGATAACTAATCCGCGTAGTCAATCGATCTGATACCTAATTCATCCGATCAATAGGCGAGTGTCAGCGATAAGAAATTCATCCGGTTAATAGACAAGTGTCAGCGATAAGAGTGTCAGCGACAACGTTCTGCTCGTCAGTAGTGACTTCGCCGTCCAAGCGTGTAGGCTGTCGCCCCACCAATGGCAGCGATTCCAACCGGCAACACGGGGGTAATGCTGGCTGCGCCGGTCAGTGTGAGTCGGATCCAGCCGAGATACGGCACTCGAACTCGGGCGACACCGTCAACCCAGTCGGGCTTGACAATGGGGGCGATTCCGTTTGCCTGATCGTACCGTTGATTGCTGTTTTCGTTATCGCCTTTTGTAATATAGCCATCATGTGTGGCCGGACAGTTTGATAGTGCATCACAGCTATCGGCATTGATATACGCCGGATTGGCACGGGAATGCCAGTTTTCACCCTCCTCGACAAAGAAATGTGCCCGGTGAATAATTGGTGGCCCTGTTGCCGCAGGATTCGTGAAGACGATCACACTCCCGGGCTGGTTAAATGACTCATAGCCGGCTAGTTCGCCCGATTCAGCATTGACGATTCCTTGTTGGTTCGCCCCGTCGGGTGCAAACCGCCCCGGTTCAGTAACGAATACCAGGTCGTACTGATTGATATTCGGCTCCATGCTTTCGCTTTCGACGGCGACCATCGGTGGCCAGACACCACTAAGTCCGAACAGCAACAGTCCAACGACGAGGACGATTGCGGCGCTGAGAAGAAATTCTCTAAGAAAGAGCAGTGGACCGTCTTCAGCCGTCCAAAACCGTTTCCAGAGCGGTTCGTCTGTCGCTGTCGATCCTCTCGCTGTTTGGGCGCTCGCCATCCCGCTTTTGTCGGCCGTGTTCGCCCTGACTGTTGGTGTTGCTTCTGTTTCTTCCGTCTGGGCCGATTCTGCGTTTGTCGTCTGAGTTGGTTCCGTTTCTTCCGTCTGGGTTGTCTCCGACTGGCTCGTCTCAGTTTTTGCTGACGGTACTGTTGGCTCGGCACCGTCTGTATTTCCTGCGACTGAATCGGTATCCGGCTCCTCGTCACCCGGCGACCGACGCCCCCCAGAAGTCATTGTCAGTCCGTTCGCCCGGACCCTGTTTGAACCTTCTGGGAACATTCAACACCGAGCAGTGTATGTTCAGTATCCGATTGCTATGTTCACCAACCGAAAGCAATCTAGTTTTCACTAGATACTAATCACTTACATGTATCATTAGCTCCGATAGCAGTCGGTTCTCCTTGCTCTCGCAGGGAATCGACAGCCCACGAGAATCCCGCAGGCTTCGGCAGGGACTAACGCGAGAATCCGCGTCGACCCGACAGCACAGTAACTGTTCGGCATGCTTTTGCCGGGTGACGGCACACTACTTGCTAGTGCCATTAGAGACGCCGTCACGGATTGTACAGACGCTGGCAAAACAGGGCTACAACGCCGAACGTGAGGCGATCACGCTTCTTGCGGGGGCCCCGGATCCAGCGGCTGCAATCGATGCTGTCATTGAGGCCGTTGCCGACGACACGCTCAGAATATCCGCGGCCGATGTCCGTGGATGTCTCAATTCTACCGAGCCAACACCCGATCCACCGGCAGTCTCCTCACAGCGCAAACCAACAGATCAAACCGCTGAAGCCGACGGGCCACCACCAGCCGAAAATACGATATCAGTCGACGATACGACGCCAGCCATCGACGAAAACACCACCGTTTCAACTCCACAAAGAAAAGAAAAAAACCCAAAGACAGAAACGCCTTCTCCAGTCGAAAATGGGGGGTCTCGAGAAGTAGTACCAAAGCCAGAGACGAGTCAGCCAGAGACAAATCAGTCACAGTCACGCGAGCCACAGCCGGGTCGCCACAATCGCACGCCGACTCCTGCAGAGATTGCTGGTGATATCACCGGCCAAAGCACGGGAACGGGCGAATACAGTCAGTTCGTGACGACCTTTCGTGATCGCTACGAGCGGCTCTCAAAACTCCTCCGTGGCCGTGTCAACCACCGTCCGGCTTCGGCAATCGCGTCGATGCCCGGTGGCAGCGAAGCCGAGATGATCGGCCTCGTCAACGATATTCGCTCGACTGCAAGCGGCCACTGGCTGATCGAACTCGAAGACACGACTGGAACGTTTCCCGCGCTCGTGATGAAAGATCGACCCATCGCCGAGTTGGTCGACGAGATGTTGCTGGACGAATGCGTTGCGGTTCAGGGGACGCTTTCGGATGACGCCGGAATCTTATTCACCGATTCGATCCACTTTCCCGATGTTCCGCGTACGTTCCGGCCAAATACGGCCGACCGCCACGTTCAGGCGGCACTCATTTCGGACGTCCACGTCGGTAGCCAAGAGTTCATGGCCGACGCTTGGAACCGGTTTGCCGACTGGCTGCATACCGACGAGGCTGCCAGTGTCGAATATCTCTTGCTCGCTGGTGACATGGTCGAGGGGGTTGGTATTTATCCAAATCAGGACGAAGAGCTGGATATCATCGACATTTTCGACCAGTACGAAGCCTTTTCTGAACACTTGAAAGCCGTCCCCGGTGATCTCGAAATCGTAATGATTCCGGGCAACCACGACGCTGTCAGACTTGCCGAGCCACAGCCCGGATTCGACGAGGAGCTTCGCGAGATTATGTCGGCACACAACCCGAGAATTACGAGCAACCCCTCGACAGTCACCATTGCGGGTGTTTCGGTGCTGATGTACCACGGTGTCTCGCTTGACGAGGTTATTGCCGAGCTTCCTGGGGACAAAGCCAGCTACGAGGAGCCACACAAGGCGATGTACCAACTGCTCAAAAAACGACATGTCGCCCCGCAGTTCGGCGGCCATACTCGCGTTGCACCCGAAGAAAAGGACTACCTCGTCATCGACAACGTTCCCGATATCTTCCATACCGGCCACGTCCACAAACTCGGCTGGGGCAAGTACCACAACGTCCTGGCGGTCAATAGCGGCTGTTGGCAATCACAGACTGATTTCCAGAAGAAAGTCAACATCAATCCCGATGTCGCACACGCCCCGATTGTCGACCTCGACACGCTG
>CAZCYW010000043.1:0-14511 GCA_964503105.1 uncultured Haloferacaceae archaeon
ACAAATACATCGAACAGCTGAATGTCGGCGGGCAAGCCCTCATCGAGCGCTTCCCGAAACTCCGCTACATCCTCGGCTGAGGCTGAATACCGGTGCGAACTCGGCCTGCACCGATTGTTGACGACTCACTTTTTTAGGACCCGTTCGTTATACATAAGCGGTCACAGTCGGATTCGTCCCTATGGAGTATTATGAGGCGGCGAATT
Organism: uncultured Haloferacaceae archaeon; assembly: GCA_964503105.1. GTDB lineage: Archaea > Halobacteriota > Halobacteria > Halobacteriales > Haloferacaceae > PL-Br10-E2g29. The sequence continues at coordinate 207 of CAZCYW010000043.1, forward strand.
TTCTCTTCGATCTTCGCCGGTTTCAGGTTCGTCCGGGCACCGAGTCGGCGGCGGCCTTACGCGCGGAACTCGGTGACCCGGGGGCGGATATTCGATTCGTGCAGGTCGCAGGTTCGAACGGTAAGGGCAGTACAGCCAAAATGGTCGAGTCGATATTGCGGGAATCCGGGCTGTCTGTTGGGCTCTACAGTTCGCCACATCTCGAAACGCTTGACGAGCGGATTCGTGTCGATGGACGACCGATCACAACGAGCGCGATCACTGACTTCGTCGAGCAGGTCAAACCATGGCTTGTCGACCGGGCGGCCGCAGGCAACCCACTGACGTTTTTCGAAGTCGTGACGCTGCTCGGCATCTGGTATTTCGACCGCGAAGAGGTCGATGTCGCGGTGCTCGAAGTCGGCCTTGGCGGCGAGTTCGACGCTACGAGTGTTGTTGATCCGATCGCCAGCTGTGTCACAACCGTTTCGCTTGAACACACGAGCGTGTTGGGCGACACCATCGAAGAAATTGCCACGACGAAGGCAAAGGTCGCACCGACAGATGGGACGCCACTGGTGACTGGTGCGACCGGGGCTGCGCTTGCGGCGATTCGTGAGGTGGCTGGTGACGTCCTGCGGGTTGGGACTGATGGTGACACCGACATCGCGGCTGGCGATGCTGAGGCCACAGCGACTCACGGCGTCGACACCGCCGACATAACCGTGCGCTACGAGGGGCGCATCACCAACACGGAATCGACGGTCACACTCAGTAGCCGGGCGCACGATGAGCCCGGAGCCAACGCACAGACACCATTCGTTGATGGGCTCTCACTGTCCGCACGGCTTCCACTGCTTGGCGAGCATCAGGCGCTCAATGCTGCGATTGCGACGACGCTTGCCGGACAGGTCGTCGAATCAATTAGCGCAGAGACCGACGCCCCGACGGCCGAACTCGACGCCGAGACGATAAGCCGTGGGCTTCGAAACGCCCACTGGCCGGGGCGATTTGAGGTGATAACGAGCGAGCCGCTCACGGTTCTTGATGGTGCACACAATCCACAAGCAATCGAGACGCTCTCAGAAACACTCTCGACGTTTGAGTACGACGACCTCCATCTCGTCTTCGGGGCCATGCACGACAAATCCCATCGCGAGATGGTCGAAGTGCTACCACCGGCTGACTCAGTGAGTACCTGCCGGCCGGCTCTCGACCGAGCCGAAGACCCCGCCGTCCTTGCTCGCGTATTCGAGCAGGCCGGCGTCGATCCGGTCACTAGTGGTGAGTCGGTAGCTGACGCATTTGCGACCGCCCAGCGTCGGGCCGAGGCCGACGACTGCATTCTCGTGACCGGCTCGCTCTTTGCGGTCGGTGAGGCTCGGACAACGCTGACCAGATTGCAGATCCCGAAACGAATCACCGATAAAAAGACTGCCGACGGCGTCCTTGCGTCAGCGCGTGTAACACCCGAAACGGTCGAAAATCACCGAGAGAGCGCAGTTCACCGTACCATCAAAACACAGGTTGATGATCGGCAGGCCGCCGTGTTGGATCGCGAGCTGACGCGGCTCGGTGGTGACTGCGTCGTCTCGGCGGTGCGAACCGCCGGCGAACGCAAACAAATCGTGTTGATGGGGACGATGGCAGAGTTTCGTGAGCTCGCCTCAACCCTCGACGACACGGCCGTTGGATTGCCAGCGATTGCCGAGGAGCTTCGAACACGGGTCGGACTGACCACAGAGACGCCGGCCGAGCAGCATCCATGGGACAGCGGTACCGCCGTGATGGGAATTCTCAACGTCACACCTGACAGCTTCTACGATGGTGGTGACTTTTTCGACGCCGAGGCGGCGATTGAACAGGCAAAAACGCTCGTCGAGGCGGGTGCAGACATTATCGACGTCGGCGGCGAGAGTACTCGCCCCGGTGCGGAGCCGGTTCCGGCTGCCGAAGAAATCGACCGAGTTGTCCCAGTCATCGACGCGATCACCGAACTCGATGTGTCGGTCTCGGTCGATACGCGAAAAGCCACGGTTGCCGAAGCCGCACTCGACGCCGGTGCCGACATCCTCAACGATGTCACTGGACTTGCTGATCCGGCGATGCGGTTTCTGGCCGCTGACCGTGAGGTACCGGTTATCCTCATGCACTCGATCGACGCACCGGTGATTCCTGACAAACGAATCGACTACGACGACGTTGTCGAGGACGTAATCCGGGCACTTAACGAACGGCTTGTCTTGGCAGAAAAGGCGGGGATTCCACGCGAGCGAATCATCGTCGATCCGGGGATTGGGTTCGGAAAGACGAGTCGCGAGAGTTTCGAACTGCTCGGCCGGCTTGATGAGTTCGATGCGCTTGGCTGTTCGGTTCTCGTCGGGCACTCGCGGAAATCCATGTTTAGCCGGATCGACACCGAACCCGAAGACCGACTTGCGGCGACGGTCGCTGGGACAGCGTTGGCGGCCGACCGTGGAGCCGATATCGTCCGTGTTCACGACGTGGCCGAAAACCGCGCCGCTGTTGACGTCGTCACCGCAGTCGCTGATCCCGACTCGCTTGACTCATAAGACAGAACAATCCGAGCAGATAATCAGCAAGACCGGAGCGCGCTAAGCAACAAACCAGTAAGACCGGAACCACCAAGCCAGTGAACCGAAAATCACCCTATATGTACGAGGCGGTCTCCGCATATCCCGACGGCGACAGCACGGTGAGCCGTCAGGCTCGGACGGCCGCACATTACGGCTACGATGGCGTAGTCGTCCGCAGCCGGACGGCCGATTACGATCCCGATGAGACCGCCGAGCGGTACGGAATCGATATCGTCAATGGTATCGAGATTCGCGCCGACAACCCCCAGAGTGCCGCCGGCTCTGTCGGCAATTTTCGCACCGAATGTACCGTCCTCTTGGTCCGTGGTGGGACAGATGAGCTCAACCGGTATGCCGTCGAAACCGACCGTGTAGACGTGCTTACACGGCCGATGGCTGATGGTGGCGACGTCAACCACGTTCTCGCGAGAGCAGCCAAAACCCATGGGGTGCACATCGAGTTCGACTTCGGCGCAGTGTTGGGTCACAGTGGTGGCAAGCGCGTCCAAGCGCTCAAAAACCTCCGAAAGCTCCGTGAGCTGGTCGAGTATTACGATACCCCCTACGTCGTCAGCGCGAATGCAGCGTCACACTTTCAGCTCCGCGCCCCCCGAGAACTCTGTGCGCTTGGCCAGCAGGTCGGCTTTAGCGCCGAGCAGATTCGGACCGGGCTCGACGCCTGGTCTCACATTGTAGCAAAAAATCGGGGGCTGGCTGACGAGTCGTTCGTTGCGCCAGGAGTCAAGCGAGGACGGTATTCGGGATCAGAGGAACATAAATGAAACATCTACCAAAACACATTCGACCACGGTGGCGGTATCTCGCAGTTGGAATCGAATCAACTCCCGAGGCCGAGATCAGCCGCGGGGACTTTCAGCGCGAACTGTGGTATGCCGCTGGCAATCTGCTTGGCGATCCAGGGAGTGCCGACTGCGACCTCACCGTCTATGATTTTGCATTCGAACACGGATTCGGTGAGACGATCGTCCGCGTCCGCCGCGGTGAGACCGATGCCGCACGGGCGGCGGTCGCCTGTATTAACAGCGTTGGCGAGGAGCCAGTTGGTGTGTTTGTTCGGGGGATTTCGGGGACAGTACGTGCCTGTGAGGAAAGGTATTTAGGACGCCGGGACCGAGATTTTGATCAGAGACACGTCGAATTCGCCGACGCCCAACGGCCGGCTTTCCTCCATGAGGATCTCGCTGCCATTTCGCTGCCAACGGGCGTTGTGAGCGCGACGGACATCGATTTCGAGTAATACAATCATGCAGGGACAAGCCCAACAGCAGGCGTACGACCGTGGAATCACTATCTTCTCGCCGGACGGCCGGCTCTATCAGGTTGAATATGCCCGCGAAGCCGTCAAACGCGGTTCGGCATCGATCGGTGTCAGAACCGCAGAGGGAGCCGTCTTAGTCGCAGACAAACGCAGCCATTCGCCGCTTATGGAGCCTGCAAGCGTCGAAAAGCTCCACAAAGCCGATGACCACGTTGGTATGGCCTCCGCTGGCCACGTTGCCGACGCCCGACAGCTCATCGATTTCGCCCGCCGACAGGCGCAGGTCGAACGGCTCCGGTATGGCGAGCCAATGGGCGTCGAAACGCTGACGAAAACAGTCACCGACTACATTCAGCAGTACACCCAGATCGGCGGTGCACGTCCGTTCGGTGTCGCTCTTGTTGTTGGCGGGATCGAAAACGGTGAGCCTCGGCTCTTCGAGACGGATCCCTCTGGAACGCCCTACGAGTGGAAAGCGCTCGCCATCGGTGCCAATCGGAAAGACATCCGCGAGTACCTCGAAGAGCGTTATACCGAGGAGCTCACGCTGGATGAGGGGATCGAACTCGCACTCAGTGCGCTTTCGGATGCGACCGACGAACTGCTCGAACCCGATGGGCTCGGATTAGCAACGATCGATGTTGAAACCGAAACCTACAGCCAACACTCCGTCGAGGAACTCGAAGCCGTACTTGCGGAGTACGAGTTGTTGGCCGAAGCCGACCCCGACGAAGACGAATAATCCAGTCGGACCGACCGAATCGGTGCCGACACAGCTGTTATAATGCGAAGCGACTTCCGACGACTTAGTCGTCATCAGCCCCCTCAACAACTGACTGTTGACTTTCACTGTGGGCTGCGGTGCGCAACTCCTCAAGCTCCGACACCGCCTCGGCTCGTTGGCTCCAGACGTCGAACGTTGCCTCGTAGGACGTTTTGTAGACATCATACCAGCGGTCGTACTGTCTGGCCTTTTCAGGCCGTGGTTCGAACGAGCGTTCGATGGCCGAGGTTCGCTCGACGGCAGCCGAGAGGTCATCGTAGACGCCGACGCCGATCCCGGCCAACAGTGCGGCCCCCTGTGCGCCAAACTCGGTGCCCTGTGGGACACCGATTGAGGCGTCGAGACAGTCTGAGAACATCTGACACCAGAAGTCCGAGTTGGCTCCGCCGCCGCTGAGATAAATCTCGTCGGCATCATACGGCAGATGCTCATAGCAGTCACGCATCGCGAGTGAAATTCCCTCGTAGACTGCTCGAACGAGATGTGCCTGTGTGTGTTCTTGGCTGAGCCCAAAGAACTGTGCGCGGGCGTTCGGATCCGAAAAGGGCGCACGTTCGCCCGCAGAGCTCAAAAACGGATGATAAATGATGCCATCGGATCCAACCGGGATCTCGCCAACGGCCATCTCAACGAGATTGAAATCCGAAAAGGCCATGATCTCTTCGAGCGCCCAGTCGAGATTCGGTGTTCCGGTCATAGAGGCCATAAACCGACACCAGAGATCATCGACTCCGAGACCAACTGTAATCCCCACCGGTGTCGACCCCTTGTATGGCTCATCAAGCAAGGTCTGATTGAGCGAGGTCGTCCCGACGACCGAAGAACCATCTCCAGGGGCTGATGCACCGCTGCCAATCGCTGAGGCGGGAACGTCAAAGAACCCTGAGACGACCGGTGTTCCCTCGGAGAGTCCCGTCTGCTCGGCGGCATCGGCGGTGATCTCGCCGATTACCTGATCGCCAGCTTCCACCGGTGGTAACCTATCCGAAATTTCTTGCAGGCCGGCTAATTCGAGGACTTCATCGCTGTATTCGAGCGTTTCAATATCGAGATACGGCAGCGACATGTCGGTCGGGTCCGAGGAGATGACGCCCGTCAGTTTGTATTTGAGCCAGTCTTTACACCAAAAGACCGTCTCAATCTGTTCGAGCGTTTCGGGTTCGTGTTCTTTGAGCCACTGTAGAATCGTAATCGATGACCCTGGGAAGATGCCACCGCCACAGATGTCGTAAATTTCCTGGTCGATTCCACGGTCTTTCCATCGACTGACAATGTCGTTTGCGCGACTGTCTGACCACAGAATCGCGGGTCTGATTGGTTCTCCAGCACCATCGATGAACCAACAGCCATCGCCCTGTGCAGTCACACCAACACCGACGATTTCGTCGTCGTCATTGAGCTCCGAAACCACGGTCTGGAGGGCGGTTGCGGTTTTCTCCCATGTGCTGTCCATCGACTGTTCGGCATAGCCAGGTTCGGGATGGTCGACCGCGTTGTCGATGCTGTGCTGGTGGAGTTCTTCGCCGTCAAGCGAAAATACGATGGCTTTGATGACGGTTGTTCCGGCATCGACACCGATGAGTCTCTGTGCCATGATAAATTGTTATAAATATGGGTCGATAATTCTTTTTCACAGCAGGTGTTAGGTCGATCAATCGATAGCGGAAAGCGAGACAGTCTCAATTTCATACACAATAACTTGCTTATAAATCAATTTTTGTGGGAGTAATACCAACGTATGTAGCCGTCATCTATTTATTGGTCCTTAATGATTCTACATTGTCGCCGGTGGACGGTGCACCGTACCCAAACACACCGAAAATAACACACTGGTCGGCCCCAGCCGCTGGCACCGCCAGAAGACGCTCCCAGTATGAAAACACTCATCACCGCAAACTTCGACCCAACGGTTCTCGACCGACTTCGAGAGGAATTAGGGCTTGATATCGATTATGCACCAATCAGCGAACGCGACGCTCGACTTTCGGAAGCCGAGTTCAGCCGTCGGCTCGATACTGTTGAAATCCTCATTGTCGGCTATGAGGGCGTCTCTGCGTCTGTCATGGATTCCGCCGAGACACTGAAGATCATTGGCTGTCCACGCGGTGGCCCTGATGCGAATATCAATATCGAGGCGGCTACTGAACGAAACATTCCGGTCGTCTATACGCCCGGACGTAACGCGGTCAGCGTTGGGGATTTCACCTGGGGGCAGATTCTGAGCCTGCTGCGAAACATTGCCCAGTCTCATCATCTCCTTCGGACGGGGACCTACACCGGTGAGCCGCGTGCAGACGCCGCCGGGGGCGGAAGTCGAGCCGACGTCACGTGGGGAATGGGCCGTGAGTCACCCTACACCAAACTGAAGGGAACTGAACTCGCCGGCAAGACCGTCGGTATCATCGGAATGGGCGCAGTCGGCCGCGAAGTCGCCCGCCGAGCACAGGGCTTTGACGTCTCGTTGCTCGGCTATGACCCGTATATTGATGCCGAAACCATGAGTGACTATGCCGCAGAAAAGGTCGACCTCGAAGACGTACTCGTCGCCAGTGACATTGTCACCGTTCACGTCCCCGTCACCGAAAGCACCCGTGGGCTGCTCGGAGCCGGGGAGTTCGCTCGGATGAAAGACAGCGCCTTTTTCATCAACAACGCTCGCGGCGCGATTATCGATCAAGAAGCGCTGCTGAATGAACTACAGAACGGCGGCCTCCGTGGTGCCGCACTCGATGTCTACGACATGGAGCCGGTTCCAGACGATCATCCACTCCTCGACCTCGACAACGTCGTGACGACACCACATCTCGGCGGCGCAACCGAGGAAGTCATCACTCGACACTCCGAGATGCTCTTTTCGGACATTCAGGCCCTTCTCGATGGCGAAGAACCGGCTCACGTTGCCAATGAGGACGTGCTCTCGTCGTTTTCGCCGCCGGAACCCTAGCGCACCAACCCAGCATTCAAATCACCTACTACTATGACCATCCCAGATTCAATCGACACCGACGAACTAGACGCGAAACGCCACACAATTGCCGAGACCGGCCGTAAAATGCTCGACCAGGGGCTGACAAAGGGAACCGGCGGCAACGTCAGCAGTCGGGTTGGCGAAGACCACGCCGTCATCAGTCCGTCGGGAATGGCCTACGAGGATATCACCGACGAAGATGTCCCGTTGCTCACGCTCACTGCTGAACAGGTCGACGGCGACCGCAAACCATCTGCCGAGAGTGCGATGCACACGATGGTTTACCGCCAGCGCGAGGAGGTTGGTGGCATTGTTCACAACCATTCGCCGTATGCCAGTACGTTTGCCAGTCTTGGTGAACCGATCGGCCCCTCACACTATTTGATCGCGTTTGCGGGCGACCAGGTACCGGTTGCACCGTATGAAACCTACGGCACTGAGGAATTGGGTGCCGCTGCGGCAGACACCCTTGGCGAGCAGTACAACGCTTGCTTGCTAGAAAATCACGGAGTCCTTGCGGTTGGCGAGGATCTCGATTCGGCATTTGAAACCGCACTCATGGTCGAATACTGTGCCCGAATTCATTATCAGGCCCGCAACATCGGCGAACCGAACCTGCTGGCGGCCGACGAAATTGAGACACTCACCGAGCGATTTGCCGGTTACGGACAACAGCACTAATTGGCACGGGCCCTGTTGTGCCGTTTCACCAACAGCAGCGTTTATTCGCTCGGATCGACCTCGGTATTTGTCGTCGAAATCGGTCGGGCTGTCCGTGGGGCCGCCCACATGACAGCGTTATCAATCACATCGAGAACAACGGCTTCGTGATAGACAGGATACGTTTCGTGTCCCGGCCGAAAGTAAAAGATGCGGCCATTGCCACGGTGATAACAGCAGCCCGACCGAAAGACTTCGCCACCCGCAAACCACGAGACAAACACAAGCCGATCGGGCTCCGGAATGGCGAACGGTTCGCCATACATTTCGGTCTCCGGGATGACAAACGAGCGGTCGAGTCCGGCCGAAATGGGATGGCTTGGATCAACAACCCAGATGCGCTCTCGTTCTCTTGATTCGCGGTAGGTGACCGAACATGGCGTTCCCATAAGCCGTTTGAACGGTTTCGAAAAATGCGCCGAATGGAGCGGTACAAATCCCATGCCATCATGAATTCGACGGCAGACTCGGTCGACGATCTCGTCGTCAACCTCCTCATGAGCGTTGTGCCCCCACCAGACGAGCACCGACGTATCGTCGAGAACCGCTGGTGTGAGTCCGTGATCCGGCTCATCGAGCGTCGCCGTCCGTACCTCGTGGCCTCGTGTTCGGAGTTTCTCGGCAATCGTCATATGAATGCCGTCTGGGTAGATTTCGGCAACGTCGTTGTGTTGCTGTTCTTCGAGATACTCATTCCAGACAGTAACGGCGACCATGACATACTGTCGTTTAGCGGCTGGCTAACAGTACTGGCCAGTTACGACCTAGAAACGTACCACACTGATTACGACACGAGCGAGCCGTTACTGTTGGGTCACCTGCCACCCTCGCGGCGTTGTATTGAGTCGCTCACAGCCTGTTTCGGTGACGACAACGAGGTCTTCGATTCGAATGCCAAGCTGATCGGGGAGATAGACCCCGGGCTCAATCGAAAACACCATACCCGGCTCCAGAACGTGCTGGCTTCCCTCGACAATCTGTGGGTCTTCATGGACTGCGAGGCCGACTCCGTGTCCAGTTCGGTGGATAAACCGATTACCGTAGCCAGCGGACCCAATCACATCGCGTGCAGCCGCATCAACGTCGCCAGCGGTCACACCGGGCTCGACAGTCTCGATAGCCGCCTTCTGGGCCTGTGTGACGGTCTCGTGTAAGTCCTGAAACAGTGCAGATGGCGTGCCATCGAAGACAACTGTCCGTGTCTGGTCTGCAGGATAGCCGTCAATCCGACAGCCGAAATCGAGGACAACCGGGTCACCACGCTGGATCACACGGTCGCTGTGGGTATGGTGCGGCATTGCGCCGTTCGGCCCTGAGCCGACGATCGGATCGAACGAAAGCGACTCGCCACCAGCCGCCGTGAGTTCGGCTTCGATTCTCGTCGCCAACTCGGCCTCGGTTAGTCCAATCGCATCCGCGCCGAGTTCGCGAAGCTGCTGCAGTACGGTATCAGTCGCGAGAGCGGCCGCTCGAAGTGCGCTCAGTTCAGTTTCGTCCTTCCGGATTCGAAGTGGACACATCACCTCCGTGGCGAGGCCAAACGTCGAATTCGGTGCGACCTCACGGAGTAACTGCGTAAAGCGTGCCCACATGGTTTCGTCGACGAGGATGTGTGACTCCTCAAGGTCAAGCGTCGATATGAGCTCACGTAATGGCTCAGTCGGCCCCTCGCTGTCGGCCCACGTCTGTATCGATGCCACCGGTGTCTGTTCAGTAAGCTGCTGGGCGGCGAGCGCAGGGGCAAACCAGATCGGGTCGCTGGTGGCTGTCAGTATGAGAAACAGGGCCCGTTCGCTCGGCTCGACAGTGCTCCCGGTGAGATACGTTAGATTCTCACCCGGTGAGAGGACGACGGCGTCGGCTGTGAGGGATTCATCGGTCGCCAGCCGCGTTTGACACGCCGCGAGCCGGTCAGATTCCATGGACAGCCGTTTCGGCTGCGAGCGATTATAGGTGCCGCCACAGAACGTCTGTAGGGGCTGCTTACCGGTGTGTTTCGATCCGGTAGTCTACTCGTACTTAGAACGGTAGCCGACCGTCTCAGTGTATGGCTTTCCGATGGCTCTCGGCTGGCGTCTGCCAGGACTGTGGCTGCTGCCCACAATCGATTGATTCGTACGACAGACTCGGCTATCCGGTTTGTCCACGCTGTGGAACCACGGTGCGACTGGGTACGGCCAGCAACAGGGCTGCTGTCGCTGACGGACAAACCGAGTAAGGCAAGTATCGGCTTGCCCAGCCACAGATATGGACTGGGAGCAGACGACCGACAGCGACGAACTTACCGAGTGGACACGAGCCGATGGCAACGCGACAATCAGACGCCGAGAACGTACTGGAGGCGATTTTGCCGTCCGGTACGACCAACTGTATCAAGCGGCCGGCGGCCGTGAGTATGCCTACGAAATTGTCGAAACCCGAGCCGACGCCGATGAACTCGTTGCCGACTGGCAGGCCAACACGCCCGTTGGAGATTCTGAGTGAGAAGCCATCGAGGTTCCAGCGGCCACATCTCCCACACGTCACTAGACATTTTACTGCGGACGTTCTCACTCGGAGTATGACTCGATTTGATGCCACCGAACCTACAGCGCGGCGGGCACTCTTTGTGGCTGCAATTGACGCTCACCGCGAGCGTGCAAGCGAGTTTCTCACGCTCGAACCGCAGGCGGCCCCACCCTCCGCTGGTGACGAGTTGATTCCATGGATTCAGTTTAGTGACACCACGGTCTCGATGGACTGTACTGCGGCCGAACTCGACCGGCTCAAGACGCTCTTGAACGAGTATCCGGATTTTCGGATCGACGAGCTACAGAGTCCTGAGGAAGCCGAGGGGACACATGTACGGATTTCCTCGCGGTCGGATGCCAACCGGCTGGCCGACTTTTTTGAGGCGATTTTCCAGCAGGTCTTTACCTACCCAGTTGACTATCGGGTCTGGGTTGCTGCCGTCTAATTGGCTGAAAAAACAGCGACTGCTATTGGCTAGTCGTCAGTTGTGTCGATCCCGAGCGCCTCGTTGAGCCCACAAAAACAGGTGGTTGCGTTGAAGCCGAGTCCAAGCGCCCCGACAACTGCAAGCAAGCCCACAGAGCGGCGACCTGATCGAAGCGATTGCAGCGCGATAATTGAGAGCCCGACTGCGAGGAGCGCACGGACGAGTCGGTCAGTTCCACCAACGTTTGAATCGATATCCATACTGGATACTGGGTCTGCACCGACTTGTATATTCACCTACAGCTGTCGAGTAGATACCGGGGGCGTACACCAGTTGTCGATCTGCTGGTATCGGTCCTACTCAGTTGTGCGTATAGTAGACCACCGAGCCGTCCTCGCGGTGGGCGTCAACACGGACGAATCCGATCCGCTCGAACTGAACAATCTCGTCAGGTTCGGTGTCGCCAAACGCAGGTTCTGCCTGACCGGTGACATTACCGTCGGGCGTCCGCATGGTGACCGCAACGGTGTCTTCGGCGGGAACCCAGTGGATGACTTCAACGCCGTCTTCACGAACCGCCGAGATGTCGTCACCGGTTGCGACGAACTCGCCGTTTTCATACCGGACACAGCCGTAGCCTTTGAGCCAGATCCGGTCACCCTCGGCCGGGAGGTCGTCGGCTTCGAGAAGAACCGCGTCGTCGACTGGGATTTCACGGCTGCCGCGATCCTCGTGGTTTGGATGCAACGGCGGGTGACCGGCAGCTGGTTTGTCTTCGCCGCCGATCGGAATCTCCTGGCCGTCGCGGACGAAAAAGTACCGGTTGGCCTCGTCGTCAACGATGTCGCGGTTGTTGGCGTAGATCGACGACATCGCCAGATCAACGTCCGAGGTCGACATCCCGAGGCCGATCATCGACTCGACAATGGCTTGCCCGCGGATCCCACGGCGACGGACCGACTGCAACGTCGGTGCGCGTGGATCGTCCCAGCCGTCGAGCTCGCCGTCGTCGATAAGTTCCGTGATCGTCGAGGTCGACATTTTGATGTCGTATTCGTCGATCTGGACGTGCCCCCAATGGAGGACTTCGGGGTACGCCCAGCCGAAGTAGTCATAGAGGAACTGCTGGCGTTTTGCGGAGTCCTGGAGATCGATCCCGCGGATGATGTGTGTGATTTCGAGGAGATGGTCTTCGATGCCGGACTGGAAATCGAGCATCGGCCACGCGCGGTAGTCGGCGGCCGTCTCGCGAGGGTGTGGCGTATCGATCATTCGGAAGGCAACCCAGTCTCGCAGGGCAGGGTTTTTGTGTTCGATATCGGTTTTGACACGGAGGACCAGGTCGCCCGATTCGTACTCGCCGTCGACCATCGCTTCGAACTCTTCGAGCACCGTTTCGGGCGATTTGTCTCGGTTCGGCGATGGCGTGCCCTCGCGTTTGAGTTCCGAGAACTCCTCGGCAGGCAGATCGCAGGTATACGCGCCGCCCATCTCGATCAACTCACGGGCGTAGTCGTAATAGGTCTCGACGCGATCGGAGGCCCGAACAACCTCGTCGGGCGCAAACCCGAGGTAGTCGATATCTTCGAGAATGGCATCATAGGCCGTAAGATCGGGACGTTTCGTTTCTGGGTCGGTGTCATCGAAACGGACGACAAACTCGCCGTCGTAGCGGTCGCAGTAGGTGCCGATCACCGAGGGCATGCGGGCGTGACCGAGATGCCACGGGCCGTTGGGGTTCGGTGCCGCACGAAGGCGAATCGTATCGTAGTCGGCGGCGTTCGGGAGATCCGGCAGTGTGTGCTCGTCGACCTCGTCTTCGGCGTCCAACTCCGCGACACGTTCGGGGTCAAGCTCGCTGAGTCGCTCGCGGCGGGCGTCGGTGTCGAGCCCAGAGACTCGGCCGACCACCTGCCCAACGACGCCTGGCACCTCGCTGCCGTGGGGCCGGAAGTCGGGGTTCTCGCCCATCAGTGGGCCCATGATCGCGCCTACGTCGGGGTCGCTGTCGTGTTTGAGCGCGTTGAACAGGGCGTGTTTCTCGGCTTCCTGTCTCACGCGGTCGCGGAGTTCGTCGTCCATTGGGTGTGGGTTTTGCGTGACCCGTCAAAAGGGGATTGGGTCGCCACCGGTGTAGCTACACTACTCTTATTCTACAGCAAAAAGCACACAGTCAACGGTACGGCCTACTGAAACGCACCGCCAGCAGCGACATCGTCGCGTTCGACATCACTCTGGCGGAACCGTTTTTCGATTTCGTCGTACCGTTCTCTGGTTTCAGTGGTCACGCTGGCACGAACCTGATCGAGCGCCTGATCGAAGTGATCCATCGTCACCCGGACGTTGCCGACTGATTCGGCGACCTCCTCGCGGCTGACGCTCGCGATGAACTCGCGGCTGGCGGCCATCGAGGCCTCCCGGCAGACCGCTTCGATGTCCGCGCCGACGTAGCCCTCGGTCCGACGAGCGAGCCGGTCGAGATCCACGTCGTCGGCCAGCGGTTTGTGCTGGGTGTGGACCTCGAAGATCTTTCGGCGAGCCTCCTCGTCAGGCACCGGCACGTGGACATGGCGGTCCAGCCGGCCGGGACGTAACAGCGCCGAATCGATCAGATCCGGGCGATTCGAGGTGGCGATGACCACGACGTCTTCGAGCGCTTCGAGGCCGTCGAGCTCCGTGAGGAGCTGGCTGACCATCCGTTCGCCGACGCCCGAGTCGCCGGCGTTTTTGCCGCGCTCGGTTGCAATCGAGTCGATCTCGTCGAAGAACACCACCGTCGGGGCGTTCTCCCGTGCTTTGCTGAAGACCTCGCGGACGCCTTTCTCGCTCTCGCCGACAAACTTGTTGAGCAGTTCGGGGCCTTTGATCGAGATGAAGTTCGACTCGGCTTCGTTGGCGACCGCCTTTGCCAAGAGCGTTTTTCCGGTTCCCGGTGGGCCATACAGCATAACACCCTTTGCGGCAGCCATATCGAGTTCCTCGAAGACCTCGGGGTATTCGAGCGGCCACTGGATCGTCTCGCGGAGCCGTTCTTTGGTGT
>CAZCYW010000044.1:0-13839 GCA_964503105.1 uncultured Haloferacaceae archaeon
CAGCCCGAATCGTTGGCGACACCCACAGCCCGAATCGTTGGCGACACCCACAGCCAGACCCGTCAACGGTAAGTCGATTCCGCGCAGTAGTTTTCTCACCGTGTCAGTCCGACTCCTCAGAGAGATTCTTTCGCTCCCGGCGACGGCCGCCGGCTGGTGGTGGCGGACGACAGCCGGGAGTCGACTCGAACAGTGGTTTCTGTTCGTCTGCATCCCGGTTATCCTTAGTCTGCTGTGGATCGGTGGCGTCACCAGCCGACTCGAATTTAGTTTAGCTGCCGAATCGCTCTGGTCGAGCCCGACAACGTTTCTGACTGCGTTTACAGCCAACTACGCGCATATCGGCAGTCGCCACCTCATCGACAATCTGCTTAATTTCTGGCTGACGCTGTTTGCGATCTATCCCTTGGTGGCGATTGCGGGCTGGAACCGGAAGTTTCGGCTTTCGATGCTGGCGTATTTTAGTCTCGTCCCGTTCGTGATCGCATGGGTGACGCTCGGTGCGCTTGGCCCACTCACTAGCCAGCCCGCAGCTGGCTTTTCAGGGATCGTATCGGCGTTTCTCGGCTTTCTCCCGGTTGTGCTGTTTGCCGCCGCCGCGAGGCTGACCGATGGTCAGATCCATCCCGCGTGGGCGAGTGTACCGTTTTTCGGGTCGCTTGCGGTTGCCTTTGGGATCCCAACAGGCACCTATTTTCCCGCTAATCTCCCCGTCGCGTTGGCAAGTGGACTGATTGCCGTTTTCCTCGCGGGCGTGTTCTGGCAGTCGCAGTCACTACTGTCACTAGCTCGGACCAACCGGCAGCTTGCACCCGATCACCGGCTTGCCCTCCTGATTGGGTCGACAGTCTTCGTGTTCGGGATTGCTGGCGCACTCGTCTTTGTGCAGCCCGGCACCAACGTCTGGGGACATCTCGCGGGCTACATTGCTGGATTTCTGGTTCCGTATCTGGCGTTCGTGGTTGTCCCACTCCTGAAATAGGTGTGATTGGAGCCAATACTCCACATCGCGATCCGGCCGGACCGTCGGCCTTTTGCTCACCCGGCGGCAAGCGACAGTAACCGAATGGCCACGTATCACATCGAGACGTACGGCTGTACGTCAAACCAAGGCGAGAGCAGCCAGATCGAACAGGCGCTCCGGGAGGGCGGACATTATCCCGCCAGCAGTCTCGACACAGCCGACGTCGCCATTCTCAACACCTGTACGGTGGTCGAAAAAACTGAGCGCAACATGCTCCGGCGAGCCGAAGAGCTCGAAAAAGAAACCTCGCACCTCATCGTCACCGGCTGTATGGCACTTGCCCAGGGCGAGGAGTTCACAAACGCCGGCATCGACGCCCAAGTGCTTCACTGGGACGAAGTTCCAGAGGCCGTGCTCAACGGCGAGTGTCCGACGGTGACGCCGGACACCAAGCCGATTCTCGACGGCGTGATCGGTATTCTTCCGATTGCCCGCGGCTGTATGAGCAACTGCTCGTACTGTATCACCAAGTTCGCCACCGGCCGGGTTGACTCGCCGCCCGTGCAAGCAAACGTCGAAAAAGCCCGCGCGCTCGTCCATGCAGGAGCCAAGGAAATCCGAATTACCGGCCAGGATACCGGCGTCTACGGCTGGGATACTGGTGACCGAAAGCTCCCCGAACTGCTCGATCGGATCTGTCACGAAATCGACGGCGACTTTCGGGTCCGTGTCGGCATGGCAAACCCCGGTGGCATTCACGGCATTCACGAGGAACTGGCGGATATTTTTGCCCGCCACGAGAAGCTCTATAATTTCATTCACGCACCCGTCCAGTCGGGCAGCGATGAGGTGCTCGAAGCCATGCGGCGACAGCACCGCGTTGGCAAGTTCCGCGAGGTCGTCGACACGTTCGACGATCGACTCGATTACTGGACGCTGTCGACCGATTTCATCGTCGGCTTTCCGACCGAAACCGACGACGACCACCAGCAGTCGATGGCCCTCCTTCGGGAGGTTCGCCCAGAGAAAATCAACGTCACCCGGTTTTCGAAGCGTCCCGGTACTGATGCCGCCGAAATGAAGGGACTCGGCGGAACAATCAAAAAAGAGCGATCGAAAGAAATGTCGGCAGCGAAAATGGAGATCGTTGCCGAGGCTTACGAGGCGATGGTCGGGACGACACAGGAGGTGCTCGTTGTCCAGCAAGGAACCGGCGACTCAGTAAAATGTCGTGATGGGGCCTACCGACAGATCATCGTCCAACACGCCAGCGAGCATGATATTTCACCGGGTGAGTTCATCACCGTCGAGGTGACGAGCCACCAGACGGTCTACGCCTTCGGGACGCCGGTGTAGTCGGATGGGTCGCCGCGAGCTCGCGATTGATATTCTGGCTCCGATTATTGCAGTCGCGTTGTTCGGACTTCTGCTTGTGCTTGTAACGGGTGTCTGGCCACCGTTGGTCGCCGTCGAAAGCGGTAGCATGGAGCCGAATGCGTTTCGTGGCGACCTCATTATTCTCACTGACGAGGTGCGGTTTGGTGGCGAGCACGCCGATAGAAACGGGCTTGTAACCAATATCCAGGGAGCCGACGACTATCGCCGACTCGGTGGCAGCGGCGATGTGATTGTGTTCGCCCCGCCCGATCATAGTGAACCGCCGATTTTACACCGCGTGGCTTTCAGCGTCGAAGCCGGCGAAAACTGGTATGAGCGGGCTGACGAAGCGTATCACAACGCAGGATCGTGTGCGGATTTGAACCACTGTCCGGCTCCGCATTCAGGGTACATTACCATTGGTGATGACAATCCACGGTACGATCAAGCAGACGACATCGCTCCACCGGTCAAAGCCGAATGGATCAATGGCAAAGCACAGCTCCGAGTGCCACATGCCGGCTGGCCTCGGTTGGTGTTCGAAGAACGAATCCAGCCTGCGGCTGGCGGTTCATAACGGCACTCGGGGCGACGGGATTACTCTGTCAGTGTAATACTATCGGTCGCTGCGTTACGCAAGGCGTCCGAGCGGCCGTGGACGCCGGGAGCGATCGCTAGCGTTCGGAGTCCACAGCTGTTTGCGACCTCTAAGACCGGCTTGAAGTCGGTATCGCGGGAGGCGATTGCAAGGGTGGTCGCTCGGCGCTCGATGGCAAACCGTGTCGCGTCGACCGAGAGCTTCACATCGACATCCCCACTGGTGACAATAACTTCGAAGCCACGGGCTTCGGCCGCCTGAATGAGTCCCGGTGTCGCGTGTTCGTCGACATAGAGCCGCGTTGTTGCCAGCCGGCCCTTCTCGCGTGCGGCCTCGCGGATATCATCGAGATCGACATTAAATTCGTCGCGAAGCATGTTCGGCCCATCGACGAATAGCGCAACGCCATCGAGAGGCTCTTCGCGCCCAAACAGATCCATACAGCAGTTCGACGGTCACCGAGTATAGACATGCCGTTTGTCAGATGCGAACAGAGACAGGATACTACACAGCTACCGCGATACACTCTCCAGATGACTACCGAATGATTAAACAATGCATATGTTGACACACACCACACTTATTATACATGAACAATGACTACAAAATATGATGACACAGCGTCTCCCCGCAACGGTCTGTGTCGTTGACCGGGCGATGAACGACCACGGTGGGCTCACACTCGCTGCGCTTGCCGGGAGCCAGACGTTTCAGGTCGTCGAATATGCGACTGCAGATATCCGACAGACACTGTCGAACGCGGCGCACGGAACGGTTGTTTCGGTTGGCCTCGAACCGATTGCCTCCCGCGGTGATGCGTGGCGGGTCTGTCAGGTCGACGAGCGAACCTCAGAAACGACCACACAGACGCTCGTGACACCGGCCACCCACGGCCGCTAACGGCATGTGCACGAGAATCCCTCACATATTATTACGCACGATAGCAAAGCGTACAAAAGAATTATTTTGGTAGCCATCTGATAGTAGTATATGCCCCTTCAAACGTCTCCGAATACCGGAAAAACGTACCGTGTTGTCGCCGAGATGAATACACATGATGCAATGACGCTCGTCGATCCAGAAACCAACGAGACCGTTCACATCGTTGGATATGAAGAAACCGAGCTCAAGCGTGAACTTGCTGCACTCGGTGTTGGAGAGACGACGACCCTCCAACTCGAGCGGGCAGGCGTTCGTGCTAATGTCTGGTATGCGCGTCGACCCGAAACAGCGACGCTCGCCGCGTAGAACTCCAACGAAGACGCTGGGTTCGTCACTCAAATGGGAGCCGATGATATTCGTATTCGTGGCTGTTTCTCTTGGTAGTACGGAGAACATATTCATATCGATGACTATTTTCGGCCAAATTAACCGGTGTTTGCCAGTAGCCGATGGCAACACATTACTTTCGCCGGAAACAGCTACCAGTATGGCCCAACGGAAATCGCCGCTCTATCAGGTTCATGATGAACGGGGGGCGACGTTCACCGACTTCGGTGGCTGGGAGATGCCGGTCACGTTCGACTCAATCCGTATCGAACACGCCGCCGTCCGCGAGACTGCTGGCCGATTCGACGTCTCCCATATGGGCGAAATCGAGGTCACTGGCCCTGAGGCGACGACGCTGATGAATCGGCTGACGACCAACGACGTGACTACACTGACACCTGGTTCCGCACAGTACGCGTGTATCACCCGTAAGGACGGCGTCATCATCGACGACACCGTCGTCTACCGCTTGGGCGATCGCGATGGCGAGCCCACGTATCTGTTCATCCCGAACGCCGGCCACGACGAGGAAATCGAATCGCGGTGGCGAACGCACCGTGAGGAGTGGAGCCTCAATGCAAGCATCAACAACATCACTGACGACCGGGCGATGATCGCCCTTCAGGGACCCGATGCGGCCGATATCGTCGGCGACGCCCTTGGCGATACGGGCGACGGTAGCGTCGATGGCACTGCTGGCGAGTCCACTGGCGACGACCGGAGCGCCGTCCTCGGCAGTGCGAAATTCGACATTACCGAAGCGACCCTTTCGGGTGTCGAGTGTCTGATTGCACGGACCGGCTACACCGGCGAGGATGGCTTCGAGATCCTGTGTCCGACGGCGGACGCAGAAACGGTCTGGAATGCCCTCGAATGTCAGCCCTGTGGGCTCGGCGCACGCGACACACTCCGGACGGAAATGGGCTATTTGCTCTCGGGACAGGATTTCGACCCCGAAGACGAGCCCAGAACACCGTATGAGGCTGGGGTCGGGTTTACGGTCGATCTCGATACCGATTTTGTCGGTCGCGACGCCCTCGCCGCCCAGCGCGAGGCCGGAATCGAACAGACCTTTGTCGGTGTGCGGCTACTCGACCGTGGTGTTCCGCGGCACGGCTATTCGGTTGTCACCGGCGCGGGCGAGGAAGTCGGCCATCTAACCAGTGGCACGATGAGCCCGACACTGAGCGAGGGAATTGGGCTTGGCTATCTCGACATTGCGTATGCTGAGACCGGAACCGAACTCGCAATCCGTGTTCGTGGCACCGACAAACGAGCAGAAGTCACCGACTTACCATTTGTTTCGACGTAATCATCATCCCAAACAGCACCCACACGACACACATGAGCTTTGACGTACCCGACGACCTGACCTATCTCGAATCGCACGAATGGACAACCACTGACGACGAGACTGCCCGGATTGGCATTACGGACTTCGCTCAAGACGAGTTGGGCGATGTCGTCTTTGTCGAACTCCCCGCCGTTGGCGATCACATCGAACAGGAATCGGCGTTCGGCGTTGTCGAGAGTATCAAGGCCGTTTCCGATCTCTATGCGCCGATTTCCGGCGAGGTCACCGCGGTCAACGAAGCCCTGTTCGACCAGCCGGAACTCCTCAACGAGGACCCTTTTGGCGAGGGCTGGCTGATCGAAGTCGCCCCCAGCGAAGCCGGCGAGTTCGACACGCTGCTATCGGCCCAAGAGTATCGTGACCAGATCGCTTGAGACTCCGAGACCTACCCAATGACACGATCAAACGGCAGCCCGTTTGCACCGCACACCGCCGCCGACCGCAAGACGATGCTCGATTCGGTCGGCGTTGACACCGAAGCGGATCTCTTTGATATTCCAGAGACGGTCGCCTTCGACGGCGAATTTACGATTCCAGCCCGAAGCGAACAGGAAATCCGAGCCGAACTGCGCCAGCTGTTCGCTCGCAATCAAAATCTGACCGAGTTTCTTGGACGTGGCCATTACAGCCACTACGTCCCCTCGATTGTGGGGCACCTCTCAGATCGCGCAGAGTATCTGACCAGCTATACCCAGTACCAGCCCGAAATCACACAGGGCTTTCTTCAGGTCCTCTTCGAGTACCAGTCGATGCTGGTCGAACTAACGGGGCTGCCGGTTGCCAACTGTTCGATGTACGATGCCGCAACCGGCCTTGCAGAGGCCGCACTCCTCGCCGACCGCGTTCGTCAGACCAGCGGCAAGACAATTCTCGTTCCCGAATTCCTTCGAGAGGGCAAACGGTCGGTCCTCGAAAACTACGTCGCCGGCGCGGGACTCACCGTCGAGTCATTCCCTCTGAGCGACGGCACCGTTGACACCGCTACCCTCGCCGAGGTCGCTGGCGACGAAACGGTGATGATCTACGCGGAGAACCCGACCGTTCGCGGCACAATCGAAGACGAACTGCGCGACATCGGCGAGATTGCGGCCGACAACGAGGCGCTGTTCTGTCTCGGCTCAGATCTCGTTGCACTGTCGCTCCTGCAGGAACCAGCGAGTGTCGGCGCGGATATCGTTGTCGGCGAGGCTGACGTGCTTGGACTCCCGACGAGCTACGGGATGGGCCTCGGTATTTTTGCGACCCGCGAGACGTTCCTCCGGCAGGTGCCGGGCCGACTCGTCGGCGTCAGCGAGGATGCCGACGACCGACGCTCCTACACGCTGACCCTGCAGACCCGAGAGCAACACATCCGCAAGGAGCGAGCGACCTCCAATATCTGTACGAATCAGGCGTGGGTTGCGCTTCGGACGGCGATGCATATCGCCTCGCTTGGGCCGGATGGGCTGGTTTCGCTTGCCGAAGACTGCGTCCGCGATGCAACCGAGTTGGCCGCGCGAGTCGACGCCCTTGATGGCTATCAGGCCCCCATCTATGATCAACACCATTTCCGCGAGTTCGTCGTGCGATCCGATCAGCCAGCCGAGGCGGTCACCGAGGCGCTCGAAACCGACGGAATCGCGGTTCACGCAATCGACGACCACCTGTTGCAGTGCTGTATTACCGAGACGAACCGCCACGCGGCCGACCAGCTGATTGCAGCCCTCAGGAGGGCAGCGTAAATGATCTACGACCAAGCCCGCTACACCCAAGGCGACGACAAGCACGAACCGCTGCTTTCAGAAAAAGACACAACGACCGTCGCGGTCGGTGACGGTGACGACACTCAGGCGGATTCCACGACGACATCGCCGCTTCCCGACGAACTTACCCGCGAGGAACTGACGCTGCCAGCGCTTTCGGAGCCCGAAATCGCCCGTCACTATACCCGGCTTTCGCAAATGAACTGGAGCATCGACAGCGGGCCGTACCCACTCGGGTCGTGTACGATGAAGTACAATCCGAAGTTCACTGAAGACGTTGCGGCCGACCCGAACGCGGCAATCCATCCGGACCGCTCGGCACGGAGTTCTCAAGGGAATCTCGGGCTGCTGTATGGGTTACAGGAGTACCTCGCGACCATCGGCGGCATGGACGCCGTCACGCTCCAACCGCCGGCTGGGGCCGCCGGCGAGTTCACCGGGATTCTGGTTGCGAAAGCCTACCACGAACACCACAACAACGAGTGTAGCGAGGTCATTATTCCGGCCTCCGCACACGGAACCAACTTCGCCACCGCCGCGATGGCGGGCTACGATGTCGTCGAACTCCCCTCCAATGAGGGCGGCCGCGTCGACCTCGAAGCACTGAAAGCCGCGGTCTCCGAAGAAACCGCCGCGCTCATGCTGACGAATCCCAATACTGTCGGCCTCTTTGAGCGCGATATCGTCGAGATCGCCGAGACCGTCCACGACGTGGGCGGCCTGCTGTACTACGACGGCGCAAACCTCAACGCGCTACTCGGTCGGGGCCGACCCGGCGACATGGGCTTCGACATCATGCACTACAACGTGCACAAGACGTTCGCTACCCCACACGGCGGGGGTGGCCCCGGAGCTGGTCCGGTCGGTGTCGTCGAGGAGCTCGCTGACTTTTTGCCGCGGCCTCGCGTCCGCGAGACCGACGATGGGGATTTCGAGCTATTCGATCCCGAACGCTCAATTGGAAAGGTCCACGGCTTTTCGGGTAACTGGCTCGTGTTGATCAAAGCCTACGCTTACATCGCCCGACTCGGCGATAGCGGCCTTTCGGATGCCAGTGCGAAGGCTGTCTTGAATGCCAATTATCTGGCCGAGCAGTTGGAGATGGAGGTGCCCTACGGACCGTTCCACCACGAGTTTGCGGCGACCGCGGGCGACCGCGATGCGGCCGACGTGGCCAAGCGGATGCTCGATTTCGGCGTCCATCCGCCGACGACGAAGTGGCCCGAAATGGTGCCCGAAGCGATGTTGACCGAGCCAACCGAGATCGAAAGCAAACGGACGCTCGACGAGCTCGCAGAAGCGTTCAACACTGCCTACCGCGGAAGCGACGAAGAACTCGAAACCGCTCCCTCCCGGACGACTGCAAGCCGAATTGATCAGGTGAGCGCCGCCCGAAACCCCCGGCTGTCCTGGCAGGCACTCGACAGCGAGTAGCGCTAGCGGTCACCAAACGGATCTGTTTCGCGGGCGACTACAGCGAGTTCGACGAGCTCTTCGTGAGAGGTAATCCCGAACTCTTCGAGCGCGAGCGCCGCCGCGGGCGGGAGTTCGTCCATCGAAAACGTTTCATCGATATCGGTGAGGTGGATGCTCCGTTCGGGGATGACGCGAGCGTCTGCATCGTATTCGACATCGACAAGCCAGCCGCGGTAGACGAGATGGTAGACGCCGACGGATCGAAGTGTCGCCAGCCGCATGACTCGGCCGAAATCGACCCCTTGGGTCGTTGTTCCACGCATAGCGACCTCGATCATATCGACGAGCCCCTCATAGAGGTCGCGGTCGGCGATCACCTCGCTTGTCGTACCGTTATCACCACCGTCAACCAGTGCCGAAAAGACGAGCGCAAGGTCGTCCCACGGGAGATGGATGAGAAGCGAGAAATCGATAATGGCGTTTCTGATCCGTTGTCGGATTCGTTGTCGTTTTTTCCGTTCGGCAGCCGGCGTCTCCGGTGTTGTCTCACCGAGAAGATATGCTCGGTCGGCGTAAGTCAACATTCCTTGTGGTCGGTCCCGCGAGCCCATTGGTCTCTGACTGGGGCGAAACATCTTGAAAGTGATCGCGCGCGAGCGGCCGTGACGACAGCGCTGTTCGCGGATTTGTCTAGCGTGACAGCTACTGTATACGCTATCTAAAAAATTTGTCAGTATATTCGCTAAAGTACCACAAAAATAGGTTTCAACCGGCATAAGCAAGTATTAGTCATTTCATTAACTCTATAATTATCAAAAGATTTATTAACATAAATTTGGATCAGTGGCTATGATCGAGACTGTGCTGGTTGGACTATTGAGTATCCATATTGCGGCGGGGGTTGTTGCGTTGGCGAGTGGAACCGTGGCGGTTGTGACACGAAAAGGTGGCCAGCGACACCGAAACGCTGGCCGCATCTATGTGATGACGATGGCGGTCGTCGTCGTCACGGCCATGCCAATTGCGCTGGCTGACTCGAATCTGTTTTTATTCACGATCGCCATCTTCAGCGGCTATCTTGTCTTCACCGGTGACCGTGTGCTTTCGCGGAAACGACCAGAACCGGGAGTCGCCAATATGGTCGATTGGATTGGTCACACGACAATGCTCGTCGCCGGCATCGGGATGATCGCCCTCGGTACACGAAATATACTTACAGACGTTGCACTCGGCCCGGTACTCGTCGTCTTTGGACTGATCGGGAGCATACTCGCAGTACGGGAACTCTATGAGATTTTTCGGCCACCCGCAGACCAGATGGCGTGGTTTTACCGACATCTCGGCTTTATGGGCGGTGGGTTTATAGCAACCGTCACAGCGAGTGCGACAGTCAATCTCTCGATGCTCCCACCGCTCGCGCGATGGCTTGGCCCAACAGCGGTCGGTGTTCCACTGATCATCTATGCGACCTGGACGTACCAACAGCAATTTTCTCGGCCGAACGAATCGAGCGCGGCCGAGTGAGTGTTTTCGTGGCTGCGCCTGAACGGCCAGTCAGGCATTCTCCTCTGACCGCTGTAACCAAGGGTTATGGGAGGGTCATCCAAAGATGACCTATGGAATCTGAACTCGCTGGCAACGTCGCACTCGTGACTGGCTCGTCCCGTGGCCTCGGAAAAGCCGCCGCAACCGCACTCGTCCGTAAGGGAGTCAACGTCGCTATCAACGGCCGAACCGAGGCAACGCTCACCGAAACCGCAGCCGACCTCCGAACCGAGGCTGTCGATGGTGCACGCGTCGTCCCAATTGCCGGCGATCTGACTGACCCGGATGACATCAGCCGGCTCGTGAACGCGACTATCGATGAATTCGGCCGACTCGACCACTTGGTTACGTCTGCAGGGGGCCCACCAAGTGGCTCGTTTCTCGAAACGACGGATCAAGAGTGGTACGATGCGTTTGACCTGCTCGTGATGAGCGTCGTCCGACTGGTCCGCGAGAGTGCCGAGCACCTCCGGGCCGATGGCGGCGGGACAATCGTTATGATCACGTCACGAAGTGTCAAGGAAGCGCTCGATGGATTGGTCTTGTCAAATTCGGTCCGGATGGGCGTAATCGGGCTCGAAAAAACACTTTCGAGGGAGCTCGCTCCCGAGGTTCGGGTCAATGCCGTGTTGCCGGGAGCACACGAAACCAGCCGGATTCAAGAGCTCATCGAGCAGGGAATCGACCGCGGTGAGTATGCCGATTACGACGAGGGACGGGCAGCCTTCGGGTCCGATGTCCCCTTAGAGCGCATTGGCGACCCAATCGAACTCGGAAACACGGTTGCGTTCCTATCCTCGCCAGCCAGCGGCTATATCACCGGTCAGGCAATTGTCGTCGACGGCGGCAGTGGCCGATCGAATCTGTGATTTTGTATCGTGGCATATGATTTATTAGTAGGGTGAAGCGGGACACTCGGGTCATGTAACGACAAAAACGGGCCGTATTCTCGGCACTGCACGTTCAAACCAGTCCCAACTCACGCTGCTCGGTTCGTCCCGACAGAGAGGTGCGATATGAATCCTAGTGGATGCGGTGATGCCCAGATAGATCGCAAACACAAGTGTGTCTATTTTTGTCAGCGCAGAGAATGGCCATCGTGAAAATTAGGCCCCGATGTGAGCACTGCGATACAAAGTCCGAAACAGGGACGTCCACAACAGTGCGTTCGAAAACGGTCATGGGTGCGCAATTACACACACCATCCCAGGGTTACCGATCGCAAACAGCGGCTGCACCAATGCGATACAGACTGATTAGACAGCCGAGCTGTCAATGCCGTTGATTTTGACAAATCCGTAGTCGCACTCCGTGCAGTACCATTTGGTTTTTTCCCCAAGGTGAATATTCGTGCTTGCTGCCCGGTAGAATTCGGTTTCAGGCCCACACGCTGGACATGGATGGGTTAGTTCGAGGCTCATACCCCTGCTTTTGAGGCCGAATGTGTTAAGATGTTGGTTCAGTACCGGCCGGAAGATGCTCTGACAGCGAGACATAAACTGTATAGTGGGATATCAAATTGGATTCATGGTTCAATCAGAGGGTACATGACCACGCTGTCCATATCATGGGTCTATGGCTGTCGAGCATCCGTTTACGACTTCGATTCCGGTACAGTATCGTGATCTCGATCCAATGGGACACGTCAACAACGCGGTCTATGTGACCTATCTGGAAGAAGCGCGCATCGCCTACGTCGAACAGGTCCTTGGCCTGGATCTTTCGGCGGTCGGCTCAGTAGTCGCCTCACTGTCGATTGATTACGCACAGCCGATCGTCCATGGTGAAACCGTCACTGTTGAGGTGACCGTTCCACGGCTCGGTACCTCAAGTATCCCGATGGCGTACGAACTGCGTGTTGATGGCGACGTGGTTGCGGAGGCGACCTCGGTGCAGGTGCTCTATGATCTCGAAACGGAGACTCCACGAGAGATTCCAGACGAATGGCGCGAAGAAATAGAATCGTTTGAAGGACTCTGAGCGGGAGATCGGCCGTTCGGCGTGCTAAGGTACTTGCACATGGCGGCCTTCGTCTCAGACATGATCACGCTCTATGCTCTCGAAGGCTGTCCATACTGTGAGCACGTCCACGAGGCGCTCACAGCATACGAAATCGAGTATGAAACCGAGTGGACCGAGGGACTGCATTCGAAGCGCAATGCGGTCAAGCGCATCAGTGGGCAGCGTGGCGTCCCCGTGTTAGTTGACCCTGCCCGCGGGGTGACGATGGCCGAAAGCCAGAATATCCTCACCTATATCGAACGGAGCCTGCAATGAATATCTACACCGGCCGTGGCGACGAGGGACAGACCGACCTCCGAGACATGTCACGCGTCTCGAAAACAAGCGCTCGGATCGAGGCTTACGGTGTCGTCGACGAGGCAAACTCGCTGATCGGGACGGCCCGACCCAGTGGATACGAGGACGTCGACGGCTGGCTGTCGGCAGTCCAAAACCACCTCCATATCATCCAGGCGGAGTTTTCGACACCCGAGCCCAGCGAGGACGACCCACAAATCCGCGATGAGCATGTCGAACAGCTCGAAAGCTGGATCGACACCGCAGACGAGGAGCTTGCGCCACTGACAGCCTTTATATTACCGGGGGGTGGCGACAGCGGAGCTACACTCCACCACGCACGAGCGGTCACCCGCCGGGCCGAACGCCGGGCGGTCGAACTCGCGAACAACGAGCCGATCAACGCCAAAGCTGTCGTTTATCTCAATCGCTTGTCGGACGCGCTGTTCGTGTTTGCGCGGCTGGTCAACGCTCGCGACGAGGTTCCAGAGGAGTCGCCGACGTACTAAAATCCGAACGGCTGTTGTACTCGGTCGGCAGGATTCTACGTGGTAAAATAGGGCCATAGCCCCGGTGCCGTCGTGGGACAGACGGCTGGTAAAGCGGTGAGGCGGCCGGCCCCAATGCAGGATGCTCACGGTATGCCGTCGATCCGATGACGGAAGCGATACAAGCCGACCACAATGGACTGCACTACACCACTGAAGCCAGTTTTTAGGTTGACCTAAAAGTATAAATCTCTTTTGTTTTAGGTAAGCATAAACACATTCAGCACAAAGCATATATCTGTTGCCGACGATAGGACAGATATGAATAAGCACTTCAGTGACGCTCGGTACTACCTCGGTCGGGCAGCATCGCACCTCAAAGTCGGACTGGTTGAGGAGCTCTCGCCCGTCGTCCGGCGCGTTCGGGCACGCGTTGGCAGGGACGTCGAGGAACCCGTAGAGCCCGAAACGCGAGCCGGACGGGTACGGGTTGTCGCCGCCCAGTCAAAAGCCCGCGTCGTCGATGGGGCTACGAGTGCGAAACGGCGCGTCAAGCAGTACCGTTCGAAAGACGAAGTCGCAGCCTGATCGACCATTCAGTGATTTTTGCGTAGTTGTCGACCGCCAAGAGCACCGGCAGTCTGTCGGAAAGAAGGCTTTAAGTCTGGGAACCAAGTAGCAGACGGTACCGGGTTGGTGGTCTAGCCAGGTTATGACGGCTCCTTCACACGGAGCAGGTCGGCAGTTCGAATCTGCCCCAACCCATTTTTCGGCGGCACAACTGCGAC
>CAZCYW010000045.1:0-5479 GCA_964503105.1 uncultured Haloferacaceae archaeon
GTCTTCCTCGGCTTCCTGTTCTTCTTCTGCTTCCTGCTCTTCGGCTTCTTGTTCCTGCTCTTGGGCCTCTTGCTCTTCTTCAGCTTCCGCCTCCTGTGCGTCCTCATCTGCTTTTGATTCTTCTTGGGCGTCAGCATCGGCTGTTTCAGCTTCTTCACCGTCTTCAGCGCCGGCTTCGCCTTCCTCTGGCGGCTGCATTTCCTCGTCCGCTCCCTCACTTCCGCTGTCTTGGCCTTCTTCGTCGCTTTCACCATCGTCGGCCTCGGACTGTTCTTCACCACCATCAGTGAGAAGACGGGCCGAAGCCGTCTCGGACGGCTGGGCGGTAGCGTGTGGATCTTGAGAGTTGTTCCGAAAAATAGGTCTCCCGGCTGCCCAGTCTGTCGGTACTGCACAACGCAGTTTCTGTGACCAGTTGTAAGACATTTGTCAGTCTAGTAGTAGTGCCCACGCCCAAGCGAAAAGGCGTTTGGGCCACCTCTAAGCCACTGATAACTACGGTTTGTCGGGACTGTCAGCGCGAGACACCTGTTCGCTGATGTTCGTCTCGTGAGTGTTACTCGCTGATGTTCGTTTCGTGAATCCTGACACCTTTGCCCGCCAGGTGTCGCATCTGTCGTTGGGCAAAGTCCTCTTCGCGGCTTCCACGGGTCGCAAGTACGTAGAGCACCGCGTTGCCAACGGGTCGCATTGTTCGGCCGGCCCGCTGGGTCCCCTGTCGACGTGAGCCACCAAGCCCGGAGGCGACGATTGCGAGTTCGGCGTTCGGAAGATCGATCCCCTCGTCAGCGATCCGTGAGACGATAAGTGTCTGAATATCGCCGTTTCGAAACGCCTCGAACTGTTGTTGCCGCTCGTAGTGGCGTGTTTCACCGCTGATAAAGGGAATATCGAGTGCGTCGGCAATTGCTGTTCCTTGATCGAGGTAATCGACAAAAATCAGCGCTTTCGACTGTGGATGGGTCGAACAGAGATACCTGATTTCATCGATTTTGGCCGGATTCATCGCTGCAAGTTGGTGGCGTTCGTGGCTGTCGGCACTGCTGTATTCGTTGCGTGCGACCTCGTCGCGCCAGGGTACGTATCGGATTTCGACCGTCGGCTCGGCTACAAAGCCGGCTTCAAAGAGCGCTGCCCAGTCGGTTCCGATCGGTGGGCCGATCAGCGTGAAAATCTCTTTTTCTTTGTCGTCCTCTCGAACCGGTGTTGCCGAGAGGCCAAGTCGGTGGGCCGCCTGTAAGTCCGCACTTCGGCGGAAGACGCGACTCGGAATGTGTTGGACTTCGTCATAGACAATCAGTCCCCATTTTCGTGAATCAAACAGCTGTCGGTGGCGATCCATCCCGGCGGTCTGGTAGGTGGCGATAGTGACCGGCTGAATGTTCTTTTTGCCACCGTGATACTCACCAATGAGATCATCTGTGAGGGTTGAATGAGTAGTGAGTTCGTCGCGCCATTGGACGGCGAGTTCCCGACTTGGGACCAAAATAAGCGTCTCACCACCGACGGCAACGAGGGTCGCGATGGCGGCGATCGTCTTGCCACTTCCCGGTGGGCCAACATAGACGCCCGCCCGCTGATCCAGAAAGGTGTCGACCCATGCCTGCTGGTACGCTCGGAGGGTTGCAGTAAGCTCGATATCGATTGGCTCGCCGGTTTCGAGTTCGCGCTCGTCGACGACTGGATAGCCTGCCTCATAGAGGGTTCGCTTGACGCTCGCAACTTCGTCGCTGTTGACCCAGCTTTCAGTGTCTGAAATCGGGGCCCGAAGCTGTTGCTCGGAGAGTTTTTGTCTGCCGACATTGCCCATGAGACTCTCGGTTGCGGCTTCAAGGACAGTGTAGCCGTCTTCGTGGGTTCGAAGAACGAACTGATGGGCGCGCTTCCACTGGGATTCGACCCACTCTTCGAGGTGTGGTGAGCGTCGCGGCAACACGGCGTGCATCGAGTCGAGGAGCCCGTCGAGGTCATCAAAGGGGGCCGCCCAGACGTCCTCCTGTCGGATTCGGTAGAGATACCCACGGGTGCCGGGCTCGGTTCCGGTCGAATCGACCAAATGAGCGAACTGTGCGAGTTGCGCCCGCGTGTACTGTGTTGGCTGGTCGACAACGATTTCTCGGCGGGTTGGAAAGAGTACAATCCGTTCGCGGGTTGCGAGATCACCAAGCGTGGATGGATACCAGATAAATGGGTCGTGTTCAACGTCGGCTGAATCGAGTTTTCCAGCCGTTCCCAGTGCTTCGAGTCCGCGTTGGGCTTGTTCGTGTGTGCAGTCGAGCTGGCGGGCGACCTGACTCGTCGTCAGTACAGGACGGCCGACGGCGTCGATTGCGTCGTAAAACTGGTCAAGTGAAGGTTTTAGTTCGGACGTAACTGGTTCAGAGGTAGTTGTCTCAGAGGCAGTTGTTTCAGCATCGCTAGCGTCACTCGCCGGTTCACCGTCGTGCCCGGTCATTGTCTTGCCAACGGGGCCAACGCACAAACCCGTTGTGTCCTATTGCAGAAAGTGAACTACGGCTAAGAGAGACCTACGAGTGACAGTGTCGTCTACAGAGATCACCTTTTGAACGGAACTGGCCACCACAATCAACACACTCAACGGAACCCGACCCTGCGCGGGTAATGACGCGGTGGCCACCGATCTCAAAGGGCCGTGAAACGATTCGTGGTCGGATCAGCTTCGGAATCTGTTCGTCGTGGTTGGCACTGAGGTCAGCACGGAGCTGAATAGTATGAACATCGGTCTCATGCCATCGATCCGAGTTGAGCGCGGTGTTCCAGTCGTCGACTTCAGTCCAGCCGGTAACGACGACAGGTGAACGGGTCTCGGTGTCGCTGACGACGACGACATACCGAATCCCGTTTTTGACGAGGGCAAATCGCCAGCCGTCGGTTGTATTATACCGGAGCTGTCCGGTTTCGATTGCCTCGCTGACGATCGGAATCGAGACGTACCGACCCTGCTGATGCAGTCGCTCACGGAAATGGTCTGTCTGTGCGTACAAAGACGGGTTGCGGAGTGGGCGATCTTCGGGTGTCCGCGTTCGGGCTGGTGTGTCGGCACTCGGCCGTGAGCGGCCGATGGTTTCGACATACGCAGCCGGTTCGGGAAGCGAACCGAGTCCCAGTGTCTCTTCGACACCCGGACCGCTCTGTCGGGATGCCACTGAGTACCACTATGTGAAGCGAGAATATAAGCTTTCAGTCAGTCGGCACTCTGTAGGCCCTGATCTATGCACGAAGCCAGTGTGTGACAGACACCGCGTTTCCGGTGAACTGGTTGGGAATCGTGAAACCATTCGGTAGACGACCTACACACCGTGTTTCCGATGAAATACGTGATCGGTAGTCGTCTGTGTCAAGCGAAAGCGATTCGGTACAAAGAGCGCTACAGTCAACTGATTACGGCAAACAGACACCACGTTTCCGGTGAAATGGAAGGTCGGTGGGCACAACAGAAACCATCGTGGTATCACACCATGTTTCCAGTGAAACCACATTCCCCGCGAAATGATGTTCCCGGTGAAATTAGAGACGTACTTGGAGATATTCGATTGTAGAATCTCGACCGAAGCGTTTCCGTAATAAGCGTAACTGTACACGTTTTTGTCTTCGTTGGAATTGCAGGTGTAACAGTAAATTCGTCCAACGTAGAACCGGAGCGAACTGCGTGTACGGTTACCGTTCACACGCACACCGGGTTTCCGGTGAAATAGGGTTATGAGAGCTACTGTGTGGTGTTTTCTCGATGATTGGCCGCAGTTTGTTTGATTGTCCCGCGGACTTTGTTTCTAGATATTTTCACATAATTCAATAAAATACAGTAGTATTAAATACACCACTGACGAACAGACCAGTAAATGAATTGCAAGAAAAGAACTGTTCAGGTTGCATACTACTCCAATTGAACCAGTAGTATGCTGCTGTATAGTAGGTTGACTACGACGCTGTCTTTCACGCATTATCGGTTTGATAAAGAACCAAACCAAATTAGGAGAGATCACCGGCTCAAGTAAGAGAATCGAACCATATCACCGGCTCAAGTGGATGTTTTGCATGCGCGTCTCGGTACCCTCCTTTGTGAGACACCACATTTCCGATGAACTAAAACCCTCACTTCGCATCGACTCACACCATTCTTACCTCGTTTCACCGGAAACCTGGTGTATGTGTCCCGGCCACGAAAAGGAAACGCATTTCACCGGAAACATGGTGTCTTCAGGTATGTCAGAAACTGCGGACGATCTGTTTACTCGGGAGGACCCGATTTTTTCTAACAAGGAGTTACTTGAGATCAGCCATCTCCCTGGCGAGGGGCGAATTGTCGGCCGCGACGACGAAATTTCAAACCTCGCCAATGCGGTCAACCCTGCTATTTTCGGACAGAGCCCGAGCAATGTGCTTATTTATGGTAAAACAGGGACTGGAAAATCGCTCTGTGCAAAGTACGTCTCTCGTCGACTCGTCGAAACGGCAGGCGAAGAATCGGTCAACGCGACGTTTGCCTATGTTGACTGCGCACAGGACACCACTGAAACCCAAGCCGTCCAAACAATCGCCGATAGCGTCAACGACCCGGAGACAACGGCAATCAAAGTTCCTGACAAGGGACTGAGTACGTCGACATACTACAAACGTCTCTGGCGGATTCTCGACCAGCGCTTCGACGTTGTCCTCATTATTCTCGACGAGATCGACAAACTCGATGATGACGACATCCTGATGCAACTCTCTCGGGCTGGAGAAGCTGGAAAAATAACTGACTGCAAACTTGGGGTTATTGGAATTAGCAACAAAATCCAGTACAAAGACCGGATGGACGAGCGCGTCAAATCGAGCCTCTGTGAACGCGAATTCGTGTTTCCGCCCTATGACGCCAACCAGCTTCGAAATATTATGGACGCCCGAAGCGACGCATTCCGTGATGGGGTTCTTGACTCCTCGACAGTTCCTCGCGCGGCCGCACTCGCTGCACGCGAACACGGTGACGCTCGCAAGGCAATCGACATTCTTCGGTATGCCGGTGAAATAGCCCAATCAAACGGCTCTCGAACGGTCAAAGAGGAGTTCGTAACGCAGGCCCGCGAACGCGCGGAAACAGACCGGTTTCGTGAACTCATTCGAGGGTCGACACCGCACTCACGATACGTCCTCCAAGCACTGGCACTACTTTCGCTATCGAATAGCCAACAAGAGGGCTTTCGGACCAGCCGTGTCTATGAGATTTACGAGAACATCTGCCGGCAGGAGGGCTCAGACAGTCTGTCACTGCGACGTGTTCGCGACCTGCTCAAAGAACATGCCTTTCTCGACATTATCGAACAGTCAAAACACAGTGGAGGGAGCGCCGAGGGAAGCTACACGAAGCACCAACTACTCGAAGAGCCCGAGGTCGTCAAAGACGTCCTCACGGAAAATACTGATTCGTGAGCTGTCTGTCAGCTGTTTGTTAGTTGCCGGTCAGATGTATATCAGATGT
>CAZCYW010000045.1:5579-13006 GCA_964503105.1 uncultured Haloferacaceae archaeon
TCAGATGTATATCAGATGTCTATCAGGTATCTATCAGGCGTCTGTAAACTGGCACTCTACGCTCGGATACGTTCTGCAGTGCTATGAGAAACAAACGGACCGACGAGGAAAAATGGTCGACAGCGTTCTATTCGGTTTGATTCAAGCCGGACCAGCAGCTCTTTGCGAAGTGTGCAAGCTGTGTTTCACAGCCTGATTAGCCGAGCAGGCCGAGCCCTTCGATTCGCTCGACAATTTTCTCGACAGCTGCGGTCGCATCTTGGGTCTGTTTGCCACCCGTAATGACGATTTTTCCGCTTCCGAACAACAAAATCACGACTTCCGGTTCGTCCATCCGGTAGACGAGTCCGGGGAACTGTTCAGGTTCGTATTCGACGTCTTCGAGCCCGAGACCGATCGCGAGCGCATTGAGATTGAGATTGTGTCCGAGGTCGGCACTCGAAACAATGTTTTGGACGGTAATCTCCGGTGCTTCCTCAACTGGAATGCTGAGTCCGCGAAGTTTCTCGAAGATGATTCCAAGTGCTTCGTGAACATCGTCAATGCTCTTGGCACCGGTACAGACGATCTTCCCCGAGCGGAAAATCAGTGCTGCAGCCTTCGGATCCTGTGTCCGGTAGACGAGTCCAGGGAAATTATCCGGGTTGAAGTCGGCTCCTGGAAGGTCCTCGGCAAGTGCTTCGAGATCGAGCTCTTGGCCGATCCCTGTCGATGCGACCACGTTCTGAATTTCGATGGAGTCTGCGGGCGCTGTCATCTATACTATCGTATGCACAGGCCTTCCTTATAAACCGACCCGTTATAAACTGCTTTCGCCGGTTTTATATGTCATTTTTTATCAGACATGCGAAGTAGGTGCTTCCGGCAGGTGCTTTTCGCGTGGTGCGTGGTGTTCACCGTGGACCGCTTCCCACCATCTTCACCCACACATCCTGCCATACTCGTTCATACACCTCACCATCCGCTCGCTCACACACGGCGGCGAGCCGCGTTTTTCAAGTACTCCCGCCGAATACCAGTGCACAACTGATGAGCGAGGACTTCTACGAGGTGCTTGGCGTATCGCGTGATGCGTCCGCCGAGGAAATCAAGCAGGCCTACCGAAAAAAGGCCGCCAAGTATCATCCCGACGTAAGCGATGAGCCCGACGCCGAGGAGAAGTTTAAGCAGGTGAAAAAGGCAAAAGAGATCCTCAGCGACGACGAAAAACGCCAAGCCTACGACCAGATGGGTCACGACCGATTCGAACAGGCTGAAAAGCGGGGCGGCTTCGATGGACAGGGAGCCGGTGGCATGGGCGGCATGGGTGGATTCGGTGGCGCAGGCGCTGGCGGCGGCTTCGAAGACATTTTCGAACAGTTCTTCGGTGGCGGCGGCATGGGCGGACAAGGTGGGCAGCGAAACCGACCACGACAGGGTCGTAACCTCCGGACCTCGATGACAATCGATCTCGAGGAAGCGTACGAGGGCGTCGAAAAGGAGTTCACGATTACCCGCCCTGAACAGTGTGCTGACTGCAACGGTGACGGCTATCCACCCGATGCAGAGGTCAGCACCTGCGCGGAGTGTAACGGTACCGGGCAAGTCACACGCGTCCAACAGACACCGTTCGGCCGTGTCCAACAGCGATCGACCTGTCGGCAGTGTGGAGGAGAAGGCCAGACCGCCGACAAAGTCTGTGAAACCTGTGGCGGCAGCGGCATCGTCGAAAACGAGGTGACGCTGACCGTCGAAGTTCCAGCGGGAATCCGTTCGGGACAGACACTCAGGATGGACGGTGAAGGCGCGCCCGGAGAGAACCGCGGGCCAAATGGTGACCTGCTTATCGACATCGAGATCCGCAAGCACGACCGTTTCGAGCGCGATGGTGATGACCTCCACTACAACCAGCCGATTTCGTTCCCACAGGCGGTTTTCGGTGACAAAATCGAAATCCCGACCCTTGATGGAACGAAAAAGCTCGAAATTCCCAAAGGAACCCAGAGCGGCGAACGGTTCCGCCTCCGGGGCCAAGGCATGCCACGCCTCCGAAGCCGTCGGTCGGGCCATCTCTTCGTGACTGTCCAAGTTGTTACACCGGAGTCACTCAACAGCGAGCAGCGAGACGCGCTTGAAGCCTTTGCTGAGGCCGGTGGCGAAGAAGTCGATGTTTCGGAAGGATTCTTCGAACGGATCAAAAACAGCTTCTGAGCCCGACTCGACGCTTTGGTCTTTCCCCGGGCTTCCCTTTTGTCGATTACTCAGCTGTTGCTTTCACCGGAAGCGC
This sequence comes from uncultured Haloferacaceae archaeon, assembly GCA_964503105.1. Lineage (GTDB taxonomy): Archaea > Halobacteriota > Halobacteria > Halobacteriales > Haloferacaceae > PL-Br10-E2g29. Next base: position 7,846 of record CAZCYW010000045.1, read on the forward strand.
GGTGTGCCATGGTGGTACTTCACACGGATACTCAGCGAACGCACGAGGCTTTTGTTCGTGCTGACCAAGATAGTGTATGGAGGCATCTGTTCTCGGTGCGTTGCTGGCTCGCGAGCGTCGGAGTAGTCGACCGGCCCTCTCGGTTCCTGAGCGTGAACGACCAATGAGCTACCACGATTATCTAACGACCGCGTACAAAGCTGGCAACGTCCTCCGCTATCTTGGCATTAGCGACGACGCTGTTGTTGCCGTCGATCCAACGGCTGCACCAGAGCCGATTTTAGCTTTTCTCGGCGCGGCACAGCTTGGTGCGACGACAACATTCGATCCGGATGCGCCTGCGCGACTGACACTCGTTCCGGTCGCCGCCGAAGGAGTGTACAACCCACAGCCAGGCTCGAAGCTTGCAGTTTACGGTGGTGCCCCCGACTCACCACAGACCACTCACTGGGAGAAAGCCGTCTGGAGTGAGAATCCCGGTTTTCCACCCACCTCAGTCTCACCTGACTCGACGGCGTTGCTTGTTGGCGACGACGCGTACAGCCATCAGGCACTCCTCACAGCCGCCCGCAGGGTTGTCTCGGAACTGCAGCTCGATCAGGACTCCCGGCTCGCGATCCGAACCTCGCTTTCACGACCTGAAACGGTTGCTGGCGGGGTTGTTGCCTCGCTTATCGCTGAAAGCACTGCCGTGTTCGTCACTGATCCAGCCGCCACCGTCGACGCTGACGCTGCACTGGTCGATGATGAGACAACACCACCGGAATCGACGTGGATGTCGCTATCCGATGTTCCGCTCTCGGTATAGCCCTCGTTGCCCTATGGATCTCTGAGTAGTCTGACAGACACCGCGTATTTGGCGAAAGATTATACCCTCGATTGACAGAGTTGGAACGTATGAACCGCCGACAGCTCCTCGTTGGGACTGCACCCATGGCGGGTTTGTTGGCTGGCTGTGTTTCGGCACGGCGGTCAGCGCGGCTGGTATTCGATTCGATCCCACCCGAGCGACCAGACACCTGTTCGAGTGGTCCATACGACATTCAGTTTCCAGAGACGTATGACGATGCGTCGGTCACGGCATTCGTCCAGCAGTACGAACGGGAGCGCCAGGCTACAGGTGGAGTCGACCCCGATGCGCTGGCTATCGATGTGGTTCTGACTTCGTGGGGGCGCAACTATATTGCCGATTTAGCGGTTCGTGGCCCTCTTGCCTACAACGCGGCCTATTATGTTGGCGAACGCCTCGTCACTCGAACAGAGTCCGATGTGGACTCGTTGCCACCGGATCCACGGGATGGGGAAGTGCTCGAATGTCGGCAACGACGGCCACGGACCGATATCAACGCGCTGGATATGCAAACGACAGACTCTTAGGCCGGTTCGGGCTTACATACGACTGCGCGTGGGTAGCCAAGCCAGGAAAAGGCGCAGCGCTTAGGACGCTGTCCTATAGAGGTCCGCCGGTTCAAATCCGGTCCCACGCATGTTCTGCCCCAGCAACGTGAACACGAACTGCAGACACATCTCCGATAGGCGTCCAAAATCAAATCTATGAAGAATAGATACACCATCATTTGATTTTGGATTTTTACTTGAATGAGCCTAATATACCGTTATAGAAAGCTTTTAGGGCGATATTGTATTTTGTTTGGGTATAATGTCTGTAACTGACGCAACGTATGTCCAAAAAGCATGCGCGTACATCACGCGCGGTCGTGAACTCCTTGTTTTCGAAGGTCCTGGACACGAGGGCCTCCAGATTCCGAAAGGAACCGTCGAAGGGAACGAATCACCACGCGAAACACTGTTTCGAGAGGTCGTCGAGGAAAGCGGGCTTGGTGCGCTGGGGCCGACTCGGCATCTGACAAGCGATATCTGGACCCGTCGATACTCCCCACCACGCCGGTATGTGCGCCACTTTTTCCATACGAAGGTTCATGAGCCACGCGATAGCTGGACGCACGTTGTGACTGGTGAGGGTGAAGAGTCCGGTGTCGAATTCGAGTTTTCCTGGGTTGATCTCACCACTGCCGACTCGTTCGCGCTTGATCTCGACGACTACGTTCACTTGCTTGCCGCCACGTCAACTGAACGCGCAACACCATAATCGACCTCGGCTGCACACACACCACCATAGTCGACCTCGGCTGAGCGCGCAACATCATATCGACCGAAATCCTGCTCGTCGGGCTGTTTTACTTGTGGAATTGTTGATTCCGTTTGTCACGACCGTCTGACCGAAAATCCTTACTGTATTTCCATTAAATACATTACCACCGATTCTAATTGACTACACCAGTAGTGTCTAATTAAGACTACCAGTACTGCCACATTCACCATGACACCACCACAACTCCGAGAGCAGCCGACCGCCGATAGACTCACCTGGCAGGCCGATCTTGAGGCCACCCGTTCGCCGTTTGAAGCCGCGACACAGATCGTTCCCCACCTTGGGGCGCATCCGCGCGATGACGGAACCGTCGAAGTAGGCTTCTGGACACCGGCAATCGTCGACGCCGAGATTCCCGAAGCCGATGTCTATCTCGAACTGTTTACCCCACCCACCGATATCGACCCCGGAGCCACCGAGACGGTCGCTGACTTCGAGCGCCACCGTGTTCCACTCCGTCGACAGGGCGAGTACCACTGGGGCGTTATCGAAGGCATGCGCGTGGGCACGCGAGAGCAACTCGGTTCGCTCTACCAACTCGTCTACAAGACGGATGGCCAAACGGTTCCGGGACGCGATGACAGCCTCACCCGCGACGGCTGGGGCATCGTTCCTGATCCGATGGCTGATTCAGTCCCATTCGGTGTCTATGCACCCGCTGAGTGTTACGATATGGACCGACTGGACCGCGACCGGGCCGACCGCGACTATTTTGAGGCTCTTGGCACCGACACAGAGCGAGTTTCGACGAGTGAACACGACGGGTTGCCACGGGTTGACCCCGCGGTGAGTATGCTCGAAATCCATCCCGGTACCGCAACCGACTCGGGAAGCCTCGCTGGGCTCGCGCGTCGGTACGAGGAAATCGGCCGAAAACAGGAGGCCGGCGACCCACTCACGCCTGCGGAGCGCAACTTCGTCGGCTACGACGCTATTCAGCTGATGCCCGTCGAACCACTCACGCAGAATTACGGCGAACACCACTTTTGGGAGCCTGCTGACTTCGACCGCGCCCGCGAAAGCGACACGGTCGAAATCCGGGTTGGCCGTCCTGACATGATCAACTGGGGCTACGATATCGTTATTTCGGCATTCGCTGCCCCAAATCCTGCGGCACTCGAAACCGGTCGGCCGGACGAACTTGTTGACTTTATTGCCGCCTGTCACAACCTCCCGGAGCCGATTAAGATCGTCTTCGATATCGCGCTCGGACATGCCGACAACGGTGCGATTCCGCTGTTGGCTGACGACTTCTTTGAGGGGCCGGGAATGTACGGCCAACACCTCGATTACAAGCAGCCGACTGTGCGAGCCATCTTGCTCGAACTCCAGCGCCGAAAAATGGATTACGGGGCTGACGGCATCCGTGTCGATGGCGCACAGGATTTCCGGTATTACGACGCCGACCGCGATGCGATGATCCACGACGACGACTTCCTCGCGAAAATGGACGAGGTGACCCAAGAAGTCGCTGGCACCGAATACCGCCCGTGGATGGTCTATGAGGATGGCCGGCCGTGGCCACAGGAAGACTGGGAACTCGCTTCGAGCTACCGGAGCCTGATCGAACAACACCCTCACTCGTTCCAGTGGTCTCCGGTCACCTTCGCGCACAATACGCCCGCGTTGTTGACCTTCTGGGCGACCAAATGGTGGCGCGTACGCGAGGTTGCCGACATGGGAAGCCAGTGGCTCACCGGCGTCGCCAATCACGACACAGTTCGACGAGGAACACAGGTCGTTGTCGGCGATAGCTGGAACGCGCCCCAAGAGAATCCAAATCTCGCAGACACACTTCCGGAAACGATCAATGTCGCGTACAACAACCCCGCGTCGTCAATGCTGTTTCACTGTATGATGCCGGGCGTCCCGATGGACTTCCTGAATGCGAATATGCGAGGCCCATGGGGCTTTATTCGGGACACGGATGGCACATGGAACGTCAAGGTCGTCGCTGAGGAGGCGTACTTCGTTGACTGGCAACTGACCGAGGAAGCCTTCCAATCCGAACAGTTCTTCAGTCGACTCAAAGAATTGGGCTTCGAGACGAAAGCCGAACTTCGAGCATTCGTCCGCTCGCTGTCGAACGCGGTCGATGCGACCGACTACGATCTCGAAGCAATGGCGTCGCTGCTTTCGTCGTTGGGAACACCAATGGATGACGAACTGACGTACAAGGATCTCAAAGCCTTCGGGCAGGCGTGGATGGCTGATGTACACGAGTACGCGAATCTACGTCACTGGACCGACCAGCAAGACGATGATCGGACGGCCTTCGATTTGGCAGTTCGGTCGTTCCGTCACGAACGCCCATGGCTCCGCGCTGATATTGGTGGCAGTGACCTCGGCACGGCGGCAGCCGATAGCTCGACAGATTCACTCGAACATTTCGACTACCGACACCCAACCGAAGGAACGGTTCTGTACTACGGGCTTCGTGAGTCGCCAGCCGGTGACGAACAGCTGCTGTTTGCAGCCAACATGGAAGGCCAGTCGGTTACCACCTCTCCGGAGACGCTCGCACACGAGATCCCCGAGCTGCCCACTGACGGCTGGACGGTTGAACTCGCTGCACCCGGGATTGATGTCGACGACGCCAACACAGTCGAACTCGGAGATAGCCAGGCGATTATCTGGCAACGCGAGCCCTAACGCACGCACTCCGTATTCCACCTCGATCATCGTTGCTCTGCTCTCACGCGTGGGCGTGGAGAGAACCGCAGCCAAGCGCTCTGTTTCAGCCAAACGCTCTGTTTTGGAACGAGCTACCCACTATTGACTCCTCTTGTGGACGCTCTCCACCGTCTGCACCATCTCCATGTGAATAGTCAACACACAATCTGATGTGTGTCCACTTATCATGCAATTGTTCGGCACTCCGCCAAACAGATGGCGAGAAGTGTTCCCTATTTTGTGAATATCGGCGGAGATCAACGGTGTTAAATAGGAACCTCCCATCGGTTGTAATGCGAAGGTCGGGCGGGACAG
>CAZCYW010000046.1:0-12501 GCA_964503105.1 uncultured Haloferacaceae archaeon
ATCTGGCTGGTATCTATCTCCGTGGGCTCTGTATGGGCGCAGCCGATGCCGTCCCCGGGGTCTCTGGGGGGACGATCGCGCTTATCACCGGAATCTACGAACGGCTGATCGCCGCGGTCACCGCAATCGAACCAGGCCGTATCCTCCAGGTCACCGGTGGGCTCACCAGCGAGGGCCGTCCCGACGCCATCGAGGCGCTCAAGAAAATGGATACGCCCTTTTTGCTTGCCTTGGGCGCGGGGATTATGACCGCGGTCATCACCGTCCTGCGAGCCATCAGCGTCCTGCTTGAAACCAACCCCGTCGAGACCTACGGCTTTTTTTTCGGACTGATCGCCGCCTCCGCGGTCGTTCTGTACAGCGAGATCTCGCTTGCAACCCGTGGCCGAAAAGCCGCCGCCGCGGGTGGTTTTCTCGTTGCCTTCGTCCTCTCGGGATATGCGGCCACCGCCCTTGGCTCGTCGCTCCCGATTATTTTCGTCGCCGGCGCGGTCGCGATTAGTGCGATGATCCTCCCGGGTGTCTCGGGCTCACTCTTGTTGCTCATGCTCGGACAGTACGACTACATGTCGAACGCCCTCCGTGAGTTTACTGACGCCATCGGAGCTGCCGTAAGCGGCAATGGAACCACAGCGCTCGTCGACACCGCCCTCCCGGTCGGCGTCTTTCTGAGCGGCGCTGTCGTCGGGCTCTTTACGGTCGCCCACGGGGTTCGGTGGGCACTGGCTCGCTACAGAGAGGCAACGCTCGTCTTCTTAGTGAGCCTCATTGTCGGGGCACTCCGCGCGCCGGTTGAACAGACTGGGATTGAACTGGCTGAAAATGGAGCCGTCTGGACAGCCGAAACTGTCGGGCTGTTTCTGGGTTTTGCAGTCGTCGGGGCCATCGCCGTCGGCATTGTTGACCGGCTTGCGGGTGGCATCGAAACAACGCGCTCGGCCTAAAACAACTATTCTCGGGGCACCGCAATATTCTGGAGGGGGCCACCACAGGACGAACAGGTACTGAGTCGGTCGTGACTCATTGTGCGGCTCCCGCAGGTGAGACACTCGAAGTACCCGATTTTGGGGGTGTAGGGATCGATATCCGCGAGGTTCGTAGGCATACCCCCACAACTAGGATTCAGACACATAAACCCATTCGTACAGTATGATTATATTGTACATACAATATAGAGGAATTTGCAGACAAACAGTCGATAAATCATCCCACTCCTGTAAAAAGACGATTCGAAATCCAAGCCAGTCACAGTTAGCGCAGTCCGAATACGCCAACGTACGAACACGTACCGCAAAGGGCGGTCTGCGTGGCGTTGGTGAAATCCTTGGAGGCGTGGAAAGTGAGATTTATCTCGGTTGCCCTCCGCGGGTTGTGTATGCCTATCACATTGCGTCGACCGACAGTCCGAAACTGCGAACGGTGTGGCCGAAAAGAACAGTGGAATTCAGACTCCGAATCGTGGTGTGTCACTGACGATGCGGCAGGAAGCGTCTTTTGTCTCCATGAGTGGGATATCAATGGGACATTTGTACCGTTCGAAGAACACTCCTAACGCTCGTTTCGACGCGCCACAACGCCCACTACCCCGGAAACAGAATACCGCATACAATGCCAACGGCCTACGTAACCGTCCCAACCGAAATCGCAGATGACATCGCCGCCGCAGTTGTCGAAGAGCGACTCGCCGCCTGTGTCAACCAGATCGATTGTCGCTCAACGTACCGGTGGGACGGCGAGTTCGAAACCGCGGACGAAACCATCTTACTGATTAAAACAACCGCTGCGGGCTATGACCGACTCGTCGATCGGCTCGAAACCCTTCATCCATACGAGGTTCCCTGTATCGAGCGCTTCGACGAAACAGCACTCCTCGAGCGGTTTGGCGACTGGATCGATGACGCGGTCGACCCGTAGTATCACCACCCGTGTGACCTACTTACTCGCGCATTGATTCTAACACCGAAAGCGTTCCATCGAAATACGACTCCGAAACAACCGTGTCGGCGGCCGCTTGGGCCCGTTCGTCGGCATTCCCAACTGCATACGAGTCGCCAGCGACCTCAAACATCGAGACATCGTTTTCGCTATCGCCGATCGCAACGAACGCTTCGGGGGCAATCCCAAGTAGCTCTCCAACAGCCGCCAGCCCCTCGCCTTTTTCAACGCCCGGCGTTTTGAGATGGAAAGCATAGCCCGTATCGACGACTTCAAGATCGAACTCCGAAGCCACGCTCCGGAGCAGTGGTTCATCGGCATCCATCGAGGCGGCAATCTCGCTTTCGCGCCACCGGTTTGTCGTATCAGTGTCTCCCCAGCCGAGATCACCACCCTGTGTTTTGAACCGCTCAATCGCCGCCTCCGCACGATCACGGTCTCCTTGGAACGACAAGTGGTCGTCCACACAGACGACGCCGCCGTTTTCGGCGATAACGCGCTCAGGAATTCCTAAGAAATGACACAGTGCAATGGGATACGGAAACGATTTGCCGGTCGCAATGACGATTGGAGCCTCCCAGTCAGGAAGCAGTTCGAACACCCGGGGATCAATCCGATGTTCAGCAGTCGTCAACGTCCCATCAATATCGAGTGCAAGCGGCCGAACCATAGCCCCATTCTGGTCGCAGGATGGTAAAGTCTCTCGGGAGCGACAGCCGAAAGCCGTTCAACAAAAAGACAACTATGCCGAAATCGTGTATATGAAGCGTCACAAGCGGTACATAGCTTTTTAATTATAGATGGTTACTATAAAATGTCGTATGAAAAAGCTACTCAACAATCCGGAAGACGCAGTCGATGAAATGCTTGAAGGAATGATTGCTGCCTATCCGGAGCAGCTTCGCCGACTCGATGGGACCGAAGTACTCGTCCGGGCAGATGGGCCAGTTGATGGCAAAGTCGGGCTTGTCTCGGGCGGGGGCAGTGGCCACGAGCCAACACATGCGGGCTTTATCGGCGACGGGATGCTTGATGGGGCTGCTGCAGGCCAAATTTTCACTTCACCAACGGCCGACCAGCTCAGCGATATGGCCCAGGCCTGCGATGGCGGAAAGGGCGTTCTCTGCATCGTCAAAAACTACGAAGGCGACGTGATGAACTTCGAGACCGCCGGTGAAATGGCCGCAATGGAAGACGTCGAGGTACGACAGGTTGTCGTCAATGACGACGTTGCCGTCGAAGACTCGCTGTATACCTCCGGGCGACGTGGGGTTGCCGGAACGATTCTCGTTCACAAAGCCGCTGGCGCAAAGGCCGCCGAAGGAGCCTCACTGGATGAGGTTGTCGAAGTCGCCGAAAAGGTCGTCGACAACATCGGAACGATGGGAGTTGCCCTCACGTCCTGTGTCACACCCGACAAGGGCGAACCGACCTTTGATCTCGGTGAGGACGAAATCGAACTCGGAATCGGGATTCACGGCGAGCCCGGAACCGAGCGGACAGACATGATGAGTGCCGACGAGATTACCGAACACCTCACCGAACGCGTCATTGAGGATCTCGAACTCGATGAAGGGCAAGAGATTCTCACTATCGTCAACGGGATGGGTGGCACACCGATGTCGGAGCTCTTCGTTGTCAACCGGAAACTCCAGGAAGTCGTCGGCGAGCACGGTCTCGAAACCTACGATGCCTGGGTTGGCGATTACATGACCTCACTCGACATGATGGGCTGTTCGATCACGGTCTGTGCGGTCGACGAGGAACTCAAAGCGCTCTTCGAAGCCACAGCCGACACCCCGGCACTCAAAGTCTAATCCTACACAAACTGACACGATCACCGCGATTGTGTCAACAATTCCGTCGTTATTTCACAATACAACCAGTCTACCGACAGTATGGCATCATTTTTAAGCATAAATGCTTTCCCGAGTGAGTGAGTACGTAGCGCCATGGCAGACGAAGACATGCAGCGAGAAGCCATCCTTACGGCAGTCGAACAGGTTGCCGACCGGCTCGAAGAGGAGAAATCCTACCTCACCGAGCTTGATTCGGCGATCGGCGATGCCGATCACGGATCGAATCTGGCGCGAGGCTTCCGGGCAGCTGCAGATGCCGTCGAAGACGAAACCGAAGCAACACCCGAGGAGCTGGTCAAACAGATCGGCGTGACGCTCATCTCGAAAGTCGGGGGAGCCTCCGGACCCTTATACGGAGGGTCGATTATGAGTGCCAGTCAGGCACTCGATGGGGAAGTTACCGCCGAAAGCTCGGTCGCATTCGCCGAAAGCTATCTCGAGACGGTGACCGACAGAGGTAACGCACAACTCGGGGCGAAAACCATGGTCGATGCGCTGACACCAGCGGTCCACACGTACAAGAAATCGCTCGAAGTCGATGAACTCGATCCACTCACTGCCTTCGCCAAGGCCGTTGATGCCGCCGAGCGTGGCGTGCGCTTTACCGTTCCAATCCGGGCACAAAAGGGACGGGCGTCGTTTCTCGGCTGGCGGTCAGTCGGCCATCAGGATCCTGGTGCAACCTCGACGTGGTTCATCATGCAGGAGCTCTTGGCAGTCGCCGACACCTATCTCGACGGTGAAACTGATATCGACGCACGGGCCCCGACTGTTCCGGACGAGACACCGGAACCAGACGACCAGGAGGAGCCGTGATAGGCATCGTCGTAGTCTCCCATAGTGCGACCGCCGCCGAGGGAATCTGCGAACTGGCCGCCCAGATGAGCGGGGATGTGTCGCTGGTTCCAGCCGGTGGTGACGGTGACGAAGGCGACTCGCCGATCGGGACCTCCGTTGACCGAATCCAACAGGGCCTCGAGAAAGCAGACGACGGTGATGGCGTTGTCGTCCTCGTCGATTTGGGGAGTGCCGTAATGAACACGGAACTCGCAATCGAGATGACCGATGCCAACGCGACCATTGCTGATGCACCCATTCTCGAAGGAACGCTCAACGCGGCTGTCGAGGCTACTAGTGGAGATGCCACAATCGAATCAATAATCGAAAAAGCCGAGGACGCCCGCGAGTACCGGAAACTGAACTAACCGATCGATTAGTCAGTATTCGAGAGACCCAGCCGCTCGCGGACCTCGGTGCGTGTTGCTGCGGTGAGAACGGAGTCAGAGAGGTCTTTTGCAGCATCACTGTCGGTCTCTCGGATTTTTGTTTTTACTGCTGGAACCGTGACTGCACTCATACTGAGTTCGTCGAGTCCCAGTCCGACCAACAATTCGGTGAGCTCGGGGTCACCCGCCATCTCACCGCACATCCCGACCCACGCGCCACCCTCGTGTCCAGCCGTGACGGTTCGATCAATGGCACGCAGCACTGCAGGAGCGAGTGGATCCTGATAGTGTTCCATCCGATCGAGATCACGCTGAGCAGCCATCACGTACTGGGTGAGGTCGTTGGTGCCGATACTGAGAAAATCGACCCGCGAGCCGAAGGCGTCAGCCAGATAGGTTGCCGCGGGCGTCTCGATCATCACACCGAGTTCCGGGATTGCATACTCGACGTCTTCCTCGGCCAACGAGTCGGCGACCTCCTCGACAACCGCGAGCGCGTCTTCGAGCTCTTCGACGGTCGAAACGAGTGGAAACATCACCGCAAGCCCCGCTCCGCTGTCGGTTGCGGCCACTCGCAACAACGCTCGCAGCTGAGTCCGAAACAGCTCGCCGTGTTCGGCAAGCGAGAGCCGAATCCCGCGAGCCCCCAAAAAGCCGTGTTCCTCGGCCGGCAGATCCAGATACTCGATCGGTTTGTCCCCACCAATATCGAGCGTCCGAACAACGATTCGCCGAGCGTGGTCCCCAGCTGCCGCAAACGTCTCACAAACCGACTGGTATGACTCGTACTGTTCGGCCTCGGTTGGTGGCTCCTCGCGGTCGAGAAACAGAAACTCCGTCCGGAACAATCCAACCCCGTCAGCCCCGTTGTCAACGGCTGGTTCTGCTTCCGCAGGCGTGCCGAGATTACAGGCGACCTCAACTGACTGTCCATCAGCGGTTTCGACAGTCTCAGCGATTACTGGGGTCGTCTCAGCGGTTTCAGCCTGCTTTTGTCGCTCATCACTTGGGTTGGCGACGACGATTCCCTCGTTCCCGTCAACGACGACGAGTTCGCCCGCCGTGAGCTCAGCAAGTGCCTCGCCAACGCCGACGACGGCCGGAATCCCAAGCGAACGAGCGATGATGGCTGCATGAGCCGTTCGGCCACCTTTCTGGGTGACAATGCCAGCGACCGCAGCCGGATCAAGCTGGGCGGTATCACTCGGAGTCAACAGCTCAGCACAAAGCACCGACCCATCGGCAAGCGATCCGAGATCCGCACGCTCACCGCCTGTCAGGAGTCGAAGCAGGCGGTCGCGAACGTCACGGAGATCGTCGGCCCGTTCGGCCATCATCCCGTCCATCGCTGAAAACTGCTCGATCGGGCCGACGAACGCCGCCTGGACGGCATGGGCTGCGGGCAGACCGGATTCAATTTCGTCTTCGACGCTTTGCTCGATCTGTGGATCGCGCAAAAACTGCAGGTGTGCCGAAAAGACAGCCGCTTCGTCTTCGCCGACGCGCTCGCGAGTCTCCTCGCGTTCGGCTTCGAGTTCGGCGGCCGCGGCCTCACGAGCCTCAACAAACCGCTCGCGTTCGGCAGTCGGATCAACCGTCTCGGGGGCCGGTGGCTCGCCGAGTGACTCACCACCGGATGGCTCGTGCCAAACAACGGTTCCAACACCTACTCGTGGGGTTGCGCCGATGCCTCGGTAGACCTGTTCGGTCACGACTCGCCCTCGGGCGTCGACAAGATTGCTTCGAGCGCATCAAGAGCAGCCTCTGCCTCAGACCCTTCGGCGACGAGTTTGACGTCATCGCCCCCATGGACGCCAAGGCCAGTTACCCCAAGCATGCTGTCGGCAGCGACCGGTGGGCGACGGCCCTCGACTGCCTCAACAGTAATGTCAGCATCAAAACTATTCGCAGTTTCGACGAACTTCGCGGCTGGTCGTGCATGCAATCCATCAGTCGGGACAACGGTCACAATTCGCTCCATATGTGCGTGATAGACGCCAACCGTCTTTACTGTTAAGTCGCAACTGAATCACAACGAAATAACACGTCAAAAAAGATGGGTTACTGGCCGGTGTCGGCATACAGCGCGAGTTGCTGTTCGACCTGGTCGCTCAACCGCTCGAGTTCTGTTTCAGTGTCGCCAGCGAGGATATCCTCGTAGGCTTCACCGACGAGCGTCCGGACCGTATTGAAGGGGCCAATTCGTGCCCCGTTTGTCGCTGGCGTATCGAGACTGCCCAGGAGCTGTTCGATCGCAACTTCATGGCCTGGGTTCTCGTCGAACCAGCCCTCACTGCGGAGCTGTCGAACCCCGCCCTCATTGACCGGCAGATAGCCAGTCTCGCGGTGCCAGCGTGCTTGTTGCTCGGGTGCGGTTACCCATGCGAGGAATTCACCGGCAGCCTCCTGTTCGGCACGCGGAGCCGCATCCGAGACCCACAGCGAGGCCCCACCGACGATGAGGCCGGCGCGCTTGCCTGCCGATGGCAGACTGCTAATGGTCGTCTCGAAGGCGGCACCCGACTCGATCGAGCCAACCGAGGACGACGACCCAATCAACATGGCGGCCGTCCCGTCGTGGAAGGCTTCGCGAGCCTTGCCGCGAGCTTCCATCCCAGGGTTGTGATAGAGTCCGCGTTCGTCGAGGTCCGTCCACCACTCATACAGCTCGATACCGGCATCGCTGTGGTACAGGGCGGCATCAGGCGTTCCACTGCGGCCGTTGTCCTTGTTGACAAGCTCTTGGCCGGCACTGGCGAACCACTCTTCGACAAACCATGAGTAGTTTGCAAACGTAATGCCAGTCTGTGTCACACCAGCTTTGACCAGCTGTTCGGCCGCTGACGCGACTTCGGCGAACGTCTGTGGTGGCCGGTCAGGATCGAGTCCAGCGGCCGAAAACGCCTCGCGGTTGATACAGAGAATCGGCACTGAGGAGTTAAACGGCATCGAGTGAAGCTGCCCGTCAGTTCGGTAGTAATTCAACACCGGATCGAGATAGGCATCGAGTTGTGTCTCCGCAGGCAAGATCAGTTCGACCGGCTCGAACAGGCCGCTGTCGACGGCTTTGGCCGTCCCGATCTCGTAAATCTGTGCGAGCGTTGGTGGCGATCCCTGTTTGCCCGCAGCCATCGTGGCCTCAAGGGTTCCTCGGTAGTCACCTTTTGAGGTAGCGTTAATGCGGATCCCATCGGTCTGTGCTTCGAACTCTCGGATAAGTTCTTCGAGCAACAGCCCCTTTTCGCCACCCATCGCATGCCAGAATTCGACCACGGTGGCATCACTGTCGACGGCTCCTCGACCGCGGCTGCTGTCGATATCGAACGAGTCGATGAGTGATTCGAGCGTTGAGCTCCGTTCTTCGAGGGTAGTGACTGCGGTCGAGACCTCTGCAAGCGCCGTTGTCTGCTGTTGGGCCGCCGCCGCAGCGACCTCTGCACGTTCGGCCGTCTCATCGGAGATCGAGCCGACATCATCGACCATCGCAGCCGCTTCCTGCAACGAATTCGCCTGACTGTCAGTTGCATAGCTGATCTCTTGGACCCCAACGTTCGTCTCTTCGACATCGTCGGCGATTTTTCTGAAAGTTTCGACGGCCCCTTCGATTGTTTCGACACCTGCATCGATCCGTTCGCGGGTTTCATGCATTTCGTCAACGGTTGTATCGGCCTGTTCGCGGACTGTCGAGACCGACCGTTCGATATCGCCGGCAGCATCTTCGGCATCTTCGGCGAGGCTTTTGACTTCGTTGGCGACGACCGCGAAGCCCGCTCCAGCCTCACCGGCACGAGCAGCCTCAATCGAGGCATTGAGTGCGAGAATATTGGTCTGGCTGGCCACATCGCCGATGAACTCGGCGATCTCTTCGATTTCGGTGATGCGGCTGTCGAGCTCTTCGGTTGCCGCGAGCGTCCGACTCGTGCGGGCATCGATCTCGTCGAGTTCCGACAGCGCTTCGGTTGCCAGATCACGACCTTTCTCCCCGCGCTGGGCCGCTGTTTCGGAGGCATCGGCGACCTCGTTGGCCGAAGAGGCAACCTCCTGGGTTGCCGCCGACAGCGAGCGAATCTCATCGGATAGCTCGTTGATCATGCGGTGTTGTTCGGTTGTATCCTGTGAAATACCTGAAACCGACCGGCTCACCTCTTTACTTGCGGTTTTGACTTCGGTGACGCGGCTGCCAACACGGTCTGTTGCACCCGTGACTTGATCACCGAAATCATCGACCGTCTGAATCGTCTCTTCGAACGAGTCGATCAGTTCGTTGAACGCTTGTGCCATCTCGGCGGCCTCTGGGTCGACTTGCTCGGGGGAGATTCGTACCGTAAGGTCGCCATCCGCGCACTGCCGCATTGCTCGGGCGAAGTTGGCCGATAGCTGTGTGACGTCGACCGCGGTGTCGGTCGACTGCTCGGCCGTCTCTGCAGGGTCGGCATCACCATCGCTCGTCGTGAGTGAGGCACCACCATCCGAGACGACTGCTGCGGGCGGTTCAGTGGCTAGCGATGAGATCGCTGGTTCGTCTGTATCTATCGGACCGACAGGTGACTGGTCGTCGCTTTGGGGCGATGGGTCCGACCCGCCTGACTGACGACCACCGAAGAGCCCCGAAAACAACCCGAGTAGTGACGCTGTAGAGCCACCAACAGGCAAGCTTCCATGGATCCAGCTGACCGCACAACAAACCAGTACGAAGCCACCCAATAGCCCTATTCGAGGTTCCAACGCCAGCGGCTTGTCACCACTACCGAAATAACAAGCCTGCCACTCACTGTTCATGTTGGCGGATATCCCACGAACATTTATATTAATGTGTGGCTCAAATTATCGGTCCTGAAAACTAACTATCCGTTTATCATCGTGTACACCGAGAACGATGCTGGATCGAATTATCGGTTGCCGAGAGCGGCGGTGACTGTAAGAATAGGTACCAACTGAAATTGCAGACTACCCACCAGCTGAAAGCTCTTTGAACACCTGCGTTGGAAACCGGAGTTCCAGTCGGGACGGTGGACGGCCAAGCGTATCAGACCGATCGGTTTTGACGCGACGAATGATACCGGCCTCTGCGAGTTCGTACAGCACGCGCTCGACGGTTGCCCGCGAGAGGTCGATTTCGGCGCGATAAATCGCATCAGCAGCAGCCTGCACGGAGTTTCGGTCGTGATCTGGAAGTTCAATCAGCTGATAGAGCACCTGTTGGCGGCTCTCCGGAAGCGAAAGGACACGGCCTAACGAAACGCTGTCGGCTGGAACAGCAGCCATGCCCGCGGCTAAGTCGTCCGAGCTAATCGTATCGTGTTGGTGCGTCTCCGCTGAGAGAGCGGTTGTAAACAACGCCGCAAGCGCGTCGTGGGCATCGCCGTCGGCCCAGCCAGCGAGCTCTCGGAGCTGTTCGTGTGTGATTACAGACCGGAGCATCCCGTCTGCAATCCGGCTGGTTAGGACCTCGACGAGTGCATGTCGACGGTAGCGTTCGACCTCGAGCGTATTGATTCGGTCCAGCTCACTGACGACCGTCTCTGTCGGTTCCGTTCGGCCAACAAAAAGACAGGCCAGTGAGGATCGAAATGGCTCGAACTCGTCGTAGACCTCTGCGATCGAGAGGGTTTCTGGCTCGTTGAGGTGATCGATCGCAACAACCACATGGTGGTTCGTCGGGGTGATCTGCTTGCGAAGGCGGCCAACCAGCGCATCGGCCCCGATTCCTTGTTTCGGAACGTCCTCTGAGACCAAACCGTTGAGCACGGCATGGAGGAGGGCGAAACTGGTTTTCGCGGTGCGGCCATCGATGTAGACGAATTCGACACCGGGGGCTGCTTGCGCGCGCGTTGTCGTGTATATCTGTCCGTCAATCCGGCCGAGCAGCCGGTCGAGCTGTTCGAACAGGGCGCGGATAATCGCTGATTTTCCCGAGCCTTTCGGCCCCCAGACGTAGAGATCATCGGGCGCTCGACCCGAAAACACCGAATCAAGCGAATCTAAGAGTCGCTCGATAAGCGAGCCGCGTCCGACCGGCTCGCCGGTGTGGACAATCGGGTTCAACGCAGCGTAATCGAGTACGAGCCGTGGGGCGTACTCGGTCTGCTGCCGTCGGGCAATCCGCTCTTCAATCTTCATTAGTGTGCTATTTGGGAACCGGGGGGTGGATGGTCAGTACTGAAAGCTGCTGTTGTCTGATCGCGTATCGAAAAAGTGGCTGAAAGTGTCTCACGTCAGCCAGCGATGACACCGACTGTCATCGGCTCCACACTCACCAACAGGCGAGCAAGGAGTGGTTAGCGTCCTGAGTTCGCTGCCTTAGAATGACCAGAAGGCGGCGAAGTCAGGAATCACCAGTGCCACGATGGTCGCCAGCAGACCGGATGCGGCGATTGCGGCTGCCGGTGGGTCAACGTGTGTCTTGCCGTGCATGTAGAAGACACGTTCCGTGACTTCTCCCATGATGGCACCGAAGACACCGAAGCCGAGTGCGAACAGGAGCACGGTGACGTCACCGTAGCCAGCTGCGACCGCACCGAAGGCACCGACCGAACCGGGCAGGGTGATGTGGTGGGTAACCGGGATGTTGTCGACGCCACACTGCAGGAAGACGAGGCTGGCTGCACTGATACCGAAGCCGAGCACACCGCTTCCGGTGACGAGGTAGATGAATCCGCCGAGCAGACCACCGACAACACCGATGAACGCGACACCGCTCCATTTGTACTGCCATGGCAGCCAGATGCCGGGTGCGTTCTCTTCATCGCGTTCCCACGGGCTGACGTCGAAGATACCGTCGCCGGTGATCTCGCCAATGACGCTGTAGCCGAAGGCAACACGGTGGATGAGCGCCGAGAGGAACACCATCAGCGCGATGTTGTCCGTCGGGAACTCAGCAAAGTTGAGCAGTTCAGTCCCGGCAAAGCCGAGCAGTCCGAAGATACCACCGACAGCAAGCACGTCGATATGGTGGGTTCCGGCCGCCCAAAGGATGTTCTTTCCGTCATCGATATAGCCCTGTTTCGCTGCGTAGGCCGCTGCGGCGGCACCGGCTGCGAACGAAATGTGTGGACCGAAGACCGGACCGAAGCCGATAAGCCCGGTGATGTCCCCTCCAGGGAGTCCTTCACCAGGGCCGCCGGCAATGGTCAGGGCCTCACCGGCAATGACCGTAAAGCCAGTGAAGATGAACGCTGGCAGTGCACCGATTGCGGCACCGAATGCGCCACCGGCGAAGGCGGCAAGCCAGAACGTTGGGTCACCGAGCGCGGTATCGAGTACCATCTATTCGCCTCCGTCGCGTGCCCAGTCCTCGGAGCGAGCAACGGCCTCTTTCCAGCGGCCGTACTGCGCGTCGACTTCAGCATCTTCGTTGACGTCGAACTTGCGGTCAACCTGCCAGTTGTCGCGAAGCTCATCGACGGTGTCCCAGTAGCCAACAGCAAGACCGGCGGCGTAGGCCGAACCGAGCGCAGTCGTCTCGTCGACGACCGGGCGGA
>CAZCYW010000047.1:0-9953 GCA_964503105.1 uncultured Haloferacaceae archaeon
GAGTTCAAATCTCCGACGGGACGTTCGTTCTTTCGGACTGCTTCGCTTCGCTCAGCAGCCGCTCTATCACTCACGTCCCGTCTTGCCCCACGTCGCTTCGCTCCGTGGAACTCCGACGGGACGTTTCTGTCGACACAACACCGTCGAGATCTTTCTGTAGCGCTCGATGACAGATCAGCGAAGACAACGTGACTGATTTGCCGGCCGACGACGAATGAAATGTATGGAATCGTCGCTCCGGGCTGGAATCGCCCTCTACACCGCTGGTGACGTCCATGCGGCACACGAGCCGTGGGAAGCCGTCTGGCTTGACCTTCCCGATGGTAAGGACGAACGGCTTTTTCACGGACTGATTCAGTTTACCGCAGCGGTCTATCACGCACAGAATCGCAACTGGCATGGAGCGGTTGGACTCGCTGGAAGTGCCCAGCAGTATCTCGACCCACTCCCTGGGCGACACCGCGGTATCAACACGAACAGTCTCAAAGCCGCGCTCGACCGGTTGTCAGCCGACCCCGAACGAATCGAGCGTGAGCCGAACCCACCGCTGTTGTACAACGGTCGAACGCTCACCGCTGCCGACCTCGATGTAGAGGCGATTACAACTGCAGCGGCGGCCTTGGCCGAGGAGTACGAGCAATACGATTCAACGGTCATCGCGGTTGCAAGTGAGTATGCGCGCGAGGAAGCGACGACAGCGCGCTCGCAGATTATTGGGCTGCTTTCGACGCTCGTTGACGAGCACACACACCGCGAAATCGTCTACGACCGGCTTGAAAAACGGGTTCAGCGTCGCCAACGCAAAGAACGGGATGTATCCGGGCTGTTTGAGTGATCTCGGGGGACTGCCGAAGGACTGTTTAATTGGGCTTAATTCGGATATAGACGCCTTGAAAACGCTGAATTCGATTGCACCATCATCCCGGGTTAAGTGCCGATAGGACAACCGAGTAGTTGCAATGAACGTACTCAAATGCTGCTCGATTGCGGTGGCACTGATGGTGCTGGTCGGTGGGCTTTCGGCGGTCGGTGCAGCCGCGCCCGCTGATGCGGCAGCGAACAGTGACTCATCACTCGGTCCAAGCGATGGCCTTCCATCACCGGTTCCGGACTTCGTGAGCGACATTCTCGGAACGATTAGCAGCTTCCTCGATGGCGGCATTGACTCACTCGGTGAGGCACTGAGTGGATTCCTCTCATCAGTCAGTGGTGGGCTTGAGACGGCTGTCGATGGTCAAGGCATCTCCGAAGTAGTAAGTGTCGCAGGTGGTGAGCGATAATGATGCGAAACACAGACCGACACGTCGGCCGACGGTCGTATCTCAAAACAACGGGCCTCGCAACAGCGGGGATGATCGGCCTCGCGGGTTGTACTGGTGATGGCGACCTCGCCGATGAAAACGGAACGGACGGAAACGGCGAGTCCGAAACCGGGCTGTTGTCGACGAGTGTCACCGACCAGCCAAACGATATCGGTGACTTCGAATCGTTGACCGTCACGATTGACGGTATCTGGATCAAACCAGCTGATGGAGATGAGGAGTCCGACGAGGCGGATGACGCTGATGATGCGGACGACGGTGACTCTGAGAGCGACGAGACAGCGGAGTCCGATGACGGCAGCGATGCAGAGACTGCCGACGACGAAAACGACGACGAAAACGACGAGAGCGAAGAGATTGATGACGGTGAAGACACTGCGGATAATGTTGAAGAAGACGACTTCGACGATGCGGACAGTGATGACAATGCGGATGAAGGCGACGATGTCGACCAAGGACAGGGTCGGCGGTACATCGAGTTCGACGAGCCACAGGAAGCCGACCTCGTCCAACTACAGGGGGACAACACCCAGCTTATCGACGAAACCGAAGTTGACGTTGGAACCTACCTGTTCCTCCAACTCAACGTGAGCAACACAGAGGGGGTTTTGGCCGACGATGGCTCGGAAGCCGATGTCGAGACCCCCGGCAACGCGCCACTGCAGTTCAAAAGTGAGTTCGATATCCGCGCAGATGAGCAAACCCGCTTTGTCGCCGACTTTGCTCCACTGCGTCGTGGACGTGGATCGAGTTACATCATCCGCCCGGTTGCAACCGGGACGAAAGTCCTCTACGGCGACGAGGAGTACACCGCAGACGACGGAGAGGACGAGGAACACGATGACAGTACAGAATCGGATGACCAACAAGACGAGTCGACCACTGAGACGCAGGATGGAAACGAATCCAGTGGCGGCGGTAACGGTACCGACGACAACTAATCGGTAACTGCTGGTGCAGTCGAACACGAGTGCCCATGCTTTTTGTCTCTGGTGGGCAGTCAGTCGGGACGCATCTCCCGGTTACCGCGGCGGCCGTTCACCGAGTGTGATATCGACGGACGTTCGCTCACCGTCTCGAATAACCTCGACAGAGACCGTTTCGTCTGGCGTGGTTTCAAGCGCGAGATATCGGAGCAGGTCATGATCGTTCTCGATTGGCTGTCCATTGATGCCGACGATCACATCACCACCGACGGGCACCCGTTGGCCATCGACGGTCTCAATACGCTCGAACGACCGAAGTCGGTCGGCTGCAGGCCCCTCGCTGTCAACGGCGACAATCGCTGCCCCACTGATGGTTTCGAGATTGTTCGCGGCTGCAATTGCAGGCACAACAGATCTGGTCTCAACACCGAGATATGGATGCGTGTACGAACCGTTGTCAATCAGCTCGGGAACAACCCGCTCAACTAGCGGCGACGAGACGGTAAAGCCGATATTGTCGGCCTGCGCCCGTGCGGTATTGACTCCGAGGACCCGTCCGTCGGCTGCGAGCAGTGGGCCGCCGCTGTTGCCTGGGTTGATCGCCGCATCCGTTTGAATGACATCCGGAATTCGTACGTCACTGGGCAGCCGAAGCGACCGGTCGATCCCGCTGACGACCCCGGTTGTGATCGTTCCCTCAAGCCGGAGCGGAGAGCCCACGGCCGCAACCGGCTCACCCTGACGGAGTGATCGATTCGAGAGCGAGAGTGGTTCAGCCGTGGCAGGCAGCCGATCGACCGACAACACGGCAAGATCCGAACGCCCGTCCTCGCCAACGACGGTTGCCGTTCGCCAGTCACCACGGGTTCCAAACCTGATTTCGACGGTGGTTGCATTGCGGATCACATGCTGATTCGTCACCAGATGTCCATCACTATCGTAAACGAAGCCCGAACCGCTTGAGGTTCCCCGGTCACTGACAACATAGACCGTCACAACCGAATCAATCGTCTGTTCATACAGCATTTCGGTAGCAAGTGACTGGCTCTCGGTCGGAGGCTCCGCTGTGCTTTGGGGGAAGCCCGTCGCCAACAACCCAACGGTGAGTCCACCGAGAATGACAACTAAAACAGTCCCAATGACAATCTTGTCTACGCGGTCAATCCTCACTCATGAACACGACTCATATCAACACTAGTGACTATCGCACTAAAAGTAGTTTGCTGCAAGAGGAAGGGCAGAATCGATAGGTCGACGTTGCTATTCGTCTGTGAGCAATCCAGTTAGTGCGCCAGCGCCACCGGCAAAGACCAACGGATAGACGAGTCCCGCAAGGAAGACCGCCGGCAGGAAGTCAGGGCCGCCCTGTGCCCCACCAAGGGTGACCTCGAACAGGAAGACACCGACGACTGAGACGATGAAATAGCCCGGAACAACCAGTACGCCAGCGAGAGCGCCATCAGTCGGACTCTCGGCCTGCTGATACCGTGCGAGTACCACCCCAGCGACACACAACAACGCGACAGGTATCAGGTACAACAGGGCGGTGAAGCCGTCTTCGCCGCCAACATAGGTCGCTGTCTGACTCCCGATCAACGGGATGTCACTGAATACAGTATTGACCATGTGGGCGTTATAGAAAACCCAGCCCACCATCTCATAGATTGCCGGCTCGCCCTCAAAGGCTTCAATAATCCGATTGAGCGATGATTCACGGATGTCTGAGGCGACGAGCAAGTAGATGAACGCATAGCCAGAGAGCCAGCTAGCCAGTCCAAGAACCGCACCCGAAAGAACCGAGCCGGTGTCAAGCTGAGAGTTGGTCATCGATTCAGTCTCCGTATGTGACACCTAAGAAACCCGTGATTTGTGCTGCCGAGCAGTGAGTCTGTATTCATACAGTTAGCGGTAACAACCGGCAATCAATAAGGTACCAAGACGGTTGTCCTGAGCTAGCTCCGATTAAGGCGGATTTCGCTCCGACACGCCAGCAACCGTTGCCGCTTTTGCGAACTTGTGACAGCAAGCGTGAACGCCAAAAAGGCTTTAGTTTAACCTAATTATATCTAATTACACGATGACAACAGCCTTTCCCGACTATCTCGACGTCGATTACACCGACGGCGAAGGCGAAGAGCCAACGGACTATCCGCATATCACTGACAAAATCGAAAAAGCGATTGCGGTCACCCAGGCCGGCCTCGAACAGTACGAAAATCCGGCAGTCATGTGGACTGGCGGCAAAGACTCGACGCTGACGCTGTATTTCATCAACCAGGTCGCCGAAAAGTTCGGTTACGACAAGCCAACAGCCGTCTTTATCGACCACTACCAGCACTTCGATGAGATTACCGACTTCATCGAACACTGGGCCGACGAGTGGGATATCGAGCTCGTCTACGCGCGCAACGAGGACGTTGGCGCATACGTCGACGAACACGGTCTCGAACCCGGTGACGACATCCCGATTTCGGACCTCTCGGAACACAACCAACACCACGTGCGAGAAATTCTCGAATACGACGAGGATTCCTTCCCGTTCCTGCTCGATACCTACGTCGGCAACCACCTACTGAAAACGGTCGCGCTCAACGATGCGCTCGAATCCTACAACATCGATGGCGTTATCTCGGGGGTTCGCTGGGACGAACAGGAAGCCCGTGCAACTGAGACCTTCTTTAGTCCTCGGCACGACCCCGACATCTACCCACCACACGACCGTATTCAGCCCATTCTCCAGTTCGACGAACGCGACGTCTGGGACGTCTTTTGGAATTATGTCGTCCCCGACACTGTCGCGGCCTTCCCTGACGACGGCTACGTGCCAGCGTCTGCAGACGATCTTCCCGAGGGTGTCGAACAGGCTGACGTGCCGATCTCGCCGAAATACTTCGCCGGCTTCCGCAGTCTTGGCAGTGAGGTCAGTACCGAAAAGACGACCGACGAGCCCGCGTGGCTCCAGGATCTCGACAACACAACCGAGCGTGCCGGACGTGCCCAGGACAAAGAAGACCTGATGGAGCGCCTGCGCGATCTCGGCTACATGTAGTATCGGTCAATTCTTTCCGAACCGACGGCCCCGCCCAAACCCTCATCAACGTTCACGCACCTATCTCTCGGCAATCAAAGCCGGTATTACTCGTGGCAACATTTGACTTGCTATGACAGATGAGTGGGTCGGACTCTTTTCGGGCGGCAAGGACTCCTCGTGGGCGGTCTACCGCGCACTCGAATCGGGGCTGAACGTCACGCGACTGCTGACGGTCCATCCCTCCGCGGATTCGTATATGTATCACGTCCCCGAGACCCAACTGGCGCGGCTGGCAGCCGAAAGCATGGGTATCGAACACGTCGAAGTCGACCCCGGTGATTTGGGTGCCGACGACGCCGCCGATTCGGCCGCACAGGGCGACCGCGAACTCGAACCGCTCGAGGCGGCACTAACCGACCTGGCTGACGACATCGACCTCGCAGGCGTGACCGCCGGAGCCATCGAAAGCGAGTTTCAGACCAGTCGGATTCAAGGGATGTGCGACCGACTCGGGATTGAGCTCTTTGCCCCGCTCTGGCAACGCGACCCCGACGAGTTGGCCGCAGAGATGTTGGCGGCAGGCTTTGAAATCACCATTCTGCAGGTTGCGGCCTATGGCCTTGATGAATCGTGGCTCGGGCGGACGCTCGATGCCGAGGCAGTCGAAGAACTTCGTGAGCTCCACGAGGAGTACGGCGTCCACATTCTCGGTGAGGGTGGGGAGTTCGAGACATTCGTGACCAACGGCCCACACATGTTGCGACCGATCGAACTCGACTACGAAACCGAGTGGAACGGCGACAGCGGCCGGATTCGGATTACCGACGCGCAGTTAGCCGATGGGTAGTCTCTTGATCTAAGAAACCGCTCGCACGCAAATTTTTATACGTACTGTGACCCAACTGAGAAATATGAGCACTGCCGTCGACCCAACGATTACACTCACGGAAGACGACGGCTGGTGGATCGCCAAAGACACTGAAACGGGTGTCGTCAGCCAGGGCAAGAGCCGAATCGACGCGCTAACGAATCTCGATGAAGCGCTCAGTGGCTATCGCGGTGAGGGTCATACTCCCACCGACGAGGAGCTTCGTGAGGCAGGGATTGATCCCGACCGAAACGTTTCCGGCGAGCCGAAACCGGACGGTAGCGTATTCGACCGCCCGTAGTCCATGTCCAGGCGGACATATTCTGGCGAAGACGTTCGGAAGGTGTTAGTGAACCACGGGCCGTTTCATGTCGCGCGGATACGAGGTGACCACTACATTCTCCGTTGGGAATCTCCCGACGGTCACGACACCGACGCTCGGACTGTCCCCGTCCCCGACCACGAAGAGATCCGAACAGGTACACTCAAAGAAATTGGCCGACAGGCCGGCATGAAAGACTTCGATGCGTTTCGCGATTGGCTCGACCGGAACCTGTGACACTACGAACAGACAATCGACACGGGATGTGTTTTTAGCTCCGTAGCACCGACAACAGCTATGACTGATTCGACACGTCGGGAACGACTTGCTGACGTACTGGGTGCCGAACCGGCGACCGCAAGCGAACTCGCCGCCGAACTCGATAGCTCGGTGTCGACAATCTACCACGATATCAAACACGTCGCTCGGTCGCTGCGATACAGCGAAACAGCCGAGTTTCTCGTTGCCCCACCGGAGTGTTCAAACTGTGGGTTTTCCGGCTACGACGACCCGATTAACTATCCCTCACGCTGTCCGGAGTGTCGAAGCGAATCGATCGAAGAAGCCGTTTTTAAAATCGAACGCAACGAGTGACGAGTGCGTTGTCGACGCTATCGGTGCGGGAGACGGGGAAGCCGATTTAGGCCGGTGTTTCGAGCCCGAGTTCCGCAAGGAGCGTCCGGGCGGCTGCGGCCGATGATTCCGGTCCGCGCGCCGTAATCAGGTCGCCATCGACCGTGACACTCGTCTCTTCGTCGAGTTCGGCATCCCACTGGCCGCCAGCGTCAATAACCTCGTCTTCGACCCAGTAGGGGAGTTTGCGGCCATCGCCCATGACGTCGTTGTCGTCGACGATTCCTTCTTCCCACTCGTTCGGAAAGCCGGTAACTTGGCGGTCGGTGACGACGTACTGTCCGTCATCGGCGTGAGCAAAGCCGAGCAATCCAACGGCGTGACAGACAACGAGTGCAACCCCGTCATCGCCGGCGACGGCATCGGCCAGCAGCGTTCGTGCGTGCGCGTCGGTGTTGATGTCCCACATCGTGCCGTGGCCGCCAGGGAAGACGACGACATCGTAGTCGTCAGCAGAGACGGTCGCAATCGCCTCAGGATTGGCCAGCCGCTCGTCGCCCTCGTCGTATTCGCGGACCTGTGCAGCGACCTCTTCGCCGACGGTTTCGGGATCGGCTGACTGCTCGTCGACAACCGGTGGATTTCCGCTCGGTGTCGCGACGGTGATCTCAACGCCAGCCTCGTCAAGGGTGACAAGCGGTTCGATACATTCCTCGCCCCAATAGCCCTGCTCGCTGACCACAAAGAGTGCGTTTGTCATGCACTGTCCTTTCGTACTGAAGGCTGAAAAAGAGCCGTATCTACGATTGTGAGCGTCCGACAAGCAAGGAGGACACGGCGAGGGACATAGACGACCAGACAGAGTGGGCTTTAGGCTGACGGGACGGCAGCGTCGAGCGCGCGTCGTGCCTTATCGATCTCAGTCTGGACGATGAACGTCTCGTCGGAGCCGTGGTCGACAACCGCCTCGAGTGCGCGTTTGGTACCGATCTGTCGGAGTGCCCAAGCAGCCTGTGCGCGAACAGATGCGTTGTCGTCGGCTTTGAGCGATTCCGAGAGCGGCTTGATCGCTCGAGTATCACCAATAAGACCGAGCGCGCGAGCCGCATGCGGCCGGACGTTGTCGTTGTCCATCAGCAGTTTGTCCGCCAGTGGCTGGACCGCCTGTTCGTCACCAATCTCGCCAAGCGCACGGAACGTGACCTTCTGCAGGGCGGGATCTTTGTCAGCATCGACGTATTCGAGGAGCGTCTCGACGGCCTCGGGTGTGCCCATCTTGCCGAGAATCGTGATAGGATCTTTTTTCCGCTTGCCGGCAAGGGCGAGCATTGCTTCGATTGCCTCGTCGGTCGCCCCGATTGGCCCCATTCGAGTGAGTGCCTCCAGACAGTGTTCTTCCATGAAGTCCGAATCAAGGCTGTCGAATGCCAGGAGGATCATAGCAGTGTTGCCGCGTTTTTCGTGTTCCTTGAGTGCAGCCCACTCGGGTGGATAATCTTTGATGTGGCCCAGTACGTTGTAGTAGCCCTCGGCTTGGAGCTGTTCGCGAACGGTGAGATCTTCCCACTCTTGGGCGGCTTCGAGATCGTCGTGCAGTGTTTCGGTGGTTTCGACCAGTGCAGCGAGAATTTCGGCGTCCTCATCGGGGTCGAGGTCGGTTGTGTTGACCGTGGCAGCGACATCATCGAGGGCGTCGGCTGCTTCATCGATCGCGGCGACATCATCAGTGAACTCGTCGATTGCGCCGTCGTAGCTGGTCTCGACGCCCCGCTGGAAGTCGGTGACAGCTTCGACGACCTCATTTTCACCCTGCTCGGTCCACTCCCCCTCGGCGATCGTCGTTTTGGCGGTCTCGATTCCCTCGATCACGTCTTCAGCATACGGGCCGCGAGCGGCTTCAAGGCCCTCTCGGAGCTCGGCTACCTGAGATTCGACCTGCTCGCGTGGATCGTCTTCGTCCTCGTCGTCGGGCTCTGGAAGCTCAGCGGTCTCGAGATCCGCCTCGATTGCGTCGATCAGGGCCTCGACATCGTCGAGATCGGCCTCGGTTTCGGCCGTCTCAAGGGCGTTTTCGGCTTTCTCGCATCGGTCGGTGAGGCTTTCGGTTGTCGCCAGTTCGCCGCCAGCCTCGTCGGCGTCGGTTGTGGTGTCTTCGTCCTCGCCGTTGCTCATATGTGTGAACCTGTGTGTGATGGCCAAAAGAGCGTTTCCATTCACCAGTTGGTCTCAGTGGTGGTACCGACTCGACTAGACGATGTTTGCAGTCAACAGACCGGCATCAACGAGCAGGAGGACCGCAAGCACGGCAGCCAAACCGAACAACGGCCGCGTTGACGAGACAGCGGCCGCAACCCCGTCAGCATCGGCAGTTCGGTCGAACCGCTTGACAGTTATCTCGATGACACCGGTCAACACAAACCAGAGGACAAGCATCGCAACGACGAGCTGTCCACGGCCGGTGCCAACGAGCGTCTCGGCCGTGTAGCTCGTTCCCGCAAGGTGGCCGCCGGTCGCAACAAAAACGAGCGCACCTATCCGAGTCAGCCAGACGAGCCGGGTGGTCATCACCGACACGGCGGCCGCCGACATAGAGCCACTTGTCGCCGCAGGCAACACGGCGGCAACGAAAAACAGGATACTGCCGGTCCAGAGGCTGGCAAACAAGACGTGGAGGACGTACATCACAACATCGACAGCGAACATATTCACTGATTCGAGCCCGCGAAAATAGGTTTGCTGTTTGCCGTGAGTGTCAGGAAAACAAGAACGGGGTTGTTCTATCGTTCGCGAACAACAACGAATTCAGCGAGGTCGCGGAGATAGGCTTTCGCCGCCGTATCCTCAAGTGTCGCGCGATCGAGTGCCTCCAGTGCGAGATCCGACTGGGTTCGGGCGCGCTCATCACCCTCTT
>CAZCYW010000048.1:0-9558 GCA_964503105.1 uncultured Haloferacaceae archaeon
CGACGGCGACGGCATTATCGACTGGAGCGCTGTTTCGGCGGCTGCAAAAGCCTCGACACCCGCTGGCGATCTGACACTGACGGCCGATGAGCAGGCCGGCTACCGCGACGATGTCCGTGATGCCCGCAACCGACTCCAGTCTGTCGGCGGTGTTGAGTTCGACCTCCCAAATACCATCGAAGTGCAGAACCGCCACCACTGGATCGACGCCAACATCGAAACCTTCAGCCGTGTCGTCGAGCCGCTGGAAAATCAGGCGACACTCTTACCTGAGCTTTCCCGAGCACTGAATACCGCAACAATGGCAGTGACGCTGGGTTTTCTCGGTCGAAACGTCTTAGGGCAGTACGATCCATTACTGCTCGCCGACAGTGACGACCACTCGCTGTACTTTGTCCGACCGAACATCCGTCGGGTTGCCGCTCAACTCGACGTGGGCTATCCGCGATTTCGCCGCTGGATTGCCTTCCACGAGGTCGCCCACGCGGCTGAGTTCGGAGCCGCCCCATGGCTTTCAGGCTACCTTGAAGACAGAATGCACGAAAGCGTGAGTGCGCTCTCATCGGGTAGTCTCGACCGTGAAGCCTTCCGTGAACTCAATACGGCGATGACCGCGGTCGAGGGCTACGCCGAGCTGCTCATGGACCAAGCGTTCGACGACGAGTATGCGGATCTTCGCGCAAAGCTCGATGCTCGACGGCAAGGTGGCGGCCCGTTCGTCCAACTCATGAGGCGGCTACTCGGGCTGGGTCTCAAGCGCCAGCAGTACGAACGCGGCGCGCGCTTTTTCGAAGCAATCGCGGAGGCACGCGGTATCCCCGCGGCAAGCGCTGTCTGGGACCACCCGGATAATCTTCCAACCGACGCCGAACTCGATGACCCAGGGGCGTGGCTCCGTCGCGTCAAAGCCTAAAACGAGAGACACTTCGAGCCCAATAACGCATCGAACGCGAACGGCTTACCGGAGCGTTTCTCTAAATTCGGTGAGGTTTCGCAGGACGTACCACAACAGTATCCCGCCAACACCAAGCCCGATACCGAAAATAGCCACCAGCTCGACAAGTGTTGGGTCCGCCTGCAACGCCATCAGCGCCATTGAACCGGCAACAAGCAGCACGAAGCCGACTTTGAGCCGGGTATTGGCAGTTTCTTTTTCATCGTCAGTAAGGCTTGACCCGACCATTAGTCGTCCCACGTAAAGAGGTCGTCTTCTGCCGCTTTGAGCTCCAAAACCGGCGCAGAAACGTGCAGTGAAGCAAACTGCCACGGTTTCTCGTCACCGCCGTCGCGTTGTTCGAGCGTGCCTGTCCACCGCGTCTCGAACCGGTAATTGGTATCGGTTTGTGTGTCCGTCCACGCGAGTGTTACCCGGTCGGAAAACCAGCCGGAGCTGTCTCGCTCGGCGACCGATCGGTCGTGGCTTTCGACCGTCCACGCCGTTGTCGTCGCTGTCTGTTCTGCGAGTCCGGCGGCGATCTCCGCATAGCCCCGCAACTGTTCGCTAAGACCGACTTTGACCGTCTCTGGGGACTCCAGAAAAAACGGTGAAAGCGGCTCACCGTCTCGCAGCGCGTCATAATACGCGGTCAGCATCGATTCCGCGTTCTGGTTCATACTCGGCTGTCGAGCCCGGGGGGCTTGAAAACAGTGTTTTACTGGAAGCCTCGGCCGACCTCGTCGGCGTCGATAAGCTCGTCTAGTTCGCTGGTCAGCAGGGTTTCGGCCTCCTCGAAGGTGCTCGAAAGCGATTCGAGCCGGTCGGGTCGGTCACGAAGGTCGTACTCCATCGGTCCAAACGCTGGGCTTTCGATGGCCTCCATCACGTCGGTAAAGAAGTCCTCGGGAGTTGTTGGCGCGTCCGAATGAACTTTGAGCGTCTCTTCGAGCCGAGTTGCCATCGACTTCGCCTGTGACTTGTCATCGGGTTGGCGACGAACGGCAAACCGCCCGGCATCGTCGACGCGGCGCGGAAGCAGCGGATCGATATCGTCGTCAACGCGGCGAGCGATGCGGGCTCCAACGCCCTGTAGCTCGTAGGGATTTTTTGCATAGGTTTTGAGCTGAAACAGGCCCGCATCCGGATGGCCGAGATAGAAGTCCTCGCCGACACCCTGCCGGCGGCGACCCGCAACTGCTCGCCAGCCGTCGGGGTCACGGTCGCTGTCGATCACGTCCGAGAGAATGTCCTGCCAATCTCTGACGCGCATGTAGTCCAGCGTACGCAGAATGGTTGAATGAGTCTACCGGTCCGTTACTCCGTTGCCCACTCGATCGCTTCAGATTTGGTAGTGAACGCCTCAACCTCGACACCGGGGACGTCTTTGACCTGGCTGGATAGGGCCATGCTTTTGATACCCTCTGAAACGATTGCCCATTTGTCAATGCCGTATTCGACACCGACTGCGGCTGCCTCTTGGGCCTTCTCGAAGACATCTCTGTTGAGCGACGAACTCATATTCAACAGCGAGAGGTGTGCGTCCACGGTAGACCGAGCAGCGAGCCGTTCGAACTGTTCGTTTACTTTCTGATACTCAGCCGCATCCGACGGCATGCCATCGGAAAAATTTGCAACGAGAACCGTATCTTCAACGTACAGTTCCCAACTAGTAGTGGTCATTGTTCTGGGTCACTATACCCGCAATTGCATAATGAGGGTTGTGTCGCAATTCTCTGTATCGATACTTAGACCGACTCACAGTGCGTCGCGATGGCGTCAGCAACGGCATCGTATTCAGGGAACTCAGGCCACTCGCTTGCAACCCACGCATATCGGATTGTTCGGTCAGTATCCAGCAGAAAGACCGCCGGCCGCGGTTCGCTCACACCGGCCATACCGTCGAGATCGTTGACGATATCGTAGGCCTCGGCGACCCCGTTCTGTGGATCACTAAACAGTGCGTAATCAATTTCTCGCTCACTGATAAACGAAGCGTGTTCATATGGCGAGGAAATCGAGAGTCCGATAACGCTCACATCGAACCTGTCCTCGAAGTCACGGTCGCGTAGCTCGTTCCAAATATAGGTCGCCGGAAAGGCACCGTCCATCGGATAGAAAACGAGCACCACCGGCTGTTCACTCGTTAATGATGACAACGATGCGTCTTCCCAATACTCGGTGTTGACGAGTGGCCGAATAAAGTCGGGAGCGATTTCGCCGACGGTGGGGTGATTGCTTTCGGGCAGATCGACCACGTCGAAACCGAGATCCATCAGTTGGCCCCTCCGTAGGTCGCATCGAGATACTCGACGATATTTGCGCTCTCAGACATCGTAACGCCCGTATCCTCGTCGACAATTGCTGGGACGGTGCGAGCTCCACTGACCCGTTTGACGACGTTTCGATCTGAATGCATCGGTTCGACAAACCGCGACTGGTAGGACAGGTCGTATGCGTCGAGTTTGCGGACGACGCGCTCGCAGAACGGACAGGCCTGAAGTCGGTACAAAGTAATCGCAGGTTTCTCACTCGGTTCGTTCATACACTGTGTTTGGTCGACAGACAAGTAAGAACTTCGGCGAGTAGGCCACGACAGTGCGGCTCGCGGTCGATTTCCTCAGAATTCGCGGTCCGACACTGCCCAACGAGCATGGTAGTATTCGTATCGCAGCATACAGTTTATTCGGCGGTGCAGAGACAGCCAATTGGACTAACGAAACAGTCTGCTGACAAGAATCTACGCGATTACTGAATAGATATGCGCTTCATACGTCTCTTTGACCTGATCGCCCCAGTTGTGCGTGTAGGTGTCGATAATGTCGTCGGCAACGTCGCCGCGGAGGTATTTGACGATCCCGCGGTCGCCGGTCCGGTCCCGCAGATGGGTCGTGAAAAAGTGTCGAAAATAGTGTGGAGTGACGTTCTCGGCGGCATCGCCGCCGGTTTCGTACCATCCCATTTCACGCGCATGTGTCCCAACGACGCTTCTGACCGCTCTCGGCGTCAGTCGCTGGCCCCACTCACCCGTTGTATAGACAAAGAGTGGTTCAGCAGGCGACTGACTGTCTGGACGAATCTCAAGCCACCGTTTTAGCTCGACTTTGAGCTCCGCATCAATCGGTATCACCGTCGGCCGTTTACGCTTGTTAGAGGCGGTTCGCTCTTCACCGTTCGTGCGCATGCCACGAGCCGGCTCGCTGTCGACATACAGCGAATCAGGCCGCGTATCGAGCTGTGGCCGCGTCGAAACATCGAATGCCGCAGCGACGTCCGAATCATCGAGTGCAACATCACGAATATCGAGGTTACAGAGCTCTCCGACTCGTATTCCCGTTTTTAGGAGTGTCACAATCAACGCCCGATCAAGCGGATGGTGGATCGAACCGACAAACGACTGCATCCGGGGAATGTCGATCTCACGGCGAGCAGGGTCTTTGTTGATCGTCTCGTCCATTTCCTCGACGACAAGGGCCATCGGGTTGGCATCGAAGACCCCGACTTGCGTCATATAGGCGTAAAACCGGTGGAGGTAGGCCGCATAGCTCGCGACCGTGCTTTCGGCGACGGTCCCACGGAGGCTGTGCACCCAGGCCATACAGTCGCGGTGGGTCGCATCGGCGGGCCGAACCACTGAGCCGGACGTATTCCGCTCTGGGTCTCCAAGAAAGGCCTCAAATCGCCGGAGGACACGGCCATAGGCCGCTCGTGTCCGTTCGGTTTTTCCATGAAACGTGAGGTCTTCGAGAAAGTACGCAATCGGATCTGTCGGGTCGTCACCGGCTGCACTGACACTCATTCGTCCACCAGCATGTAGCCGCCGTGACGGCCACTATATCGAATCCGGTTTTCTTGTTGGAGTGATTCGAGCGTCTCTTCCAAGCGGTCTTCGAAGTTGCTCGAAAGCTCATCAACCAACGTTTCCCACGAGAGAATCTCGGCTGAATTAAACGCTGTGAGGACCCGTGTTTCGAGGCCGTCACCCCCAGGGTTTGTGGCCCCAGAAGACCCTTCCAGATCTGTCGGATTCCATGCTATTTCGAACCCCTTCCGGCCCGCTTGCACCATTGTTCTGACATACTCGGCCTGGCTCATCCCGAGTTCGTCTGCATGGGCTTTCCAGCGCGCTTTTTGATACGCGGGAACGTAGGTCATCACGGTTGACCGTGTTGTGTCGCCCTCATCGGTCATACTGATCACTTTTCATACACCCACTTTAATCTGACTGTACAACTGTCGATAAGGGATCTTATCTGCTGAAATGAGTGCACATTCTCTCGGCAGATTGTGTCATATCGACGCTGCTGCTTGCACAAATTCGGATTACTGATAGCATTAGCGTTGATATTAACTTTCGGGGCGACTGACAATTCTGTTCACCGTTGAACAACAATCACGAATGTGGCTGGTCAAGTCGTGGCCGTTTTGACGATAATTCGATCACTAACTGAGGCAGTAACTCAAATCGTGATTACTGTCAATGTCGGGGCTGACTCACCAACTGTGCCAGAATACTCTGAATTCTGATATAGAGTAGACCGAGGTTCAATCACGGTGTTCCGCGACGGCAGCCATCAGTTGTTCGACGCGGTCGACGTCGACCGGATTCGTGGTCTGACCACCCGCTTTCAGTGCAGTGCCAACGATGGCTCCGTCGGCGACTGACAGGAGCTGGTCGACCGAGTCGGGAGTGAGGCCACTGCCGACGAACAGCGGCGTCGACAGCCCTGTTTCACCGACTACCGCAGCAGCCTTCTCAAGCGCCTCAGGATCGACGCTGTGGCCCGTCTGCGGGCCGCTGAGTATCAGGCCGTCGGCATGGCCTCGATCGACGAGATCGCTGATCTGCGCACCGAGAGATCGCTCACGACCCAACGGGGTTGCGTGTTTCACGTCAACATCGACGAGGATGTTCGTCTCGACACCGAGCTGCTCGCGGAGCCGAAGCGTCTCGTAGGCTCGTCCTTCGATGATGCCCTGGTCAGAGACTACAGCCCCAGTGTGGACGTTAATACGAACGTACTCCGCATCCACTGCCGCTGCGATCGAGAGTGCAGCCTCAGCGTCGTTTCGCAGGACGTTGATCCCGAGCGGGCAGTCAACGCGTTCGCCGACCGCCGACGCAATCCGTGTCATCGACGCGACGGTGTGTTTTGGAACATCTTCGGGGTAAAAGGGACTATCACCGTAATTCTCGATCATGAGGCCATCAACGCCGCCTGCGACCAGTCGTTTGGCATCCCTCACTGCGGCGTCGATCGCCGGCGACAGCCCGTCTGCTGCCTGTGGTGATCCAGGAAGCGAATCAAGGTGAACCATACCCACAATCGGTATATCAATCCCAAAGATTTCGACGAGGTCCATGCTCCAGTATCTCACGGCCACTTCCCTACGTTTTCGGTACTCATCTGAGTTCGACGAACACATTTGTGAGCGTTGGCTGGTTGGTCACCAACAAATAAATCATATGCTGCTATACAAAATTTCGGCAGCTGTTCTAACAGGTGGACGATCGAATTCGGAGTCAGTATACCCGAAAACTACTGACAGGGCCTGTTAGCGGACCGAATCGAGCAACAGTTTCTGTTCGACGCGTTTGACCTCATGTTGAACATCCCGTACAGCGTCGATGTTCGCGCTGATCGAACTGATTCCCTGTTCGACGAGAAAGTCAACCATCGCCGGCTTCGAGGCTGCCTGCCCGCAGATGCTGGTGTCAACGCCGAGTTCGCGGCAGGTCGTGATCGTCGAGCCAATCAGTTTTAAGACGCCGGGGTGGAGTTCGTTGAATCGGTCGACGACATACTCGTTGTTGCGGTCGACCGCCAGTGTGTACTGGGTGAGGTCGTTGGTGCCGAACGAAACAAAGTCGACACCGGCAGCTGCAATATCTTCGATCAACAGCGCGCTGGCGGGTGTTTCGATCATCACACCCCACCGTGTTTTGGTGGGATCGATGCCGACCGTTTCCATGTGGAGTTTGGCCCGTTCGATATCTTCGGCGTCGTTGACCAGCGGCAACATGAGTTCGACGTTGTCGTAGCCCATCTCGAACAGCCGGTAGAAGGCCCGGAGTTCGCACAAAAACGGTTCGGGTTTGTCGAGACTCCGACGAATCCCTCGGTACCCCAACATCGGGTTGTGCTCGTGTGGCTCGTCGCTGCCGCCTTCTAATTCACGAAATTCGTCGGTCGGCGCATCGAGGGTGCGGGCGCGAACCGGCCGGGGGTAGAACTCTTCGGCGACCGCGCGAATCCCCGTCACGAGTTCGGTAATATACGCGTCCTCGCCGTGGTCCCCAATGTACTGCTCGGGGGTCTTGCCGAGTGAGATCACCATGTGCTCGATTCGAAGCAAGCCGACGCCGTCGGCTCCCGTTGCGGCGGCGCGTTCGGCAGCCTCGGGGATCGAGAGATTGACTTTGACCTCCGTGGCGGTCATCGGTTTGACCGGTG
This sequence comes from uncultured Haloferacaceae archaeon, assembly GCA_964503105.1. Lineage (GTDB taxonomy): Archaea > Halobacteriota > Halobacteria > Halobacteriales > Haloferacaceae > PL-Br10-E2g29. Next base: position 7,390 of record CAZCYW010000048.1, read on the forward strand.
TCTGGGGGCGAAGCGATTTGAGTGGATCGGGCTCGATCGCTGGGTCCCCGGCCTCAGCGTCGGAGATTCCTTCGCGGACGGTTCCCATTTCACCGTCGACGGTGACAGGCTGGCCGTTTTTTAGCACCTGGGTTGCGTCCTGTGTGCCGACGACCGCTGGGACCCCCATCTCGCGGGAGACGATTGAGGCGTGAGACGTCATCCCGCCCTCGTCGGTGACAATGGCGGCCGCACGTTTCATCGCGGGAACCATGTCCGGCATCGTCATCTCACTGACGAGGACGTCGCCCTCGGTCACCTGATCGAGGTGATCGAGCTTCCGTACGATCCGCACCGCGCCGGTTCCAGTGCCCGGGCTCGCGCTGACTCCACGGACGAGCACGTCATCGACCGACCGATCGGCACCATCGGCTCGGGCTCCGGCCTCGGTATCGGCGATGGTCGTGATCGGCCGCGACTGGAGCATGAACACGTCGCCGTCGCCGGACTGCGTCCGGTTGCCAGATGAGCGTTGCACATCGCTGTTGACGATCGCCCACTCGACATCTTGGGGCTCGCCGTAGTGGGCCTCGACACGACGACCCAGGTCGACTAGCTTTTTGAGCTCCGCGTCGGTGACCACGCGCGCGTTTCGGTCGGCCTCGGGAACCGGCTCCAACCTCGTCTCGCCGGTATCGGCGTCTTTGACCAGTCGCTGTTTCTTGTCGGCAATCGTCGACTCGGTAACCGCGGCCGTCGCCGGGTCGATAAGGTAGTGATCCGGCGAGACGGTCCCTGAAACAACAGCTTCCCCGAGCCCCCAGGCAGCTTCGACAATCATCTCACGGTCACCTGTGGAGGGATGACGGGTGAACAGCACGCCCGACTTGTCGGCGTCGACCATCTGCTGGACGACAACCGCGATGTCGACCTCGGCGTGGTCGAATCCCTGTTCATTCCGATAACAAACCGCGCGCTCGGCGAACACCGAGGCCCAGCACGCTTTAATCCGGTCGGCGAGCGTGTCTTCTTGGATGTTGAGAAACGTCTCGTGTTGGCCGGCAAACGATGCGTCGGGGAGATCCTCAGCGGTCGCCGACGACCGGACGGCGACGAACAGCTCGCTGCCGTCGGCGAGCGAACGATAGGCACTGACGATCTCATCGCCGAGTCGGTCGGGGAACGGCGTCCCGGTAATCAGCTCGCGAGCCCGGGCGGCCCCCGAAGCGAGTGCCTCGGCGTCGTCAGGATCGACATCGAGTGCGTCGAACAGCTCGGTTTCGATTTCCGCTGCGTGGATGAATTCCCGATAGGTGTCGGCGGTCACGACGAACCCCGGCGGAACGGGTAATCCCGCCGCAGTGAGCTCGCCCAACGAAGCGGCTTTCCCGCCGACAGTTAGCCGATCAGCTGCCCGGACGTCTTCGAGCCAGTGAATACTCATGGACTGTGAGCGTCACATTCAGTAGCCACATAATCAATCTACTGTTACCGATACTGTTGGATGGATAGACACTCGGAATCGAGTAACTGAGACACCGGAGCGACACAGTTGCGTATCGACTTAGCACGCAGAAGACGACAGGATTTGGTTCGCTCTTGGCGAACAATATGGGCGCTGGCTGTCGAGTGTCTCTACTCGGCGCTAAACCGACATCTAATGCTGGGTGTTGATGGTGTACCGATACGCTCTATTCAAGTGGACGTACGCACGTGTCAGTCTACTATATGTTCGGGCCAACGCTGACTGCCGGGAACACGGGCCACCTAAGCCAGCAATCATTACAAGCTTATGTGTGTAACGCCCTTCGGACGACATTGTTCGTTGATAACGAATTATACGATTACCCCATATCCTCGAGCATGGAGCGGGTATATTTTGCACGAGCGTTGAACGCTCGCCACCAATGCTGCGACCGGATTAAAGATGAATAATCATTGGGGTTTCGGTCGCCACTGGCCGCACTTGCATGTCGTTCGTGAGGAGCGAACAACTGGAATCGCCCTGAAACCGGGGGCACCGCTCACTGACTAACCCGCATAAAAACGGTGTTCAGCGGCCTACTTCGTCTGTTGGGCCATCACGGTGAGGACAGGGAGTTCTGCGCTCAACAAGATCTGCTGTGTCGTGCTGCCGAAAAGCGCCTTGCCGACCGGCGAGCGCTTCTGGCCGCCAATGACGATGTACCG
>CAZCYW010000049.1:0-8621 GCA_964503105.1 uncultured Haloferacaceae archaeon
CGAGCCAGAGAACAGCTCATCGACCTTGCAGCGGAGTTTTACGACCAGTTTGCCGGCGGCCAGATTCCAGAGATGACGCTGCCAACGCGGACGAAAAGCAACATCGAATACGATCCCAACTCCGGGGTCTGGGTCTACGGCGACCGGACCTCGAAACGGAGTGCGAATTCGGTTCGCGGAGCCCGAAAACTCCTCAAAGCCGTCTACACCATCGAATTTCTGGCCCAACAGCTCGATGAAGATCGCTCCTCAACCCTGCGTGAGCTGTATTATCTCTCCGAATCGTGGGACAACACTGAAGCACACTTTTCGGACCAAGACGAGTCGAATCAGCTGGTCGAGGACCTCGAAATCGTCTCAAAAGTCACTCGCGAGGATTTCCACATGCGGCCCGAGGAATCGGGAGCGACGCTCATGGGGCCGCTTCTCCTCCGCGAACAGACCCGCCGCGGCGAACGCGAAATCCACTGTCAGAAGGACGTCGGCGAAGGCGGCTACCAGATTCCAAACAATCCCGACACGATTGAATTCCTTGATGCCGACATCGACTTTGTCCTCTGTGTCGAGACCGGCGGGATGCGCGACCGGCTGATCGAAAACGGATTCGACGAGCAGTATAATTGTCTGGTCGTCCACCTCAAAGGCCAGCCCGCACGGGCAACTCGGCGGATCACAAAACGCCTCCATGACGAACTCGACGTGCCGGTGATGGTCTTCTGTGACGGCGATCCGTGGTCCTACCGGATCTACGGCTCAGTTGCCTATGGTTCGATTAAATCCGCACACCTCTCGGAGTATCTCGCGACGCCGGAAGCGAAGTACGTCGGCATTCAGCCCGCCGATATCGTCGAATACGATCTCCCGACCGACCCGCTTGCGGATTCGGATATCAATGCACTTGAGTCCGAACTCACCGATCCGCGGTTTCAGACCGACTACTGGAAAGAACAGATCGAGTTACAGCTCGAGATCGGCAAAAAGGCAGAACAGCAGGCGCTTGCCGCGCGCGGCCTCGACTTCGTCACCGAGACCTACTTGCCTGAGCGACTGACCGCGATGGGTGTGCTCTAACCAAAACGCATTCGGTGCGTGTCACGCAAAAAATACGCATCCAAATGAATATATGGGCCATCTGAATATGAGCGACCAGCACAATGAGCAAACCGGTAAACGGGCCGTCCGGACGGGGTATAGTGGAGTCACGAAGCCGCTCGCGAGCGTATTTGTCGACGGGAGGGCCAAAACATGTCCGGTGAGGGGTTTGTCCATCGGTACGCGGATCAGTATCTGAAGCGAGGGCTCTTTGTCGCGTTCATTCTTGCGTTTCTCGCGCTCGCAGTCCCGGCAGCTATCGAACCGATGACGTTCTGGACGGGGATCGTCCTCGGCGACTACGCCTATCCGACGCACGAACTCCATCACTTCGTGCTCGGGAGTGTGTTTACGCTCCTGCTTCTCGGGGTAATCGTCCAAGCGATTCGCCCCGCACACCGGGTCGGGGCGCTGCACAGTTCGGTGCTTATCTGGGCTTCACTGACCGTTGTCTTCGGGGCGACTGGTAGCTTCTCACCGATACACCTCGTTCTCCTCGGTGCACTTGTCGGCGCGGTGCTCGCTCACCCCGCCGGACGGAGTCAGCTTCCTGATACGGCGTCGGTATCGTCAGTGATGGCCGCTGTCGCCGGGCTGACCGCACTCGGCGCGCTGGTTTTTGCTGGTATGGAGGTGAACACTCATCTTTCGTCGACGGACAGTCACGCTGCACTCGGGCATTATCAGTTCATGGGGACGACCGGAGTGAGCATCGCGGCGCTCGCACTGTATGGCAGTCTCCGCGGGACCGGCTGGCGCTTTCCCGTCTACGGGGCCGCAGCACTACTCGTGGTCATCGGACTCGCGTCGATTGTTTACCCGGGGACCGAACAGGGATCGAGTCTGGGCGTCGGCCTCGGCGCGGTCGTCGTGGGGTGGGCCGTGCTGTTCGTACTCGTTGCTGAGCGGGGCGACGCGCTTGTGCAGTAGACTAGTAGACTGGGCGACGAGCGAGCGGCGGTTCACGCTGTGTGTGGTTTAGATCGGGACCGTTTCGGCCTCTTTGAAAAGCGTCTCGAAGACTGCGTCGCCCCACTCGACGGCTGCTGTGGTATCGGTGTCGACGAGAACCGAGATGATGCCCGTGTCGTCAAAGCCGTAGACCAGAAGGTGGTCGTCGAACAGCGCGAGGTCGAGAGCGACACCGTCGGCGATGCGTGCGGTCAGATTCTCTCGCCCCGCAGACCATTCGATCATCTCGGGGAACTGCTCGGCCATCCGGTCGACGGCATCAGGGCTCCAGACACACGTACAGTGGACGCTTTCGTCGATTTCTCGCATCGCCGCTTCGACACCTTGTTTTGGGACGACGAACCGGTCGCCGACCAGCCGTTTCTCACCGGCCTCGGTGAACAGTTCGCTGTACCGCGATAGCGGTGCGTACGGATCGGTCGGGGTTGCCCGCGTCACGGTCGACTCTGAGATCCAGTCGGTGTCGAACTCGAGTGGGGCGTCTTGTAGTGCGGTCAGCAGTGGTTGTAGCGCGCTGGCCATCTCGACGGTTTCGATAAAGCGCTCGGTTTCCGAAAACAGCAGGGCTCCGGCCTCGGTCATGACGATTCCGTCGCCCGTTCGTCTGAGCAGGTTCTCGCGTTCGAGCCCGCTGACGACGCGGTTGATCGTCGACACGGAGCTCTCGACCGCGCGTTCGAGTTCGGTTGCTGGGACGGGCTGTGTGTCCGAAATCGCCGCAAGTAGCATTCGGCGGGTGCAGACCTCAGCGGCGAGTTTCTCCGGCGCGTCGTGACTCATGGCAGATACCCGGATAGTCAACTGGCGAATGCTTTACCTTATTGATGGAAAGACGCTCGATCCACGAACGCACTCTCTGGTTCTCAACAGTGTGTCCGGTTCCGTCGACAGAGCTGTCAGGGTCGCCCTCCCTTCCAGCGCGGTGTATTGCTGGCCTGCAGAGATATTGTGTTTCACACAGTGGGTGGACGAAATGTATTTTATATATTCATTATTGGATGAACTACTTGAATGAGGTCATCGTCGGACTGTTCGATTGGTCTCTGGACATCGACTGCCCGCCAGTCCGGCCATCAAGAGTATCGAAGTCGAAATCGTCGAATTCATCCGGAACAGTTCCTTCTGCAGCATAGATGTAGAGTGCGGTTTTCGCGATTCCGTGGACCGTCTGGCCGACGAGATAGGTTCCAACAAAAACGACACCGAGGCCGAGGACGACGACGCTGATGCCGACGGCGGGAACGAGCACGAAAAGTCCCCCACCGATAGCAACCACGATGGCGGCACCGAACAGGCCGATGCCGAGTTGGACGAGGCCGATTCCAAAGCCTGCTCCGAGGGTTTCACCCCACGTATTGCGGAAGGTTCCGGCGCTTTTCGAAAACATCTCTTTGGTCGAAACGTCCTCGAAGACGATCACGGGAATAATGAAGAAGGTTGTAATCGTCCAGCCGAGAGCGAAAAACGCACCAGCAATCCGGGCCAGCCCCGAATCGGAGTTTTCGAGCGCGTTGAGAAGCACGCCGACGACCGCCGAAATAACCGACCAGATCGCGAGCGGCCCTTTCATTCCCCATGCGGCGGCCATCCCGTTTCGGAGCGTCGGATTCCGGCCATGGAAGGCGTCGTTGACCGAGTAGACCAGCGCCGCGGTAAAAAACGAGGCCAGAAACGTCGTGGCGAAATAAAAGACGAACAGCGCGATGTATTCGAGGCCACCGCCGACGACCCCACCGACAAACACGCCGAAGTAGAGGACGGCCCCGAACAGGAGACTCACAATCCCGCCGGCAAGCGGGAACAACATGAGGTCTGGGTGGTGTCGAAGCACCGCGAGGCTATCACGGGTCAGTTTGAGCCCGGTTTTGAGTCGGCCGAAGATGCCAAAACGACGTGTGGAGGACATACAGCAGCAATCGACACGGAACCTATAAAAATAGTTGGGATTCCGAACACTCAACGAATAGTGTACGTATGGCTACTTCGGCCCCAAGGGCGCTGCCTGCACCGTCGGCGTACCACGCTCATCACGGTAGCAGACGGTCCAGAATGGTGGGGCGGATCCAAACAGCTGTGTCGGAAGCAGCGGCAGCGGAGCCGGGCTATAGCCGGCCGCTCGCAGTTCGGCAACCGTTCCAAACGTGGCAACATGCGTCTGGTCAGCATAGACATGAAAGTGCTTGTCAGCTGGATCGCGGCGATACCAGTAGGGAAATGCGTGTTGTGGCGGCGTACAGAGTGCACTGACACCGCCGAGGACGGCAACGACCTCGTCGGCAACCTCACAGACGAGCCGGGTGTCACGGCTCCCCGATGGATCGCCCGGGACCGGACCGCTCGGCGTCACCGTCTCCCGCCAGCGAATTGCGTTTCTGTCGGCTGCAACAAGCCCGTAGCCACCCTCTGCGAGTGGAATTCGGTCAGGGCCATTGTAGAATGTCCGCAGGCCATTGCGACTGGCTGCACACAGTGATGGATACCCAAGAAGCGTCTGAAGCTGTGTCGCCGTCGACTCGTCTTCGACGACGAACAGTGTCCCACGGCCGTTTGTGACCGCCCTTGTCAGCCGGGCGCTGACGGTTGGTGGCGTAAGCTCGCTGTGGTGAAGCGCCTCAACAGCCACTGTTGAAGGTTGGGTTGCTGCTGGTGTCTCTGTGTCGTCAATGGCAAGTCGAGTGAGTGCCAGCGAACAACCGTCTGTCGTATCGAGTACGCCAGCCGGCCCCCGATCTGAACCACCTGTCAACTGCCAGCCGTGTTGGTCAGCAAGCGCTCGCACACCCTCAAGCAACTCGTCAGTCCAGACCCCGTATGGCGAGCGTGTCATAGTAATAATTCGAGCTACGACAGTATGTGTGTTGTGTCGAAGCGAAAAACGAGTAGTCGATAATACCACTCCGTATCGCCGCCAGCCCGGAAGAATGCTAGGATACAGCATGCTTATATCGACGAAACGCAGGAATTTGTTAATGAGTAGTGAGATCCGTGTTCTTCACGTCGATGATGAACCGGAATTCGCTGCGCTCACGGCTCGGCTGCTCGACTCAATCGATGACCGGTTCGTTGTGAGTACGGCAGTAGGCCCCGATGAGGGCTGTCGGCTCGTCGAAACCGAGTCAGTCGACTGTATCGTCTCCGATTATGACATGCCCGGACAGAACGGCGTCGACTTTCTCCACCGGCTTCGGGAGGTCCGTCCATCGCTTCCGTTCATTTTGTTTACTGGCAAAGGGTCCGAAGAGGTCGCAAGCGATGCAATTTCGGCGGGCGTCACCGACTACCTCCAGAAATCTGCCGGGACAGAGCAGTACACCGTTCTTGCAAACAGAATTATCAACGCTGTCGAGCGTGTCCGTGCGAAAGAGACTGCCGAAGCAACCGAACAACAGCTCAGTGCTGTCCACGAGCGTATCGCCGATGGATTTGTCGCCGTCGACACTGACTGGATTTGTACCGACGGCAATGACACTGGCGCGCAATTGCTCGGGACGACCCTGCGTGAACTCCGTGGGGACGCGCTTTGGGACGTCGTCCCCGCCCTGGCTGAGAGCTCTTTTGGCTCCGCACTCCGCGAGGCGATGGAAACACAGACGCCGATGTCGCGTGAGACGGCCTGTGAACCGCTTGATCGATGGTTTGCCGTGCGGGTCTACCCTGATTCGGATGGGTTGTCTGTCTACTTTCATGACGTGACTGACCGGCAACATCAACAGCAAGCACTTGCGGACAGCGAGGAAAAATATCGGTCATTTGTCGAAGATGTGCTCGATCTATCTCACGTTGGAACGTTTATTCTCGATGCAACGTTTTCGGTTGTCTGGATAAACCGTGGGATTGAACAGTACTTTGGGATCGACCGCGACTCGGTAATTGGCAGAGACAAACGTAAACTCATCACCGAACAGATCAAACACCGGTTTGCAGCGCCCGACCGATTTGCCGAAACCGTGATTGCAACCTACGATGACAACACGTATGTCGAGCAGTTCGAGTGTCAGATTCTGCCGACGGACACCCGGGATGAACGCTGGCTCGAACACTGGAGCTATCCAATCAGCGAGGGCCCCTATGCAGGCGGCCGAATTGAACACTACGCCGATATAACCGAGCGAAAACACCGGGAACAAGAGCTCTCTGCGGAGCGTGAACTCCTCGATCGACTACTGAACACGAGTCCAATCGGAATCGTTATTTTCGATGCAGATGGCACCATTCTCCGCGCAAACCAGCAGGCAGAAGACGTATTCGGGCATACTGGACAGGATCTTATTGGTCGGACGTACGACGACTGGGCTTGGGAGATCTGCGACAGCACAGGGGCGAAAATCAAACGCGAAGAACTTCCGGTCAGTCGTGTCCTACAGACCGGCGAATCAGTCTACGGACACAAACAGCTCATTGCTGTCGAAGGTGGTGAGGAACGCTGGATTTCAGTCAATGCAGCACCACTTTTGACTCCAGAAAGTACAATCAGTCGCGTGATCTGTACTGTTTCGGATATCACTGCAGACCGCACAGCCGAACAGCGCCTTGCCCAACAAAACCAACAGCTCGCCGAGTTTGCGAGTATTGCCAGTCACGACCTCAGAAATCCGCTCAACGTGCTTGGTGGCTCACTTGAATTAGCAGCCGAAACGGGCGATGAGGCCCATTTCGAGCGATCACGGCGAGCGATCGACCGAATGGCACAGCTCATTGATGACCTCCTCGTGTTGGCCCACCAGGGTGAACAGATCGATGCGACCGAATCGGTCACGATTTCCGAACTAGTAACGGACTGTTGGCAGCAGATCTCGACACCCGAGGCAACACTCCACGTTGAGACCGACCGGGTTGTCACCGCGGATCGGAGCCGACTCGTCCAACTGTTTGAGAATCTCTTCCGCAATAGCGTCGACCACGGTGGAGAACACGTCGTCGTCACAGTCGGTGACTGTCCAGGCGGGATCTATGTTGCGGATAACGGCCCCGGGATTCCATCGGCCAACCGTGAGCAGGTCTTCGATCGTGGCTACTCAACAACTCGAACGGGCACCGGTCTCGGGCTGTATATCGTCCGCCAGGTTGCCGATGCCCACGGCTGGCACATCGATCTAACCGAGGGCGATACTGGTGGCGCACGGATCGAGCTGCTGAATCTTGCGTAACGAACCAGTATCTACAATCAGCGACCCGGCCAACAACGAGTATGGCCCGAGTTCCACTCCCCGATGCGAGTACGATCGTCGCCGAGGCACCCCATCTGTTTGAAACGCTCGAACTCAGCGATCTCCATGCGGCTCGGGCAATGGGAAATGCCCCTCACGCGCTCGCGGGATTGCTCGATTATATGGATGGGCTCTATGGCTCGCTCGCGATCGAGCCTCGGGAGCTTGCAATTCTTACGACCGCACAGGCTGTCGATTGCCGGTACGAGTGGCAACAACACGTTCCGGTCGCGATCGACGCTGGTATCTCAGCTGATACGATACGAGCAATCGGCACCGAACAGGACGACGAACTGTCCGACGAAACCGCAGCTGTCGTTGGGTTTGTCCGTGCACAGTGTGCCGGAACGGTCACTGATCGCCACTATGCGGCAGTCAGCGAACAGTATACAACCGGCGACACGGTTGCGATGAGCATGCTTGTTGGTCATTACACCGGCGTTGCGCAGGTTATCGACGCGCTGGCCGTACCGCTCGAAGGCGAGTTTATCGGCTGGGCTCCCGGGCTGTAAGCACGCAAAAACGGTGTAAGGAACGCGACGACGCCGTTATTCGTACTGCCACTCGTCTGTGGCCTGCTCGTAGTCCAACAGCTCGTTTTCCTCGAAAAAGAGGTCGATCTCGCGTTCGTTCGAGCCCGGATCCTCGTGATCCGAGGCATGGATGAGATTCCGGCCCAGATCCAGTCCGTAGTCGCCACGGATCGTTCCCGGTGGCGACTCGGCAGGATCAGTTTCGCCGACCATCCGTCGGACCTGCCGGGTGGCATCCTTGCCCTCCCAGACCATCGCAAACACCGGTGCCGACGTAATAAACTCGACAAGCCCATCAAAAAACGGCTTGTCTTCGTGTTCGGCATAGTGTTCACTGGCGTGTTCCTCATCGAGTTGAACCGCTTTCGCCCCGACGAGCTTCAGCCCACGGTGTTCGAACCGCGAGACGATTTCACCGATAAGACCGCGCTGTACGCCGTCCGGTTTGACCATTACAAAGGTTCGCTCGTCGTTGCTCATAGATTGAAGTTGTTATTCGTCCGCTTGTGTCTGCTGGCCACGGTTGCGGCGGCCTGCTTCGGTCCACTCGAGGTCTCGGGCTTCGCGGCCGAGCAGATAATTCTTTTCTGCTTTTGAATCCTTAAAGTGGAGGACGGTCCCGTTGGATTTGACGAACATCGTGCCCGTGCCGGGCTCGATCTCTTCGCCTGAGTAGTCACAGGTTCGTGTTTCAACCATTGTCGTTATTGGCCTCCGATCGAATCCGCGTCACGCTGGGTTTCTCGCAGCTGCAGGACGTCACCTTCGCGGATCGGACCCAACACGTTGCGGGTAATGATACGGCCCTTGTTCGAGC
>CAZCYW010000050.1:0-6889 GCA_964503105.1 uncultured Haloferacaceae archaeon
ACACGCTTGGCCGACTCAATGCTGCTGGGCAGCTCTCGATTGGTGAATATGCCGTGCTTGTCGATGTCGAGGTGTTCTGTGAGGAATGTGGCCAACAGTACGAAATCAGTGAGTTGCTGGCTGCTGGCAGCTGTGACTGCTGAACGCTGACTCGTCTATGTATCTCACTGTCACTGGCCACATAATAAGATCAATACATAGAATAATATGCCCGTTCGCCTGAATGGATATATACACCGATGGCGCAACGATTAACCAGACAGGTTGGCATGTTTTCGTATGGAATCGTCTCAGGAGACTGATCAGGACGTGGCGGTCCACGTCGAAAATCTTGGTGGAATCAAAGAATCAACAGTCCACCTGCAGACAGGGGTAAACGTCCTTTCGGGCCGGAATGCAACAAACCGGACGTCGTTCCTCCGAGCGGTAATGGGCGCACTTGGAAGCGACCGCGTCTCACTGAAGGCAGATGCCGAGACGGGTACCGTGCGGCTGGATCTCGATGGACAGACCTACTCACGACGGTTCGAACGGCGCAATGGGGCCGTCCGTAGTGACGGCGAGCCGTATCTTGATGATCCGACGCTCGCAGATCTGTTTGCATTTTTACTCGAATCGAATGAAGCACGAGTCGCCGTTAGCCGGCGTGAAAACCTCCGCGATCTCATTATGCGGCCCGTCGACATCGAGGAGATTCGCGAGGCCATCGCCGAACAAGAAGCAACGAAACGGCGGCTTGACACACAACTCGAAACGTACGAGTCACTTGCCAATGAGCTTCCCGATCTCGAGGCGAAAAAACAGCGACTTCGTGAAAACATCGATGAGACAGAATCCGCTCTCGAGGACGCACGAGCCGAGCTTACCGAGATGGATGGAACCGTCAAAGCCAGCCGAAGTGAAGAACAGGAGCTCGATGAAGCGCTTTCGGAGCTCCAGTCGGTCCAATCACGCATTGAAGAAACCCGGTTTCAACGCGAGACCGAACGCGAAAGCGTCGAAACGCTCCGTGAAGAACAAACAGAACTGCACGCACAGCTTGAATCGATCGAAGCGGCTCCGGCTGATAAAAAAGCCGACCTTGATGCCCGACTCGAATCACTTCGTGAACAACAGGCCGAACTCGAGCGGACGACAAGCCAGCTACAGAGTGTTATCCAGTTCAACAAGGAGATGCTGTCGGGGACGAACGTAGAAATCGCCGCAGCACTTGGCAACGTAGAAACGGACACCGAGGACGATGACCCCACAAGCCAACTGCTCGAAGAAACCAGTATGGTGACCTGTTGGACCTGTGGAAGTCAGGTTGAAACCGAACAGATCGAAGAAACAATCGAGCAGCTCAGTTCGCTTCGTCGCGAGAAGCTCTCGGAGCGAAACGAACGCCGGACGGAGATTACACGCCTCACTGAGCAACGAAAGTCGGTCACAGAAACCCGAGACCAACGCGAGCGGCTCAGGCGACGATCCGAGCAGACTGAAGCCGAAATCGACAGGCGAACCGAGCGGATCGGCGAGCTCAGCGAAACGCTCGAATCACTCCGCGAACAGGCTCAGGCGCTCGAAGACCGCATCGAAACGCTCGAAACAGAAGACGAAAACGCGGTGCTTGAACAGCACAAAGAGATAACACAACTGGAGTTCACGCTCAGCCAACAGGAAAACGAGTACGATGACGTTGTCGAGCAGATCGAACAGATCGAGACGAAGTTGGCCAAACGGGAGTCGCTCACCACCGAGCGCGAAGAGGTGCGCCAGCGACTCACCGAACTCCGAACACGGATCGAGCGAATTGAAGCCGACGCAGTCGAGGCGTTTAACGAACATATGGAAGCGGTCTTGGAGATACTCGGCTATGACAATCTCGAACGAATCTGGATCGAACGGACAACCCGGACTGTCAGAGACGGCCGAAAGCGTGTCGAGGAGTCGGTCTTCCAACTACATATCGTTCGCAGTGGAGCCGACGGCACCGCCTACGAGGACACCATCGACCACCTCAGCGAAAGCGAACGCGAAGTAACCGGGCTCGTGTTTGCGCTTGCCGGCTATCTCGTCCACGAGGTCCACAACGAGGTGCCGTTTATGATTCTCGACTCACTGGAAGCAATCGACTCCTCCCGAATTGCCGCCCTTGTCGACTACTTTAGCCAGTATGTTGAGACGATCATCGTCGCGTTGCTCCCTGAAGACGCGAACGCGCTCAACGATTCGTACCACCGCGTAACCGAAATCTGATTGTCGGCCGAGAGTGACACTCGACCATCCGAGCAGCCAGCAAACTGAGCAGTACGTTCATTGAGACTGCAGACACATATTTGGGTATGTCACTCCTCCAACTCGCTCGCCGTGGACGTCGTGTGGGTCGCCGGGATTTACTCGGCGCAGCAGTCGCGGTGGTAGTGGTCAATCTTATCGGAGCCAGTGGTGTTGTTGCTACCAATCCTGGAAGTAATTGGTTTCAGTCACTGACGCTGCCGTGGTTTTATCCACCGAACTGGGCCTTTAGCGTCGTCTGGACGGTCTTATTCACGCTCATGGGCATTGCTGTGTTTCTGGTCTACCGACAGGGTCGGCACCGGCGGACGGTCCAAATTGCCCTTGGTCTCTTCGGGCTTCAGATGGTCGTCAATGTCGCGTGGTCACCGGCGTTTTTTATGCTCCAGAATCCATCGCTGGCATTTGGAATTATTCTTCTCCTCTGGGGACTGATTGGAATGACAATATATGCATTCAACCGTGTTGATCGCCGTGCAGCGGTACTCTTGATTCCATATCTCTGCTGGGTCAGTTTTGCAGCGCTCCTGAACTACGGAATCTGGCAGCTCAACTGAACGGTGTCCCGGTAGCAGCAGCGGCGATTTACGCCGTCTCCGCTCGGATTTCTTGGAGCCGTTTTTCGGCCTCATCGCGGTCTTCAGGATAGCCAACGTCGATCCGCCAGCCGTCAATCTGGATGGCGTCAATGGTGCGACCGCTGCGGATCAGCAGATCAATTGCCTCACTGATTTCGTACTCGTTACGATTCGAGGGCTGGACGAGGTGACAGGCGTGGAAGATCTCGGGTGTAAACGTGTAAAAACCAGTCATGACGAGATTCGAGTTCGGTTCCTCGGGTTTTTCGACGACGTCGGTAATCTCGCCGTAGGCGTTGGTCTCACAGACCCCATATCGGCTGGCATCTTCCCACGGGACTTCTTCGACCAAGAAGGCCGCATCGGCGCGGTCTTCCTGTTGGCGGCGGACGACATCGCGGAGATTTGCATTGAAGATGTTGTCACCGAGAATCAACATGAAGTCGTCATCGATGTGCTCTTCGACGGTCAACAGTGCGTGCGCAAGCCCCTTTTGCTCGCGCTGGTGAGCGTAGGTGATCGGAATGCCATCAAATTCGTCACCATAGTGGTCAATGATGACCTCCTGCATGTAGCCAACAACGACAACGAACTCGGAGGCACCGAGCGCTGCGAGCTGGTCGAAACAGTGAGTCAACAGCGGCTTGTCATCGACTTCGACCATGCCTTTCGGCTTGTCTTCGGTCAGTGGACGGAGTCGCGTTCCCTTGCCCGCCGCGAGGACGACTGCTTTCATATCACCCGACAGTTACTCCGTGGCTAAATACTTTCACGTTCAATACTCATTTTTGAAATCTAACTCGTTTGTCGCCATGGTGAATACTCCTGAAATGGGTCTGTTCGAGCACAACAGTCAAATCCACTGGCTGGTTGTTCTCAGCCAATGCACATTAGCGTCGTCGGCAGCGGCTATGTCGGCACGACGATCGCCGCCTGCTTTGCTGAACTCGGCCACCGCGTAACGGCAATCGATATTGACGAAGAAACCGTGTCCCAGCTCAATGGGGGGTCAGCCACGCTCTATGAACCGGGACTTGACGAGCTCCTTGCCTCGCACATCGGCGAGCAACTGACCGCAACCACCGACTACAGTGTGATTCCCGAAACCGACGTGACGTTTCTCGCACTCCCGACGCCCTCGAGAGACGACGGAAGTATTGATACCTCGATTATCGTCGCAGCGGCCGAATCGGTGGGCAAAGCGCTGGCATCGAAATCCGACCAGCACCTCGTTGTTGTCAAAAGTACCGTTACACCGGGATCGACCGAAACCGAGATCGGGCCGGCAGTCCGCCGCGGGAGTGGCAATGAAACAGGGCAAATCAGTCTTGCAATGAATCCCGAGTTTCTGCGGGAGGGAACTGCTGTTGAGGACTTTTTGTCGCCTGATAAGCTCGTCTTGGGAACCGAGCCCGGCGACGAATGGGCGGCAACGACGCTCCGAGCGGTGTTTGAACCGCTCACGGAGCGAACTGGTGTCCCGGTTGTCGAAACCGACATTCGTGAGGCTGAAATGATCAAATACGCAAACAACGCGTTTCTTGCCACGAAAATTAGCCTCATCAACGAACTGGGTAATATCTGTAAGGAACACGGCGTCGACGCCTACGAGGTTGCCGACGCAATCGGCCTTGACGACCGAATCAGCGAACAGTTCCTCCGGAGCGGCGTCGGCTGGGGTGGCTCGTGTTTTCCGAAGGACGTAGCTGCAATTATCTCCGCCGCACGCGAGACCGGATACGAGCCGGAACTACTCAGCGCAGCCGTCGGGGTCAACGACAGACAGCCCGCACGGATGGTCGAGTTGCTCACGAACCACGTCGATCCGGCTGACAAACGGATTGCCGTTCTCGGCCTCGCATTCAAACCCGGAACGGATGACATCCGTGGCTCGCGTGCAGCCGTCGTTATTCAGTCACTGCTCGAGTGTGGAGCAACGGTCGTTGGCTATGACCCAGTTGCGGCCGACAACATGCGCGAGCAGTTCCCCGAGATCGAGTACGCTGACTCAGCACCAGCGGCGCTGAAGGGTGCACACGGGGCCCTCGTCGTCACCGACTGGCCGGAGTTCGCCGCGCTCGACGACGAATTCGACACGATGGTCTCGCCGGTGGTTGTTGACGGACGTCGAATCATCGAACGACGCGAAGGCATTGCGTACGAAGGATTAACTTGGTAACAGCACGTTCGGCCGAAAGAGACACCTACTCGTCGACGACTTCGACGGTTCCGACCATTCCCTGTGTCGCGTGCGGTGTGCACTCGTACTCATAAGTTCCCGGTTCCTCGAAGGTGTGTTCGAATGTGTGGCCGGCTTCAGTGACGATTTCGCTCTCGAAGGCCGGCTCATCATCGCGGTGTTTGACGTTGTGTCCGCCGCCCTGGCCGGTCCACTCCCACACGAGCGTGGTTCCTGGCTCGACCTCGACCTCATCGGGCTCGAATTCGAAACCTCTGCTTCCGGCCCCAACGGCAATATCGCTGTCAACGTCGTCATCAGCGTCGCCCGCACAGCCTGCAAGACTTCCGACAAGTGCCGTCGCGCCCGCTGCGTGGATAACCTGTCGTCGAGTGCTACGGTTTGAATTCATTAGTTGGCTCTAGTAATATTCGGTGAGTCAACCAATTAAGCGGTCTGATCCGGATTGATCGAAAAAAGGTCTTTCACGAAGTTACTGGTACCGAGCACAGTTTCGCACGAGAGATACCTCACCGTTAGTGGCTGCGCTGTGCGTAGGCTGGGACCGACTGATTTGGCCGCCCGCTAGTCGCTCTCGAATAGACACACGACAGCGCCCGGCCACATTGGCACGCTAACAAGTACACTTATTTGATCGTCGCCGATACCGAATGATAATGGTGCGCAACCCGTCACAGCGGGATGAGACCCCTGTGAGCGAGGACGTTCTCGACACCCTGGGTGATGAGCCCACCAGAGTAATTATTGAACAACTTTCCGAACCAATGACGGCTAATGAACTCTCTGAAGCGTGTGAGATTCCGCTCTCGACGATGTACCGCAAACTTGACCGACTAACTGACGCCTCACTTGTCGCTGAATCGACTGAAATCCGTCGGAGCGGTCAGCATACAACGCGGTATGCACGCGATTTTACCGAGATTTCCGTCTCTGTGTCCGAAGAGCACCGGCTACAAACGACAATCAATCGGCCGGCAAAACCGTCGACCGCCGACAAGCGGCTCGAAGAGCTGTGGACACAGCTTCGTGAGGAAACCTAATGCACCTCGAATCAGCAATCATCGCGGTGATGATGGTTATCCTCTTTTTCGGAGGGGCAATCACATATTTCGCGTTCAAAGCCTACCGGCGGACCGGTGATCGGTCTCTCCGCGGGCTCATGATTGGCTTTAGTTTTGTCACGCTCGGGGCGTTGTTTGGTGGAATCACTCATCAGCTCCTTGGCGTCTCACTTGAAGCTGGCATCGTCGTCAACGCGGTTCTGACGGCCCTTGGGTTCGGGATTATCACCTATTCGTTGTTTATTGAATAGCAGTAATCCAACGATTCAAACCCTCGCGGTGAAAACGGCTGTCGTATGACACAGCCCACAGCGCCCCCTCTCGGTCACAATGCCGCGACGGTTGGTGAGAAGTTGACCGAGCGAGAAGAGACGGTTGCTGTTGCTGAATCGCTCACTGGTGGACTGATCTGCTCGTCGCTAACCGATATTCCTGGTTCGAGCGCGTACTTCGACCGTGGCGTCGTAACCTACTCGAATCAGTCAAAACAGGAGCTGCTTGCGGTTCCGCGAGAGGATCTTGAGGCCGATGGGGCAGTAAGCGAGGCTGTCGCTCAGGCGATGGCCCAGGGAGTCAGAGATACTGCCGGAACAACGTGGGGAGTTTCAACAACGGGGATTGCCGGACCAACTGGCCGAACGGAAACGAAACCAGTCGGACTTGTCTACATCGGTATCGCATACGCCGGGCCGTGGGGCAGTGATTCATCTTTTGTCCGACGGCATATTCACCAATCGAGAGCTGCCCAGCAGCATTGAGTCGGCCAAGCGTGT
>CAZCYW010000051.1:0-6881 GCA_964503105.1 uncultured Haloferacaceae archaeon
ACCTCGGGGTATTCGAGCGGCCACTGGATCGTCTCGCGGAGCCGTTCTTTGGTGTCCTCTAAGCCCCCAACGTCCTCCCAGGTGACATCGGGCACTTCGACGAAGACCTCACGGAGCGCGCTGGGCTCGATTCCTTTTAGTGCTTCCCGAAGGTCGGATTCGAGCACCTCGATTGATTCGAGTACCTCGGCGTCGATTTCGTCGCTTTCGAGATCGAGCCGTGGGCGAATCCGACGGAGCGCGTGCATTGCGGACTCTTTAGCGAGACTTTCGAGATCTGCCCCCACGAAGCCATGAGTGTTTTCGGCGTAGACATCGAGATCGATATCCTCTGCGAGTGGCATGTTGCGCGTGTGGACTTGCAGGATCTCCTTGCGGCCGTCCCGGTCAGGAACGCCGATTTCGATTTCGCGGTCGAACCGGCCACCGCGACGGAGCGCCGGATCAATGGCGTCGACGCGGTTGGTTGCCCCAATAACAACGACCTCGCCGCGTTCTTCGAGCCCGTCCATGAGGCTGAGCAGCTGGGCAACAACCCGACGTTCGACGTCGCCGCCGGCCTCCTCGCGCTTTGGCGCAATGGAGTCGAGTTCGTCCATGAAGATGATCGCCGGAGCCTCTTCGGAGGCCTCTTCGAAGACATCACGGAGCTGTTCTTCGCTTTCACCGTAATACTTCGACATGATTTCGGGGCCCGAAACCGTGTGGAAGCTGGCGTCGATCTCGTTGGCGACAGCCTTGGCGATCAGCGTTTTACCTGTTCCCGGTGGGCCGTGCAGAAGCACACCCTTCGGTGGCTCGATTCCGAGCCGTTTGAACAGCTCAGGGTGTCGCATTGGCAGTTCGATCATCTCACGAACCTGTTCGAGTTCGTTGTCGAGCCCACCGATATCTTCGTAGGTGATATCGGGTGCACTACCCGGGGTTCCCGGTGCGGCACCACGAGGTGCTTCGCGGATCTGCTCGGCGGGTTTTTCGGAAATGTCGACCTGCGTTGAGTCAGTCACCACGACGGTTCCCGACGGGGCGGTTGCGGCGATTTTCAGTGGAACAGCCTGTGACTGTCCACCCATGAAACCAAAACCGAGCGGCAGCTGGATGTTCTGGCCTTTCGTCACTGGCTGGCCGCCAAGCTCACGCCGGATGAGCGAGTCGATGTTGCCGCGAATACCAAGCCGCTGAGGCAACGCAATTGTGATCGATTCGGCGGGCCGGACATCGGCTTTTTCGACCGCCACCTTGTCGTCGATACCGACACCAGCTTCTTGACGGAGCCGACCATCGATGCGGACGATACCGGTCCCGTCGTCCTCTGGATAGCCTGGCCAGACGCGGGCGATAGCCGTTCCATCGTCGCTGTCGAGTCGGATGAAGTCGCCGCCGCTGAGGCCGAGTTCGTCGGCCGCAAGCCGGTCGATCGCAGCAAGCCGTCGGCCAGCGTCTTTCTGTTTGAGCGGTTTGATTGTGAGTTTCATTTGTCCACCGTAATGGTGAGTACGCCGTTGTTCACCTCAACGTTTGCCCCGGTTCCAGGCAAGTCGAGTTCCGTTTCGCTGACGCGGTCGCCGTGGTCGATGACAATGATTGCCGTCGAGCCGACGATATCGAACGTCACCTGTTCATCGTCGACCGGGAGGTCGGCCACGACGAGCCAGTGATCGTCATATTCGTACTGTCGCAAGAAGCGGCTGTCGCGACCTGCAGTTTGGGTGTCGTTCATTGTACTAACGCATAGTTAGTTATTGTACTATATAAACCTTTCTCTCAAAAATCGCAAGAGGGCAGTGTTTGCGTCGTATTAACTAGTATTGCGGTTCACATCGAATTACGGTACTCCAGGGAGGACTGACCGGTGGTTAAGATACTATATTGTCGACAACTCGTATTTAGTAGCTCGTTGCCGAACACCTACGCATGGACATGGTCACACACCACGGCCGGATGACTGCCTACAAGTATGTCAATCGGACCGACACGGTTGCTCCGGGCGTCTTGTGTGTCCATGCAAGCGGTGGCTCACACAGTCAGTGGACTCACCAGTTTACACTGGCCGACAGCACACCGATAGCCGCACTCGACCTCAGTGGACACGGTGAAAGTGACGATGTCGACGCCGACCCGGGCTATGAAACACTTGAAGCCTATGCCGACGATGTCGTCGCTGTTGCCGAGAAAACCGACTGTTCGGTCCTCGTGGGCTGTTCACTCGGCGGGGCTGTCGTTCTCTGGACCGCTCTCTGGGGAGACCTCGATCTCGATGCGGTCGTCCTCACCGCGACGGGAGCCAAGCTGGCGGTCTTAGACGACCTCCTCGTCTGGCTTCGTGCGGATTTCGACCGTGCAGTCGATTTCCTCCACCAACCGGACCGACTCTTTCACGATGCCGACGAGGAAACAATTGCAGCCTCGAAGGCACGATTTGACAGGGCGGGACGGGCGGTTACTGAGCGTGATTTTCGCACCTGCCACACCTTCGATGTGCGCGGGCGACTCGATGGGATTGAACAACCAGCAATCGCGATCGCCGGCGAATACGACCAGCTAACCCCACCGTGGTATCACGAGTATCTGGCGGGCGAACTTCCCACCTGTTCGTTGGTTCGAATTCAAAACGCGGCTCATCTGACGATGCTCGAACAGCCAGCAGCGTTCAACAACGTTCTCTCGGCATTTCTCAAGCGCCACTGTGAGGGTTAAAACTGGTCTTCGAGGTCGTCTTCAATATAGCTGTGTTCTGCGTTTGGAAATGACCCCTCTTCGACAGCGTGTTTGTATGACGAAATCGCCTCCGTCATTGCTGTCGCAACGTCGCCAAAAGCAGTCGCAAACGGCGGCACGTTCTCGGTAAGTCCCAAGACATCACTGATAACCAAGACCTGCCCGTCGCAGTCGCCGCCGGCACCGATTCCGATTGTCGGAATGTCCAGCGTTTCAGTCACGTCTCGAGCGAGATTCGCCGGCACGTGTTCGAGGACGAGCGAAAACGCACCTGCGTCCTCGTGGGCTGAGGCGAGTGACATAATCTCTGCGGCGGCAGTCTGCGTTGTTCCCTGTCGAGTGTAGCCACCGAGCTGGTTGACGTGCTGTGGGGTGAGCCCGAGGTGAGCCATGACGGGAATCCCGAGCTGCGTGAGCCGTTCGGTGAGTTCGACAGTATGCGGGCCGCTTTCGAGTTTGACGGCGTCGGCACCGGCTTCTTTGAGCATCGAGCCGGCATTGGCAATCGCCTCGCTGTCATCGACACCGAACGAAAGAAACGGCATATCAGCAACGACAAGTGCATCTTCGCTCGCACGAGCGACGGCTGCGGTGCGGCTTTTGACCTCCTCGACGGTTACCGGGAGGGTTGACTCATAGCCCAGCGCTGTCGTCCCCATGCTGTCGCCGACGAGAATGAGATCGATCCCGGCCTCGTCGATAAGCCGTGCAGTAAGCGCATCGTACGCTGTCAGCATCGTAATGGGTGCTTCGCCCGCCCGCTCGCGGAGCCCCACGGTCGTAGTCATACATGTGGCTTTGTCCGCGAATGAATAAAGCGGGTGGTTGTCAGAGCCGCTGCGTGTCGGTCCCAGGCCGCCGCGAACCGTCACACATTAGCACGAGAGTGACAAAGGCCGTTCTGTGGCAGATCTCGTTGAAACAACTGACCCCGACGGCGTCGACTTCGGCTGGGTCATGCAAGTTACTTTTGTGGTCACGATCCTCGTCGGCGCGCCGGTCGTTGCACTGCTGTCGGTCTTTGTCGACCTGCCAACATGGGGCCAACGGGTCGGCTTTGCCATCCGTGTTGGGGCACCGATCTGGTTTCTGACAGCGGTCTCGGCGTTTCTCTATGCAAAATACAAGCTGGCTGAGGCCGAGACCGATGAGGAATCTGAGACTGCCGATTAATCGACGTACCTGAACGCGACACCCGCACGGTCGGCGGTTACTTCATCCCGTGGTGAGTCGCCGATGAAAACAGCCGCAGACGGCTCTGTGCCAAGCTCATCGAGCGTCGCCAACAGCGGCTCAGGATCAGGTTTGTGCGTTGACACCGAGTCGCGGCCGATTACCGACTGGACATGTGTCGCAAGTCCGTGTGTCTCAAGGGCGATCCGACAGGCCGCCTCGCAGTTGAGCGAGCAGACACCGACGGGAACCGAGTGGGTCGTGAGCGTCTCGGCCAGTGGAAGCTGACGCGATCGTTCTGCTCCCGCTTGCTCGTGGCGGCCGATCGTCTTTTCGACTGCCGGTTTGAGCTCGTGGCGTTCGGCGTTTTCCAACAGTTCCCAGAGTCCCTCGCCGCTGGCGTCTATCCCTGCAGTCTCGTATACCTCAATAACGTCGTTGGCGACCGCCGCCCAGTTGACCGTGAGCCGGACGACCGTCCCATCGAGATCGTAGACAACAGCCTCGAACTCCGAGTCGATCATAGCTGACTGTTTGTCGCAAAACCCAAAGCAGTATCGCAGTTGGCACGCTTGCTGCTGGTCGGTGGATGCCACATTCAGACCGGGATCACAAAGCCACTGCCGATAAGAACGGCCGCAGCAAGCCACCAGCGCCACCGTGTTTTTGCAGCGGCTGTCGATCCAACGGAAGCGTGATCAGTCGCAGTCGGCGACCCGGCTCGGGGAGTCGACAGCGGCTGTCGGCTCGGATTGCCCTCACGACGACGGCCCTGTGCAGTTACCATGCCTTCGCGAATACAGAGACAGCCAATGAGACAGAGCCCGCTGGCAACAAGGAGCGTTCCAGCAGTCACCACCTCGAGATCCACGGTGATTGTACGGACTGCCGTCCACGAAAGGAGGAGACCACAGACTGCAATCGGTGCGCCGAGAGCACGATCCTGAAGCCGGGGCGGGCCAATGCAGCCGACAATCACGACCGCAAGGAGACCGACAAAGAGGAGACGATCGATTCCTGTGTGGATGTACGCGTGGTAGGTTGGTCGCGTTGTCGAGACCAGAAAAACCCCGCAGATGACACTCCATGCGCCGAGTAACGGACCGACCTCCGTGTCGGCATACTGGAGATCCACGTACTACTGACAGTGTTCGATAGCCGCCTAAAGCTCCGGATCGTCACGTATTCAAGAATGTCGCGTCGTTGGCGACGCTCACGCTACTCCCACAACGGATACAGCTGATCGGTCCCAGCAGCCGTCATCCGCTCGCCGTCCAAAATGAGTGCGCCAGTGTCGTCAGCTGTCTCTTCGGTGGGTTCGCGAACCGTTCCGATTACTGCCGCCTCGATCGCTGCTTGCTGAAGCGAATTACACACCGCATCGACGGCTTCGGCCGGTACCGTCGCCAACAACGCTCCTGAGCCGAAGATTCCCAACGGGTCAACACCCATTGCTGCACAAACCGTTTCGGTCTCCGACCGTATAGGGATCCTCGACCGCTCGACAACGAGGTCAACATCCGAGGCGGCCGCCAACTCGACGCAGCCCGCACGCACCCCCGCCTCGGTCGGGTCGTGCATCGCGGTCGCAAACGACCGCAGCACTTGCGACTCGGGGAGCACGCTGATGTCCTCGAAAAAACTCGCTGCTCGCTCGATAGTCGCGTCGTCGACACCGGCTGTGCGCAACTCGTCTTCGAAGTCGGTTGCTAGAATCCCAGTCCCCTCAATTGCGGCCCCTTTCGTCAACAGGAGTTTGTCACCCGGCTCGGCCCCACCGGTGGGAATGAACCGGTCAGTCCGACCGAAGGCAGTAAGGCTCAACAGCGGCCGCGAAAGCGCCGGGACGTATTCGGAGTGTCCACCGACGATGGTCACACCGATTTCGGCGGCCGCCGAATCGAGCTGTTCGGTTAGCAGGGCGAGCGTTTCGGGATTGTCATCGGGAAGAAAGATGACGTTCGTGAGGAATTCCGGGTCGGCCCCGGAGGCGGCAATATCGTTGCAAGCGACATGGACTCCGAGCGTTCCCGCAGCCTCGGCGGCAAGCGAAATCGGGTCGGCACTCACGACAAGTATGTCACCGCCTCCGAGATCGATTGCCGCCGCATCCTCGCCATAGGCCGCCCCCGTCAAGAGGTCATCATGTGACGCACCCGTCCGTTCGAGAACCGCCAGCAGCGTCTCAGGGTTCAGTTTGCCGATCATGGCTGCAAGTCAGGGCTGTTCGAACCCTGTCGCTCCCGAGTCGTCACCGACATCGCTACTCGTCGACCAACTCGATATCGAGTTCGGATTCAAGCGCCCGGATCACTGAGCCACCGACGCCCGCCCGCGTGGCCCGTCCCTGTTCGATCGCATCGACGGTCTTCTCATCGACGTCGAGTGCTCCGGCGAGATCCGAGAGCGTAAGCCCGGCGTCCTGTCTGGCGGTTTCGACGCGCTCGCCGTAGCCCGAGACGAGATACGGAAGTCGGTCGCGTTCGTAGTTGGTTCCCTCTTTTTCCCAGTGTGTCGAATCACCCTTTCCGGCATCGTAGATTTTTGCCTGCTGTTGGGCGGCCCGCTTTTTTCGATCCTTCGGGTCGCTGCTAGGTCTACCAGTACTGGATGTACCACTGCTTGCGCTGTCTTGATTCCCACGAGAGTGGCCCTGGCTCGATTGTTTGCGGTTATCATCGTGTGGCGCACACTCCGGACAGACAAGCAACATCGCCCCTGCAATGTTGGCCTGACTGAGTCGGCCGCTGGCCTTTCCGCAGAGCTCACAGGCATCGCCATCGCTGCTCCCGCCGCCGCCCCCGGTTGAGTATTTTGCCATATGCACTCCCTTGGGTAGAGGGATGTTTAACTCTTCACTGGTCTGGGTTGCAACCCGGGTCGCCCACGCGGTCCGTTCGGGTGTGCGAATCGTGTCGTCACTCCGTAGCTTGCGTCCGTAGAATTGTGCGTGGGTGCTGTCGTAGAGACAACACCGAGCATCGCTTTGG
>CAZCYW010000052.1:0-5766 GCA_964503105.1 uncultured Haloferacaceae archaeon
TTCGAGGTCAGCGGTCGACCCTCGAATGTAGTTGTGCTCGACCATCTTACTGCCGAGGTAGTTGTTGTTCTCCCAGTCGGGGTTCTGCGGATCGAAGCTATCGGAAAGCAGTGGATCGTTCGCGCCGCCACTGCCACCGCTGTTACTACCGCCGAGTCCTGCGCCTGCCTGACTACCGCCATCGTCACTGTCACCGAGACAGCCGGCAATCGCAGCCGTTCCGACGGCCCCGCCAGCCAGTATGAACTTTCGTCGTGAACGGTCTACATTCGAGTCGGTCGAGTCGTGTGCCATCGAATAGACCCTACACTAGCTGGATATAGTAATTTTATAATTTTGATATATTCTCTACTATTGTGAACCAAAACGGTCTGTTAAGAACGGATTCGGGATGAGCACTCAGTACCAAAAGGGGTGTTTTAGGCCACTATATACGGCATATAGTCGTACCCGTTGATACATGCTCTATAAAAACTGAGAACCATAGATTGATTACGTATCTATATCATATCGAAGACATGATCCGCAGGAGGCTGCTCGCACAGGGGCCGACCGAGCCACCGGGATTCGACTCTCACGGGGTACCCGAGACGCCAACCGACTGTCAGCTGTCCTACGACGGTTTTGGCTTCCAGTGCCAGTCGGTCGAGTCGGCCGACGGACGGTGGACGCTTGCGTTCGGCCGCCGGAGCGACGGTGAACAGTCACGGTGGTTCCGGTTCCAACGCGACAAACTGGTCGATGTACACGTGATCGACCGACCAGTTGATGCGGCAATCGCCAACGATGGCTCCGCGATTGTCGTCTCCGGAAGTACGCCGGATACCGTCGGTGCGACCGCCCATTTGCTCGATAGTGGGCAGCGACAGCACTCGCTGTCGTTCGACTCGAATCTCAGCCGACCGGCTATCAGCGACGACGGCGAGTGGGCCGCCGTCTGCACGCGCCCGCCAGCGCCGACGCTTTCGATATTCCAGCTTCGATCCGGAGCCGAACAACACAATCAGACGTTCCGAGAGCGGTCAGCCCGGCTGCTTGGCTTCCACGAGGGAGCTGGCGACCCCGTGCTGTACGTCGGTGTTCGGGCGACCGCCGAGCCGTACCTCGGCGTCGACCCTGAGGGCGCAGTCGTCTGGGAGAGCGACCGCCACTGGGAGTCGCGGTCACTCACAGACCGGGTCGGCCTGTTCGCCCAGTCGGTGCGGTCCTTCGGCCACTCTCGCTGAGTGCTACCGGCCGAAAGTCGGTCTGTTCTGTGGTACCGTGCGCGCGTTGGCCACAACCTCGAACGAGGTCGGATCCCGCAGGAACTGACCGGTCGTCTCGGCCACGGCGGCGTGGTCGACGTACCGAAAGCCGCCGTCGTAGATCGCCAACACGGGTTCGTCACGAAACGTCCCAATGGGACGGGCCGACGTGCTCTCGATGGCGACGTGCTCGCCGTCGGGAAGCCGGGGGGCGTCGGCGTAGCCCACCGGGAGATCGGCGTGGTGGACGCCGACCAGCATGTGTTCGGGAAGCAACACCATTGCCGTTCGGTAGCCGAAGGGTGGCTGTGAGAGCATGCCGGCGAGCAGATAGGTGAGATCCTTGCAGTCGCCGCGGCCGTCGACGAGTGTCTCTTCGGGCAGTCGGTGGTACTCGGGGATGCCCTTTGAATCGGGATCAACAACGTACTCCAGGCCGGCGACGAACCTGACGGCACGTTCGAGGCGATCGGCGGCGGTGAGTGAATCGACGGCGACACTCGAACGGTACTCCACCGTTGCATCGGCAAGTTGCTTGCCCAATCGGCTGGCATGGCTGTTCGTTCGCGCCGCGCGAAACGCCTGGAGATAGCCCCAGGATCGTGCTTCGGCATCGGTGTACGCAGTCTGGTCGACGGCGAAATCTACGTGCCACTGCCGCGCCCGGTGGTCACGCCACTCATAAGAGAGCCTGTAGACGCCATCCTGGAGCCGCCGTGAACCGTTAGCCAGTGGGCTGTCAGGTGGTCCGCTCGGCGTTTCGGTCAGCCGGGTGCGGTAGACCGAGCCGACCGCTCGGCCGACCTCGAAGGGGTTGAGTATCGTCAATCCCACCGCGCTGGCGGTTAGCGTGCTGAGCGTTCGGAGAAACGGGCGGCGTCTCATGCGGTTGGTACCCGGTGGGCCGAAGCGGTCGACCACTGGCGGCGGCAACGTATTGCTGGCGGCTGAGCCGGACGGAGGAGCGTGTGAGACATCAACACATACGAAATCCGATAGGTGAGTATTGAACTCTTATAATAGCTCTCCGTACCAGTCGGGAGTCATATACACCCCTTGACCAACAGCGACAGTCGAACCAGCTGCCGTCTACAGCTCGCTATCGGCTATATACTGTCGGTACTGATACTGTCGGCTGGATACAGCTCATAGTCGATTTTACCGTTGGTGGCATGGACGCGTACAGTATGGGCCCCACACAGCCGATCCATCGGCAGTCGTGTACGGTGGCAGTCGAACGCAACCGGTATGGTGCGATGACACTCCGAGCGGACATGGGGCAGACCTATCAGATTGTCGGGGCTGCGAGTCCGGTCGTCGCCGACCGACTCGCCGAACTCAGCGTCGACAGTCGGGTTACGGTGACACTCTCGCACACTCCCGGTAGGGGGAGTGGCTGGCGTGTGATGAGCGTCGATGTACGGTAACCGATTGTCTCACTCGTGGATGTCGGGCTGACCCAAACACTCCTCGCTGCCGGAAACACGCCGGACATATCAACGTCCGCGACAAGAGACGGATAATGACTGCGCCAAATCGGAACACACTCTGGGGGCGAGCGATTGCGTCCGAACTCGCTCGCAGTGGTGTGCGGACGGTCTGTATTTCGCCGGGGAGCCGCTCGACACCGCTGACGGTCGCCTTCGACGAGCACGAGGATATCGAGACGGTGTCAGCACTCGATGAGCGCTCGGCAGCCTACTTTGCCTTGGGTCGAGCTCGGCGGACCGGTGAGGTGACACCACTGGTCTGTACCTCCGGAACCGCCGCGGCCAACTACCATCCGGCCGTGATCGAGGCCGACGAGGGGCGGGTTCCGTTGTTGTTGCTGACGGCCGACCGACCACCGGAGCTTCGGGAGTCGGGGGCCAACCAGACGGTCGACCAACAGAAACTCTACGGCGACGCCGTCCGGTGGTACAAAGAATTACCCGAGCCAGTTGCCCGTAACCGAACGCTTCGGTCGTTGCGAACGGATATCGGGCGGGCGGTCGGAGCCGCCGAGGGAACGCCCGCAGGGGCGGTGCATCTCAACGTCCCGTTCCGAAAACCGCTGGAGCCGACACCCGTCGAGGGCGACGTCCCTGCAGATCTCTCATCGCTTGCGGCCATCGGTCGCGGTGAGAACACGCCTTTTGTTTCTCGAACCGCCGGCACGCCACAGCTGGGTGACAGAGACCTCCAACAGCTCGCCGAATCGATATCGGTCGACCGGGGGCTGATTGTCGCCGGTCCGGCCGACCCGCCAGGACTCGATCCCGAGGCGATCACGGCGTTTGCCCATGCAACGGGCTTTCCAATTCTCGCCGATCCGCTATCGGGACTCCGATTCGGTGGGCACACCCGTGTTGCGCCCGTGATTGGCGGCTATGATGGGTTCGTCAATACCGCGATGACAGCGGAGTGGCCTGATCCTGAAGTGGTTGTCCGGCTTGGTGCGTCACCGACCTCGAAGTCGCTTCGGCAGTATCTCGCAGCCACGGAGGCTCGGCAGTTGGTTGTCGATCCCGCGGGCGCGTGGCGCGAGGCCGAGTTTACCGCGACCGATCTCGTCGTCGCCGAACCCTCACGGCTCTGTGGACAGCTTTCACAGCTGATCCGGTCGGCCGGAAGTGCCGCCTGGCGCAGCCGGTGGGTCGACGCCGACACCGAACAGGCGGCCGTCAGCGCCGAGTACGCTGAGACGCTGTTCGAAGGCGGGATCCTCAGCGATGTCGTCTCGGGGCTTCCCGATCCATCGACGCTTGTCGTCTCCAATAGCATGCCCGTCCGAGATCTCGACCGGTTTGGCGAGCCAACGACGAAATCAATCACGACCGTCGGCAACCGGGGAGCCTCGGGGATCGACGGCATTGTCTCGACCGCACTCGGGGCGGCCCACGGGACGACCGACGAGGTGACGCTCGTGATTGGCGATTTGGCCTATTATCACGACATGAATGGGTTGCTGGCGCTCGAACGTGCCGATGTCGAGGCGACAATTGTGCTACTCAACAACGACGGCGGTGGGATTTTCCATAAGCTACCGATTGCTGACTTCGAGCCACCGTTTACTCGGCAGTTCAAAACTCCCCACGGCCGGGATTTCGAGCCGACCGGTGAGCTATATGGATTCGAGTACGCGCGGGTCGACGACCGCGAGGGGTTCAGAGAGACCTACGCCGAGGCGGTCGCCTCAGCCGGATCGCATGTGATTGAGGTCGAGATTGACGCTGAGTCGAGTCATGAGAAACGCGATTCGGTGTCGAACAAGGCTGTTTCGCAGCTTCACAGCGGAGATGCCGAGTAAAGGTATCGGGTGACGTCGCCGAGCCAGGTCGTCAGAAGCATACAGTCCGTGTCTCGACAGTCAGTTATCTGGACGAATCAGAATCTATTCGTCGTCTCAGCACGTAGTTGAAGGGTATGATAGCCTATTACGACGCAATCATTATGGCGATCATCGGGAGCATTCTCGCCGGTGTGGTAGCGAGCGTCGTGACGAGTCTGACGTTCCAGATGGGGCTCTTCGGGGGGACGCTCGTGGCAACCGTCTTCCTCTACGATGCGATGTTTCGCAACCCACCGATTGCAACGACCTCGCCATCAGTTGCCGTCTCGGTTGTGGGGTGGCATGTCGGACTGGTGGCGCTGGCGGTTGTCGTATTTGGTGGCTGAGTAGTTGTCGGGAGTGGGCTCTGTGTTTTGAATCGAAAATATCCGTCTCAGACATGGATTTGCTGAGTGAGAACGGTGGTCTGTACTGGTGGTCGCTGCTATGCCGATATGTGGGTGAAGCATAGAGACGACACTACTGGCAGAACTCATCGCAGCCGGTTCGGCTGGTGTGATCGTTTGTGGTATGAGAGAAACTCGCCGCGAGTAGCGCCGTGTTGACGGGACAATACTTCTTTATGTCACCTCGCGAAACATCCTCCCAATCATATGAGTCAGGCCGCCCCTGGAGGGGAGCCCTTCCACAACGCAAACCTGTTTTCAAACTACTATCTCACCGACCGGATTAGTGATCTTGACGACTGGGACTGCGACAGCGAGGCAACGGAGGCATTCGAAAAGTTACAGACACTCTGGGAGTTCGAGGGCGACCTCGTCGATTCCTACGGCGAGGATGAGCTGTTGGCTTCGTGGATCGATCGGGTGTTGGATGTGTTGGGATTCGACTGGCTCGCCGAAACCACGCTCCCTGATGGTGGGGGC
This sequence comes from uncultured Haloferacaceae archaeon, assembly GCA_964503105.1. Taxonomy (GTDB): domain Archaea; phylum Halobacteriota; class Halobacteria; order Halobacteriales; family Haloferacaceae; genus PL-Br10-E2g29. The sequence goes on from CAZCYW010000052.1 coordinate 5,445, forward strand.
TATACGGATCGACTGTTGTTCGACTCACCAGAAACGCGTCGAGAGGCCGCTGCGCGCAAGCAAGCGGGCGAACCGTCGGCGGCCTTCGGGCGTGCATCAGCCGTCTTAGAGGCCAAACAGTGGGATGCGGATTTTTCGCGGCGATTTTCCGAGGGCCGGTCGTACTATGACGCCTCCCAACAGATCAAATACTACCTCGAACGGACGCCCGAGCGCTTGGGATGGGGCATTTTGACTAACGGGCGGAAGTGGCGGCTCTACGGAACAAAAGATTACGCGACCGAGATCTACTATGAGGTCGATCTGCCCGCATTACTCATGG
>CAZCYW010000053.1:0-5318 GCA_964503105.1 uncultured Haloferacaceae archaeon
ACCTCGAATGATTTTCCATTAGTCAAGATTCCCCAGTCAGTATCGAGTTCTTGTCGCATGTAGCTCCGCAACTGCGTGACCTCGCTATCGGTGAGCGTCGACCGAACTGGCTTGGCCTCAACAAAGACGACCGGTGAATCGCCAATAAGTAACGCGTAATCAACATGCGTACTCCCAGAGGCCATCGGGACCGTATACTCCAGAGCAACTTCCGTCGAGTAGAGGTCCCACCCAAGAAGTTCGAGAAACGGCTGAATGAGTTTGACCTTTGTATTCTCCTCGTCCATCTGCGGTGATGATTCGATGAGTTGCTGGCACCGCTGGACGTACTCATCAATCTCGTCTCGATCCATTGTCATACTATCTTTGAGAGCCCTTTTCAATATAACGCAGGCAGCATACATCCCGGGATAATGTCAGATACAGTCCTCCCGCTCCATAGTTAGCTCAAAACGGTTCTCTCTCGGCAGAAAACCAGTCGATACCGCCGAATTACAGTTACCCGTTTCCCTGCCGACAGCCCACCAAATGCGCTATCTCGAAATTACAATCCCCGAGGGCCGCCGGGAGGCAGTCCTCTCAGTCCTCGACGAGGCCGGAATCAATTACGTCATGAGCGACGAAACCAGCAGTGAGCGCTTTAGCGACGTGGTCCGGTTTCCACTGCCGAACCGTGCGGTCGAGCCGATTCTCGACAAGCTGGCTCAAGCGGACATTCCCGAGTCGAGAGTGATTGTCATCAACGCCGAAACAGTCATCTCCGAGGAGTTCGGCGCGGTACGCGAACAGTACAGCCAGGGCGGCGCAAAAGGCCAACGCACCTCTCGACAGGTCCTCCGGTCGAAAGCCGAGGAGTTCACCCCTTCGGTGACGATCTATATCGTCATGTTGTTGATTAGTGCCGCCGTCGCCACCGCTGGCCTGCTCGGTGATTCGCCGGCGGTCGTCGTCGGCTCGATGGTGATCGCGCCGCTGCTCGGCCCCGCACTGGCTGCCAGCGTTGGGATTGTCACCGGCGACGACGCACTCCGAAAAGAGGGCTTTCGCTACCAGGCACTCGGCGTCGGTGTCGTTGTCGGGGCCTCGATTGCGCTTGCGTCACTCGCCCGGCTGGCCGGATTCGAACCTGCCGGCGTCGACATCGTTCTGGTTGCCGAACTCGAAGAGCGCGTCTCCCCAAACCTCTTTTCGGTGCTCGTGGCTCTCGGTGCGGGCGTTGCAGGTATTCTGAGTCTCACCCGTGGTTTTTCGGAAGCAATCGTCGGCGTCATGATTGCCGCCGCGCTCATTCCGCCCGCGGCTGCAGTCGGCATTACCACTGCATGGGGCATGTACGGGGCGGCAGTGGGTGCGTTCGTCCTCGTCGCCGTCAATCTGCTGTCGATTAACGCTGCCGCCCTTATCACCCTCTGGGTTGCGGGCTACCGGCCACAGGGGCTATTCGAGGTCTCGCCGACCCGTCGCTCGACGATCACGTACGCGACGATTTTTGCAGTCGGTCTCCTAGTACTGTCGACCCCGCTGGCGGGTATCACACTCAACGAGTTTCAGACGACACAGCTGGAAGCAACTACCGAAACAGCGGTCGAAGATGTCCTCACAGATCCGCAGTACGACGACGTGACCGACGAGGATGTGGAGGTAACCTTGGATGACAATTATCCGGTCCGGTCAGTCGACCGCGTTGTTGTGACAGTTCGAGGTCTCGACCCAGGGCCGAATCCGGGGCTGAGTGACCAACTGTACGGGGCGATCAGTGCTGAAACCGGCGAGCCCCTGCGTGTCGAAGTACAGTACATTGTTGCCGAAGAACGCGGCGAAGCCCAAGACGAACAGCTGATTGTCTCGACGAAGACGTCGACAGCAATGGGGCCGACAGATTCCTACCGATAGGACGACCACCGACGAACGCAGTCAGTTTACACTGTCAGGATAGCCGAACACTCCCCAATACTGTCAGAATTATTTTATGATTCGACAGCCTACTGTACTGTATGGTCCAACGCACAACGGCCGACGAGCAGTATTCGCGGAAGGAAGTCGAACGGTACCTGACCACGCTTGCCAGGGAGTTCGGCAACAGCGAACCACAGATTAACGTCCCAGTCGGGAACAAAACCGTCGAACTGTCGCCACCGGACAACGTGAGCCTCTCGGTCGATGTGGTAGAACGCTCCTCGAAACTGCGGGGAAGCCACGAAAAGTTCTCGCTGGAACTTTCGTGGAAACCGCAGTCGAAATAAGTCTCTGAGGGCTGAATGTCTCGCGTGGTGACTCCTCACGGCCCGAGGTACCGCCTCTCACGGGGGCTTTATCACCTTGGGGCTGTTTGGTGTAGATGCAATGGCGAAAGGAACCGTTGATTTCTTCAACGACACTGGCGGCTACGGATTTATCGACACTGACGATGCTGACGACGACGTCTTCTTCCACATGGAAGACGTTGGCGGCCCGGACCTCGAGGAAGGTCAGGACGTCGAGTTCGACATTGAGCAGTCCCCGAAGGGTCCGCGAGCGACCAACGTCAACCGCCTGTAAGGGCCGGTTTGACCACTGTGCAGGAACGACGCGTCGCGGTACCGACGCACATCCGTTTTATCGGATTTTACGACCCATGAGCGCTGTGGCCGTGCCGACACGTCCCCAAGAGACGCTGAGCGGCTGCTCCAACGGCGATTCGAACTGACACGCCGTCGAGAGCCGAACGGCCGTGACCGACAGACACTCACGGAAAGTCGACAACAACGCCTACTAACGTCTCATTACCGCTGAATTAGATTCAGGTGTGTTGCGGGCTACTATCTGGTATCGCACTCCCCACTATGTATACATCACAGACTGGACTGCCGACCGTCCGATATGGCCACCATCGATGATTCGGGCTGTACAGCGACTCATCGGCTCAATTCTCCAACTGTTCGTCGTTGGACTTGTCATTGTCGGCCTTGTTGCAACCGCTGGATTTGCCGGCGTCGGACCGCTGGCTGATGAGCTTGCCCTCGAAGACTCTCCATTTGAGGACATCAGTTCGCCATTCAACGGGCCCTCGGCCACCGATATTGACAATCTCACGACTGACCAAACCGCCGAGGTCGCCGACGAACAGGAAGTCGAACAGCTCATTCACGAAGCCATAAACGACGAACGTGAAGCCGAAGGACAGACTTCGCTGGCTGACGACGAGGGGCTCACACTCGTTGCGCGTAACCACAGCGACGACATGGCAACGCGAGATTATGTCGCCCACGACAGCCCTGATGGTGTGACCCCGAGCGACCGGCTCTCGATGGTTGGCTGTCAGCGTGGCGGCGAAAACGTTGCCCAGTCGTGGATCAACGAACGCGTCGAACTCAATGGCGAAACGGTCGTCGTCACCGATGAAGCCGAACTCGCTGATCACCTCGTCGATGGGTGGATGAATTCGCCGGGACACCGTGAGAATCTGCTCCGTGAATCCTACAGCCACAGTGGCATTGGCGTTATCATCGACGATGACAACCGTGTCTATGCGACGCAAAAGTTCTGTTCGGGAGCGACGAACGTAGAATAGCGAAAATCCTATTTTTCACGATTGATTTTTTCGCGTGAGTGTTTATCCCCACTGAGTACCCACTGCAGCATATGAACCGTTCGTGTCGACCAACCCCGTATCGCCGCCTCTCCCGTGGACTCAGACGAGCAATCGTGGGGATTACGCGAGTCTCCGGCAGTCCAGTGCGGGCCACCAACAGCCCAGCAGCGACATCGCGGGGGCAATCTGAGATTCTCGGGACAGTCCTTATTCTCGGGCTCTCGTTTGCAGTGATTGGCTCGACACTTGTGCTCGGTGGGTCGGCGCTAGCGGACATTACGAACGATGCAGAGTCGGCAAACGTCGAAAATTCGATGTCTCACTTCAGTTCGAAAGTAAGCCTCGTTGCGCTCGGTGATTCGGAGTCCCAGCGGTTTGCACTCGGCTCAACGCGGAGTGGAACCGTCTCGGTGCAGCCAACAGCGGGTGAGGTGTCTGTCTATCACGTCGTCAACCAGAATAGAGAGCTCAAAGAACGCGAGACGCTCGGGGCAGTCGTCTATCAGGGAACCGACCGAGAAATCGCCTACCAGGGTGGCGGGATCTGGGCCAACACGGCCACTGACAGCCGACTCGTCTCACCGCCGGAGTACCACTACCGTGGGACGACACTCACCTTGCCGATTATTCAGGTCAGCGGTGAGGGAGCCGTTGGCGGCAGTGCGCGCGGGGAGATTACGCCCGTGTCGGTCGGCAACCGACTCGGTGACGACATCGAAACCCCACTCGAAAACGGAACAATCGAGGTCCACATTCAAAGCGACTACTACCAGGGTTGGTACGAGTTCCTCTCCCAACGGGCAGCCGGAAGTACGTGGATGGATCACGACAACCAGACCGTTATTTCCGAGCTCACCGTCCCCGATGAAGTGAGCTTCGAGCGGGCTGTGTCAGTCCGTTCGACCTACAGCGCCAGCGGCAACGCCGGTGTCGAAGAAGACCAGGTTGAAGACGAGGTGACCCACCGATCGGCACGGCCACTGATCGCGAATAAAATCGACGAAACCCGCGATGATAACGACAACAACGGCTGTGTGACCGAAACGGGAATCGACGAGAGCTGTACGCTGACCACTGGCACCTACTTTGTCGGCGAAGATGTCGTCCTTGATGACAACCTCGACATCGACACCAGCGATGGAAACGTGACGCTCGTCGTCGATGGCTCGTTCGATATCCAGAACCACAACGTCACTGTCACTGACACAGAGACGGACAACGGAGTCACCTACTACATCAATGACTCACTTCGCGCCAACGGAAATGGCTACGTTGGAACTGACTCACCAGCCCCCGAGCCTGCTCGAAACGTCTTCTTCGTTGGCGATCAGGTACTCGATGAGAGTTCGGGTGGCGGCACAATCACCTTCGAAGCGATTATTTACGCGCCGGATGCAGATGTCATTTCGAACGGGAATGCTGATATAATCGGCTCAATCATCGCCAACAGTCTCGATATCGGTGGCAACTTCCAGATTTCGTACGACGAATCGCTCTCGGATACAGTCATTGAGATTACTGGAGCCGCAAACCAACTCACATACATTCATCTCAGTCACAACGAAGTTGCTGTCCAGATTGACTAATCAGCCGACGACAACACTATCATAAAAAAAGACACTACCGCCGAAAGATCACGTCGATCCGGGTAACCGAGAGCGTTGCTCGGTCGCCATCCAGTGGGGCGGAAACACGATTGGTCGATGCGTCGTATTCGATCTCGTCTTCGGCAAACCCATCGGCGATC
>CAZCYW010000054.1:0-5234 GCA_964503105.1 uncultured Haloferacaceae archaeon
TAATTGGACCGAGGATGATCCCCAAGATGAGCGGAATCAGCGAGTAGCCGTTTTCCCGCATGACGAAGCCGATGATCCCGAAGAGGAACATCAGCCAGACATCGAACATACTACTGCGCATCGCAAACGCCCCAATCACCGTCAGTGCCAATATGGCCGGAACGATGAGGTTCGCCGGCATTGTTACCACGCGAACGAGGTACTTCGAGACCGCGAGCGCAGCGATCAGCAAGAAAACGTTCGCGACGAGCAACGAGAGGATGATTACGTTCGCTTCGAGCGTGAATTCCTGCATGAGCTGTGGCCCCGGCCGGAGTCCGTGGAGCAACAGGGCCGCAAGCATGACCGCGGTCGTTCCGCTGCCCGGAATCCCGAGTGCCAGTGTCGGAACCAACGAACCTGCGGTCACGGCACTGTTCGATGCCTCCGAGGCGATGACACCGTCTGGGTTGCCCTCGCCGAACGAATCAGGGTCGTCCGAGGTCGACTTCGCGGCCCCCCAGCTTACGAAGTTGGCGACCGAGGTCCCCGCCCCTGGCATCGAACCGATAAGCAGACCGATCCCCATCGACCGCACGACCGCGAATGGTCGGGTGATCGCATACCGGACCCCCTCGAAGATGTCCCGGTAGGTTGTCGTTACCGAGTTGTCTTCACTGATGGCCGTTTTATTAATTAAATAAAACAGCTCAGAGATGGCAAACAGCCCGACGACAACCGGGACGAACGGAACCGAGTCGTAGAGGCCGAAGAAGCCGAAATCAAGCCGCCGCTGACCCGTCGTGGGATCGACCGGCATTGCTGCGATTAGCAGACCGATAAAGCCCGCAACAAGCCCTTTGCGTATGTTGTCACCAATTGCAACTGCAACGGCCGTGAGCCCGAATATACCGAGGACGAAGATCTCCCGGTTGGTAAAGAGGAATGCGACCTCGCCGATCGGCTGGAGCATAAAGAGGATGATTACCGCCGAAATCATCCCTCCAATAACGCTCGCAGAGATCGAGATCCCGAGTGCTTTCGATGCCTGGCCCTTCTGTGACATCGGATAGGCATCCAAGACCGTTGCCGTTGCCCCCGCGGTACCAGGTGTGTTGATCAACACGGCTGGAATCGCCCCGCCGTAGTTGGCCCCGATGTAGATCGCAGACAGCGTGACAAGCGCGATCTCCGGGGTCATCGGCAGGGTAAACGGCAGCGCGATAGCGACCGTGTTGGTCCCGGTAAACCCTGGAATCGATCCGGCCAGCATCCCGAAGGTGACGCCGATAGCGATAAACACCATGTTTTCGAGCGTCAGCAGGACGCCGAGCGCTTGGGTAATAATCTCGACTTGCAGCGGTGTCATCGACGGTCCTCCACATGCCCGTGTGGTCTTACCACCGCTGTTGTGAGTAGCTCAACATTGTCTGGCGCTACGCTGTTTCGTGTCTCGATCATAGTCCAAGTGGCCCTCGTGGTGGTCGCAACCCCATGATCTGGACGAACATCACGTAAACGAACACGAGGATAATCAGCGTCGAGATCGAAATCCAGACCGGGTCTCGCCGCCCGCCAACAAGCATGACACCGACCATGCCGACTGCGGTTGCAAGGAAAAAACCGATCGGCTCGATTAGCCACAGATACGCGATCGCGACGATCGTAAAGTCGATCGACCGCTTCCACTGGATAGCCGCCTCCCGAATCGAATCGACAAAGGACTGTTCACCTTCGTGGTCGACAAGCTGTCGGAGGTCTGTAGCAAAGACTGAGAGCGTCAGAGCGCCCAGAACACCGATCACGAAGTACGGATAATACAGATTGTTGAGCCTGATTCGCCCGTAGGTGCTGTCGATGTAGAGTACTGCGAGCACCAGCCCAGCGAGCGGAAAAGCCAGCCTAAACAGTGCGACTGCGCTCGTCGACGGTGTCGGACGATTCGTGGCCGCGTTGTCGGCCTCAGTTGATGTCATTGAGAGTTTGAGGGTGTTGTGTAATGGTCAAACAAGAATTCAGCCTGTCGGGTTAGTGCGGTCTCACGACTGCACGTACTGGTTGAACAGCGGAGCGAAGTCCAGATACGTCTGGTAGGCACTCTGGAGAATTTCGTCGGTTTCTTCGGGTGTGTTCCAGACCAGTTTGCCTTCTTCACCGATCGCTTCGAGATCTGCGCGGTATTCTTCATTGTTGTGCGCCTCTTCGAAGGCTTCCTGAACGTATTCGTACCGGTCAGGATGCGCCTCGGCGGCCGCCGTCGAGACGTAGTAGAACTGCGTCCCGTCCGATGGAGCATAATCAATGTCCGTCCCGAGCTCGTCATTGATTGGTGGCGCGTCGTTGGTGAGGTCCGGCTCAGGATTTTCCTCAGCGTAGATACACAGACAGTGCGAATCGTCTGCAATCCCTGCGCTGTTGTACAGGCTCCGTGCAGCGACGTCGATCTCTCCTTGGAGGAGCGCTGTCTCGGTCGGCCCACCGCCATCGTACGGAACGATGGTCATCTCAGCTTCGGTTTCCTCCAACAGCTGAATCACCGATAGCACGTTCCGGTTGGTCGGCCCGGATGCGCCGACGGTTATGCTGTTGTCGGTCGAGTAATCGACAAGCTCCTGGATTGTTCGGAACCGATCTTCGTCCTCTCGGACGCGGATGACCGCTGCCTCACCTGAGAGCGTTCCGAGTGGTTGGATATCGTCGAGTGTGAACTGCGGCTCGGTGCCTTCTGTCTCGTCGACGGCGACCGCGGCCGGGGTCGCAGGCGAGAGCGTCCCGCCGATCCGAAGAACCTCTTGGTCTTGAACGACCGTCGTCACTGCGGTTCGCGTCCCCGCACCCGAACGGTAGTCCGGGCTGAGATTAGTATCGAGCGCATCCTCGAAGTATTCTTGGATCTGTCGGAAGTTGGTGTCGACGCCGCCACCCTCCGAGTAGGCGTTGACGAACGTCAGCGCGTTCGGTGGATAGTCGCCGCCGTTGTCGTCACCCATACAGCCCGCAAGGGCCGTGGCACCGATTCCTGCTCCTGTTAGCTTGATAAACTGCCGTCTGTTAGTACCCGTCATACATGTTGAGTATATAGCTCACCCTACATATAGATTATCATTAATTATGGAACATATTTGACCAGCTATTTTGGTCAAATTCCTGCAAAAAAGTCCCAATGAGGGTGCTTTCTGGGGTGCCGTCCCGGTCGTTGCGGTACGTGTCGGCTCAGTCGACGCGGTACTCTTCGAAGACGTCCTCGTCGATGCGGACGCCGAGACCCGGTTCTTCGGGTGGGTCGATGGTACCACCGTCTTCGACGTGAATCGCGTCGTCGTTTTCGATGTACGGGCCGGCGATGTAGGTTCCGGGGTCCTCGATGTCGTCGTCGAGCACCGCGAACTCGATCAGCCGGCACTGACGGCTCGCGGCGGCGACGTGGAGGCTCGCGGCGTAGTTGATCGCCGGGCCGAGTGCGTGGGGGACGAGCTCTTTGTCGAAGGCCTCGACCAGCGATGCAACGCGGGTCGCGCCCGTGATTCCGCCGACGTAGTCGACCGAGGGCTGGTAGATATCCAACGCCTTGGCCTTGAGGTGTTCGAGCGCCGGGTAGTGGGGCGTGTGAGTCTGGTAGCCCGAGATCGGCACCGTGAACTTGCGGTTGAGTTCGGCTTGGCCGTCGATGTCCATGTGGTTGATCGGCTCTTCGAACCATTCGACCTCGTACTCGCTGGCCGTTTTGGCGACTTTCGCCGCGTCGTTGTAGCTGTAAGAGGTGTTGGCGTCGATCGCCAGCCCGAAGTCATCCGGGATGTTGTCCATGATCGTCTTGATGCGGTGTCGATCCTCGGCAATCCCGTAGCCGGCACCGATTTTCATCGCCTGGAACCCCTTATCCGAGAGCCAGTCGGCGTACTCAATGAGTTCCTCGGCCGTCTTGTCGACGGGGAACGTCGCGTAGGCTTTGACCTCGTTGGTTTGCCCGCCGAGCAGCTGGTAGACCGGCTTGCCCGCGTCTTTACCCTTGATGTCCCAGAGTGCCTCATCGATCGCCGACAGCGCACCGTAGGCTCCAGCGCGTTTGACGTGCAGGTATAGCTCGTGCCATATCGCCTTCACGTCTTGTGGATCCTTGCCGATGATGTGTCGGCTCATCGCTTCGATACTTTCGGCGAGGAACATGTTGTTCTCCTTCGAACGATAGAAGGATTCGCCGAGCCCGGTGATTCCTTCGTCCGTGTGAACACGAACGACAACAGAGCTGATATCCAGCTCGCGGTCGCCGACCTGTGCCGGCAACGAAGCAGCTTCGACAGCGCTGCCTAGAACTGCTGTTTCTACGTCTGTGATTTTCATCCGTACTTCACCCGATTTTGCCGAGGGTAAAATAATTATCGATTGTGAGGGTTTGTTGACTGACTGTCGTGTTTCTCAGATAATCAGTTGAGCTGGGCCGCGGGCTCCGTACGTTTCTTTGTTGGTCGTAATGTCGACGATTTCGCCGAACGAATCGAGTCCCGACCGCTCGTGGGTGATGTACTCTGAAATCGAGACACGACCGCTGGCGACGAGTTCGGCGGCGAAATCGCCCGTATCGCGTCCCGGTCCGGTTGGGGCGATTCCGGTCACCGGGTTCTGCCACGTCACCGACTTCTTGCGAACCGCCCGCGCCGAAATTGTCACGTCGCCGATGATGTAGCCGACCTGCACTACGGTCCCACCGGCTTTGACCCCGCCCATCGCCTGAGCAATTGGGTCGGTGCCTTCACTCGCGTGCGACTGATTGCCGCCGACGGCCTCAAACACGACATCGGCACCGACACCGTCGGTTCGGGCCATGATTTCGTCGACCGGATCGCAGCTGGTCGCGTTGATTGGATCAAGACCTCGGTCGGCCGCAATAGCGAGTTTTTCAGGATCGATGTCGACGACGAATACCTGTTGGGCTCCCTCCGCGAGCGCGAGTTGGGCACACTGATACCCCATGACGCCGGTGCCGATGACGGCGACGATATCGCCGGACTGGATTCCACTCTCGCGAACACAGAGCACCGAACTCGCAAGCGGCTGGAGGGCGGCGACCTCCGCATCCGACAGCGAGTCGGGCACTGGCCGCAGGGCTTCGGCGGGCAGGGCGGTGTACTCGGCGAGCGCGCCGGGAATATCGTAGCCAATGTAGGTTTTTGACGGACAGTAGCGCTCGAATCCCGACTCGCAGTACGAACACTCCCCGCAGGGGATTTTCCCCGGTGCGTAGACGCGGTCGCCGA
>CAZCYW010000055.1:0-5168 GCA_964503105.1 uncultured Haloferacaceae archaeon
CGAAAAGCGCCTTGCCGACCGGCGAGCGCTTCTGGCCGCCAATGACGATGTACCGCGCACCTGTCTTCTCGGCGTAGTTGAGAACCTCCACGGCCGGTTCGCCAATCAGTCCGACTGCTGTCGTGGGGTGATCGAGACCTTCGATGGCGGACGCTGCAACGGCCGTCGCCCGTTGTTTAACCGAGGCGTCTGTTCTGGTCTCGTCGTCATCGAGTGAGTCGAGCGATTGAACATGGACAACGTGGAGTTCGTCGTCGAACGCTTCGGCAAGTTTCGTTGCTTCAGCGATGATTGCCTCATCGGTTGCACCGTCACTGATTGCTGCCAGTAGTACCATACAGCCGCTTTTTGCAGTCTGTCGGAATAAGTGTATACGTCGATTGAACGGTTAGGAATACTGAATGTTCAACTCAAGTTCGTTTGCGGTTCCGAGGAGCAGATCAACGGTTGCGTCGTGGAACTGCTCGGCTTTCATCCGGTGTCTGGGTCCCGAAATACTGAACGAACCGACAGGTGTTCCATCGGGCCCCAGTACCGGCACGCCGATCGACCACAGCCCGCTTATCGATTCGGCTTTGTTCATACTGTAGCCCCGCTCGCGAATCTCGGCGAGATCCTCAAACAGCGAGCCACGGTCGGCGTGTGTGTTTTCGGTCTCTTGTGGCAGTCCCCATCGGTCGATGACTGCTTCGATTCGTTCTTCTGGAAGGTGTGCGAGGATTGCTTTTCCGCCCGCACTTGAATGGAGGTATCGGTGTTTTCCAACACGTCGGTCGGCCTTGACGGCGTGTTCGCCTTGTTTGGTGTGAATGTAGATCGCCCGCCCGTGTTCCTCGGCGATAAACTGCGCTCGTTCGCCGGTTTCGGTGGCGAGCTCTTCTACCAATGACTCGGATAGCGTGTACGCGCGCTTGCGCGTGCGAACGTGCTCTCCGAGGTTGAGAAATGCGAGCCCCAACTGGTACCGGCCGTCCTCTTGGATGACATACCCCAGTTCGACGAGCGCCGACAGCTGCTGGTGAACAGTGCTCTTTGCGAGTCCGAGCTCATCGGCGAGGTCGGTGAGCCGTGCGCCGTCATTCGCCTCGATCGCCTCGATAATCCGAAACGTCGTTCGTGTCGACTTCACCGCCCGGCTGTCTGTTGGATTGCTCATACACTGTTCGTTGTCGACGAACGAATAAAAAATTATTCCCCGATTGCGTGTCGCTACTGCCGGTCTATGAGCGCAGGAGCCCGATGAGGTTGTCGACCGACTCGGCGTCTTCGAGCGTGTCGATCGTTTCGGCAAGCTGGTCGGTTGTGTCGGCGTCGAGTACGGTCAGCACACACTCATCGAACTTGGCCTGAAGTCGGTCTTCGCTTACCGGGTTGTTCGGGCTGCCCGGGTGGTGTTTGACCTCCTGGACGAGCGTCTCGCCATCGGTTGTCTCGACGGTGACGCGCGCACCGTAGCTCGCATAGTGGGCGTCGAACAGGTTCTCTTCGAAGGCTCGGTCGATGTTGTCGATGACTGCCGTGGTCTCTGGCTGCGTGACGTAGCCGTCGGTAAATTCGTGGATTCCCGCCTTTCGCTCTCTGAGGATCGCCGCCAGGCAAAACTCGATCGAAAACTTCGCTTGCAACGCGTTGTCGGGGTTCGCGTGGTGGAGCATCTCGGAGGCCGCATCGTCAAGTGCAACCGTCATCGAATCGACCGACTCGGGCGTCAGATCGTGGTCAATCACCAGCGTCCGCAACGCGTCCATCGCGGCATGGGTGATGACGCCCGACGGGTGCGGCTTGAAGCCCAAATCTAACACAGCCCACTCCTCGCCGAGTCCCTCGGTGATAATCTCGGGATCGTACGAGCCGTCGGTCGTCATTACTTCGCCGTAGCCAATCGACCCCTCTAAGATCTCTTCGTCGGCGGTAAACCCGTTTTCGGCGAGCAGCGCCGCCCGGAGCCCGGTTTCAGCTGCGTGGCCCGCGTGCAGCGGTTTGGTCATACTCCCGAAGTTCTTTTTTAATGCCGAGGACGCGGAGGCGACGATCCCAAAAGCGTGGATTGTTTCGTCGACCGAGAGATCCAGCAGGTGGGCCGCAGCCGCCGTCGACCCGAACGCGCCGACGGTGCCGGTGCTGTGCCAGCCGTTCTGGTAGTGGTTCGGATAGGTGCTGTGCCCCACACGGTAGGCCGCTTCACAGCCCACGGTGTAGGCAGTGATCAGCTCTTTTCCGTCAGCATCGGCGAGCTCACCCGCCGCGAGCGTTGCGGCGAACACGGGAGAGGTGGGATGGATGACGATGGATTCGAAGGTGTCGTCGTAATCGATAGCGTGGCCGAAAACACCGTTTGCGAGCGCCGCACCCGTTGGGCTTGCCGTCTCGCGGCCGATAACGGTGGCTTCGTCGCCCGGCATACATCGATCGACATAGGCCATGATCTGCTCGCCGACCTCGTGGTGCGAGCCGTAGACCGCAACCCCGAGATAATCCCGGATAGCGCGTTTGGCGTGGTCGACCGCGTCGGTCGGTATTTCATCGAAGGTGGTACTGACTGTGTACTCCGCAAGCGTGGCTGTCTCGGCCATACACCTACTCTGTGTGGTGACATACATAAATATACGTGTATAACTGCCCAATTATTCAATATTGACAGGAAAAACAGCGTATTAGCGTAGAACCACGATACAGAGGCCACCGAGCACTAACGCGACAATGATAACGCCAAAAGCGATGACGAAACCGAAGAGATCAGAGAGCAAGCCGATCACGGCGGGGGCTGCCCCACCGATCGCAGTCATGAACGTTCGGACGATACCGAGGGTGCCGCCGCCGATCGCGTCGGGAATGAGATCCATGAGATACGAATCACGCACGGGCCGAAAGCCGTGGAAGCCGATGCCGGTGAGCACGGTGAGTCCGAGGATTGCAATCACGGAGTCGGTGACCAACAGTGCGAGGAGGCCAACGATCATCACGCCGAAAAGCGAAAGCGAGATTGCAAGTTTGCCGACCTTATCGCTCGCGCCGCCGGTGACTGTCTGACTGATGCTCGCAGCGAACAACAGACTGTAGGCAATTCCTGCGGTCCCCGCCGAAAGTCCCTTTTCGTCGGCCAAAAACAGCGGGAAGAACGCCGATAGGCCGTTCCAAGAGAACGTAAACAGCACCGTGACACAGAGGAACAAGACGAGTTTTCGATCCGTGAAGATCGTTACGTACGAGTGGTCGGCATCAGCATCCTCACCGACTTCCGGCGACTCAGTCGTAGCGTGCGCAGTTGCTGATTCCTCGGCATCGAGCCGGTCACCTGCCGACCGCTCAGCGTCGGGCTGGTCGTCTTTGATCCCCTCGTTGTCGGCGTTCTCGGCTGTCGCTCGTGGCTTCGCGCGGAGATAGAGCGTTCCTGCGAACACCGCGCTGGCTACCGCACCAAGCAGGAAGACCGATCCCCAGGGCAGCCCCCAGCCGAGGAACACGACAACGACGATCGGCGCGAGCATCCCGCCGAACTGGCCGACGGTGTCCATAATGCCCAGACTAAGCCCGGTGCGCTCGGGATAGACACGTGAGAGGTAGGCGATGGCGACCGTCTTGTGAACACCGGTGCCGAGGCCAATTCCGACCGCCGCAAGCGTGATGAGCCCGAACGTCGGCGCGACGAACGCAAACAGTGCCGCCGCAGTAAACACGCCTGCAGCACTGACCATCACTGTCACCTCGTGGAACCGATCCGACAGCAGCCCGCCGGGAAACTGCATCGCCGAGTAGCCGAACATCAGCAGGGTAAACAGGAGTCCCGTCTGGGTGTTCGAGACGCCGTATAGGTCCTGGAAGGTCCCAAAGAGGGGTGGAAAGACGAACCGTAGGAACTGGACCATGAACCATAACAGCGAGATGAGCAAGACGAGATCGTACAGCTTGAGGGTCCGCTTGGCGGTGTCGATTGAGAGACCCGACACTGAGAGGCGCATACACCGTAGTTTTACTCCACTGATTTATGTGTTTCAGTGACTGTCGGCCGTTCCACCGAGGCGTAGATTTATACGTATCTCGCCAAAGCGGAGTGTATGGACCTCGAACTGGTCGATAGAACTGCCTTTGTAGCCGCCTCAAGCCAGGGGCTGGGATTCGCAAGTGCGGCCCGGCTCGCAAGCGAAGGTGCGAACGTCGTCGTCACCTCTCGGAGCTCCGAGCGGGCGGCCGAAGCGAAAGACAGACTCTGTGCGGCGGAGGCCGTCGATCCTGACCGTGTACTGGCGGTTGCCTGTGACATCACCGACCGTGCCCAGATCGACGCGGCAATCGAACAGACACTCGAGACGTTCGGCGGTCTCGATATTATGATCAACAACCACGGTGGCCCGCCGGCGGTTACCCTCGCCGAAGCCACCGAAACGCAGTGGGACGACTCCTACGAGGGCGTGATCAAGAGCAACGTTGCTCTCTCGGAGGCCGCGCTTCCCGAGTTGGTCGACAGCGAGATCGGCTCGCTCATCACGGTCACGAGCGCCTCGGCTCGCGAAACGCCGGAGAACCACGCCATCTCGAACGTGTTCCGGCTCGGCCTCTATGGGCTCACCAAGACGATCGCTAAAGAGTACGCCCCCGATGTGCGGGCCAACTGTGTCACCCCGCGGTTCGTCATGACCGAGCGGATCGAGTACAAGGTCAAACGACGAGCAGAACACCGCGGAATCTCGGTCGATGAGGCGCTTCAGAGCCGGACCGACGAGGTCTTGCTCGACCGACCGGGCAAGCCCGAAGAGTTCGCCGATGCCGTCGCGTTTCTCGCCTCGCCGCGAGCGAGCTACATCACCGGCGACATTCTTCGCGTCGACGGCGGCTGGCTCGAAGGCGTGATCTGAGATGCGTGCTGTCGTCTGTCACGATTTCGGCGATGCGAGCGTCGAGACTGTCGACCAGCCCACTCCGGCTGCGGATGACGTCTTACTCGACATCCATCGGGTGCAGTTGAGCGTGACCGAATGTGCGCTCTTCGCGGGCGAGGCGATCGCCCATGCCGAAGCGATCAACAGTCGTCTCGCGGATGGCCCCGCACGGCTGTTCGGCCACGAGTTCTGTGGCACGGTCGTCGAACGCGGAGCAAGCGTCGACCACCTCGCGGTCGGCGACCGCGTCTACGCACCGGGGAAAATCCCCTGCGGGGAGTGTTCGTACTG
>CAZCYW010000056.1:0-4982 GCA_964503105.1 uncultured Haloferacaceae archaeon
AAGTATGCCTCAGCTTCAGACACGGGGACGCGACTTGCTACTGTGCCGAAAATGCGGATCGACGTTCCCGGAGGGGCAGGCCACCCGCGACGGCTGGCACTACGAGTGTCCCGGAGACGACTGTGACTCCGAGGGACTCGGCGAAGGACTTCGGCGCGTACGCTCGTAAGTGCAGTACTGACACGCAATCTATTCCATCCGGCGTCCTCCCCGGCGCTGGATCGTTGTTCTCGGATCGATTCTTGCGGGCAGTATCTACAGTCTTTTTACGCCCCGGTCTCCCACCTTCGCTCAATGAGTACTTCCGAGTACGACTACGAGTCACTCGGCTTGGTCGCTGGCCTTGAAATCCACCAACAGCTCGATACCGAAACGAAGCTGTTCTGTGATTCACCAACCGAGATCCGCGAGCCCACCGAGTCCGACCGGACGATCACCCGATTTCTCCATCCAACGAAAAGCGAGCTGGGTGAACTTGACGATGCCGCCCTCGAAGAGAGCCGTGTCGACCGCGAGTTCGAGTATCTCGCCTACGATACCACCTGCTTGGTCGAAGAGGACGATGAGCCGCCGACCGAGGTCGACGACGAAGCGCTCGGAGTCGCCATGCAGATCGCCTCGCTGCTCGATATGAGCGTCGTCGACCAGCTGCACGTGATGCGAAAGCTGGTCATCGATGGCTCGAACACGTCGGGCTTCCAGCGCACCATGTTGCTGGGACAGGAGGGGGAAATCCAGACGAGCGATGGGCCCGTCTCGATTGTCGACCTCCTGCTCGAAGAAGAATCCGCCCAGCGCGTCGAAGAGCGCGCCGAGGGCGTGCTCTACAGCCTCGACCGGCTTGGAATCCCACTCGTCGAGATCGGAACCGGACCCGACATCCGGAGCCCACAACAGGCCAAAGAGGCGGCCAAACGGATCGGGATGCTCCTGCGGTCGACCGGGACGGTCAAACGCGGTCTCGGGACGATTCGCCAGGATGTCAACGTCTCGATTGCAGACGGTGCTCGCGTCGAAATCAAGGGCGTCCAAGCGCTCGATCAGATCGACGAACTCGTCGAACTCGAAGTGCAACGACAGGCCGAGCTTGTCGACATTGCCGAGGAACTCACCCGTCGTGAGGCCAGCGTTGGCGAGACACAGATCGTCACAGATGTCTTCGCGGGCACAGAATCGGGCGTCATCGGCGGCGCGCTCAGCTCCGGCGGCGCGGTCACCGCAGTTCCGCTGTTCGGCTTCGACGGCCTCGTCGGCCGCGAGCTCCAGCCCGACCGGCGGCTTGGAACCGAGTTTTCGGATCATGCCAAACGCAACGGTGCGGGCGGTATCTTCCATACCGACGAACTGCCGGCCTACGGCGTCACCGATGAGGAGGTCGCCGCCCTCCGTGAGGCAGTCGGCGCGAGCGAGTCGGACGCGGTTGCCATCGTCGCAGCCGACCCCGAAACGGCCGGCCGCGCCATCAAGGCGGTCGCCGAACGCGCCACAACAGCGATTGAGGGCGTCCCAGAGGAGACCCGCGGCGCAAACGAGGAGGGAACCACCCGCTACCTTCGGCCGCTTCCCGGTGCCGCACGGATGTACCCCGAAACCGACGTGCCGCCGGTCGAACCCGATCCCAGTGAAATCGACGAGCCAGAGCTGCTGACCGAGAAAGTCGAACGCTATCAGGACGAATTCGGCCTCGATGCTGGGCTCGCCGAACAAGTCGCCTACGGCCGGCGAATGCCGCTGTTCGAAACAGCCGTCGACCGCGGTGTCGACGCAACCTTCGCCGCATCAGTGCTCGAAAGTACCGTTATCGAACTCCGCCGTGACGGTGTTTCGGTCGAGAACCTCTTGGATGACCACTTCTTGTCGGTCTTTGGGCTCGTCGCTGAAGACGATCTCGCAAAAGAAGGTGTCGGCGACGTGCTAACTGTGCTCGCCGACCAGCCCGAACTCACGGCAGAAGCTGCAATTGAGGCCGCTGGCCTCGGCGGAGTTGACGACAGCGAAGTTCGAGAAATCATCGCCGGCGTTGTCGAGCGCAACGGCGAGCAGGTCGCCGACGAGGGAATGGCTGCGTTCTCAGGGCTGATGGGCGAATGTATGGCCGAACTCAGAGGAAAGGCCGATGGCGAAACCGTCAGTAGCGTTCTTCGAGAAGAAATCGGTAAGCGAAGCTAACTGACGCTCGTCTACGGGTTTTGAACGCCTATATCGATGTGCTTTCGGTCGGTATCGTCTCGGGCGTGCTGGTTTCGGTGCCCCAAAGCAGCGTCGCGGAGCGTGGTCTGCCACGGTGACTACGGTAGTGCTACCTGTTTTGTTTCCGTCTGGTCGGGTAGGTAGACAGTCCATACGAGGTGGTAGCGGGCTGTTACTGAGGACGGTCGAAGCTGTGTGCAGTAATGAGGCCGCCATACTTGTGGACGCTCCGGACGACTGCGCCGCACGACAGACTCCGACGACGCATCAACAGTATTGTATGTATTTTCAGAAATAATAGATTTAGATACGGTTTTGTTGAGTGATTAGTACAGTAGTTACCGTAATAACTTGGTTACTACATTACAACTAACAAACAATCGCCCTGTACTCAATGAAGATGAGATGACACAGAAACGTCTTGATCGACGGACCTACGTTGGTCTCATCGGCGCAACAGGAACAGTCGCACTCGCAGGCTGTCTTTCATCGGATGACGATGAGGAAGACGAACCAAACGAACCCGAAACACTCGTTGATACCGAAAACACCCTCGCGTGGGGCGGACAGGGAAGCGAACTAGCGACGCTCGACTGTGAGGATGACGAAGTCGGCTTTTGGAAGTGGATCCTCACGCCCGGTGGCCCGACAGAAATCGAGCTCGAAGGGGCGCTGCTCACCGTCGAATTCGAAGATGGAAGCGAAGAAACCGCCGAGGGATTCCGTCCCGGTGAAGGCGGCGGCGCAGTCCAGTTCGAGATCTTCAAAGACGGTGGCGGCACGGTCGAAGACGCCGAAGTCCAGTTCAACGGCGGCGGCGACAACACGATTCTTACGATTAGTGAGGCCGAGTGCCAAGAGGGCGAAGACGTCGACCCCGAAAAAGAGGTCGAGACCAAAGTTGCAACCGACATCAACGGATCGACAGCGACGCTCAACGGCGAGCTGCTCAGTATCGGGACGTTTGAAGAAGTCGAGGTCTTTTTCGAATTCCACGCAGTCGACGACGATGACTTCTCGTCGACTGACCGACAGACGCTCACCGAACCCGGAACGTTCAGTGCGGAGATCGATGGACTTGAAGCCGGCGTCACCTACGAATTCTTTGCGGTCGCAGAAGCAAACGACCACCGCGTCACCGGTGGAGTACTCGACTTTACGAAGGATGAGGAACCCGAAAACGGCGAGGAAGAAAATGACAAAGAAGAGGAAGATGAAACAAAGGAGGACGAGAAAGACAAAAAGAAAGACCCATCGGATCTCAAAGACGATCTTGATGTGACGATTGAGTCGACGAAAAAGGACGACAAGAAGATCGAAGTCAAGGGGACAATCTACAACAGCAGCCCGCACGACTACAAGTTCTCCTGGAAGCTTTCGAAATCCAACGACGGCGGGAAAATTGCCATCGATGGCGAGTCGAAAACTGAGTTCACCGTCACCGCCAAAACGGACAAGGATACGATTTCGATCTACTACGACGGCGACAAACTCTACTCGGCTGAGGTGTCGGCCGACTACTAACCACAGCAGAAGGTCGACCCCCGGATATCGCACAAAATCGGCTGTCGGATACCAGACAAAACACGTCGGTGTCGAAACCGAACAGCCACCGCAGCCATCTTACGTTATTTTTTGTTGGTACTGGCGAGACAGCCAACCCGGCTGTTTGACTCAACCTTCTTACCGATTGAACACACTATGAGAAGTATGACGCTCTTCTTTGAGGACCTCAGTGTTGGGGACGAACGGACGAGTGGTGAGTACGAAGTCACCGAAGCCGAAATCATCGAGTTTGCCGAGCAGTACGACCCACAGTGGTTCCATCTTGATGCCGACCGTGCAGCCGACGAATCGATGTATGGCGGACTGATCGCCAGTGGATTTCATACCGCCTCGATGTCAATGCGCCTCCTCGTTGATAGTTTTCTCGACGACGCTGCAACCCTTGGAGCCAAGGGTGTCGACCGACTTCGCTGGCAGAAACCAGTTCGGCCCGGTGACGTGTTGTCGGTTCGAACCGAGATTCTCGAACGTGAGATCGAAACCGACCGTCGCGGCGTCGTGCGAGCGAAAGTCGAGACTGAAACCCGAAATGGCGAGGTCGTCTTTTCGATGATCGGGCTCGTCATGTTTGCCCGCCGAAACGACTGACTCCAAGACAGGGTCAAACCACCACGAGGAACCGTGGTTCGCCCTCACACGGCTGAGTTGCTTTGAAAGCGCTTTTATGGGAGTGAGTCAAACGAGAGGGTACAGCCTATCCGGGTTGATGATGCTCCTCGCCGTCAGGGACTAACCGTTCGGCGAGGACGTGCGAGCCCGAAGATAGGAGAGGTATAACCATGGCAGTTTACGTCAACTACGAAACCCCAGCCGACCTCGCAGAGCGCGCACTTGACGCTCTCGAAGTCGCCCGAGACACAGGCAGTGTAAAGAAAGGAACAAACGAGACCACAAAGGCCGTCGAGCGTGGCAACGCCCAGCTCGTCTTTGTCGCCGAAGATGTCTCACCCGAAGAGATCGTTATGCACCTTCCCGAAATCGCCGAAGAGAAGGGTATTCCGGTCGTCTTTGTCGACACGCAGGACGATGTCGGCCACGCCGCCGGCCTCGAAGTCGGCAGTGCGGCTGCCGCGATCGTTAGCGCCGGTGACGCATCGGACGACATCGAAGACATCGCCTCGAAGGTCGAGGAACTTCAGTAAATCACCATGAGCGCAGAGGAGAACGCCAGCGACTCGACGGCTGCAGAAGTCATCGAAGTCGTCGGCAAGACCGGGATGCACGGC
>CAZCYW010000057.1:0-4947 GCA_964503105.1 uncultured Haloferacaceae archaeon
GAAGCCGGAGGAGGGCTTTCAACCAAATCTTTACCAGCCGACGGATAAAGAGAGGTAATATGGTAAGTAAGCAGAAGAAGGCCGTCGGCACTCTTCGCGATCGGCTTCGCGACGGTGAGCGCGGTGGCTCCGATCGCGACCGACAGCTCTTGCTTGACTTCTCTGACGAGCTGAAACTCCGCCGGGAAGACTACGGGTATCACCGACACGAGAAGCTGCTCAGACACAACGTCCGAATCAGTGAGAACGCCGAGGTCAACCTCTATGAGAGCCTCGTCCGTGAGCAAGAGGGCGACCCCGAGGCCGACGAGACCTTCTACGCTGCCAAAGACGCCGCGAAAACCGTCGTCAGATGGATTCACGACACCTACGATATCGAAGCCGGCTCCCAGGAGACGAACCGCGACTACCGCGTTGCCTTCCGTCTCTTCGCCAAGCACGTTACGCGTGGAGACGACATCCCTGAATCGCACAAGTGGATCTCGACGAAGACCAGCCGGGACTACCAGCCCGAGCCCGACGAGGCCGACATGCTCGATCTCAACACCGACGTCGAGGCTATGATCGATGCGGCTCGCAACCCACGCGACAAAGCGCTCATCGCCCTGCAATTCGAGGGCGGCTTTCGTGGTGGCGAGCTCTTCGACCTGCGTGTCAAGGACATCTCTGACGGTGCTCACAGTTTGAAGGTCCGCGTCGACGGCAAGCGTGGCGAACACGACGTCCACCTCATCATCGCCACCCCGTACGTCCAGGCGTGGCTCAACGCCCACCCTGGCGGTCGCGATGACTATCTGTGGTCGAAGCTCACCAAGCCCTCCCGATTCAGCTACCAGCGTTTCCTGCAGTGCTTCAAGGAAGCCGCCGACCGGGCGAACGTCCACAAGCCGGTCACGCCGACGAACTTCCGAAAGTCCAACGCCTACTGGCTGTCGCAACGCGAGAAGTCCCAGGCCTTTATCGAAGATCGCCAAGGTCGAGCTCGCGGATCGCCGGTCATCTCGCGCTACATCGCGAAGTTCTCCGGGGAGACCCAAGAGAAGCAGTACGCTGCGATGCACGGGTTGGTCATCGACGAGACGGCCACCGAAGACGTCTCGCCGGTTGTCTGCCCCCGCTGTGAGAAGGACACACCGCGTGGCAAGGACTTCTGTATCCATTGCAACCAAGCGCTCGATTTGGAGACCAAGCAGCTGCTCGACCAGGTCACCGAGGCGATCGAGGACCGGATGATCGAAGAGCCCGACCCCGATGCTCGAAAAGACCTGCTGCGTGCTGGCCGGACGCTCCGACAAAAGCCCGCGGTCATGGATCGCGATGAGCTTCATGAGCTGGCCTCCTCGTTGGTTCCCTCCGACGACTGAAGGACGGCTTCGCAGATCCGCCCGACTTCGTCATCGTCGCCGAAGCGCTCGGCAAGCCGCTCGAAGACGGCGTGTTCTTCATCGGTCAACTCGGCTTCGGCGTCGTCTGGATCTGTCTCTTGGTGTGCTGTCTCTGATTGGCTCATAGGTCTCGCTCCGCATCGGTTTCCGGTCGGTACACTGTCTGCAGGAATGCATACTGGCTGACGAGCACCAGGCCGGTCTCCTCGTGGAGTCGGAACGATCCACCACCAGCCGTCCCGATCGGCTCGGCCTCTCGCCAGGCGACACGGACGGAGTAGTCTTCCCACCCGTCTGGACATCGCTGATTCCAGCGCTGTTGAACGTGTGGCTCTCCGTGATCGAGCATCCGTGCGATGACCTGGCCATCCTGGTGTCGGAAGGCTCCGCTTGCTGAGTTCGGCGAAGCGGCCATGATCACGCCACCACCCCAGCGTTCCAGAGGATTACAACGAAGACTGTGCAAAGGGCGACGACAAACAGCCACCACAGCCACAGTGGGATGTGATCGGCGTCGTCTGTGGGTTGACCACCGTCTGTTAGAAGAATTTTTTCTGGAATTTCACATCTATCGGAGTACCCAAACATGTTAGGGCCACCCCTTTTGCGTGTCAAGTGCCTCCACGTAGATACGGGAAAGATCAACGGCAACGTCACTCCACCGTTGATTTTTGGTCCCCCGTTAATACGCCAGTTTCCCCCGATGGCGTATTTGTCCTCTCCCACCACGTCGGCCTCCCCGTGTTGGCGTGGTTTTTGAACCATTTTTCCTCGCAGCTGAGCATCCTCACCACCGTCAGTTCGGATCTCGTCACCCTGCGCCGATCGCATGCGCTCGATCACTCGAAGCGCTCGCTGCTGTTCGACGCCACAGAACTGACAGTAGCGTGCCGACGCCGGGATCGACCGGTCGCACTCTTCGCACTCGACGCGGTAGGATGACTCAGTCATTGGCGACCCCACCGTACTGGATCCGATACCGAGCTGCACACACCCGACAGAAGTCACGGTAGCCTGGTGGATAGCACTCGACGGGCTTGTGGTTCTCTTCGGTCATCGAATAGTGACAGAGAATCTCGCCACTGTCGTCGGGGATGTGCATTCGCTTGCTGTTCGAGAGCGAGCCGACAGCGACCACGACGTCGTCTATCTCCGCGCGGATTGCGGCCTCGACGTCGGGCGTCACGGCCGGGCATTTGCGCTTGTGCTTGACGAGCTCGTGTTCGGCAGGCGTGATCTGCAGTATCTCGCCAGTGGGTGCTGAGGAGGCACTCTCAGACATCGACGCCCTCCCGTTCGAGAATGTCTTTGAGGAACGCTTGGCTTCCCGAATCGGGGATCTCGAGATGTGGGACGAGCTCGTCGCACATCCACCGACCGAATGTGTCGACGGTCATCGACGAGTAGATCGCGACGTACCCAGAGGCGGCGACCGTCCCGTGGACGCGAATGCCGTTCCAAAAGTAGGTAAACCCGAGTTGGATATTGCCGCCCCGACCGGTTTCGGCGAGGTTGGCGCTGTCATGATACTTGATCTCGACGCGCTCGGAATCGCCGTCTTCGTCGAACGACTGCTTGCGGCTGACTTGCCAGGCGGTCGCCTCGACGTTCGCGGCGATCTGGTCGGCAAAGCTGTCGAGATCGACGACCGCCTCGAAGGCTTCGACGCCGTGTTTGAGTGCGAGGTGCTGAAACAGCCACTGACCATCGCTGCTGTCGACGCCGATAAAGCCGGCCTCAAGATCGGCGTACCACTCACACGCAACCTTCGAGCGGGTTTTCTCTTCAGTCGTGGTGATACGGTCGCCGTCGACGTAGACGTTCTGGACAGTCTGTTCGACGCTGTTGGCTGCCGTGCCGTGGTAGATCTCCTTGCCGTCGAGATACGCGGTTGACTCAGCTTGGATGGCCGGAAAACCCCGAAGGTCGGTCTCGATCGGCATCCGCTCGGGCTCGCCGTTGACGAGTGCGAGGAGTGCGGCGTGCATTCAGATCCACTCCGTGACGCAGACAGGGCGCTTGCAAAGAACGTACTCGCCACTCGGGCCTTCGAGTATGATGCCGCCGCCGAGTGCGGGCATCATGAGGTCGTCCGTCTCGGGATCGTAGTCGTCGTGACTCGAACTCTCGGTGACGAAGCTATCGATACCTGTCATAGTTCCACTTCGATCGTCAGCTCGCCAGCCTCAACATCGGCATAGACATCGAGGACGCCGTGGCCGTGGGCGTTCGCCAGTTCGATCACGCTGTGGCCGTCGACCATCCCGCGGTCGGGCCCGCGAACTGTGCAGATATATCTCCCGTTGTCGGTCGAGACCGAGACGTCATCGAGATCCATGGCGGTAATCCCAAATGCAAACGAGTCTGGGTTCGCGCTGGCCACCATATCGGAGTTGGCCGGGGCGACACCGCCGTCGGTTCGGATACCGTCTCCGAACGTTTTCTCAAACTCTACAGCAAGACCACGGAGTGCTTGGGCAGGCGTGTCGCCACCGTTTGTCCGGATGGTCTCAGAGTTGGTTACCTCTGCAACCCAGATCGCCTTCTCGTCGTCACCACTCCGCACCGGCTGCTTATTGAGGACAATCTCGTATTTGCCTGCACCGTCGGGTAGCATTTCATTGCTGTAGAATGGCCGACGGTCGTCGAACCAGTCGGTCAGTGCGTGGAGTGTTTGGACGCCGGCCTCGGTGGCGGCGTACTCGTTACTCCGGCGGTCGAGTTCGCGTTTCTCTGCCAGCCCCAGTTCGACGAGGGTGTCGAGGTTTGGGTACAATCGGCCGTGATTGACCGTCTCGTAAAAGGTCGCTTCGAGCTCGCGTTTGATCCCGAGGCCGTACCGTGGCTCGTCGGCGATCACTGCCAGCACCGCGTGCTGAAAGAGCGTGAGGTCTGCGGGCGCGGTCCCACCGTCTGGTAGGGCGTGATTATCGTGCTGTGCGGCTGTCGTCTTGACCGTATTCTTATTACGGTTTGTGTTCTTGTCTGACATGGCTAAACCTGCAAATTCTCCCCTTAGAGGGGTTTGTAGGAAGCCACCAGGGCGTGTTTCCACCACGCCCTACACTTTCGGTTCCACCCGTGTGTGTAGCAGCTTCCATCAGTGACTATCAGCGCCAGTTACAAATACCTCACTGTGAATTAGACATATTTTGAACTGAGTTAGGCAATAGTTTCTTTGCTATTCACCTTTACAGTTTATACACCGATACCACTATGAGTTACACAGTTCAAGCCGGGGTAATGGCACGCGGAAGGGCGGACTGGATGAAACCAGTTGATGATGAGATCTTGGAGAACTTGCGCGATGAACGGAATCTCACGCCGATGGCCCTCCAAGATCTTGACGTCGCCGTCGCCAACTACGCTGGAGATCGCTGCCGAGAGCTGGCCAAGTATGGTCTCGTTGAGAACTGGAGTAGAGGGCTTTACCGCCTCACTAACCATGGGCAAGCTTACCTTGACGAGGAGCTCGACGCCGCGACGCTCGAACCGGTCGACACTGATGAGTGACACACTGTTTTCTGCATCTGCTGTCGGCATAAGCGCTGGAGTGTCCTTT
>CAZCYW010000058.1:0-4912 GCA_964503105.1 uncultured Haloferacaceae archaeon
GCTGGACGGTCACTGACGAGCCCGCTTGTAACGAGTGGATCGGGTATCCAGATGGTCATTGGACCGAGAATACCGAACAGTGCAAGCGCCATCAACAGGGCTGGAAAAGCCAAGACGATGTCGACAAGCCGCATTGTGATGCTATCGGTTCGGCCGCCATAGTATCCCGAAGTGAGTCCGGTTGCGGTACCCAAAAGCAGCGAGATACTCATCGCAGCCAAGGCCACCATCAGTGACGTTCGTGCACCGTACAACGCACGCGAGAACAGATCGCGGCCGTTCGCGTCCGTCCCGAGAACGTGTGTCAGCGTTCCACGGTTGTCTGAGGCGATCGTCTGTATCTCACCATCGATCAGAACAGTTCGCTGGTCTTCACTACCGAAGCCAATCGGTGCTTGATGGTTTTCAGTTGAATACTGCCGAGTTGGATCATGAGGAGCGAGGATCGGCGCAAAGAGTGCGCCAATAACGAGCGACATGAACAAGACGACCCCGAGGATTGCAATCGGATTCGAGCGGAGTTCCCGTTTAAGACTGGTCTGGGTTCGTTTCGAAATCATGAAAGAGCCACCTGTGGGTTGAGCTGGGCGTTGATGACATCAACAATGATATTGATCAACACGTAACCAGTTCCGACGACAATCAAAACGCCTTGTAGAATCGGCCAGTCAGCCGAATTCAGCGCCCTAATAAACATTGAGCCGATTCCGGGCCACGCAAAGACGGCCTCAACGACGACTGAGCCACCGATAAGGACGCCGAGCTGCAAGCCGGCGACGGTAACCACTGGAGCGAGGCTATTTTGCAGGATATATCGGTACATAATCAACGGCTCAGGAAGTCCCTTGCCACGTGCGGCAGTCACGTATTCTTTCCCGGATTCTTCGATGACGCCATTTCTGGTCATCCTGAAGAGCAGCGCCATGAAGTACGTGCCAAGCGCAATCGTCGGCAGAGCCATGTGTGCGATCCACGACCAAAGGTTCTCTGTCGGACCAAACGGTCGCCCACTCGTCGGAAAGAGACCAAACTGTACCGACAGGACGAGAACCATCATAATCGCCAACCAGAAGTTTGGCGTGCTGAGTCCGCCAAGCGAAATCAGATTTGAGCCGTAATCGATTTTCGAGCCGCGGTATTTCGCACTCACAATTCCCAATGGAATCGAAATGGCGATCGCGAACACTAGCGAGGCGAATGCCAGTTCGAGCGTTGCCGGTAATGAGCCGATAATACGGGAGGTAACCGCCGTATTCGAGGCATACGAAAAGCCGAGATCACCCTGCACCGCCCGAAACATGAAATCCAGATACTGAACGGTAATCGGCTCGTTGAGTCCGAGGTCCTCTTCGATCCGCCGAATCGTTTCGGCGGTCGCGTCTTCCGGGGCGATCAGCACCGCAGGATTCGTCGGGGAGAGAAACCGCAGTAAAAAGACGGTCGTCACCACTCCCCAGACAACCAACACACCCTGGGCTAGCCGTCGAGCGATAAATTCAGCTAATGTGCTCATTGTACTCCTCCGTTATCTGAGGCCGGCATCACGGCCGGTCATTAGCTCATCATGACGGGGCTCCCAGTCGAGTGCGTCGTTGACGCCGTAGACGCTCTGCTGTTGGTGTAGGAAGATCCAACAGACATCATCGACCGCAAGCTGATTTGCCTCCTGAAGGAGTGCCTCCCGTTCACCGTCATCGGCGGTTCGGAGCGCTTCACGGTAGACCGACTCGATCTCCTCCAGTGCATCTCCTCCGTACTCACCGCCGTAGCGACCGAGCCGGTCGTCGACGATCATATTCCCGATCGACTGCGAACCGTCGTAGGAGGGGTGACCATAGCCAACGAGGAAGAAGTCCATATCCGATGGCTGCGTATCTACCCACTGGGTTGCGAACGTGGCGAAATCGAGAAGCTGCGGTTCACAACTCACGTTCGGGAGATCATCGATCATTCCCGCAATCGCGGTCCCAAACTCTTCACCGAGGAGATACCGTCCAACAGGGACGGTTAGCTCCAACTCAATACCGGCGTGACCACTTTCGTCGACCAAATCCGCAGCGAGTTCGGGATCGTAGCCGAATGGTTCGATATCCGGATTGTACCCGAACATCTCAGGCAACGTCGGCTGGGTCGATACTTCGCCGAATCCGCTAAGGATATTTTCAATGTACCCCTCAACATCGACTGCGTAGTTCATCGCCTGTCGGAACTCGATGCTGTCCCACGGTTCCTGTGTGACATCCATGACACCGTGGATGACTCTTGAACTTGGTATTGTCTGGACACTCAGATTGTCTTCCTGTTCAACACGGGGGACGTCGGATGGTGGAACGGATTCAACGAGCTGGGACTCGCCAGCTAACAGACGGTTGACACGTGTCGAGGATTCACCAGAATAGGTAAATGAGACCTGTTCAAAGGGTGGTACCTCTCCCCAGTACTCATCAAACGGCTCAAAAACAGCGGTTTCGGCTTCTTCGTATTCGACGAGCCTGAACGGTCCAGTTCCGTTGATATCAGCACTCACCGTCTGTGTATCGGTATTCTGAATCCACTCGCTGTTGATAATGAGCAATCCAAGATATGATGCAAAGGCAGGAATCACATTCGTGTTGAGTCCATCAGAAATAATATCAATGGTATAATCGTCGATAATTTCGACGTCCGTTATCCCTGCGAGTGTTTCTTGACGATCGCTAACAACGTCGATGTCCGGGTCACGAATCCGCCGGACATTGTACTGCACGTCTTCGGCAGTAAATTTGGCCCCATCGTGAAACACGACGCCTTCACGCAGTTCGAACCGAAACCGTCCGGGTTCGATTCGCTCCCAGTCGGTCGCGAGTTCCGGCTGTATGTTACCGGCTGCATCCCGTCCGAGAAGCCCTTCATATCCGTGAGACATGACCATCATGAGCGGGATCGACCCGGTTTGGTGTGGGTCAAGGAGGTCGGCCGCATCGGTAATTGCAATGTCGAACTCGCGGATCGTCGCTTCACTGTCGCTCGTGTCGTCACCGAGACAGCCCGAGAGCAGTCCAAGGCCCCCTGCTGATGTGGCTGTCAGGCCCTTGAGCACCGACCGTCGGTTGACCGAGAATGCGTTTTCGTTGTGCATTGGCCCAGTCGATTGACTTTGGACATTTGAAGTTTTTGGGCATACAACCAGTAAATCGCTAAGAGAGTACTAACTACATATACAAACTATGTAAAAATGTCTGACAATACAAAAATAAAGTTCGAAAATGGCAGCGTTACGCAGAATTATAGTGAGCAACAGCAGGCTTAGAAAAATCAGGTTGTAACAAGTTGACCACGTATATATTATGAAACATCTTTGTACAGAACGTTAAAGTACAGGTTTCGGAATGTAGTTTCATGGCTGAAAAGCTATCGTACGAGTGTTATGTACCGGATGTTGTACCGCAAGCTGACCTCGATTACTTTGCCAAGGGCGGGATGGGAACCTCAATTGGATGGGGTGAATCTCCTGCAGTCTTGGTTATTGATATGACGGACGCCTTCGTGACTGATGACCACCCGACAGGGAGGGCCGACACCGGACAGCCGGCTGTCGAAGCAAACGAAAAACTGCTTACGACGGCCAGAGCGGCTGGACTCCCAATTTTTTACACGACGGGAACCAGTGCTGAACTGTATCCGCCAGATTATCAGGGCACGACAAAATCCGCCTGCAAAGTAAAAACTGAGGCACAAATGCAACAGTGGGACGAAGGAAATGTCGTCACCGAGCCACTCGCACCCGAAGACGACGACGTTGTCATCGAAAAGCCACGTGCGAGTGGGTTTTTCGACACGCATCTTTCGCACCTGCTACACTATTACGGTATTGACACCGTGATTGTGACTGGGATGACGACAAGTGGCTGTGTCAGAGCCACCGTCGTCGATGGCCATTCGAGTAACTTCCGGATGATTGTTCCACATGAGTGTACGGCCGACCGGTCAATTATCTCTCACGAAATTTCATTGTTTGATATGGATATGAAATACGCCGATGTATGTGATCTTGAATCGATCCTCGAAACCATCGAAACGGAGTACACCGACACGAAGCCAACACCAACGGCCGACGACTGAGGGACCGCTCGGTTACACTGTACCGTGATTTTTTAACCCATAGGTGCGAGAGGAATCGACGCCATTCGTAGTTAGTTGTCTTCTTTGTTAACAATAAGTACTATAATTACAGTACATACGGGAGATTTATCTAATAAATGCTTGAAATTATTAGTATGTCTGAAAAGAATGGCTATGAAAGCTATATTCCAGATGCCGTCCCCGATGCGGATCTCGAATACTTTGGTGGTGAAAGCTATGGAACGCTCGGGACAGCTATCGGATGGGGAGAAACACCGGCTGTCTTGGTTGTCGATATGACTGACGCGTTTGTGAGCGACGAGTATCCCACCGGGCGGACAGATACCGGCCAAGCGGCGGTTGCGGCGAACAAGCGACTTATTGCAACGGCGCGTGAGCTCGAAGTTCCTGTGTTGTATACGACACCACATGATTCCGATATGTACCCGCCGGATTATCAGGGTGGGACGAAATCATCCTGCAGAACTAAAACGGTGGCTGAAATGGAGCGGTGGGACGACGGAAATGTCATTGCGGAGCCACTGACGCCCAAAGAAGACGAAATCGTTATTGAAAAGCCGCGGGCAAGCTCGTTTTTCGATACACATCTCTCACACCTGCTTCACTACTACGGGATTGACACGCTGATCGTAACCGGCATGACCACAAGCGGCTGTGTCAGAGCCACCGTCGTCGATGGTCATTCGAGTAATTTCCGCGTAATCGTCCCCCACGAGTGTGCCGCCGACCGATCAGTCATTTCACACGAGATCTCGTTGTTCGACATGGACATGAAATACGCGGACGTCCG
>CAZCYW010000059.1:0-4742 GCA_964503105.1 uncultured Haloferacaceae archaeon
GGGCGCGCTGATCCCAGTGGGGTGCACCGAGACCGGCGAACGCCGGAACCACATAGACGCCGTCAGTCGAATCAACGCTGCGTGAGAGCGATTCGGACTCGGCGGCAGACTCGATGAGCGTCATGTCTTCGAGCCACTCGATTGCGGCGCCAGTAATGAAGATCGATCCTTCAAGGGCGTACTGGACTTCCTCGCCGGAGCGCTGGAAGCCAATCGTCGTCAGCAGGCCGTGTTCGGACGGCACTGCCTCTTTGCCGGTGTTCATGAGCATGAACGAGCCGGTACCGTAGGTGTTCTTTGCGTCACCGGCGTCGAAACAGGTCTGACCGAAGAGGGCTGCCTGCTGGTCACCGAGTGCACCTGCAACAGGTACTTCAGCGCCGAGGAAGCCGTCTGCGTCGGTCGAGCCGTAGGTTTCGTCGTCGGAAGACGGTCGGACTTCTGGCAACATCGAGGCTGGAACGTTGAACAAGTCGAGGAGTTCGTCGTCCCACTCGAGGTCGTTGATGTTGTAAAGCATCGTCCGGGATGCGTTCGAAACATCAGTGATGTGGTTGCCCGTGAGGTTGTAGATAACCCACGTGTCGATTGTTCCCATCAGGAGCTCGCCGTCTTCGGCGCGGTCGCGAACGTCCTCTGGTCGCGAGCGCTGGAGCTTGATTGGGTCTGCGTTGTCGAGAATCCACTCGGTCTTCGTTGCCGAGAAGTACGCATCACATTCGAGACCGGTCTTCTCGCGGATCATCTCCACTTTGCCGGCTTCCTGTACCTCTTCGACACGGTCGGTGGTTCGGCGGTCCTGCCAGACAAGCGCGTTGTGAACTGGCTTGCCGGTTTCGGCGTCCCACACGATCGTGGTTTCTCGCTGGTTGGTGACACCGATTGCCTCCAACTGGCTCGCATCGAGACCCTCGCTTTCGAGTGCCTGGTTAATTACGAGCTTGGTGTTCTCCCAGATTTCCATCGGGTCGTGCTCAACCCAGCCTGGCTCCGGATAGATCTGTTCGTGTTTCTCATAGCTCTGTGCGACCACGTTACCGCCGTGGTCGAAGACCATGAATCGCGTTCCTGTCGTCCCTTGGTCGATTGAACCAACGTATGTTTCTGACATTGTGTATTCACCACACTCCTTGCGGGGGCCGTTCCCCCTTGGGCCGGGAACTATTCTTTACGGCCAGTTCCCGTACCGTGGGTAAACACTATGGAATAACATGATAAATGTTACTCCTGTGCCCATAATTGTCCGTATCTTATATGCACGTTTGTGATCAATAGGCATGAATCAGCCGTCTGAGCCGTCCTAACCCTCATGATTGTCGCTATAATTTACGGCCGTCGCCGGCCGAGGGGTAAAGTAAAGTCATTATAGTTCAAACGTAGGTTGAACGGATGAGTAACAAGCCACACGTTCTCGTCATCGGCGGAGGATCGACTGGGTGCGGTATCGCCCGCGATCTCGCCATGCGCGGGTTAGACGTTACCCTGGTTGAACAGGGTAACCTCACCCACGGGACAACAGGGAGGATGCACGGCCTGCTTCACAGCGGGGGTCGGTATGCGGTATCCGATCAGGAGAGTGCGATCGAATGTATCGAAGAAAACCGGATTCTGCGGGATATCGCCAGTCACTGTGTCGAAATGACCGGTGGGCTGTTCGTCAAGCGACCCGAAGACACCGAGGAGTATTTCCAGAAGAAAGTCGAGGGCTGCAAGGAATGCGGCATCCCCGTCGAAGTGCTTTCGGCCGAAGAGGCCCGCGAAATCGAGCCGTACCTCGCCAAGGACATCGACAAGGCGATCAAGGTGCCCGACGGCGCGGTTGATCCCTTCCGGCTCTGTGTGGCCAACGCTGCCAGTGCCGAAGAACACGGCGCACGCATCGAGACGCACGCGCCCGTCGTCGATATTCTCAAAGAGGACGGCGAGGTCGTTGGCGTTGAGGTCGAACACGAGACGGGACCGGGCAAACGTGTCCACCGCCAGCCGGGCACGCGCGAGAAGATCCGTGCCGACTACGTTGTCAACGCGACGGGTGCGTGGGCCGGTCGGATCGGCGAGATGGCCGGGCTCGAACAAGATATCGAGGTCCGACCCGGCAAAGGTGTCATGACGATCATGAACACCCGACAGGTCGACACCGTCATCAACCGGTGTAAACCGAAGGGTGACGCTGACATCGTCGTCCCACACGAGACGACCGCAATTCTGGGTACCACGGACGTTGAGGTCGAAGATCCCGAAGACTACCCCGAAGAGCAGTGGGAAGTCGATATGATGATCGACACTCTCTCGGAGC
Source organism: uncultured Haloferacaceae archaeon (assembly GCA_964503105.1). Taxonomy (GTDB): domain Archaea; phylum Halobacteriota; class Halobacteria; order Halobacteriales; family Haloferacaceae; genus PL-Br10-E2g29. The sequence continues at coordinate 2,297 of CAZCYW010000059.1, forward strand.
TGGTCCCAATCCTCAAAGAGGCCCGGACGATTCGCTCGTTTTGGGGTGTCCGACCGCTATATGAGCCGCCAGAAACCGGAACGAGCGACTCAACGGACATCACCCGGCAGTACTTCCTGCTCGACCACGAGGAACGAGATAACGTCAAGGGGATGACAAGCATCGTCGGTGGGAAGTTTACGACCTACCGGCTGATGGCCGAAGAGATCGCCGATCACGTCTGTGGGAAGTTCGGAATCGACGCCGAGTGTGAGACCGCAGACATCCCGCTGCCCGGCAGCGAGGACTTCTCAGTGCTCGACGACTACATGGAGCAGTACGGTATCCGCTCGCCGATCGGTCGACGGAGCACGCAGCGACTGGGCTCCCGCACCGACGAGGTGCTCGATTTCGATGGACCGAACCCGACTGTCTGTGAGTGTGAAGCCGTCACGCGCGCAGAGATCCAGGACGGTATTGAAGGTTCAGGATCAGATCTGAATGCAGTTCGCCTGCGCACGCGAGCGTCGATGGGCAACTGCCAGGGAGCCTTCTGTTGTCACCGGATGGCCGCCGAGCTCTACGACGAGTACGACGCGGACATCGCTTACGACGCCTGGGACGAACTCTACCAGGAACGCTGGAAGGGCGAACGGCACGCCCTGTGGGGAACCCAGCTGTCACAGGCAGCGCTCAAATACTCGCTGCACGCAACGACGATGAACCGCGATAAGGATGCCGCGACAACCGACGCCGTGATCGATTACTCGGCTTTTGACGCCGGTGTCGGTGCAGATGCGACCGATGGCAAAGCAGGCACTGCCGCAACCGATGGCGGCCGGCCGGAGGGTAACTGACTGTGGCTATCCGTGAAGACGTCATCGTGATCGGCGGCGGGCTTGCCGGCTCGATTGCCGCCCTTGAGGCAGCCGACACCGGTGCCTCCGTCCGACTCGTCACACATAAAAAAAGTACGCTCCGTCACGCCAGTGGGCTTATTGATATCCTTGGCTACACTGACGCCGCCGAGCCAGTTGTCGATCCGTTTGCCGCACTCTCGGAACTCGACGACGAACACCCGTACTCGCTCGTCGGCGAGCGGGCTATCCGCGACGGCTTGTCCCGATTTGACGAAGTCGTCGGCGACAGCTACCAGGGCAGCCATACCGACACCAATGCGTTGATTCCGACGTTTGGCGGTGCGGTCAAGCCGACTGCCCGGTATCCAGCAGCGGCGGCGGCCGGCAACGCGAGCGACAGCCGACCGATGTTGATTGTCGGGTTCGAAGAACTGACCGAGTTCGATGGCCGAATGCTCGCCGACCATCTCGAAGCCGCAGATGTCCCCTTCGAGGTCGAAGGAATCGAGCTCAACTTCCCCGGCACCTACGCGAACGACTCGCGAGTAACGCGGTTTGCCAAACGGCTCGATGGCGACGAAGATGTCGAATACAAGGGCCAGACCCTTGGTGCGCGGAAGGCGCTTGCAGACGCGGTCGAACCCCATCTCGGTGGAGTCGAACGTGTCGGCTTCCCCGCCTTCTTGGGTGACGACCACACCGCAGACGTTCGGACCGATCTCGAACGGTATCTCGGGGTCGATGTCTTCGAAATTCCGATGGGCCCACCAAGCTATCCGGGAATCCGACTCTCGGACCGACTCAAAACCGCGCTCGACGAAGCGGGTGTTCGGCTCTCCGCCGGCAACCCGGTCGTCGACTATGAGGCCGAAGACGGTGAACTACAGGCAGTAATTATCGACAGCAAGGGACGGCCGGTTCCGTATCACGCCGAGCAGTTCATTCTCGCAACCGGCGGTCTCGTCGGGAAGGGTGTGAGTTCCTCGCGTGAGGGCGGCGTGACAGAATCAGTGTTCGGCTGCCACATTCCACATCCAGAAGACCGGTATGAGTGGTTTGATGAACAGGCCTTCGGCGACCAGCCGTTTGCGAGTTTCGGCGTCCGTGTCGACGAAACAATGCGGCCGCTCGATGCCAACGGTACTCCGGAGTTCGAGAACCTCCGGGCGGCCGGTGGTGTCATCGGCGGTGCCGATACAGTTGCCGAAAAATCACAGAGCGGTGTTTCACTGGCAACCGGCACGGTTGCCGGCCAGCAGGCGGGCGAACAGAGTGCAAAACATGAGGTGAGCCAATGAGTGACGCAGAACAACCAAGCGATTTCGATCCAACGACCACACTAGATGAATTCGAGCCGGTCGAGGTCTTCCCATCGAGCGAAGATATGGACCTCCGGCCCGGAGCCGACAACTGTTATAAATGTACAAGCTGTGACACGTCGTGTCCGGTAGCGGAGGTCGACGAATCCTTCCCCGGACCGAAGTTCCAGGGGCCAGAACAGTGGCGGCTCAAACGCGGCGGAGACGCCGATATCGACGATTCGATTCTCTCTTGTTCGAACTGTATGCGGTGTGACGACGCCTGTCCGTCGAGCGTCCCACTGAGCC
>CAZCYW010000060.1:0-4690 GCA_964503105.1 uncultured Haloferacaceae archaeon
GCACCAACCGTGTCCAGTCGGTCGGGATCTTCATGGGTGGCGAACGCGAGGAAGTCGACCGCGTTCCGGCCGGCAACATCGCCGCCGTGACCGGTCTCCGGGACGCCATCGCCGGTTCAACCGTCTCTTCGGTCGAAATGACGCCGTTCGAGTCGATCGAGCACATTTCCGAGCCGGTGATTACGAAATCCGTCGAGGCAAAAACGATGGACGACCTGCCAAAGCTCATCAAGGTGCTTCAGCAGGTCGCCAAAGAGGACCCAACGATCAGAATCGAGATCAACGAGGACACCGGCGAGCACCTGATCAGCGGACAGGGTGAACTTCACCTCGAAGTCATCACCCACCGGATCCGTGACAACCAGGGAATCCAGGTCCACACCGGTGAGCCGATTGTTGTCTTCCGCGAGCAGCCCCAGCAGAAATCCCGCGAAGTCGAGGGTGTCTCGCCGAACCGTCACAACAAGTTCTACATCACCGCCGAGCCACTCGACCAGGATATCGTCAACGCGATCCAGCTTGGTGAGGCCTCGATGAATATGCCGGAACTCGAACGCCGTGAGGCGCTTCAAGAGGCCGGAATGAGCAAAGACGATTCCCAGATTGTCGAGCACATGTACAAAACGAACATCCTGCTTGACGAGACAAAGGGTATCCAACACCTCAACGAGACGATGGAACTCGTCATCGAGGGGCTCGAAGAGGCGCTCGAAGACGGCCCACTCGCAGCCGAGCCAGTCCAGGGAACGCTGCTCCGACTCCACGATGCGAAGCTCCACGAGGACACGATCCACCGTGGTCCCGCACAGGTTATTCCCGCAACCCGCGATGCAGTCCACCGCTCGCTCATTGATGCGAAAATCAAACTCCTCGAACCGATCCAGAACGTCCGGATCGACGTTCCATCCGAGTACATGGGGAGTGCGTCGGGCGAGATTCAGGGTCGCCGTGGCCGTGTCGACGACATGTACCAAGAGGGCGACCTCATGGTGATCGAAGGCATTGCCCCTGTCGAAGAGATGATCGGCTTCTCCTCGGATGTTCGCTCGGCAACCGAGGGCCGTGCCTCCTGGAACACCGAAAACGCTGGCTTCCGTGTGCTAGTGGACAATCTCCAGACCGACAAAATCAGCGAGATCCGCGAGCGCAAGGGCATGAAGCAGGAACTGCCACCAAGCATCGACTACATCTAAGCTGCGTACCGACGCTGCCGGCTGTTTTGTCGGCCCACCGACAATATCGCGGTGCGGTTTTTATCGGCGTTAGTGTCTTTGCTCAGAGCACCATGCGTGGCGAAGACACACTGGCAAGGCGTGCCTTCGACGAAGTCTTATACCGTCCGGAGAAACTGCATATTCATATGCGGACGGACACGCACACGGTCCGACGGATCAGCATGGAGCGACAGAACGATTGCTATCTGTCGGAGACAACACCACCAACGTGTCCAGCGCCACGTCACCGGGAGGGTCGCCCGTGAGCGACACCGGCGGCAACATCCAGACACACACCGTCCGGCTCGAACTCGTCGACGAGCCCGGTGAGCTCCTGCGAGCACTCCAGCCGATTTCGGAGGCCGGCGGCAACCTACTGTCAATCTATCACGAGCGAGGGAATCTGACGCCGCGCGGACATATCCCGGTCGAAGTCGATATCTCCTGTGCGCCACACCGGTTTTCGAAGATTGTCGACTCGCTTCGAGACGCCGGTGTCAACGTGATTCAGGCCGGAACCGAGCGCTACGATGAGGAACTCGTCGTGCTCTTGGTCGGCCACCTCGTCGACACCGATCTGTCGGATACGCTCAGGCAGGTCGAATCCTGTGCGAACGCCTCGTTGACCGACCTCTCGCTGTCGGCCCCACGCGGTCGCGATGAGACCTCAAGTGCACGAATCCGACTCAAAACGCGGTCGGGGACAACCCAGGATGCATTGTCGACACTGCGAACCATTGCGGAACAAAAAGAGCTACACGTGATTGAACCACTAACGGAGGCGAGCCAATGAGCGGTGCTCGACTGGCAGTACTCGGAGCCGGTGCGGTTGGCCGATCAGTCGTCGAACTGGCAGCCGAATACGGCCACCGCGTCGTCGCAGTTGCGGACTCCTCGTCGGCAGCCGTCGACGCCGATGGTCTCGACACCGAGGCCGTAATAGAACGGAAAGTCGAAACCGGGAGCGTTGGCGACGAAGACGCCGAAGCAGCAGTCGAAGCCGACTACGACGTGCTGGTCGAGGCGACGCCGACGACGCTTGGTGATGCCGAACCCGGCTTTTCACACGTCGTCACCGCACTCGAACGCGACAAACACGTCGTGCTTGCCAACAAGGGCCCGGTCGCAGAGCGATATCGTGACCTCCGGGCCGCCGAAGCCGAAAGTGAGGGCAAGATTCGGTTCGAAGCAACTGTCGGCGGCGCGATTCCCATTCTGTCGACCATCGAGGACTTTGGAGCCTCCCACATCACGGCTGCCCGCGGCGTCCTCAACGGGACGGCGAACTTCATTCTCTCGCGGATGGCCGCCGAGGGGCTGGATTACGAACACGTGCTCGCAGAGGCCAAAGACCTCGGGGTTGCCGAAGCCGACCCAACGTTCGACGTTGAGGGAATCGACGCTGCGCTGAAGTTCGTCATCCTCTCAAACGTGCTTGCCGATGGCGACCAAGAGTTCACGCTCGAAGATGCGGCCGTCGACGGGATTACCAACATTCCGGGGACAGCGCTCGAATTGGCCGCCGAGGACGGCCGGACGATCCGACTCATTGGCGAGTCGACGCCCGAAGGTGTGAGTGTCGCCCCACGGCTGGTGCCGGCCGACGGCCCGCTGTCGGTGACGGGGACGCTCAATATCGTGCAGTTGGAGACGACCCACGCCGGTCGGCTCAACATCAGCGGCCGCGGCGCGGGCGGCCCTGAGACGGCGACTGCAGTGCTGTCGGATGTCAGTCGGCTGAGTGAATAGGCTCCTCAGTTTATGTAGTGGCAAGCGACTCGACTGGTCGCCGCAGCCAGCATTATTGGGACAACAAGTTGAAGAAGTGACAACGGGGTATCAATCGCGCGCGAACAATATTTTCTTGTGAATGTCGTATACTCACCCAAAACGCGGTGAAAATTCTCCGTTGATCCGACAGCGGGAGGATAAAGGAGCTGCTGGCGAGGGGATGGTCTGCACAGACGAGACGAATGTGAGATCTCGACCGATAGTAACCAACGCCGACACGTCGGCGCAGTCATCCGGTTTTCGACGGATATCCATCGGCGAGATAGCGGCGGCGTGCATGTCACTTGCTCCCACAAACCGCAAGACGGCGTAGCCCTGTTGGGGGCGACGTATCGAAATGGTTTTACGGTAATCAGCCAAAAGAACCCTCACATAGCGCCTTAGCGCGTTACTTACCATGAGTGACAAACCGCACCAGAACTTGGCCATCATTGGCCACGTCGACCACGGCAAAAGCACGCTCGTGGGGCGACTCCTGTTCGAGACAGGATCGGTCCCCGAACACGTGATTGAACAGCACCGAGAAGAAGCCGAAGAGAAAGGCAAAGGTGGATTCGAATTCGCCTACGTGATGGACAACCTCGCCGAAGAGCGAGAGCGTGGTGTCACCATCGACATCGCCCACCAAGAGTTCGACACGGACAAGTACTACTTCACCATTGTCGACTGTCCAGGCCACCGTGACTTTGTCAAAAACATGATCACGGGAGCCTCGCAGGCTGACAACGCGGTCCTCGTCGTCGCAGCTGACGACGGTGTCGCACCCCAGACCCGCGAGCACGTCTTCCTCGCCCGCACGCTCGGGATCAACGAGCTGATCATCGGCGTCAACAAGATGGACGTTGTCGATTACAGCGAAGACACCTACAAAGACGTCAAAGAGGAAGTCTCGAAACTCCTCAAGCAGGTTCGCTTCGACACCGACGACGCAGAGTTCATCCCGATCTCGGCGTTCGAGGGCGACAACATCGCCGAGCGCTCCGAGCACACTGACTGGTACGACGGTCACACCCTGCTCGAAGCCCTGAACGACCTGCCGGAAGTCGAGCCGCCAACGAACGCGCCGCTCCGACTCCCCATTCAGGACGTCTACACCATCTCGGGAATCGGTACCGTCCCTGTTGGCCGAATCGAGACCGGTGAGCTGAAAGCAGGCAACAACGTCTCCTTCCAGCCATCCGATGTCGGCGGCGAGGTCAAGACCGTCGAGATGCACCACGAAGAGGTTCCAAAGGCCGGCCCCGGCGACAACGTCGGATTCAACGTCCGCGGAATCGGCAAGGACGACATCCGCCGCGGTGACGTCTGTGGTCCAGCAGACGACCCACCAAAGGTCGCAGAGACCTTCAAGGCACAGCTTGTCGTCATGCAGCACCCATCGGTCATCACCGCCGGCTACACGCCGGTCTTCCACGCCCACACGGCGCAGGTTGCCTGTACGATCGAGGCAATCGACCAGAAACTCGACCCCGCAACGGGTGAGGTCGCCGAAGAGAACCCTGATTTCATCAAGTCGGGAGACGCAGCAATCGTGACCGTCCGGCCACAGAAACCGCTCAGCATCGAGCCATCCGGCGAGATTCCAGAGCTCGGCAGCTTCGCTGTCCGTGACATGGGTCAGACCATCGCAGCTGGCAAAGTGCTCGAAGTCAACGAGCGATAAATGCAGCAAGCACGCGTCCGCC
>CAZCYW010000061.1:0-4681 GCA_964503105.1 uncultured Haloferacaceae archaeon
TCGAGTGCCTCCAGTGCGAGATCCGACTGGGTTCGGGCGCGCTCATCACCCTCTTCGGGCGTGAGGTCGGTGATCTGAACCAAGGAGGGCCGATCCATCGCCTCGTCGTGGCCAGTCGGCTTGCCGAGATCGTCGGCACTGGCGGTCGCATCGAGGACGTCATCACGGATCTGGAAGGCGACGCCGACCCGTTCGGCGTACTCACCGAAGGCTTCGATTGTCGGGGCATCTGCGCCACCGGCGACCGCCCCGAGTTCGGCGGCCGCACGGAACAAGGCCCCTGTCTTGCGGCGAGCAAGCGTCATATACTCGTCTTCGTTTGTTGGCTGGGCAACGAGTTCGGTTGCCTCGCCTTCACCGAGTTCGATCATGGATTCGGCGACAATCTGCATGGCCTGTTCATTGCTCGAAAAGAGGGCGAACGCTTCGCCTAAGAGGCCATCGCTGGCGATGATTGCTGGCCCATAGCCGTACTGGGACCACGCACTCGGTGTGGACCGCCGGGTGTCCGAGCGGTCAATGATATCGTCGATCACGAGCGAAGCGTTGTGAACGAGTTCGATCCCAGCAGCGAAATCAACGGCACGTGATTGCTCGCCACCGACGGCCTCACAGGCCAGGATGGTTACCGCCGGCCGGACACGCTTGCCGCCGGCAAGAACAACATGGCCGAGCTGGTCGGATAGCTCGTCGGGCTCGGTCGACTCGATAACCGCTTCGAGCCGGTCGTTGACCATGCCGATCCGACGCTCCAGATACTCCATTAGATCGGTGTATGTGATGTTCGCGCAAGTAGGTGACGGAACGCGAAAGCCCTGGCTCGACTACCGGAGACAAAAAGGGGTATTCCCCCTGGCGTGTTGCCCCATCTCGGGATCACACGACAGTGTGCAGCGGGGGCAGCGTGTAATGGTCGATACCCTGCTGCAGATACTACTATACGTAATTGCGTATAATAATGTTCTGATTGGAGACATGAACGTCATGATCAATCGAAGATAATTGGTGAGAGTGTTCTGGGTCGAACAGTCCTACTAACGGTCTGCCGCGTCAGTATCGTCTTTATTCTCATCGCTGTCGTCTCCATTGGGCGTTGGTCCGAGCGCCTGGACGTCTGGCAGCGAAATGAGGTTTTCGCGGCCGATTCGGAGTTTTTTGATCTGTTCGTCATCAGCCATCGCCGACAGAAGCTGTGAGACTTTGGCGTCTGACCAGCCCGTTTCGGAGACGATTTTTGCCTGTCGCATTCGGCCGCCGTTGCGTTCGAGAAGCCGTTCGACTCGTTCGTCATCCGACAGCAACGAGAGGTCTTCGTCATCCAGTGGGTCCTCCTCAGTGACGGCTGGTTGTGAAGAACTACTCGAAGCTGCCGTCTCAACACCACCGTTTGGCGTCGGCGACGGTTCTGTGGCGGTGGTTTCTTTCCGGCGCAAAAGCAGTGCCCCACTGACGATCCCAGCAGCGATAACGAGTGCTGCACCGAGGAACTGCCAGGAGGCGGTCCCGAACGCTGATTCTTCGAGCGTAATTCTGACCTGATCTTCGGAATCAAAGGTGTAGGGGCCTTCGACCTCTACGGTGTTATCCGAAAACGCAACATTTGCGCTCGTGATTGAGTAGCCACGAGGAGTATGCACGCGAAGCGTTTGTCCCTCTGTGAGCGACGTCAGCCACGAATCGTTGTCAGGCGTTTGCAAGGCGTCTTGGAATACGAGCCGATCACCGTCTTCTGCAAGAAATTCAGTCCAGGTAAACGAGAGTTCAAGCGTCCCGACAGTCCCCTGGCGACTGCTTGTCCGTTCGACATCTTCGATCCGCATCTCGCGGTCAGTGTGTTCGGCCGAGAGGGCTGCAATATTCTCATAGAGGGTGACATCAGGGCCGACCTCCCCGGTTCCGGTCTCGAATTCAGTCGCAATATCGTCAAAGGCTTCCTGTTCGGTGTCTGTTTCAAGTTCGTACTGGAGCGTGATCTGCCAGTCAGCACTCCGATCGGACTGAAGAAAGATCGCAAACGTCGTTTCAGGTGTCGCCAACTCGTCGCTCGCAAGTGAACTCGCCAACTGTGTCTGCACTGCTGTTTCTGTCGGCTGTGTCGCTGCCGATAGTGACTGTGTGTCCGTGGTGGTTTCAGGCTCGCTCATCTCTGCGGCCGCAACGCTCGCGAAACCAACGAGGGGGCTTCCAAAAAGTGCAAGAAGCACTAGGAAGGCGATAGAGAGGGCGACATACCGCATGACTGAAAGCTCACGGTCGTTGGGGAAAACGCTTTCTATCAGTCTGATTAGTCACGAGCGGTGAGCACACGAGCGTAGATGGGTTTTTGTCCATTCAGTAGAGAGTCACTACAGATGAAACTCCTCCCGCTTGTGGTCGTGGGATTCTTGCTGACCGCCTCACTCAGTGTTGGCGCGATGGTCCCTGCCACTGGTGACGTGAGCCAGCTAGCCGACGGTGCATCCCCATCGCAGGTCGAAACCCAGACCGAACGTGATGATGATGAGATCCCTGAAGGCGAGATGACGAACGTCCTTTCGATCCCTGAAAGCGATATCGACCGAAGTGAGCTCCGTCGACATCATGTCGATCTCGGCCCCGCTGCGGACTTTGATACGGCTGCAACAACGGATCAGCTAACGACATCAACGATCGAACGCGAGCTTGATGGCGCTGATGAAGCCGAACGCGAACAGCGAATTGATCAAGAGCTTTCGGAAATCGAGTCAACAATCGAAACGCTCGACGAGCGAGAGCGCAATGCCATCCGCGGCTTCAACGCCAACCAACTCGAGCCGCGTGAATTCATCACGGAGTTAGCTTCTATTCATTACGCGGCCAGTACGCTCCGAGAGCGGACACAGATGCTTGACCAGCAGGCCGAGTCGATAGAGAGCGACGTCGCCTCGAACGAACGGCTAACAACGATCGAATATGATCTCCGGATGCGACAAGGGCCGGTTCGGGCGTATGCGGCGGACATCCTGCGTGCAGAACAGCCCGCAGATCGCGTCTCGCTCGAAACAGGTGATGACAGTATTTCGCTCACCGCGATTGAAGACGACCTGTATCTCCGTGAGGTTCACCGACCCGAACTCCGTGGATCCGGCGGGAGTGAACTCAGTGTCGACCGTGCAGAAGAAATTGTTCAAGAACAGTATCCGATTCTGTGGAATCAAAGCAGTCGGTCCAACATCGATGGCCCTGGATCGGTTCTCTCAGTTGAGCTGACGAGCGGCGATCTCCAGAACGGTGGCTTCCAAGCATTCGTCGATGGCGACACGGAAGCCGTGTTCCGGGAACATCAACGCCTCCCGCTATCGTTGATTGTTGCCAGCGAACAGACAACCAAACTACAGGCAGGCTTAGAAGTAACTGTCAGGCAGACATACGCTGGCGGGCCCTTGGAACTGACAGTGACCGATTCGAGTTCCGGTGATCCTGTCGATGCAACCGTCACAATTGGACAGAACGGCGAGGAAAGTGAGACCATTGGCGAGACAAATGTGGATGGGGAGCTCTGGACGCTCACTCCGCGAGGTGAGTTTACTGTCACGGTGCTCGGTGACAACAATGCGGCAGCCTTCGTCGATATCACCCCACAAGATCCACGGACTGCAATCGATTCGTCACGAGCTGCGTCCTGAGATCTCCGGTGTGTGAGTGCGGGCGAATCTTTTTCAACTGAGACGGGACCACGGCTGGGTATGACTGCAGACAACAGCCGTATTGAGCGCCTACTGACTGGATCCAATCGGGCGACTGTGCCACTGATTGGTCTTATTTTGCTGTGTGCGCTTGTCGTCTTGCTCGCCGCATCGGCCGGGATTTCACTTGTCGAGATGGGCACCGCGACCGGCAGTACGGAGCCGACCACCCCCGCGTCAATCGCACTTTCTGTCGAGGACAACACACTGCACTTCACGCACGAACACGGCGAGGCACTCGATGTTCACGCGCTAACGATGCAGATTCGCGTTGATGGCGAGCCACTCGAGAGGCAGCCACCACTTCCATTTTTTGCCGCTTCGGGATTCGATTCGGGACCAACAGGGCCGTTTAATAGCGCGAGCGACCCGACCTGGGAGGTTGGTGAATCCGCGTCGCTGACGGTTGCCTCCAGTAACACGCCGACGCTCGATTCAGGAACAACCGTCTCAGTCCGGCTGTATCGCCACGACGACCCGCTTGTCACACTTGAAACCACTGTGTGAGATCAGTTCTCAAAGCCGTCTTCAAACACGAACGTCCCATCGCGTTGGACGACCGTCCCATCGAGTTCGATGCTCGAATCCTCGCTCATATCGATGATCATATCGACGTGTTCGGCCGATTCGTTGAGTTCGTTGGTCTCACCAACAGTTTCGGGATAGGCCGCCCCAACCGCGAGATGGACGGTGTCACCCATTTTTTCGTCAAAGAGCATATTGTAGGTGAACTGGTCGATCGCGCGGTTCATCCCAATGCCGAGTTCGCCAAGTCGGCGGGCTCCGTCGTCGGTATTGAGAATCTCGGTGAGTAGGTCTTCGTTGCGGCCGGCGCTATGTTCGACCACCTCGCCGTCTTCGAAGGTGAGTCGGACGTCTTCGATTTCCCGACCCTGCCGGTACAGTGGGAGATCGAAATAGACCGTTCCCTCGACGCTATCGGCAACCGGGGCGGTAAAGACCTCGCCACCAGGCAG
>CAZCYW010000062.1:0-4633 GCA_964503105.1 uncultured Haloferacaceae archaeon
GCTCTTCGCGCTCGTCGGCTTTGGCGTTGAGCGCCTGTCGGAGGAAGTTTGTCATGGTGACACCTTCGATCTCGGCGGGGTACTGGAAGCCGAGGAAAATACCGAGCGCCGCACGCTCGTTTGGCTCCAAGTCAAGCAGATTCCACGTAAGATCGTCCTCATCGAGGTCGATGTCAATGTCTTCGACATCCTCGTCGTCGAGGTGGAGCAGAATTTCTCCGTCGGTTACCTCATAGGCGGGGTGGCCAGCGATGATCTTCGCCGTTGTCGACTTTCCGGAACCGTTCGGACCCATGAGCGCATGGATTTCGCCGGAGTTGACCGTAAGGTCGACACCGCGGAGAATCGTTTCGCCCTCTTCTTCTGCGACTACTGCGTGTAAGTTTTTGATTTCAAGTGTTGCCATTGGTGATTCGTTGCCTCGTATTATCTAGGTAGGACGTACTGCCCATAATGGTTACGCATTCACCCCCACAAATCTGCAGATGCGAAAAGAAAAGTTTCTAAATCGACAAAGCACTGGAGACCGTCTTCACCACCGGTCTCCTACCAGTACTGTCCGAGTCCTGTCTGTGTTTGCCCGGTTTTGACTTCTTCCCACGACATCCCAAGGGCTTCGATGACGCGTTCGATCGGTCCTTTGAGCGTTTTTTCCAACATCAAATCGAGGTCGACCTCGAACTCGTCTGGAAGCTGGTCGGCGTACTCGAAACAGATCACGTCGGGGTTCCGTTTGAACTCGCCGTAGAGCGGGTCCGTCTGCGGGTTGAACCCCTCTTCGTCTTCCATCCGTCGGAAGAAGGAGGGATGGACTTTCTCGAGATACAGCCGCTTGGGTTTCGAGCCGCGGTCGAAGTTGGTTCCCAACAAGAGATTGGCGTACTGCGCGCCGCGAACTTGCGCGGTCGCCGTCTCGTACGCATCGAGTCGCTTGCCGATCCCACCGGGAATCCCGATCTCATCGACGCTTCGTTCGTCATTCAGGAACTCCTCGATCACGGTCGTCAGATAGGTCTTGACCGTTTCGAGATCCTCATCGATGTCGTCGCCGGTGACGATCATCTCGATGACATCCTTTTGGACCTGCTTTGTGATCGGGGCGATATCCGAGCGTTTGTATTCGAACCCGGTGATGTCGATGTCGTCGACGTCCTTGCCCTCTTTCCAGATGATGTGGCCCGCATATCGCTTTTTACGACCCGCCTGGAAAAACCGCCGGTAGAGCTTTTCGAACTCGATCTGAAAGCGGTGCTCGGTGGCGTTGAGTTCTTCGCGTGCGAAGTCGTCATATCGGCCGTTGATGTACTCCTCGATCTCGAATGACTGCTCGATGGCGTCGGCTTTCGGGGTGTCTGCACCGAGCTCTAACATAACGCTGTCAGTGTCACCATATGCAATCTCGTACTCGAGTTCGTTCGCAGCTTTTGCCGTGAAATCGATTACTTCTCGGCCGGTCGCGGTCACGGCTGCGGCTCCCTCTTTGTCGTACAGGCGGAACCGATCCCACCCCGTTACGCCGTACAACGACTGGCCGACAAACTGGAACTTCCCGTTTCGTCCCGCCAAGAGTGTATGGTTGTCAGCGACGGTGACGCAGTAGACACCATCTTCGGCGGTGCTTCGTGAGCCGCTCCGGTACATTCGGAGCGTATTTTTGCTGTCTTCGGTGACATAGATCCGCCACGACCCGCTGTCACGGTTGTAGCTCGCCGTCATTCCAAGGTGCGCACAGAGCCGGAGCACGTCGTCACGGAGTTGTTTGCTTGACGTAGTGTACCGCCATGAGCCGGGCTGTCGGTCACCGTCGCCGTCGATCAAGACCGAGAGGAATCGCGCTTTTTGTGCACGGCTCGCCTCGAAGACGAGTTCGGGAATCCGTTTCGTGAAACTGTCCTCGCCACACAGCGATTCGAGGAGTCGGCCGAAGAGCCGCGATGTGAACTGATAGGAGCGGTCGTCAACGTAGTAATCGAAGCCCATGCCATCGAGCAGCGTACCGATGGTGGTGTGATGACACGGCCGTTCATCAGTCCCTCCATCCGCGAGGACGTTTTGGGCGACTTTGACCGTCGTCGACGATCCACGGAACTGCTCGCCAAACTGTTTCGGCGTCGACGTGTAGGTGTTGCCCTCAGTAATATACCACGCGAGCAGTTCGAGGAAGTCGTCGCCGTCGTAGGTTCGCGGAATCCATTTCCGATTTGCTTCAAGATGCACATAGCTCGTCTCACAGACCGATTCAATGTACTCGCGGTTGGCCTCAAACTCCGCTGGCGTAAAGACGTAGCCCGTCTGACCGACATCGGCTTTCGGTACTCGTCGCGGCGTGAAGCCGAGTTCGGTTCGGAAGGTGTGGCCGTGAACCGAGGGCCGAACCCACACTTCGTACTCGTCAACCGCGTCGAACTGGGTGAGATCGACCGTTTCTATCCGCTCGCCCCCTTGATAGGTCCATCCATGTGGGAGTTCGTAGTTGCAGTACTGATCAAGTGCTCCGGCTTCGACAAAATCGTAGCCATCTTCGGTGATCCCGTTTTTGTCGTTCTTTTTGACGAGCATCCGGTGATTCGGCGTTACTCGGAAGTCGGTCTTACTCGTCTGAATGTCAACCAACTCCTCGCGGTAGTCAGGATAGGCGTGCGTCTCGGTGACGGGTTTGACCTCCATCTGCATCGTCTCGGGATCAAGCGAGTAGACCTCGTCGCCGACACAAAGCTCCGTGATACGCCGGACACCGTCGGGTGTCAGTACCTCCGTGTCCGGTGTAAAGCAGTTCATAATAACCTTGACAGCTGCTTGCTGGGTATCGTAAATGCTGTACTCAGCGCTGTCTGGGTCGTGTTGGTTCCGACGCGATTTTTTATTCTCCCGCTCGGTCAACAGCTCGTCGACCATCTCGCGCATGATGCCGTCGGGCTCCTTGCGGAACCGTGTTCCATTCGGTGCGCGGTAGGTTTCACCCCCGAACTCGTCGTCGACCTTGGTTTCGGGGCCGGCATTGATGGTCACCATACACATCGGATAGAGACTTTTGAGGTCGAGCACGGTGACGTTCTCTTTGACGCCTGTAATCGGGTCGAAGACGGCTCCGCCCTCGAAGTCTTCGGACTCCTGTTTGCCCTTCGTCGGGAGAGCAAATTTGCCGTAGGCTTTGTGCAACACATACTGGTCGACCGCATCACCCGGCGTCGGCGCGTCTTCGAGTTTGCAGCCGACGAACTTTCGGACCTCGTCCCAAAAGGCAATCAGTCCTTGCTTGCGGTCGATTTCGACACAGAGTTCGACATCCCGAAGATTGTATTCGAGGAGCCGAGTTGGGTCGTTTTCCCATAGGTCGCCGATGTCGCCGGCGTACCGCTCCTTGCCGACGCCGAGTTCGACTTCTCCGACCGCGTCGAGCCGGTAGGAATCGAGTTCGGTGAACTGGGTTCGCTTGTAACCGTAGAGCAAGTCGAAGACGACGCGGCCCTTGATGTTGGGGCCACCCCAGCCAGAGCGCCAGACTTCGTCGATCCGAGAGAGCCGGTTGATCGAGAGGTCCTCGTCGACATCTGGCCGTTTGGTGACCTCTTCGAGTCGGTCAAGAAAGTACGGCGCGTCGAAATCCTCGAAGTTCCAGCCGGTCAGAATGTCTGGGTCGGTCTCTTCGAGATAGGAAATGAAGGCCTCCAACATCGCCGGCTCGGTCTCAAAACGGCGGACCTCGACGGCAATGTCGTCTCGATATGGTTCGTAGTCGGGTAGTTCGGTTGGAATCTCACCATCGCCCTCGTCGGCCTCCCAGATCCACGCAATATACCGTTCGTCGAACGAGTCGTAACTCGTCAGACAGATAATCGGCTCTTCGCCGTCTTCGGGAAAGCCGTTTCTGTCGTTGACCTCGATATCGAAGATGTTGACCCGGAGGTCGGTATCGACCTCGGTAGCGACGACTTCGGTATGTGGCACCTGTAGCGAGTCGGTTTCGAGTCGGCGCTCGGATACCCGAATCCCGCTGTTGATTCCTTTGTCAATCAAAAACCGGTTCGGAAAGAGAATATCGGCTTCGTAATGATCGAACTCATCACGGATCTGGCCGACATCCCGCGGCGTTCGGCCGATGATCTTGGTTAGCTTTTCGCCGCGGATACTCTCGAATGGGTTGCCGTTGGGGTCGGTCTCGCGGCTGTCGAGAATAACGTCATGGGTCTCTTCGGGAGAGCCCTCGAGCGAATCTGTTGGGACATAAAAATACGGCTCGAAACCGAGCACTCGGACGTGTTCTTCGGTTCCGTCAGCGCGTCGGCCGAAGACGTGTACGACGGGATGTTCTTCACGGCCACTTCCTTCGACAGCGTAGTCGATTTGCGTGACCATGAGCTCAACTGTTCCCGTCGAGTCGGGGAATTTTGCCTCGTCGATGTCGATTATGTCGCTGATTCGGCCGCCACCGTTGCCTGCAACGACCGCAGCGGCTTCAGCCGCACCACCATCGTTGGTGGCGTCGGCCGACTCACCGCCTTCAGACTTTGGAGAAGAGAAGGTTGAAAGATCCGACTGTGTCATACCGACTGCTTGCATCGTTTGAATAAAAAGACCCGGCTTTCGCCGTCCGAGTTGGACACCTTGCGAAAAGTTGCGCATAGGGTGGCAA
>CAZCYW010000063.1:0-4613 GCA_964503105.1 uncultured Haloferacaceae archaeon
GAAGCCGGAGGAGGGATTTGAACCCTCGGCCTAATCCTTACGAAGGATTCGCTCTGCCAGCTGAGCTACTCCGGCACGGTGGGTGTCCGGTACAGTACACACTACCGCCATGTAGGAAATAAGGGTTGCGAAACAGTGGGCAACACACGACCGCATTCTGCTGTGAGTAGTGTCTTGCTCACTTGGTGTGTGAGATAAGAAACAGGAGTCGTACGCCTATGAGTCGCCCATCGGATCGACGATCACGACCTCGCCGTCCTCGACAGTGACATTGATCAGAGTCTTCACGCGGTAATTAGTATCGTCGAGTTTGTTCGGCCCGGCCTTTTTGATAACTGCGACAACATCGACAACCTCCGTTCCGATTGAGGTGAGTGCATCGAGAATTGCGGTCATCGTCCCGCCGGTCGAGAGGACGTCGTCGAGGACGAGCACGCGGTCGCCCTCCTCGACATCGTTGATGTACATTTCGGACTCAGAATACCCGGTTTCCTGTGAGAGCGAGACCTCGCCATCGAGCCCATACGAACGCTTGCGGATGACGACGAGTGGAATATCCGTCATCAATGAGACGGCCGTCGAGATGTGGATCCCCATTGCCGCAGGCGTGACAATCTTGTCGACGTTTTCTAGTTCAGCCTTTCGGATAATTCGGATAACGATCTCCCGAAGCAGCTCCGGTTCCAACATCGGAACCCCGTCGCTGACCGGATGTACAAAGTACTGGTACTCGCCTTTCTGAATGATCGGCGCGTCAAGAAGCGACTGCCGCAACAAGTCCATATTCGAACTTCTCTACAGCCGAGGTAAAGATAACGGTCCTCGGCCGAGCCCACACGCAGTTCGAATGAGTCAACTGCTGTGGGTAAGCCGTGGTGTTTCGGTACGTTTAATAACGAAACAAGAGGGTGTGACGGTATGAGTGGACGACCCCTCGATGTTCTTGAGGCGTCTTTGGACGAGACAGTAACCGTTGCGCTGAAAGACGGGACCGCGTTTTTCGGCGCGCTTGCCGGCTACGACCAACACATGAATGTTGTACTCGACGCCCCAACCGGACTCGACGACACCGCAGAGGCACTCGGTGATTTGGCTGTCGAGTCGGTCGAAGACACAACCATTATACGCGGCGATAACGTCGTCTCGATAACTGTATGACCGGATCAGGAACCCCTACGCAAGGCAAAAAGAACAAAACGACACACGTCAAATGCCGCCGCTGCGGCGAGAAGTCCTATCATTCCCGAAAGAAGGTCTGCTCGTCGTGTGGATTCGGCAAATCGGCAAAACGTCGAAGCTACGAGTGGCAGTCGAAAGCCGGCGAATAAGCTGCCAACTGTCTCTATTCTCTGCAACCCAGCTCGGTGAGCACCCGCAGTCGTCAGCGGGATTTCTCGGTGAGAGGCGACACAGTGCGAGCGCCAGCTAACACAGCCTGCTATGACTGTTTTGTTCATAGGTGTGCATACATTTGTGCGTTCACGACCGTCAAGACGACACAAATACGGGGGTTTTTAGCATCAGAACACACACCCGTTCGTATGGAACACGGCCGGGATTCGCGCCGCCGATCGTTCGAGGGGCCGACCGAAAAATGCGGGGTCGTCGGAATCGCGTTGACCGAGCGCACTGCGGCGCGACCGCTGTATTACTCGCTGTACGCGTTGCAACATCGGGGCCAAGAGTCCGCCGGGATCGTCACCCACGATGGCTTTCAGCAACACAGTCACGTTGAGATGGGTCTTGTCGGTGACGCCTTTTCAGAGGCCGATCTCGACTCGCTCAACGGATCGACGGGCATCGGGCACGTCCGGTATCCGACTGAAGGAAGCATCAACGCCTGTTGTGCCCAGCCATTTTCGGTGTCATTTAAATCGGGATCGTTGGGGCTCTCGCACAACGGAAATCTCGTCAATGCCGGTGAGATCCGTGATGAACTGGCAAATCTCGGTCACGCGTTTACATCCGATGGTGACACCGAAGTCATCGCTCACGATATCGCGCGTAATCTTCTTGATGAGGATCTCATTCGGGCCGTCAAACACACGATGGAACGGATTCACGGCTCGTACTCGCTGACAATCATGCACGACGATGTCGTCATCGGCGTCAGGGATCCACAGGGCAACCGACCACTCTGTCTTGGTAAGCTCGATGATGGCTATGTGCTCGCCTCCGAATCAGCCGTTATCGACACGCTTGATGGCGAATTAATCCGGGATGTCAGACCTGGTGAGCTCGTCGTCCTCAACAGTGATGGGTCTGGATACGACTCGTATCAGCTGGTCACTGAGCCGAATACGGCCCACTGCTTTTTTGAACACGTTTATTTTGCGCGACCGGATTCGGTTATCGACGAAAAGCTCGTCTATGAGGTTCGCCGCACACTCGGCCGAAAGCTCTGGGAGGAAAGCGGGATCGAGACCGATGTTGTGTTGCCCGTCCCCGACTCAGGCCGCGCGTTCGCCTCGGGGTATGCGGACGCCGCGACCGAGACGACCGCTGATGGCGAGCCGCGTGAGGAAAACGACGACGGCGTCGAGTTCGCCGAAGGGCTGATGAAAAACCGGTATGTTGGTCGGACGTTCATTATGCCGACCCAAGACGAACGAGAGCGGGCTGTCCGGCTCAAACTCAATCCGATTAAAAGCACAATCGAAGGCAAGACCGTCACCATCATCGATGACTCGATTGTTCGCGGGACGACCTCAAATCAGCTGATTGAGCTGCTCAACGATGCTGGTGCAAAGGAAGTCCACATGCGCGTCGGGTCGCCCCCGATTGTCGCGCCCTGTTATATGGGGATCAATATGGCTACTCGCGATGAGCTTATCGCGGGCGACAAATCCGTCGAAGAAATCCGTGAAGAAATCGGTGCGGACAGTCTGGCGTATCTCTCGATCGATGCGATTGCCGACAGCCTCGAAAGCGAGAAAATCGATCTCTGTCTGGGCTGTGTCACCGGTGAATACCCATACGATATTGAGGGTGAGACCACCGATCGCGAGGTCACTCGGCCAGTAATCGGTGAACGAACCCCGTTTGCGGCTGACGACTAAATCACGAGGAATCTGTGTCACTGGTGACTCAGTCACAGGTACGTCTTACTGAGCGCAATTCGGTGGGACTTATTTTCTGTCGCTCAAACCATCGGGTATGACTGACGATTCAACGCGCAGCATGGACCGGCGTGGATTCGTTCGAGCCGGAATTGGTCTCGGGGCAGCCGCAGCGATTGCACAGCCAGCAACTGCACAGGACGACCCCTACAACGGCTGGTTTGATGACGCAGAAAACTTCGAGGGGACAGTCGATTACAGCGGCGAGGAAACGGTCAATGTGACGGTTGGTGCAGGGAGCGATGGCTTGTTATTTGAGCCCGCGGCAATTCAGGTCGATCCTGGGACAACCGTCGTCTGGGAGTGGACCGGCGAAGGTGGCGAACACAACGTCGTCGAAGAAGACGGGGTCTTCGAGAGCGAACAGGTCGCCGACGAGGGCCATACGTTCGAGTACACGTTTGAGGAAGACGAGACGGATGCAATCTACCGCTATGTCTGTACGCCACACGAGGCGCTCGGCATGGTTGGGGCGGTTGCCGTCGGCGACGTTGTCGGCGAGACGATCGATCCAGACGGCGCTGGCGAGGAGGATACAGATGAGACTGCCCCAGCCGGTGGTGGCTCGCTCTCAGATGAAGGAATTCTCGCAACAATCGGTGGCGTCCTTGTTCTTGGGTTGCTCTCGCCGGTGTTGTTTGCCGTGCTCTTGAAATTCGTCTATGATCGAGAAGAGCCGGCCGAATAACGCTGGAGGGTTCAGTAGACGACGTAGAGCAGCCCGTAGACGACGATACCGAGGGCAAACGAGACAACCCAGAGGACGGCTGCAATCTGGCCAACGCTTCGGTGCCGGCTCCGGTAGATGTCTTCGACCGGACGGCTCACTGCCAACAACAGGACGTAAAACAGCAGCGGCACACAGATGATTGCGAGAACGATGTGGATTGCTAACACTGGAAGATAGACATACTGTTCGATGAGCGCCGGCCCGGCGAACGATTCGGGTCCGCGAATGCTCACACGGTAGAGATACAACACGAGAAAGGCCGCAAAGAGACCAAACGAGCCGAACATGCGGTTTCGGTGTTGGGTGACATTTCCCTGTCTGATCGCTCGCCAGCCGGCGATGATTGTGGCGATTGCGGCCGCGCTGATGACGACGTTGAGATGCGGAATGATCTCGAGAAGGCCGTCGAATTGTGGAAGCAATCCAGCGGGGATCACCCCAAGTACGGCTCCAAAGACGAGACTGAGTGCAACAACACTCAGCAGCGTTGTCAACAGCGGAACATGGTCACGAATCTGTTGTTGCATATTCCAACAGTTGGGGGTGAATCTGCAAAACAGTTCGTTTCTCCAACTGGATCCGGAAGTGCCAGCCGGTGAAAAACCGGCCGGTGGCGACGGGGCGAGCTATGAGAATGGCCGCCACGGGAGCGGGAAAAAGAAAGGGCTTTTAATGGACCCCGGTAAAGAACAGTTGCGCGGAAGCGCAGAAAACACACGACGAGCGTGGGTAGCCAAGCCAGGCCAACGGCGCAGCGTTGAGGG
>CAZCYW010000064.1:0-4603 GCA_964503105.1 uncultured Haloferacaceae archaeon
TAGTGGTATAGCAGGCAGAATTCATACATAATAATCATGACGTCATCCGAACACACTCGGCGGACACGACTCTGGGAGCGCTATGTGCTCCGGGGTGAACCGCGTGAAGAAGTCATCGCTGAGATCACAGCCGAGTTCGACGTTGAGGAAGCAACTGTCGCCGAGGATATCGCCTCGGTCTCCGAGTGGCTGCCGGAGCTTGACGTGTTCCATGAGGCAAGCGGCATCGCACTCCTCGTAGAGCTCCGCAGCAATCGCCAACAACTGCATCAACTCGCGGATCAGGCACGTGACGACGAAGATCTCACTCAGGAACGGAAAGTTCGTGAGGAAATCAACCGTTCGATTAATTTTGAACGGCAACTACATGATGCCAGTATCAAAACGAAACCGGCACGTGGCGTTGATAAGCTCGTGGAGGAAATGGACGGACTTTAAAACCAGGAACGATCTGCGTCACACGAGGCGGCAATCCTCACCCGGGGCTGGCAACCATGTTGTTTCGCTGCAAAAACAATTGTTTGTAGCCGTTTAGTTGTTATTTTTCAATTTCATTTTCTTCGCACACTATAGTGCGTAATTCTTTGAGCAGTTCTGGATGATGCTCTTCGAGAACTTCAATGTCTTTTGGTAGTTCTTCCTTGATACGGGATCGAACACGAGAAACCGATTGCATTCGTTGTGATTCAGACGGATTTCCCTCACCGGAGATATACACACGGTCTGTATCCGTCATGACTGCACGATATCGTCCCATTCTCAATGCTTATTTTGCGTCATCACAAATGAGTGTTCTTTCTTTACTTTGCACTAGTGCAAAAGCATAATATGCACCAGTGCAAAGTAGTGTACAGAGCGCAGATGGCTACAGAAATACTGGAGCCTGGTGTTGCAGCACCAGACTGCGCTCCTCGAGATGTGAGAAGCAATGTACGCTACATCGCCAACCGATGAAAAACGTATCGTCCACCAACCATGTGATCACGACTACTGTGATGGTCCAACTGGGGATCGACTCCCCTGTTTCAGCTGCTTCGAAGCGTCACGCAACCGGAACGGTGATACCGATGTCGACTAAGGACCGTTGTCGGTGTCTCTCGATGAAGTACGCAGCGCTTGAGGATGATCAGGCCGTCATCGCGACGCCGGAACGGGTTCTGAACGGCCATCCAGTCGGTCCTCGGACCGGTACCGCTGTCTGTATCAGCTGTGGCGTGCCGCTCTACGAGACGGACATCGTGTTCGCGTACGCCTATCGTCGCGCCGAGTCGGTTCAGTGGGTCGTTGCAAGGCTATTTTGTCATAGCTGTGTGTCTGCCACGATTCGCACACCGACGTTCGGGACGACCGAAGTCCTCGTCGGTGGCCGGCTGGGAACGATTGCACTGGCAACACCACGCAGCCACCGGCTTTGTCTGACCGAACTAGCAGTCTGCGATCTCAGTCCAGCGAATGAGGGCTGCTCACCATGACCAGCGACCGGCCTTAGTGCCGTTGCCGTTCGCCTTACGTCTTATTTCTGTGTTTTTCAGCACAGACTCTAATACAAACTATGAGTCGACGCTTAGGATCCCAAGACAAGTAGTTCGCACCAGTCACGATTCCGTTTGCACCCTATAGAAACTCGGAAATCCGTTGGAAAGTCATGGCTTAGCTCATAGCGAATTAGTCTGTTCGCTTTCGAGATATTTGTATGCGTGCTTTCGGCATTGCCCTCGTGGGCCTCGGTGCAACTAATTTTGAGAGTTAGATCGATCTCATCGCGAACGACTTCGGCAACCGTGGCGATATCGAGGTTGTCCATCGAATCAACGTGATCACGTGGCCATTGACACTGCCGTCAATTAGGGAGGGGTGAGTTTTCACCCAGGATTTCGGCGTCTGCGGTCAGGATGATTCGGCGTTCGGTATAGCAGTTGTCGATAATACAATTTCTTTATTCAGATCGCACTGTGAGTACTAATTGGACGATTCCCCCTCTATCGAAAACATTATTCACAGACGATTTCGCGTAGCTCCTGAAGTAATTCGGGATCATTCTCTGCTAATACTTCTATGTCGGTTTCAACTTTCTCAAGTCGCCGACGGAAGTACGTACGAGTCTTATATTTGTAGGAATCGCTATCGTCACCCGCCAACGCCTCACGTTCACGTTCAGTCAACAAACCACGACCTTCAGTCATGACGTTGTCTATTAGTTCAGCCACTATACTACATTCGGTAATCGGGCCACACCCTCTTAACATTCTATTATGTGGTAAGACTTCTACTATGCAGTAAGGTTAAGTTGATGCAGATTCTACTATAGAGTAAGAAGTGTGGTCTACTGGTCACAGAAAGTGGCCGCCTGTTGTAGCAGGCGACCGCACTTCGGAGGCTACCGAAGCATGAAAATAACGGAATCCAAACCTAAAGAAGACACCGCTGGTAATCCCGCTACATCTAGCTTAGAACTCGTCGAATGTAACGTCTGCGAAGCTACGGGATTACCTGAACGAATCGACAATCACGACTGTGAATTATTTCGAAACGATCTGATGCGCGTCACGGTCCTCAATCGGCAACAGATGGTCACGCTCTGTGGGGCGACATTAGAGCTCAACGCACACAGTACATCCCTCAATGATGAAAGCAAGGACCACTCGGAAGCGGTTGGGCTGGTTCTAAAAAGGGATTTCAATCAACAAGTTACTCTGTTGTCTCCAAAAGATATCAAAAATCTTCAAGACGCTTTAGAGCGAGTAAAGCAGGAAATCAATCCACAAGAGACTGAACAGATCAGCGAAGGTGACAATGAATAACAACCGGGTCATAACGTGGACCTTCCTTATCAGCAGCAGTGGAAACCAGTTCAAGCACATGCTGAATGATGTCGTCTACGGCAATCTAAATAGGCTAAAATTACCAATTAATTAATATAAATATCCTGCAATGAAGGAATCAAAAATGCAATTCAGTGACGTATTCGTCCGCATTCGAACGGACCTACTAGTCATCAGTGATAGTATCATGACTGACCGACACCACGCCTCAAACGGGAACTATGAGGATAGTGACCCGCAGAACCAGATCGGCGGGATCATTCCGGCATTTAGCCTCTCAGGGTGGCTCCGTCATGGAATGGAAAAAACCGTCCAAGAGCGTGGGGGCACTGTGTGTCATCCCGGAGAGTCCAACGCCAACTTCCGCAAAGAAGGGGTTTATATTCGTGACCTTGATGCCGGATATCATCCCAAAGGCGACTGTCTCAAAGACGACCAGACGGGTGGCTGTGTGATCCATGATCTCTTCGGTGGGTTTGGGAATCAGC
Source organism: uncultured Haloferacaceae archaeon (assembly GCA_964503105.1). GTDB lineage: Archaea > Halobacteriota > Halobacteria > Halobacteriales > Haloferacaceae > PL-Br10-E2g29. The sequence goes on from CAZCYW010000064.1 coordinate 3,311, forward strand.
CTGGTAAGGTGATGCGTCGACCGATTCAGTTCTCGCCTGTTCGTTCCAGTGTCGATTATACGCGCGGGCAAGCAGAGGGTCATTACAGGCGTCTAAATCGCAATATCGTCTCCCGAAACGAGGAAGACAACCGCGAACCGCTCCGAAACACCGAGTTAGATGCTGTGGCAAACCTTGATGGGGCGTGGCATCTCTCGTTTCGAGAAGTCAAACCCGAATTTATTGGGCTCCTTGCAGAGGCAATTGAGTATCTTGACCTCCACCAAACCGACTTCATGCACCAGCTTGGAGGCGCACGGAATTTCGGAGGTGGGATCGTTGACTGTGAGCTTCTGAACCCGCTGTATGAAGAACACGAACTCCAGCGCGTGTTCGACCGAAAAAAAGGCAATACGAACGAAATGGACAACAAGAAAAAAGAGTGGCAAGAAGAGTACTTAGACGAGTTCACATCAGCACTCTCAGAAAGATTGGAGAAGGCTCATGAGTGACGTGATGCTCGCAGCGTTCCGGCATGATGCTCACAAGTTCACTGGAGAGAGCCACAATAACGCCAGTGAAGAGCTCGCAGGCGTGATGGTCAACCAGCCGGTTCCAGCTGGTGCAGATGGTGATGCAGCAGCGCTCTCACGACCGCAGCAGAAACAAACTCAGACTGTCCCCACCCACGACGATCACTACCGGCTGTCGTTGATTACCGGCAAGACCGTCTATGATTCAGATACTTTCTCCCGGTCGACCATAGAAAGGATGTTTATCAGATTACTTGCTACCGAGAACGCGCAGATGGCTCACGTACGGTGGCTAAACTCGAATGTGGCCGCTGCGTTCAATGAGTCAGTATATTACCCATACACGTCGCTGAAGTATCATACCACACTTGTAGGCGCACTATTGGACAACTACCGCGCAGGCACAGAATTCGACAGCCTACGGTTAGTCGTCGATCCAGCAGACAAGATCGTGCCGTTCCGTACAATTTTTAGCGGAGGCCGGTTCTCGCTTCGTCTCGATAGTGATACCAATAGGCGTCCATCAGCACGCCTCGGCAGTCGACCGTGGCAGTCGTGGGGTGCAACGTGGAATCGACTGAAAACACATCCACTCGATACTGGCGGCAATAAATACGACATGACGCTTGATGCCAATCTGCGTCGTACTCAGTCGTGGAGTACCGCACTCCAGTATCTTGAGGATTATGCTGAGTGGAGGCCCGATCGATGACGCACCTTCAGCAAGTTTTGTGGGAGTTACAGATGGACTACAGTGGGCACCCATATTATGTGTCGGGCA
>CAZCYW010000065.1:0-4557 GCA_964503105.1 uncultured Haloferacaceae archaeon
ACGGCATATTCACCAATCGAGAGCTGCCCAGCAGCATTGAGTCGGCCAAGCGTGTTGTCGGTCACTGCTTCGAGACGACTCTCGAGCCGCTGGATCGTTTTTCTGTCCTGTTCAAGCCGTTTTTCAGCCGATTTTGTCTCGTTTGGCGGCTCGATTTCGAGATCTTTGGTGAGATACGTGTGAATGGCTTGGTGCGAGGCGAAATCCCGGCTGAGGGCGTCGGTGTCGATTTCAGCACGCTCAAGCCGCCGCCGCGCTTGCGTCCGCATTCCGGCACTCACTTCCTCGTCTGTGAGTAGCCGGTAGGTGTTTGCGGCCTCACCGTCGAGCGGATTGAGTCCCGCTTGCTGCATCCGGGCAGCCAACACACGCTCATTGAACCGGTCGGCAAGCTCCCGAAGACTCTCTCGCTCGTAGCCATCACCACGCCACCGTGCAGCTAACTCTGTCTCGAGTTCGTCGAGCTCGTCGTGCTCGATTATGCGACGGACTTTCGTTACCATCGCTGCGTCCTCCGCCAATCGAGGGGTGTCGTCATAGCTCATCCCACGGGAGCGCGCTATCTGTATCTGTTGGCTTTAGTGAGTAATTGGTCCGCGTGCGCCAATCGATCAACTGCGGAGAACAATGCTACTTTCTCTCCAGAAACCGTGGTTTGGTAACAACCCACAAACGTTGAAGACAGTGGACAAAGAGTCCATACATAGAAGATAAAATGGCAATTACCTCAGCAATTGGCGGGGCACACACAACATTCGACTCGGTGACAGAGGTACTCGCAAAAGCCAACGAGCGCAAGACCGGTGACGAGCTTGCCGGTGTCGCTGCCCGGTCGGATGCCGAACGTGTTGCTGCCAAAGATGCACTCAGCGAACTCACACTCGAAACACTCCGAGAGAATCCTGTTGTCCCGTATGAAGACGATGAGGTGACTCGCGTCATCCAGGACGCCGTCCGTGAGCCAGTCTATGAGCGAATCCGCGACTTGACGGTCGGTGAGCTCCGTGAATTCCTCGTCGACGCCACCACGACCGACGAAGACATCAGCGCCATCCGTCCCGGTCTGACAAGTGAGATGATCGCGGCGGTCACAAAGCTGATGTCAGATATGGATCTCGTCTTGGTTGCCTCGAAACTCACGGTGACCGCCCGCTGTAACAACACCATCGGCGAGCGGGGGCGACTCTCGTTTCGCTTACAGCCGAACGATCCGGCTGATGATATCGACAACATCCTCGATTCGACTCGCGAGGGACTTGCCTACGGCGTTGGTGATGCGGTTATCGGTGTCAACCCGGTGACTGACAATGTCGGCACGACGACCGAGATTTTGGAGGCCACGCGCGGCATTATCGACGAGTACGACATTCCGACACAGAACTGCTGTCTTTCGCATGTGACAACCCAGATGGATGCCATCCGTGAGGGCGCGCCTGCAGATTTGATCTTTCAGAGTCTTGCAGGGACTGAGGCCGGCAATGACGAGTTCGGTGTCGACGTCGCGATGCTCGATGAGGCCTACGAACTCGGCAAACGACAGTGCAGTTCCGCCGGCCCGAACGTCATGTACTTCGAGACAGGCCAGGGCTCGGAGCTCTCGGGTGACGCCCATCACGGCGTCGATCAGCTGACGCTTGAAGCCCGCTGTTACGGCCTCGCCAAGCGGTACGATCCCTTCATCGTCAACACAGTCGTCGGCTTCATCGGCCCCGAATATCTCTACGACGGCAAGCAGGTGATTCGTGCTGGCCTCGAAGACGTCTTCATGGGTAAACTCCACGGCATTTCGATGGGCATCGACGCCTGCTATACGAATCACATCCAGGCCGACCAGAACGATATCGAGCGACTGGCGATGTTGCTTTCGAAGGCCTCGAACTACTTTATTACCGTTCCGATGGGCGACGATGTGATGCTCAACTATCAGTCCAACAGCTACCACGACGCCGCCTCGCTGTGGGAACTTCATGATCTCCGGCCCGCGGCCGCCTTCGAACAGTGGCTCGAAGAGATGGGTATCATGCGCGACGGAAAACTGACCGAAACGGCGGGCGACCCAACGATCTTCACCGACGGACCAACCAATGGTAACTAACAACTCACCAGACGATGATGACGCCGTGTTGCAACGGATCGCCGACCGCAACCCTTCCCGACTCGGCGTAGGCCGAGCCGGCTCGCGGCCGCGAACAACGACCCTGCTCGAATTTCGCTCGGATCACGGCGTTGCCCGCGATGCCGTCCAGAGCCACGTCAGCGATGAGTTCACCGACACAATGGGCCTGTTTCCCATTCAGACGCTCGTCGAGGACAAAGACGACTATCTCGCTCGCCCCGACAAGGGCCGAGAGGTTTCCGAGGAAACTGCCGAGTTGCTGCGCACCAAGTGCCAGCAGGCCCCACAGGTACAGCTGATTGTTGCCGACGGTCTGAGTTCGACAGCGATCGAGCGCAACATCCCTGATCTCCTTCCGATTCTCACCGACGGCCTCGACCAGCGTGGACTCGATGTTGGAACCCCGATTTTCGTCACCTACGGCCGGGTCGACGTGATGGACGCGATTGGTGAGGAACTTGATGCCGAGTGCTGTCTCATCCTTATTGGCGAGCGCCCTGGACTGGCGACCGCAGAAAGTCTGAGCGCGTACATGGTCTACGGCCCCGAACGCGGAACGCCGACAGCGAAAAAGACGGTCATTTCGAACATTCACGCCGGCGGCCTCCCGCCGGTTGAAGCCGGCGCGGAAATCGTTGAGCTCATCGCCGAAATGTGTGACAAGCAGGCCAGCGGCCTCGATCTGACGGCTGCGGACCGCGAGTTCGCGAAAGGCTAATGCAGCCGACACCAACGTTCTTCGTAGATGGTGTCTGAGTCTCCCATGGATTCCACGTCGACGATGCTGACAAGCGTCGGGATCGACGTTGGAACGACAACAACCCACGTCGTCGTCAGCGAACTCACGGTCGAATCAGCTGGCGGGGCGGGGACGGAAAAACTCGCGATTGGCGACCGGACGGTTCGCTTTCGCGGCCCGGTTCACGAAACACCACTCGTTGATCCCGAAACCGTCGATATCGACGCGGTAGCCGGGCTCATCGCTGCCGATCTCGATACTGCTGGCGTCGAAACCGACGAGATCGACACAGGTGCGGTCATCGTCACCGGTGAGACCGCCCGCACGGCGAACGCCGAGCCACTCGCACACCACCTTGCTGACGAAAGTGGGAGCTTCGTCGTCGCCACCGCCGGGGCCGCCCTTGAGGCGATTCTCGCGGGACAGGGCGCTGGCTCGGCCGCCTATGCAGCCGACTCCCGAACGACCGTCGCCAACGTCGATATCGGCGGCGGGACGACCAACACGGCAATTTTCGACGGCGAAGGGGTAGCCGAAACCCGTTGTCTCGACGTGGGTGGCCGGCTGGTTGGCATCGTTGACGGCAGAATCACAAAAGTGGCCGAGTCGGCCCGGAAAATCAGCGAGGCTCACGGCTTCGACCTCTCAGTCGGCGACCCAGTCGACCTCGATCAGGTGGCGTCCCTCGCGTCCGCGATGGCTGACCTCGTCATCGACTCGCTTCTCGGACCACCGTACGGCCGGCTCACGCTTGAGCTGTCGATCGGGTCGCTTCCGGCGGAGCCACAGCCGCTCGATTCGGTTGTCTTTACTGGTGGTGTCGGCCGGCTGGTCGGCGAGTATGTTGATTCGACTAAGGATTCGGATTCATCTGCGGATGCCGACCCCTTCGTCTACAACGACCTTGGGCCATTGCTTGCGGAGGCGCTTGCAGAGGCGGCTGCCGACGCACAGTTACCGGTGACACGGCTGGCCGAGGATCTGCGTGCGACCGTCATCGGCGCGGGGACGCACACGACCCAGCTAAGCGGCCGAACCGTCTGTATTGACGCCGACGTGTTGCCACTGCGTAACCTCCCCGTCATCTCTGCCGGCTCGCTGGCCGACATTGACGACGATGCACTCAGAGCGCGGCTCTCGACGGTTTTCTCGCAGGCGACTCGGCGGTACGACATCCAGGATGTCGGCGGCGTTGCCGTCGGGATTGACGACGTTGGCGAGCTCTCATATGACCGGCTTCGAGCGGTTTCGGATTCGGTTGCGGCGGCGTTGGCGACGAACTATCCATCGTCAGTCCCGATTGTCGTCGTCACCCAGCAGAACTGTGCAAAGGCGCTCGGGCAGCTTCTTTCGGCTCGCTGTCCGGATCGACCACTGACGGTGATCGATGAACTCGCGGTTTCGACCGGTGACTATCTCGACATCGGTGAGCCGATTGCACACGGTGAGACGGTTCCGGCAGTGGTGAAAACGCTCGTGTTCGGCTCGTAATTGGTGATTCGTGGGTTCGGCAGCGCACCGGCCGGGATTTGAACCTCACTCGCCCCCTTCGGTCGCTCACGGCTATGCCGTTCGCTTTCCGAGGTCGCAGGCGACCTCGCACCGCTCGCTGGTTCAGAATCCCTGTGATGATTTTCGTCTCACTCTGTTCGACAGAAAATGCACCGGCCGGGATTTGAACCCGGGCCATGAGCTTGGAAGG
>CAZCYW010000066.1:0-4427 GCA_964503105.1 uncultured Haloferacaceae archaeon
CGGCAGTAAGATGGTCGAGCACAACTACATTCGAGGGTCGACCGCTGACCTCGAAGCGATGGGCAATCGTGGCCGAGAGGAGGCGGTCTACGGTCGGGCTCCCCGCGAGCGCCCCACCGATTCCTCGGAGTGGATCGACCCCGACCCGATCGTCTACGCCGACCTTCCGCGTGAGGACACCCAGCAGGCCTACGCCGACCAGATCGAGCCAATGATCGAGAAGCTCGAGGCCGAGACGGGCCGCAACGTCGAGTTCCAGACGATCGACAGCTACGCGGCGGTCGTCGAGGGGATGCGATCCGAGCGAATCCACATCGCGAACTTCGCGACCGGCAATACGCCGTTCGGCGTCAACATGGCCGGGATGGTGCCGCTGGCGACCGGTGTTGCCGGCGACGGCCAGTTCGGCTACCGACTGCTAGCGATCGCCCGCGCCGATATGGACGACATCCAGAGCGTCGCCGATTTTAACGACTACCGGGCGGCCCACACCGAAACCTCGTCGAACTCCGGCAACCAGGCACCGTCGGCGCTGTTCGACGAACACTTCGGGCTGACCAACGGCGACAACTACGACCCCGAGATGTCTGGCGGCCACGAACAGTCGGCTCGCGGGATCGCCTACGGCGACTACGACTGTGGGCCGATCTGCAGCACCTGTTGGGAGCAGACCGTTGAAGCCGTCGACGACATCTCGTTTGACGATTTCAAAGTCGTTTGGGCGGCCGATCCGTACCCACCGGGACCGATTGGCCTTCGATTTAATCTCCACGAGGAGATCTTCGAGGGCGCTCGTGAAACCTGGCTGAACACCGACTGGACGGGCACGAGCTACGCCGAAGCCGCCTATCCCCAGTTCGTCGAGGTCGACTACATCAACCACTGGAACGACGTGATGGTCGCCCAGCAGTTCAACGGCGTCGAATACGACGAAGAGGATCTGTAACGGACGAATACACCGCTACCACGCTATTTCCCATGCTCGAAACAACCAACCTGCGAAAGGTGTACCCGACTGGCGACGAGGCACTAAAGGGAATCACGACGACCGTTGACGGCAACGAGATCGTCGCGATGATCGGCCCGAGTGGTGCTGGCAAGTCGACGTTCATCCGCTGTATCAATCGTCTGACCGAGCCGACCGACGGAGCAATCCACCTCGACGGTACCGAACTCACGGGGCTCGACGACAGGGCGATGAAGACCGCCAGACGGAACATCGGAATGGTGTTCCAGGAGTACAACCTCGTCGAACGCCTCACCGTGATGGAAAACGTTCTTTCGGGCCGGCTCGGCTACGTCTCGAACTGGGCGGCCTTCCGTCGGAAGTTCCCACAGGAAGACATCGACCGCGCCTACAATGTCCTCGAAACAGTCGGCCTCGCCGGAATGGAAAACAAGCGGGCCGACGAGCTGTCGGGCGGCCAACGCCAGCGCGTCGGTATCGCCCGCGCGGTCGTCCAGGAGCCGAAGATCCTGCTTGCCGACGAGCCAACCAGCAGCCTCGATCCGGAGTCGTCACACGCAGTTATGGAGCTGTTGACCGAGATCGCCGCGACGAAGGATATCCCGATCATCATCAATATCCACGAGGTCCCCCTTGCGGTCGAGTACGCCGACCGTATTCTCGGACTCCACGACGGCGAACTCGTCTTCGACGGGCCAACCGCCAACCTCGATGACAACGCCAAAGACGTGATCTACCGGGGCGTCGAGCCGCCGACATCAACCGTCGAGCGGGATGTCGAAGTGCCGTCGGAAACCGGCGACGAGCTGATCCAGGATCGGCCGACCGTCGCGGGGGACTAACGTGGCGACCGAAGAGACTACCGGCGAGCTCTCCGGCGGCACGCGACGCTGGCATCGACCGTCAATGTTCGGGAGCCAACGGCTCAAATGGGCCGTCTACGCCGGAACCGCGCTTTTTGTTCTGTGGTCGGTCGTCTCGTTGCTCTCGGGCGTGACACTTTCGAGAGTGAGTATCGGCGTCCAGAACGGCTATCTGCTTCTCGAAAGCATGGTTCCGCCGGAAACCTCCAGTGAAAGCCTCCAGCGTGTGTACACGTATCTGTTCGAGACGGTCGCAATGGCGTTCGTCGCGACGTTTACGGGTGTGTTGCTTTCGGTTCCAATCGCGGTCGGCGCGGCCGAAAATCTCTCGCCGAAACCGATCTACCTGCTGAACCGCGGGATCATCAGCATCACCCGCTCGATCGACGAACTCATCATTGCGATCATCGCCGTCAAAGCCGTCGGCGTCGGCCCACTGGCGGGAATTATCGCCATCAGCTATCTCTCGATCGGGTTTTTCTCGAAGCTGTTCGCCGAGGATATCGAAGATATCGATATGGGCGCGACAGAGGCGATCGAGGCCAGCGGTGCCTCCCGGTTCCAGACGTTCGTCTACGCGGTCATCCCACAGGTAGCGCCCCGATTTATCGGCCTAACGGTCTACCGCTGGGATATCAACATTCGGTCGTCGACGATTATCGGCATCGTTGGTGCGGGCGGGATCGGAACGCTCCTCATGCGCTCGTTTAGCCGCTATGAGTACGACTTCGCGGGGACGATCCTGCTGTCGATCATCGTGGTCGTCCTGGCTGGCGAACTGTTCAGTGCCTACGTCAGACGGAGGGTCACATAATGGCCGCTGAAGATGGCCGAAACTGGGAGCGATTCGACACCATCACCCAATTAAAACGGCTTGTGATTTTGGTGATAGCTGCCGCGACGGTCGTCGGCTCGTGGCTCGTGTTGGAGCTCGATCTACAGTACGTCTGGACAGCTCCGCGAGAGATGCAAGATCTCGCCGTGCGGATGTATCCGCCGGAGTGGGCCTATGCCCCCGAGATTGTCTGGCCGTTGATCGAGACGATCCATATCGCTGTTGTCGGGACGCTGTTTGCGATGCTGCTGTCGATCCCAGTTGCGTTTCTCGCCGCCGAGAACACGACGCCGAACAAACTGACGTATGCGGTCGGCAAACTCGTCGTGACGGTGACGCGGTCGGTCCATACGATCATCTGGGCGCTGTTGTTCGTCGTGATGCTCGGCCCTGGTGCGTTCGCCGGAATGGTGGCGATCGCGTTCCGCTCGATCGGCTTTGTCGGCAAGCTCCTCGGCGAGGAAATTGAGGAGATTTCCTTCGACCAACTTGAGGCAATCAAAGCGACCGGGGGCTCGACGTTTCAGGTGCTGCTGTACGGAGTTATCCCACAGATCAAGCCAGCACTGATCGGAATCGGCGTCTATCGGTGGGATATCAACGTCCGTAACGCGACGATCCTCGGCGTTGTCGGTGCGGGTGGGATCGGCGTCCAGCTGTTTGGCGCGGTCGACGCCTTCCGCTGGTCAGCCGTGCTGACGATCCTGATTGCGATCCTTGGTATCGTGCTGCTAAGCGAGACGATCTCGGCCCGAGCGCGGGCACTGGCCCGGTGAGCAGCTATGACCAACACGACACCCCACCCGAAACGTAGACGCCAGCTTCTCGGGGCCCTGGCGGCTGGAGCCGCTGTAGCAATGAGTGGCTGTTCGACGGCGAGTTCGCGCAGTGGGGCCAGCGAGAGCGACGGAGACGCCGGTAACGAGGGCACTGAGACCGAGCCTGACGCTGATCACCAATCTGCCGAGCAGACCGACGCCGATGGTCAGCCTGCCGAGCAGACCGACGCCGATGGTCAGCCTGCCGAGCAGACCGACGGCTGTGGCTGTCCCGACTGACATGCCTGACCACGCGGTCATCCAGAACCGAACACAGCCACCCACTTGACGACAAACCGATAGCTCACCACGAACAGCGCAACCACCGATTCACGAACAACGGAGATTACAATCACCATGACGACATCATCACCGAACCGATCAGCAAACCACGACAACCGCACCGACGCTGCCGTACTCTTCGATATGGACGGAATCGTCTTAGAGGGACGAGGCACCGATCCCATCGTCCACTCGCTGGCCTTTGACGATGCCCTCGCAGAGCTCGACGAGAGCCCGGATATCGACGGCGACACACGAGAAGTCCTCTCGTCGTACGAGTACACGACAGCGTTCGAAACGGCCTGTGAGACGGTCGGTCTCGACCCGATCGAATTGTACACCATCCGTGAGGAGTACAGCGTCGTACACACTATCGATCGAATCCGTGACGGAAAACGAGCACTGCACGACGACGCCGGAGCGATCACCGAGCTCGCCTCCCAGTACACCACCGGGCTCGTGAGCAACAACTACGATCCGGTCGTCACAGTTACCGTCGAGCAGTTCGACCTCGAAGAGTTCTCGTTTGTGAGGGGTCGCGATCCAGGCCTTGAGGGCTTTCGCCGACGGAAACCCGATCCCTACTACATTCAGGAAGCACTCGACGCACTCGACATCGAGAGCGGATTTTACGTCGGCGACCGGGTAACCGACCTGATCGC
>CAZCYW010000067.1:0-4385 GCA_964503105.1 uncultured Haloferacaceae archaeon
CACTCGACATCGAGAGCGGATTTTACGTCGGCGACCGGGTAACCGACCTGATCGCTGCCGAACGGGCAGGATTGCACCCGGTGTTCGTCCGTCGCTCGCACAACCGAGATGTCGACCCAGAGGTCGAGACGTACCTCGAAGTCCAATCGCTAACTGAACTGTCGACTGTGCTTTCTGAGTATATCCGAGCCTGATGATCAAAGATCACTGGTAGCATGGACCATTTTTTGAGACAGTCGGTGCCAACACTCCGGATCGACAAGTTGATCTCAATGAAACGACACCCGGACATGATTAAACTATCCGACATATAGTCGGTCGTCAGAGACTATATACACTCTGTACGGCTCCAGAGAGCGCTATTGGAGTCATATAAACCTACTATATACTCCTCAGTTCAAATCCGGATAGATGAAACTCAACCGTATCCGCGCTGATTCGACGTGTAACCGACGACGCTATCTTCTTTCGACAGGAGCCGCCGCAACCGTTGGGCTCGCCGGCTGTCTCGGTAGTGGAACTGACGGCGAGTTTCCCAGCGAGTCGATTACGGTTATTGTCCCCTTCGGCGAGGGCAGCAGTACGGACGTGCTGGCGAGACAGATCGTCCCACTGATGGGTGAGCAGTTGGGTGTTAACGCGAGCGTTCAGAACGTTCCCGGTTCGGCCTCGCTTCGCGGTACCCAGCAGGCCCTCAACGCTGAGCCCGACGGCTACACCCTGTTGATGTTCAACCCGCCGTCGACGCCGACCTCATATCTAATCAACGAACCCGACTTCGACATCACCGAACTCGAAGGAATCGGTACCTACGCGGTGGCCTCACTCATGTTGGTCGCTAACCCCGAGTACAACGTCGACGAGGGTGTTGAGGATCTCATCAGCCGGTATGACGCTGGCGAAATGAGTCAGTTCGCAGGGCAGGTCGAAGGGAGCTTCTACCATGTCGTCTCGCTGTTCCTGCGTGAGAACATGGACATCCCGTGGCAAACGTACGTCGGCTACGACGGTAACGGTCCGGCCACCGAATCGGTTGTCTCCGGTGAGAACCCTGCGGGCGTCTCTTCGGCGGCCGCTACGGTGAGCTTCACCGATGACGACCGCCTTGATGTGCTTGCGACGCTCGCTAGTTTCGGCGATCCAGCCTATCCAGATGTGCCCGCGATCACGGATCTGGGCTACGACAATATCGACTTTTTGACCGGGCTCACCCGCTGTATGTGGGCACCGCCGGGAACGCCCAACGATGTGCTCGACGAGCTGACCGGCGCGCTCGAAGGCATGGTCAACAGCGACGAAATGCAGCAGTATGCCGAGGAAAACGGAGTGAATCTTCAGTACAACGGTCGAGAGTTCGCCAACGACGCGCTTGACAACGTCGTTGAGGAGGTTCCTGCTAACCTCGATATGGATGCAATCCGCGACCAAGCGCTTGACTGACCGGCTACTGAACGCGATTTTATTTACACCGAATGGGACTCCTACACCGCATTACATCCGTCGCAGTCTCACTAAAACCGTATGAAGAGTACTTTCTAAGCGGGCTGTTTCTCATCGTGGGTTCGTATGCCTACATCGAAGCTCAATCATGGGGGTTTGCCGCGGGAACGTGGCCCCGCCTTACTGCCGGGATCGTTATTGTCCTCTCGACACTGGTTTTCCTCCAAAGGTATCTCCCCGAGTCACTCCGGTCGCTAATCGCTGACGGAGATACGATGTTCAGCCGTCGACAGAAGGAGGCTGCCAGTCGGAACAAAGCAGACACGGACAGCAAGGAGCAACAACGTGATGATGACGGCGTTTCAGCTGCCGTCGTGACTGCCATGTTTACGGTCGTCTATGCGGTCGCCGGCTATCTGATCGGGTTCCTGTGGGCAACGCCGTTGTTCATTTTCGCCTATAGTCGCTGGAATGAAGCTGAGTTTTCGACATCGGTTGCGCTCGCGGCTGTCGGATTCGGAATTGCCTACGGTTTTGTGGGTGTCTTGGGTGTGCCAATTGATGGTGGGATTCTGACGGAGGTCGTTCTCTCATGAGCCAACTTGCAGCCGCTATCGAAGGGCTACTGACGCTGTTTACGTGGCCGGTGATCGCTTGGATGGTTGGTGGGGTGCTGGTCGGCATCGTCGCCGGTGCACTCCCTGGAATCGGTGCAGGGCTTGGAATGGCAATTATCCTCCCGCTGACGCTGCCGTTGGATCCAATTTCGGGGCTCGTGTTTCTGATTGGCGTCTACAGCGGTGCGATGTACGGCGGCAGCATTTCGGCAATCCTTATCAATACCCCAGGAACGGGCGGTTCGGCCGCGACAACGCTTGATGGTTATCCGATGTCCAGACTCGGATTAGCAAAAAACGCGACCGCGATCTCGGTGACAGCCTCGGTTATCGGCGGCTCTGTCGGGCTACTAACGCTGTTAGTGCTACTGCCGGTGCTTATCGAGGTGATCCTTGCGTTTCAGTCACCGGAGTATTTCATGGTTGCCATGGTTGGGCTCGCATTGATTCCGATTGTTGCACAGGGGTCGTTGTTTAAGGGGTTGCTGTCGGGGGCACTTGGTCTGCTTATCGCAACTGTCGGTATTGCACCCATGCGGTTTCAGTCGCGTTACACGTTCGACTCGCTAGCACTCGACAACGGGATTAGCTACATCGCCGCACTGATCGGGCTGTTCGCCATCGCCGAGATGATTCGCCTTTCGACGGAATCCGGCGGAATCGCCCAGACCGGCGTTGACGCTCGATCCGGAAGTGTTCGCGATGGTATCAAAACAGCGCTCTCGAAACCGATTACGATGATCAAATCCGCCTACATCGGGATGGCCGTTGGGGCGATTCCGGGCGGTGGGTCAACAATTGCGAATTTTGTCGCCTACAGCGAGTCTGTTCGGGCCGCAAAAAACCCTGATCCCGAGTTCGGAAAAGGGAATCCGACCGGTGTCGTCGCGACCGAGGCCTCGAATAATGGGAGCATCGGCGGCTCGATTCTCCCGACAATCGCTTTTGGGATTCCAGGAAGTGCCGCCACTGCGGTCTTACTTGCGGGATTGTTGTTGCACGGCCTCCGGCCGGGACCGAGCCTATTCGGCGCGGATGCACACATCACGTACGCGATGTTGTTGTCTGTGCTGGTTGGGAACGTTGTTATTTTGATCGTCGGCCTCACACTTGTCACGCGAGCGAGTCTGATCACGAAGCTCTCAAGTGAGACGATCATTCCGATAGTGATCACGCTTGCAATGCTTGGGGGAATCTCCTTCCGTAACAACTGGATAGATATCGCCACGATTGTCGTACTTGGATTGATTGGCTACGTGATGATCCGAAACGACTATTCGGTGATCGCCTTCGTGCTCGGGATTATTTTGGGGCCGATAGCCGAGGAAAACCTTATACGCTCGCTCCAGATCTCTGATGGCTCATTCGTTATCTTTCTGACTCGGCCGCTCTCGTTGCTGCTGGTTGTCGCGTTCGTATTCATCCTGTGTGTCCCGTTGCTGGCTGCGCGAAGAGAATAACCAACGGTCGGGCTGTTGTCAGTGATATACTCGGAGTCACTATATACGTACCAAGATCTCTATATAGGGCTCAAGAGCACTCTTATCAATCGTTTAGGTGCGTCTCGCAGTACACACTGTTGAGCATGACATCGTTCAGCGAGACAATCGAGGCTGCGCACCGACACGTCGATCCAGCCAACTGGGACGACATCTACATCGCTGGCGATCCTCACGGCTGTCGGGCCGAACTCGACGAACTCTGTGCGGCCATCGGGCTCACTGATGACGATCTGCTTGTGTTCGTCGGTGATCTGGTCCGCAAAGGTCCCGACAGCAAGGGTGTCGTCGACCGCGTTCGCAACGCACCAAACATGCTGACGGTCAGAGGAAACAACGAGGAAAAGCTGCTGCGGGGAGACAAGCAGCTCGACGAACTCACGGACGACGACTTAGCGTGGATCGCCTCATTGCCGGTCGTGATTTCGCTGCCCGAAACGCTTGTCATCCACGGTGGGATCGACCCCCGAAAGCCGCGGATCGAACACACTGTCGATGATCTTCAGAACACGCGGTCGCTGGTGCCGGGCGGCAGCTACGATCCACCCTACTGGTTCGAGGAGTACGACGGCCCAGAGCGTGTCTTTTTCGGGCATACGGTACTCGAACGTCCGGTCGTCCGCGAGCACGCGGTCGGCCTCGACACCGGCTGTGTATATGGCGGCGAGCTAACGGCCTACAACTGGCGGACGGATGAGCTAACCGCGGTTCCCGCCGCAGAGACGGTCGTCGACCGAAGCGAGGAGAAATTCCACGACCCAAAGTCGCCAGCGGTCCCGACGGCCTAAGTCGCGCTTCGATGACAGCGCCGACCGATGGCCGTTTGGAC
>CAZCYW010000068.1:0-3735 GCA_964503105.1 uncultured Haloferacaceae archaeon
TCAGATCGACCAGGAGCAGACAGTTTGGCAGACGTCCTCGACCGCATTCTCGATAAAGGAATCGTGATCGACATCTGGGCGCGGATTTCGGTTGTCGGGATCGAGATTCTCACTGTTGAAGCCCGGATTGTAGTGGCGTCAGTCGATACGTTCCTGCACTACGCAGCGGAAATATCGAAGATCGAAGAGGTGACCGAAGAGGGAGATCTCGAAGACCTCCGCAACCTCGAGATCCGCCGGACGCCCGCAACCCAAGCACAGTACCCAGAGGCAACGTAGCGAGCGTTGTCGCGGGCAGTATAGATGCTCTGTAAACTGATCACCACAGACGATTTTTACAATTTTGACACCTCACACTGACCATGGGAACTGATTCAACAGCCGACGACCTCGATAATCGAACCGTGACCACAGCCTCAGCACTGCGTACAGACGGTGGCTCTGAGGCTGAGCAGGAATCGTCCGAGGAGACCACAGCGGACGACGAAGAGACGAACGAAGCCGACGAATCGACAGCGGATGATGAAGAGTCGACAGCGGACAGTGAAGAATCGACAGCAGATGACGAGGCTGCCGAAAGCAGCGAAACGGACGAATCAGCGAATGGAGACGAGACTGACGAGACAGAATCGGCTGACGGCGATCAAGAGAGTGAATCGGCCGATGCCGAGGAGCATGAAACAGCCGATAGCGAAGAGGAATCACCAGACGAGCCGGCGGCAATTGAGGCAGATGACGAAGCCGTCGCCGAACAGACGGGCGATGCCGGTGTCGAACCGACCCAAGACGGCGAGAGCGACACAGCCGACGAGGCCGAAGACGAGTCTGCGGGATCACTGTCGTCGGACGGTGACGGTGATACAGCGAGCATTATCGAGGTTCGAAATCAGGTTCGAGAACTTTCGACCGACGTTATTGGACGGAGTTTGGATGGGATTATTGAAGTCACACGAAGTGATGG
Organism: uncultured Haloferacaceae archaeon; assembly: GCA_964503105.1. Classification (GTDB taxonomy): domain Archaea; phylum Halobacteriota; class Halobacteria; order Halobacteriales; family Haloferacaceae; genus PL-Br10-E2g29. The sequence continues at coordinate 962 of CAZCYW010000068.1, forward strand.
CATCTGGCGAGCTGTCGTCGAAGTGATCGAGCGCCGGTCGGTTCCCGACACGCAAGATATCCTCGGCCAGTACGAAATCGAGCTTGACGAAAATGGCGAAATCATCGGCTACCGCCGACTTGAAAAATATCGCCGCAGCGACACCGGACCCAGCGAATACTGACACCGTCTCAGACTCGTGTTTCGAGAGGCTGTCCCGGCTACCGCTTTGAGACCGTCGAACCACGCGCTGACGAAAATCGTTTGACGCGACCAATATCTCGCCGACCGGAACGCGGAACGGTCGCGTGTGCGGTTCGCTTTCTGCCGCCGGGTCGCCACCGCGTGCCATCGCTCGGACGGCTTGACTGCCCGTCATCCTCGCCACCGAGTTCGCTAATTTTCCCGCTCTCCTCATCGTCCGTCGGCTGTTCGTCTGTCTCGGAGTCGTCTCCGCCGAGGCTGTCCGATAGGTCCCCGAGGTCTGGAAGCTGGCCAAATACGTCGAGTGTCTCGTTGAGTTCTGACTGCAGTTGCGCTCGAACCGACGACGATTCGCTGTTAGAGTCGTCTGCCTCGGTTTCGTCGTTGGTCTTTTCGGCTTCGTCGTTGGCTTTCTCGGTTTCGTCATCGACTGTCCTTGATTCGGTAGATTCTGTCTCGGTATGGGTGGCTTCCGTTCCTGATTCGGTGGATTGTGGCTCACTCTCGTCGGATGCTGTGGCTCGCTCAGTGGCCGCTGTCTCAATGGTCGACTGCAGTTCGTCGACCAGTTCCGCTGTTGTCTCGTCATCAGCTGCCGGTAGCTTTGAGGCGGTAAGCAACGACTGGAGCGCAGACACGTGTCGAGCCTCTCCGGAGGCGATTGCAGCTGGCAACGATGTAGGCGACTCTTCTCGCTTTGGATCGCCCAGGCCGATCGAAGCCATGAGGGTCGTGAGATCGGTCGCTGAGACGAGATCTGCGGCGCGTTCGCCAAGCTCGGCGATCGTGTCATCATCGAACGACCCATCATCAGTACCGTCGTGTTCTGAAACGGCCTCAGCGAGATCGGCGAGGAGCTGATCAACCTGCTGTGTAGTATCAGCGGTCACGATCAGGACTCCGAATTCGTCTCGGCTGTTTCATTTTCGTCAGTGGATGACTGGTCAGCATCGCCAGCCAACTCGCTTTTGTCAGTGTTCTCGCGCTGCTCGACGAAGTGTGCGACCACATCGTCCATGATGTCTTCATGGCTCTGGTTGGCAGGGATATCGAGTGTTTTGGCCGTCGATTGGAGGTCACGGTACGACATCACCTCAAGGAGATCCCGAATCGTGTCTTGTCTGAGTTGATCGACGCTGTCGGGCAGTCCCGGAACCGACTCGGAGTCGCCTGTGGCAGCTTCGACTTCATCGTTGGCTGCTTCGACTCCATTTTCCGCAGCTTCGGCTCCTTCTTGCGCTGCTTCGGTTTTCTCTTGCGGCGTTTCGTCGGCCTCGCCGGTTTCATCAGCTGCATCGTCGCTCGTCTCTGAGAGCAACGAGGTTGCCTCGTCTTTGAGGTCTGATTTGAGTTGAGAGACGATCCCACTGGGTGAGGATCCACTACGGAGTGCATGCAGTATCGCCGCTGGGAGTCCCTTGAGCGTCTCTCGAAGCGCCCGACCGATATCTGTGCCCGCCTCAAGTTTGGAGTGAAACCGTTGTTCCATCTCCGAGCCGACTTCTTGGCCGATCTGTCGGCCGGCCTGCTCGCCATAGCTGCCGCCGACGCGGGTCCCAAGCTCGCCTGTTTTGAGTTCATCTCGGAGGCTGTCTGGCAAATTCTCCTCAAGTAGTTCGAGTGTGTTGCTGCTCATGTTAGTAGCTCTCTGATTCTCAAGTTACGTCGGCTCATTCAGCATCCGCCTCCGCTGGCTCAGTATCGGCTTGCGCTGCATCTCCTTGCTCTGGACCCTGTTCAGCCGCATCCTCTTGCTCCGCATCGTCTCCGTCCGTCCCAAGCAGTTCGTCGACGAGGAGTTCTTGGGCAACCTGCCCGAGTGCCATCCCAACAACGCGGCCGATGAGCGCCCCGAGCCAGCCACCGATCAGACTGCCAAGCCCTCCCTCGCGATCGGTATATTCCTCGAAGCGAGTGCCCTCGAATGCACTGGCAAAGTCGATATCGCTTATGAGCCGACTATAGTCGAGTCGACCGTTTGTCTCGCTCATGACTCCTCACCTGTAGCCTCCTCTTTTGGGGATTCGAGCAGTTGTTTGATCACCCCGGCGATGACCTCGATAAGCAGTTGCTTGATCGGGAGACTCGGAATTGCATCCCGAAGCCGACTGACTGCCGAGGAAACAAAGCCGGCGGACTCCTCGTCGCCGTCGTCACCTGCTGGCTCTTGATCTTCAGCTTCCTCGCCACCACCGAAACCCAGTGCGTTTGCAATACCGTCCGTTGGGAGGAATCCGCCTTCTGGAAACAGACCTGAGAGGCCGTCTTCGGGGACGATATCCGAAAGCCCGTCCGGAATGATATCCGAGAGCCCACCAGGATCAGTGAGTCCGGCGACCGACGAGAGCAAATTGCCAAGCAGGTTGCCATCTCCTTCAGTTGCAAAAACGTCTAATACGAGCTGATGGAGCTGGATTTCCAGGCCGAGGAGATCAAGATCCAGTCCATAGAGATCGAGAAACAAGACGGTCGTACTCTCATCAGACTTCACACCTTCACTTTCGACATCGCTCTGTGGGACGTCAACTACTCCGTCGTCTTCCTCGGCTTCCTGTTCTTCTTCTGCTTCCTGCTCTTCGGCTTCTTGTTCC
>CAZCYW010000069.1:0-3630 GCA_964503105.1 uncultured Haloferacaceae archaeon
ACCTCGTTGAGCCGGTGGTACATCTGTTCGGCCGTGTCGGCGAGCATCTGGATCTTCTTTGTCGTACTTCCGAGTCCCATAGGTACTGATGTGTGTCGTCCCTTGTGTGCGTTGTGTTTCAGCAAGCTGGGAGGTTCCGGCTATTCGAGCCAAAAAGTTTCAGTCCGACCGGACGGCAGCCGAGTATTTTTCGTGGTGCCCGTGTGAGACACACATATGAATGAGCCACGGATACTGTTGACAAACGACGATGGAATCGACAGTATTGGCTTCCGGACGCTCTATGAGGGACTCTCAGCGATCGGTGACGTGACCGCCGTCGCCCCGGCTGATGATCAGAGTGCTGTTGGCCGAACGATGTCACAGGAGGTCGCAATTGCTGACCACGAACTCGGCTATGCGGTCGGCGGAACCCCAGTCGACTGCGTTGTCGCAGGGCTGGGAACCCTCTGCCCGGAGGTTGATCTCGTCGTATCGGGCTGCAACAAAGGCGCAAATATCGGGGCGTACGTCCTCGGTCGGTCCGGGACAGTGAGTGCGGCCGTCGAGGCCGCCTTTTTCGGCGTGCCCGCAATTTCGGTGTCGCTCTACATCGATGGCGGTGACGACTGGGCCGACCTCGCCTCGGATCCGGCAGATTACGCAGCAGCCACCGCCGCAACGACCTATCTGGTCGAACACGCAGCCAACGGAATATTTGAGACAGCTGAGTATCTGAACGTCAATGTGCCCTCCGGAGAGAACGATGCTGTTGACGGGCCGTGCGAAATGGTCCTCACGCGTCCTTCAACGCGGTACGAAATGGGAGCACACCAAAACGGAAACGGTGATATCGAACTCCGTGACGGAATCTGGGAGCTGATGCGTTCGGGTGATGTGAGCGACCCGGTCGGGACGGACCGGCGGGCGGTTGCAGACGGACAAATAAGCGTCTCACCACTGACTGCGCCTCACTCAACCGAGCACAACGACGCGCTCGAGAAACTGGCAGACGCGTACCAGTGTAGTGATTTTTGAGCATCCCGTATTATCTGCCGATTCAATATAGACCACGAGTTCTGGGTGGTGAACAGACACCCGCTGGGTGGTTAGTCGTCCGATTCGATGGCCGCAACATCACCGTCGACCTCGGCGGCCGCGCGCTTCCGATCGAGCTCTTCGAGATAAGCGTCGGCATCGAGTGCGCTTTCACAGCCCATACCCGCGGCCGTCACTGCCTGCTGGTAATGGAAATCGACGACGTCGCCCGCACCAAACAGTCCCTCGATGTGGGTTGCCGTCTGGTTACCACCGGTGCCACCGACCGTTTTCAGATAGCCTTCGTCGTCGGTTTCGACACCGAGCCCGGACAGATAATCGGTATTCGGTGTGTGGCCGATCGCATAGAAGACCGCACCCACGTCGAAGTCGAACTCCTCGGTTTCGGGATCGTCGAGTTTGTCCGTTGGATGGCCATCGGGGTGTGAGACAAGCGTCACGCTCTCGACGCCCTCCTCTTGTGTCCCGTGGAGTTCCGTGGCTTCGGTGTTGCGCATGATCTCGATTTCGCCGGCCGCCTCTTTCTCCATAATGCGGTCGATCCAGACGTCTTCGGCGCGGAACTCCTCACGGCGGTGGACGATGTAGACGGTTGAGGCGAATTTGGTGAGAAAGTGCGCTTCCTCCATAGCGGCGTCGCCCCCACCGATGACCATGATTTTTTCATCGCGGAAGAAGGCCCCATCACAGGTCGCACACGTCGAAAGCCCCCAGCCCATGAGTTCGTCTTCGCCCGGAATCCCGAGTGTTCGCGCGCTGGCACCCGAAGCGGCGATCACGGCATCGGCGGTGTAGACATCACCGTCTGCGAGTGTGACGAAGAAGGTTCGGTCGGCTCCCTCGCCCTCGACATCGACGCTGTCGAGAACGCCGTGTTTCGTTTCTGCGCCGAATTTCTCGGCCTGGGCTTTCATGTTGTTAATCAGTTCGGGACCAGAGATCCCATCGGGAAAGCCCGGATAGTTTTCGACATCGGTGGTGAGTGTCAGCTGGCCACCGGGCTCGGGCCCCTCAAGAATAAGGGGTTCGTTGTTCGACCGAGCAGCGTAAATCGCTGCCGTGAGTCCGGCAATGCCGGTTCCAGCAATGATGAGCCGTCGGTGTTCGACGACTGACTTAGGGTCTGGTGACATACGCGGGCGTAGGTGGACGGTTCGTATGTAGGTTATGTTATACTGCAACCGTGCCGCAAACAGTGACGAGTGTTGACAGTGGCCCCCCGGTAACCGGACTAGCACCGAATCAACAGGACAGTTGCCGACCAGATCTACTAGCGCTTTTGTGGGTTCGCTACCGACGAGCCACAATGACAGCCGATGGGGAGCCGACCCCCGAGACAGTGCCCGAGGAGGATGTTCAAGCAGTCTATGATCGGATCGCCGAGCACTTTTCGAAGACACGCGAGTACGCCTGGCCGGAGGTCGAATCGTTCGTCGACGCCGAGTACGCGCGGTGTGGCTCGCTGGGCCGAGCCCTCGATTTAGGCTGTGGAAACGGCCGGCACGCCGAGACGCTGGCCGACAAGGGTGCGACAGTCGTCGGATTGGACGTGAGTCGTGGACTGCTTGCGGAAGCCAAAAAGAGAGCAACAGCGCGTGAGTTTACTGCCGACTTCGTTCACGGGGATGCTGCACGCCTGCCGTTCGCTGCCGACCAGTTTTCCCACGTTGTCTACGTGGCGACACTCCATCACCTGCAGCCGCGCACAACACGGCGAGCCAGCCTTTCGGAAGTCGGGCGGGTGTTGGCACCGGGTGGGCGAGGCCTCGTTTCGGTCTGGAGTACCGCCCACAGATCGTTCGATGCCGAGGAGGGATTCGATACGACTGTCGATTGGACGCTTCCCGGTGGGAAGCGTATTGGACGGTACTACCACATCTACGACCCCGAAGAGTTCCGCGCGGATCTGGCCGCCGCACCGGGCGTTCGCTGTGTCAACATGGAGCTTTCGAGTGGGAACTGTTATGCGGTAGTTGCGTCCGAAGATGAGTCCGAAGCGACAGACACTAATGATTGACCGTTACTAATTGTGGATCTCGCGCACAACTGCTGGCAACTTATGTGTCCGGCGTTCCTCCTATCTGTATATGAGTGAGACGAACGGCGAGTCGGCCGCAGCGTCAGGAACCGACGTACAGGAGTACGAAGTAGCAGTTATTGGTGGCGGCCCTGCGGGCTTATCAGCGGCACTGTACACAACACGGCTGAGCCACGATACCGTGTTGATCGACCGTGGTGGGGGTCGGGCAGCGATGATGTTGGATACGCACAACGTCATTGGCGTCCCAGAGGATATTTCCGGAAACGAGTTTCTCTCGACGGCAACCGAGCAGGTCGAATCCTACGGCGGCGACGTTGTCCGCGACTTTGTGACCGACATCGACCGCGAAGTCGCCAGCGACGCCGAAGACAGAGACGACACGGGTCGGTTTCGGCTCACGACGACCAACGGCGAATTCCTCGCCGACCGGGTTGTCCTCGGCGTCGGGTTTTCCGATGAACGGCCCGACCCACCACTGCCCCGAACAGGTCGCGGGCTGCACTACTGTCTGCACTGTGATGCCTACATGTTCATCGACGAATCGGTGTACG
>CAZCYW010000070.1:0-3331 GCA_964503105.1 uncultured Haloferacaceae archaeon
GGAAGACCGTGAGCTCGTCACCGACTTCACAACAACTGGAATCGAAGACGAGCCGGTTTCGGTTCTCACAGCTGGCGATATCGGGGCGGTTGTCCATCGCTGTGACTCGCTGTATGATTCGGATGATCCACAGACGATTCAGCGGTGGCTGTTGTCCCACCAGCGAGTTGTTACCGACGCTGGCGAGGTGTTTGGGACGCCAATCCCATTCCAGTTTGACACGATTCTGACTGGTGGTGAGGAGGCTGTTCGCGAGTGGCTTGCCTCGGAAGCCAATCGGCTCGAAACGGCGCTGTCGGCGCTTGGAGGCCATTGGGAGTATCGTATCGAAGTTTCACACCACGAGGACGCTCACACGGAGCTCACTGCAGCCGACGAAGCGCTCTCTGAACTACAGCACAAAATCGAATCTGCCGACTCGGGGACAGCGTACCTCCTCGAACGGCAGTACGACAAACAGCTCACCGAACGGCTCCGCAAGCACCGTCAGCAGCAAGCAAGCGAACTTGCCGACCGAATCAGCCCGCACGTGTCGGCGCTCGAATCACTGGGCAAACGCCGCTCGACTGGCATTGATGTCGACACTGAGCAGTCCAGTGAGACCGAGTCGATTGCTCGGTTTGCCGTGCTGGCAACCGACGAGGGGGCAACAGAGCTTGGTGACGAACTCGACGAGATTGCCGACGAACCGGGCGTTGAAGTCAGGTTCACCGGTCCGTGGGCACCCTACACATTCGCCCCGGAGATAGATAGCCAACAACAGTCAGCCAACGCACACCGAGGTGAATAGCTGCATGGAGCCAACAGCCGAATCCGAGGACGTGATCGTTGACCTGCTCGATGTCCTCCTCCAGAAGGGGGTTGTCCTCGAAGCTGATGTCGTCATCGGCATTGCCGATATTCCCTTAGTTGGGATCAAACTTCGCGCCGCGATTGCTGGACTGACCACGATGCGAGAGTACGGCATGTTCGAGGAGTGGGATCTCCAACAGCGTCGACAGCGTCGCTCACACGCGCCACATCCGGGTGGCTCGCTCACCGGGCGACCGAATCCACGACGTGCACGCGAGCCCGAAACGGAGCCAACAGTTGCGAGCGGCCGCCCAGACAGCAGTACTCGCCCAACGGAGGCGATTCGGCCACGTGACAGCAGCCGTCCAGACCACAGTCACCGCCCCGCAGGAACTCCAAAAGAAGATCGCTGACACAACTCCATCAAGTGGGTTGCAAGCGCAATCCTACGCGCTCAAATCACTGTTTCAATCGCATCCATCACCTGCTCAACTTTTGTAATATCCGCATTGTAGCCCATATGGCCAACGCGAAGAATATCATCAGCAAACTCGCCGAGACTGGTTGCAAGGACGATTCCGTGTGTGTCGTTGATTTCCTGTTGGACATCGCGTGCGCGCCCTGGAAGATGGAAGGCCGTGACCGTTGGCGACGTTCGGTGCTCGTCGGGATAGATCGAAAGCCCAAGCGCTGCACCCCGCTGACGACAACGTTCGGCCGCCCGAGCGTGTCGTTCGTGAACCTGCGTTCTGCCTTCTTCGACGAGCAGTGAAACTGCTTTCTCAAGTGCGGCAATGTTGGCATCGAGATGCGTATACGGAAAGCCATCCGAAACGTCCTGCCACGGGAGTAGATTCGTATACAGCGACTGGGGGTCACGTTTCTCGATCGCTTTCCACGCACGGTCGCTCACAGCAACGGTTGTAAGCCCTGGCGGCGCGCTAAAACATTTCTGCGAGGCTCCGAGACAGAGATCAATCCGGTCGGTCGGAACCGGCGTTCCGCCGAGCGATGAGACGGCGTCGACAACGCTGATGACATCGCGGCCAACCCTTTTTTCATACTCCGCAAGCAGATCCAAGACCGGATCGAGATCGTTGAGCGTCCCCGTTGGCGTCTCACAGTGCACCATCGTCGCAACCGAAAATGGGTCGTCCGCGTCGGCGGCTGCATCAAGCGCAGCCGAGATGGCGTCGAGATCATAGCCATCGCTGAAGGGTGCAGAAACGAGTTCGGGATTACCATCGTAGGAGTCGACGAGGTCGGCAAATCCGTCGCCGTAGATGCCGTTCGAGAGACAGAGGACGCGGTCACCAGGGGAGACGAGCGACGCAATGGCCGCTTCGAGGCCGAGAATTCCCTCGCCACCGGGAACGATTACGTCGTGATCAGTGTTGTAGATCGTTTGCAGATTGTCACAAAGCTGGTTGTAGCGTTCGGTGAATTCGGGTTGTACCGCCGAGTTCGGCTGTGGCTCGGCCATCGCCTCACGGACTTCGGGTGCAACTGCGGTCGGCCCCGGGGTGAATAACATAATCGCTACTCAGTGGGCGGTCCATTAGCCGGTTCCGGTCGCTACAATGCCCACAGCTACTCGATTTTGTCTGGCTCGTCCCATGTCGACTCGTCGTCAACTGGATCGGTTGCGTGGCTGATTTCTGCTTCGCTAAATTCGATTTCATCGAGAGCCATACTCAGTCGTTGCCACCGTGCGCTCTGGTCGTCCTCGCCGTCGGGGCCGACACGCGCACCGCGGGTTTTGAAAAAGCGTTTGCCACGGCCCAGCCGCGAGCCCGCACCGGTATGGCCGTCGAAAATCGCATCGAACTCGCCGCCGGGTTCGAGGTCGCCAGCTGGGAAGTCGACTGCCGGCTCTTCACCCGCTTGGCGGGCGTCGGCTCGCACGTCCGCAACTTTGCGGAAGTATTCGTCAGCGTTGGCTGCCTCACGGGTTGATGTCGCGCGGGCGGCCGCGAGTGCGGCGTGGATGGCACAGAGTCGCCCTTTCCAGCCAGCTTCGTCCCACCGTTCTGTCGCCAACTGTTCGTAGCGCTCGATGGTGAGCGCGACCTCATGACCGGCCTGGAGGTCCTCGACAACGTAGAGGTTGAGTCGGTCCCAGAGGTTCCAGGCGTAGCCCGACCGGGCTAACTCCCAAGCCGCCCAGGCGGCGACCTCCTCATCGGAGCGGCGGACGGCCTTTTGTAGGAGGCTTGAGACCGCATACCGGTTGTAGCCCCCATCAGTCTCGTTGGCCTCCTTTGGCTCGCCGAAATCGTTTTCGGTCGACGCTTCGGGATCTCTGGCGGTATCGAGTTCGCCGTCGCTCCCGAAGGTCGCCTGTCGCGGGGTTCGATCCTCGCTCATGGCGGCTGTGGGGGCGGAACGGGCTAAAAGTCGGCGACTCCGAATCGTGAGACGGCTTGGCGATGGAGGGCAAAATGGGAATTCTTAAACACTGATGGGCGATTACTGTTAGGTAGCCCGCCCTTAGCTCAGCCTGGTAGAGCAGCCGACTGTAGATCGGCTTGTCCCCCGT
>CAZCYW010000071.1:0-2938 GCA_964503105.1 uncultured Haloferacaceae archaeon
TTCTGGCCGACAACGAGGTGTCGGATCGGTATCTCGCGGAAGTCATCCACCGACTGGGGACGACCGAGGGCGAGGGCGAGCGGGCGGGCCAGCCGGTGATCGCCGACTACGCCGATCTCGACACGCGGCATCTTGGCTCGATTTACGAAGGGCTGTTGGAACACGAGTTCCGCATCGCCGACGAGCAGTATGCCGCAGTAAGCGCCGACGGCGGGGAGGTATGGAAGCCCGCCACCGAGGTGAGCGTTGCCGACGCGGTCGAGACCGTTGAGGCGGGGCAGCTCTGCGTCGTCAACGATGACGGCGAGCGAAAAGCCACAGGGGCGTACTACACGCCGGATTACGTCGTTTCGTATATCGTCGAGGAGACGATTGACCCACTGATTGCGGAGATCAAAGCCGACCTTGCCGCCGAGGGGATGGAGCCCGGCGACAAGGGCTATTTTGCTCCGTTTTTCGAGCGCGTGAAGGAGCTGACGGTGCTCGATCCGGCGATGGGCAGCGGGCACTTTCTGACGAGTGCGACCGCCTACCTCACCGAGCAGGTGATGGAGGTTGTTCGGCAGATGGAGGTCCAGAGCTACGACGAGCAGGATCTGCGTCGACAGATCGCCAAAGAGTGCATCTATGGTGTCGACATCAATGGGATGGCCGTCGAACTCGGCAAGCTGTCGATGTGGCTCGAAACCCTCGCGGCGGACAAGCCGCTGGCGTTTCTCGATCACCACCTCAAGGCCGGCAACTCGCTGGTCGGCTCGGACATCACCGAGGTATTGTCGGATGACAGCGAGAACGGCGGCGGGCAGTTGACGTTGAGCCAGTCGTTCGCCCGCGCGAGACAGCAGACGCTCGGGCACGTGATGGGGTTGATGCAGGAGTTGCTCGCTATCGACAACGAAAAGCTCGAAGACATCAAGTCGATGGAGGAGTTGTACGACGAGATTCGGGATGATCCGCTCTATCAACGCCTGTTCGAGGTGGCGAACGTCCACACCGCCGAGCAGTTCGGCGTCGACGTGCCCGAGGGTGTGTATGAGGAGATGGCCGGGGCGATTGACGACGGCGAGAAGTGGGCGACGATTCAGGAGGAAGACTGGTTTAAATCGGCGCAAACGCTGGCTGACGAACAGAGCTTCTTCCACTGGGAACTGGAGTATCCTGAAGTGTTCTTCGGAGAAGACGGTGAAAAATTGGATGGTGCTGGCTTTGATGCTGTTATCGGGAATCCACCCTACAGATCCCTTGCCTTAGGTAGCGGCCAAGAGTCAGAGAATCAGGAATCTCTATCTTACCTACGTAGTATCTACCCGGAAGCAGCCGAATATAAATCAAATATATATCCGATGTTTATTGACCTTGGAATTAATCTAACCAGAAATCTGGGCTATGAGGGGTTTATTATTCCAAACACATTCCTCACAAACACGTCTTATGAGAGAATGCGTAGAAAGGTACTTGTAGAAACATCAATTAACTCGGTAGTTGACTCAAAAACAACAGTTTTTGAAGAAGCCGAGACAGGTGGTGTGACAATACTAGTTCTGAAAACCAAGAAAAAGAACTCAGACAACAAAATTTTCATTCGTGAGTTAGACAAAAATAGCCAATTCAATATAATAGGTGAGGTCCAACAAGATTCAATTGATAAGATACCTAATGCACGAATTCTCACAACACCTGAAAAACAGAGTTTATTACATACCCTTCCAAAAGCTAGTAAGAAGTTGGGTGAAATTTCTACATTTTATCAAGGAATCATAACTGGAGATAACAATAAGTTCTTGTCAAATACTAAAAAGTCTGAAATGTATAAAAAAGTTGTCAGGGGTAGAGATGTTGACAGATACAACATTAATTGGGGTGGTGACTATATTTTATTCGACCAAGATCAATTATGGAGCAATACCGATGAAGAAAAATTTGAAAAAGTTCCTAAAATACTCATAAGGCAAACATCGGATAAATTAATAACTGCAGTAGATGAGGTTGGGGTGTATTCACTGGATACTACTCTTTTAGCATATCCTATTGATTTCAACCCAAAATACATATCAACGCTTCTGAATTCGTCAGTTCTGAATTGGTATTATCAGGCAGTTGTTCCAGAAGAAGGAGAAGCATTTTCTCAAGTTAAAATAACAAATCTTAAAAACATACCTGTCGCTGAAACTAATCCAGATCAGGTTGAAAAGATCGAATCCGCGTATGACAATCTTAATGAACACATGAGCAAATTATCAAAGCTCAATCTCTCCCTCTTAGACCACCTTGGAGCCTACGACGACGGCCTGACCCTCTCGGAGATCGGCCTCACCCAGCCCCCGTGCGGCGCGGCCGACTCGATTCTTCAGCAGACCGCCGCCGACAAGCCCAATCTCCGCGTTGGCGACGTAGAAGTGGTTCGGGAGTCGTCGTCGACGGTCGAAATTCGGCTGACGGCGCGGTACAAACCGGCCGCTGACGACGACCTCGATGAATCCGAGTTCGAGACGGATCGGTGGGGCTACACCGAAAGTGAGTTGTTGCCGGCGTTGCGGATTACCGATCTGAGCGCGGCGGAGGCCGATTTAATCGAGGCGTTTGTCCCGGTGGCCGTCGACGAAGGCGGTGGGTTTGCTGGATTCCGCGAGACGGCGACGAAAACGAACTCGCTGGTGGATCGCTTGCGGAAGCTGACGCTGCCGCGGGTGGCGGATGTGGAGGATGGGCTACAGAGTTACGTGCAAACAAAAGAGCGCGCCGAGGAGTTGGAAGCGAAAATCGAGAAAACGGATCGGCTGATTGACGAGATTGTCTATGAGCTGTACGAGCTGACCGAGGAGGAGATTGAAATTGTCGAGGAGGCGGTTGGGGAGTAGTTGGACGCGAGCGTAAGCGAGCGCAGTTTTTGGTCCAGATTTTTCGAGGAGAGGTGCCGAAGGCACCCGACGATGAAAAA
>CAZCYW010000072.1:0-2712 GCA_964503105.1 uncultured Haloferacaceae archaeon
CGAGGCTTTTGCAGCCGCCGAAACAGCGCTCCAGTCGATAATGCCGTCGCCGTCGCTTTCGGCGACCGCCCGAGCGCTACGAAAGAGATCCATACAGGATGTCGGTCGCGCGTGAGTAAAGTCCTTGTGCGGGTCACTACTCTCCACTGAGTAATCTGTCTTGGCCGCCACTAAGCGACCCACGTAGCGAAACGGAGTCTCACCACGCTATGTTTCGTCGTCGAAGCCAGCGATTTCCTCGTCAGCGTCTTCGCCGAGCAGTTTCGTTGCAATCAGCGTCAGTGCCGCCAGAATACCGACGACGAGCAGGAGGGTTGCGAGCGAGCGGCCACCTTCGGTATCTTCGGTCGGTTCTGTAGACTGTTCCGAGGAGGTCGGTGCGTCCGTTTTCGAACCGCGAAGGGACTTCGGGCCGAGTTGGATATCGCCGTCGGGGACATGCAGTTCGAGTAGCGTAATGTTACCCATACAGCCTCATATACGCACAAGGGGGGTAAAGTGGTTGTGGCGTCTCCACCCGCAGCACAGCGGTGTCGACCGAGCTGACTGGTTGGGCAAGCGCTAGGTTGATACGCCTGCTATGGCTTCTCACGCGTATGCGAAAGCCACAGCGAGCGTTTCTCGAATCGTTGCTGTCGACACCAAGTCCCTCGGGCTACGAAACGAACGGCCAGCGCGTCTGGGTCGAGTACGTCAGCCAGTTTGCTGACGACGTGACAACCGATGCCTATGGCAATGCAGTTGCCGTCCACGAGGGGACCGGCGAGGGCCCCGAAATCGCTTTTACTGGCCACGCTGACGAAATCGGATTCATCGTGCGCGACATTGTTGACGACGGCTTTCTCCGCATTTCCCGGATTGGTGGCTCTGACCGGACGATTTCACAGGGCCAACACGTGACCGTTCAGACAGCCGATGGACCGGTTCAGGGCGTCATCGGCCAGACAGCGATCCATCTCCGGGAGGTCGGCAGCGAAGAGTATACCGACATCGCGGGCCAGTTCGTCGATATCGGCGTTGAGTCGGCCGAAGAAGCCGAGCAACTGGTTGAGGTCGGCGATCCACTCACGTTTTCGACCGAGCTCTACGAGCTTCACGGCCGTCGTCTTTCGGCCCGCGGCATGGACAATCGGGTCGGAACGTGGAGCGCTGCGGAAGGACTTCGGCACGCTGTCGAACAGGATGTCGAGGCGACGATTTATGCGGTCAGCACGGTCCAAGAGGAGGTCGGTGTCCAAGGGGCGAAGATGGTTGGTTTCGATCTCGATCCCGACGCTGCCATTGCGGTCGACGTGACCCATGCAACGGACAACCCCGATGTGAAGGGCAAACACAAGGGACCGGTCACGCTCGGTGGTGGCCCGGTCGTCTCTCGTGGCAGCGCCAACCACCCAAACGTGGTAATGCTCGCACGTGAGGCTGCCGCGGAAGCCGATATCGACATCCAACTGCAGGCCTCAGGGATCCGGACCGGAACCGACGCCGATGCCTTCTATACCAGCCGCAGCGGGATTCCGTCGCTCAATATCGGTATTCCGAACCGCTACATGCACACACCGGTCGAGATCATCGATACGGACGACTTGGATGCCGTGGCGGCGCTACTCGGTTCGATTGCCGAGCGGGCCGGTGAGGTCGACTCGTTCGCCGTCGAACTGTGATCCAACCGGCATCGTGACCTAGCTACTACTTCAACCCGACCACCACTTCGATCCGGCCAGCACTGCAACCGTGAGCCGACCGGCGGGGCCGTGTCACGCTCCCGCGTGGTGACGGACAAAGAATAACCGTTAAAAGCCGAGAGCGGCTTCTCACTCCTATGGCTGGAACTATCGAAGTACTCGTCCCTGGCGGCAAGGCCAACCCTGGCCCACCGCTTGGTCCCGAACTCGGACCGACCCCAGTGGACGTGCAGGCTGTCGTACAGCAAATCAACGACGAAACCGCCGCATTCGACGGGATGGAAGTTCCGATCACCGTCGAATACGACGATGACGGCTCGTTCAGCATCGATGTCGGTGTCCCACCAACGTCGGAACTGATTAAAGACGAAGTCGGCTTTTCGAGCGGCAGCGGCGAGCCCCACGAGAACTTCGTCGCTGACATGTCGGTCGAGCAGCTCAAAAAGGTCGCCGAGCAGAAGTCGAGCGACCTGCTGTCATATGACGTGAAAAACGCCGCCAAAGAGGTCAGCGGCACCTGCATGAGCCTTGGTGTGACGATTGACGGCGAAGACGCCCGCACGTTTAAAGAGCGCGTCGACGCCGGCGACTACGACGACATCCTCGTCGACGACGCTGAAGCGGCAGCGTAATTCTCCCCGGCTGTGTTTCAGTTGCTGTAACCGAGTGCCAACAGCCACTGCTCTTGGCGGTCCCACTACCCGCTGGCGACCTTCTAAACCGTCCCAAAAAGCGTGTGAGACACCCACAAACTCACGAATCGGGTTCGACGGGTTTTTAACGCTCATGGGCCACTTTCCGTTGAGACAGGCGTAGCCTGTGTCACTACCCGTAGGAGCAGTTCCTGCGCACTACGGAGGTGAATAATGGCAGACGATACGATAGTACAAGCAGTTTCTCGCGCGCTCGACGAGTCTCCGCCTCGGAATTTCCGAGAGACCGTCGATCTCGCGATCAACCTGCGCGATCTAGACCTAAACGATCCATCGAAACGCATCGACGAGAGCATCGTGCTCCCGTCCGGAACCGG
>CAZCYW010000073.1:0-2654 GCA_964503105.1 uncultured Haloferacaceae archaeon
CCGACCGCAACGGACCGGGCGAAGTCACCCAGTGGGAAGACAGCCTCGTCTGGATGAGCGAAGAAACCCCGTACCCTGGTGAACTCGAAGGTGCGGACAACGCGATGGACTACTACGGCACCTTCGAACGCCCCGAGGGCGACTACGAGTATCCTGAGGGAGCCTACGGCGTGCAATCGTGGTGGGACTACGGCCACTGGATCACTGTCAATGGCGAGCGAATCCCGAACGCCAACCCGTTCCAACAAGGGGCAACTGAGGCTGCCAACTATCTGTTAGCCCCGAGTGAGGACCGTGCGGCCGACGCGCTCGACCAGAAGATGGGTGAAGCCGGCGAGACCCGCTACGTCATGGTCGACTGGGAGATGACGACGCCTGGCGCAAAATTCGGCGCGCCGATTATCTGGTATGATGACGAAGACCTCTCACAGGGAGACTTCTTCGAGCCACTCTACCAGCAGAACGAACAGAACCAGCCCGTCTTCACTGGCCAGCAAATCAAAGATCAGCGCTTCTATGACAGCCAGATGATTCGGCTCTATGAGTACCACGGCAGTGCGGCCGACCCAGAGCCGGTCGTCGTTGAATGGGACGAACAGGTCTATCAGGACCAAGATGGCCAAGAGGTGACCGTCAGAGAGATTCCACCAGGCCAAGACAGTGCCGTCCAGACCTTCGACACGATAGAAGAAGCTGAGGAATACGTTGAAGACAACCCGAACGCCCAACTCGGTGGCGTCGGAGCCAACCCGACTGAACGAGTCGATGCGCTCGAAAACTACCGACTCGTCAAGGCCAGCGAATCTTCCGCCCTCAACAGCAATCAGTACCTCCAATCGCAGTTCCAGACCGTCCAACAGACGCAGCTTGGTGAGGAACTGAGCGTGACCGACCCACACTGGGTCAAAACCTTCGAACGCATCCCCGGAGCCACCCTCGAAGGCTCGGGTGCACCCGCAGGCGAGGAAGTCCGAGCGACCGTCGAAATGCAGATTCCAGAGGGCGGGCAATCACTCGCACTCGCTGACGGCCAGCTCAACTTCCAACAGACCGACGGCACGTTCACCTACACCCAGTATGCCACGGCTGACGAGAACGGTAACTTCGAGATGACCCTGCCGTACTCGACGACGGGCTACGATGACTTCGGCCCAGAAAACGGCTATACGAACGTCAGCGTCCAAGCACTCGATGAGTACACCTTCACGACAGAGCCACAGACTGATGATGAGCTCACCACAACGCAATTCATCGGACAGACCGATGTCGATGAAGCCCAAGTGGTTGGTGCCGACGACAGTACCGTGACTGTCGAACTCAGCGAAGAGACGCTCGACGAGCCTGAAGGCGCACAGTAATACAGCAGTACTGTCGCGGCTTTTCTCTCGTAATGCTGAGGCTCACACACTGATCGAAACGCACTACCAGAACACCCGTCCGTGTCGACACGGCCTCATGAGTCACCCCGAGACAGAAGGAAACGACTCCATAGACACCCATATATTTTGAGTTGAGCAAGAAATATATTGGCTCACTTCGATAGGGTGAATATGAACGAAAACGCCAACCACAACGGCCCACCCCCATTTGATAGGCCGTTCGACGGTGCGGACACGAAACAACGCATCTACGGGGCGATACTGCATGCCCGAGAACCGAAAACAGCCGCAGAGATCGCCGACAGTGCAAACTGCTCGGCGGAATCAGCGCGAACGCACCTCTCTTTCTATGCCGACCTCGGTATCGTCATCCATCGCGGAGGACGGCCGGCCACGTACGAGCGCAACGACGATTATTTTCAATGGCGGCGGGTGAACGAACTAACGCTGAACAATACCGTCGAGGAGTTACAGGCTCGCGTGGTAGAACTGACCGACACCATTGAGACGTACCGCGAACAGTACAGTGCCGACTCGCCCGCAGACGTTGACGTCATCGGGTTCGACCCAGATCACATTGACGACAGCTACATCGAACTCGGCAATTGGGCCACCGCTCTTGAGGAGCGCCGCCTCCACGAACGCGCTCGGAGAAAGGCTGTCGGTCTCACAGCATCGTCACACGGCTAAGGATGGTGCCGGTAGACGACGGTGCGAGTCCCGCACCAATTGATCGGGCAGTACTAGAAAGCATGCGTTCGCTGTTCGCAAATAGTCGGATGGTCGACGCTGCAGAAATCGTTGCGGACGGAAATCTGCACCTTCGGGTTGCACTCGTCGGTGACTACTACCCTGAAGCGGTAGATGCTCGCTTCGAAATCCGCTGGTACCAAAATGACGACTTCGCCATTCACTATCAAGAAAAGCGCCACGACGGTGTGTGGAAATGCCGATGGGACAGACACCCAAACACGCACAACGCACGGGAGCATTTTCACCCGCCACCAGACGCCAGTCGCATCAACGCAGAAGATACCCATTGGCCAAATGATCATCGAGACATCTGCCGTCTCGTCTGTGAGTTCCTTAGAGAGCGTATCAGAACGCTCTGGAGATGATAGGACGGGACAAACTCCCACCACAGCCACCACCTACTCACGACAAACCCGAACTAACAATTGCCCCAGCCTCCAAGCACTCCACAATGACGAGTCTCCGCGATCTGGCTGGTATCTATCTCCGTGGGCTCTGTATGGGCGCAGCCGATGCCGTCCC
>CAZCYW010000074.1:0-2565 GCA_964503105.1 uncultured Haloferacaceae archaeon
ATGATGGCGCTGGTGAGTCCCTACCAGTACGTCTGGTCGTCGCTCGAAGGGCCGCTGGCGGCCGAACTCGACGCCTCGCTGTCGGCGCTGGGCTTCGTCTTTACGGCCTACGTGGTCATCATGGCACTCGTACAGTTTCCGGCCGGCTGGTGGCGTGATCGACACGGACCGAGCGCTGTCACGCTCATCGCGGGCGTGCTCGCCGGCGGCGGCTACGTCGGATTGGCGTTCGCAACCGAACTGTGGCAAGTATATCTCGCCTACGGTGTCGGTGCAGCCGGGGTCGGGATGGTGTATACGGTCGCGGTCAACACCGCCGTCAAATGGTTCCCCGACAAACGCGGGCTGACCACCGGTATCGGAACCATGGCGTTTGCGGCCGGCAGCGCGGCGTTCGTCCCATTTATTCGGTACATGATCGCTGGCGACGCGCTCGTGACCGGTCTCTGGAGTATGGGACTGCTCATCGCAGTCGGTATCGTCGTCGGGACAGTCGTGCTCAAAGATCCGCCGCACAACTGGATCGCAGACGGGATGTCGAAAGCCGAAACATCGGGCTCCGACGCTGAAGCGGTCACCGACGGCAGCGGCGGCCGCCGACACTACACTTGGCGAGAGATGGTTCGGACCTGGCAGTTCTGGGTAATGTACTTCATGTTCTTCGCGGTGAGTGCAGCCGGATTGATGATCACCGCCCGGACGATTCTGTATGCCGAGGCCGTCGGGCTCACGGCGGCGACAGCGACGATTGCGGCGACATTGCTCCCTGTTGGCTCGGCGGGTGGTCGGCTCATCGTCGGTGGGCTCTCGGATCGGTTCGACCGCGAGCTGATCACGGCTGTTTCGTTCCTCCTGTGTGGGGTTGGAACCCTTGCAGTCGTCGTCTTTGGGAGTCTCGGCAGTGGCGCTGGCTACATTATCGCGGTCGCCGTCGCGGTGTTTTTCTGGAGCTCGCAGTTCTCGCTGTTTCCCAGTCTGGTCGGTGACTACTACGGAAGCAAACACTCTTCGGCGAACTACTCGCTGGTCTACTCGGGCAAGATGTGGGGCGGCGTCTTCGGCGGCGGTGTCGTCGGCTGGCTGGTCGTTATTATCGGCTGGGATGCGACGTTCATTGTTGGCGGCGTCTTGGCGCTGGCTGCGGGAGCGGTTGGATTCCTGTTGCGGCCACCGGCGGCTGGCACGTCTGGCGTCGAAACATAGATTTATGTTTTCGTGGTTGCCAGCGCTATACACGCAATGGTACACCAAGCAGCTGCTCGAAAAGGTGGATGTACGTCGAATATAGCGGGTGAAACAGCGTATGAGTAACACACAGCAATCGTCGACGCTCTCGGGGACTGTCCGCGACCGACTCACCGGAAACGTTCCGATCGTGGTGTCGGTAATCGTTGTTTTCGTTGGCTGGAACCTTGCGGCGGCAACGACGCCCTCGTACATTTTCCCGACACTTCCCGAGTTGTTAGCAGCCTTCGGCGAGGCCTTCGGCCCTGAGGCGGAGTTTTCGGCCATTGACAACTACGGGATGACGCTGGCACGGGTGGCTGTCGCAAGCATCTGTTGTCTTACAGTCGGCGTGGTTGCCGGGATTCTGATGGGCACGAGCGATCGGGCTGACGACTATCTGTTTGTCTATGTGTTGGGCACGTTCGCGTTTCCGTCGGTAATCTGGGCGTTTCTGGCAGTGATCTGGTTTGGACTGACGACGTGGTTCGTGGCGGTCTTTACCGTCTTTATGATCGTTACTCCCTATGTGGCAATCTCGATCAAAGAGGGAATCGAAGAACTCGACCGGACGCTGCCGGAGATGGCCGAAGCGTTCGACGCCTCGCCGTTTTTGATCTGGCAGAAGATCTACATCCCACATCTGTATCCACACATCTTTTCGAGTGCGCGTCTGACGATTACGCTCGCCTGGAAAATTACGCTTATCGCCGAGATTTTTGGCACCCGCGTCGGACTGGGCGAGATCATCAACTTCTATTTTCAGGCCAACCAGAACCACATGATCATCGCGTGGGCCCTGCCGATGATGGTGCTCATGTTTGTTGTCGACCGCGGGCTCCGCCGCATCGAGACCGAACGCTACTCGTGGGGCAGTGACCGCGAGCAGCCGAACACAGCCTAAACACCTGTCGCGGTCGCTGTCGTCGATCTATTTTCGGCTTATCGCGGGGAAGGCTCGTGTCGTTACTGGCTCACCCAGTTACGACAGCCGAGTCGGGTCTGTCTGTTGGCCGTCGACTATACTGAATCGGCTGTTGATAACTAATCAACTAGTGGATGCTGAACCGGCTGATCACTGCTCATAGGAGACCGGTTTCCTCACCGCCAAACAGAATATAAGGATATCCATACAGCATATACAATATGCATTGTATAGTGGTCGTCCACACAATATATTGTGACCAAACCCGACCAAAAGTATAACAATACACGACTCATCGACCCAGATGTAATGGTAAGCAGCCGATTAAGTAGACGTTCGTTTTCGAAATTAGCCGCATCCGTTGGAACTGCCACAGCAGTCGGTCTCGCCGGCTGTCTGGGGGGCGATGACAGTGA
>CAZCYW010000075.1:0-2533 GCA_964503105.1 uncultured Haloferacaceae archaeon
GGTGCAAAAACGTCTCTCTTGTGTGGGTGTGTTAGGTCTGCATAGTGGCCCGCTCGCATCGGTATGCAGTGACTCTACACACACGCTCGACAGCCGCAATACAGGCTTTTGATGCTGTCGACACCAACGGGTGGTGACTCAGCTAGCCCTCGGCAATTGAAGCCAGCACTGTATTGCCCGGTATGTAGCGACGAGACAACAGCGGGGAGGGGATATTGTCTTTCTAAACAGTAATCGACTGATGTCGAAGACGTTAGGAGGTCAGTTCAGATACCCTTACCCAGTCAATAACGAGTCGTTCCGTCCATACCGAAGAGAGGTCTGCACGGCCGATCCGATTGACGTGATTCGAGAACACGAGTCCGAATGGACGGGCAGCGTTCTCAGTGAGTGATTCGATCAGTGCCGGTGGCGACGAACGTGTCGCGATCTGTCGTCCGTTAAAATACCATTCAATCCGGTCTTCGAACCACGCACAGCCATAGCGATTGAATGTCTCTGTGAGGTCGATTTCGGTGTCGACCGACGACGGGGCGTGTTCGTGAGTTTCGCGATCGTTCGGGGTGCCTGAGGAACTCCAGTGAACATCGGTATGCAGCAGCTGGCGTTCAGTCTGTGAGTCGTCACCACGCTGAAAGAGCTCGACGATGTCAATTTCTGGTGGCCAGTTGGTGTTTGCGGGATGCATCCAGAATGCCGGCAATACGCCGGTTCTGCCTGGCAGTCTCAGTCGGGCTTCAACGTACTGGCCGGGAGATGGATCAATCGGAATGCCAACAGACGGATGGTGCGGTTCAGTTCCAACGCTCGAATTGATCACGCCTTGGTAACAGCCATCGGGGCCCGTTCCCTCGGATTCGATTGCTAAGGTGCAGTGTCCATCCTCAACGAAGACGTGATCGGCGCTCACCGACGCGTCATCGTCAGGAATCCACTCCTCGCGATCGATAAAGCCGACGCCCCACCGGTCGGAATCGAACTCGTTCCATGTTTCTTCGACGACAACAGCCCAC
The DNA here is from genome assembly GCA_964503105.1 of uncultured Haloferacaceae archaeon. GTDB lineage: Archaea > Halobacteriota > Halobacteria > Halobacteriales > Haloferacaceae > PL-Br10-E2g29. The sequence continues at coordinate 1,014 of CAZCYW010000075.1, forward strand.
TCGCCGTCTGGTCCAGTACTCGATTGGGTACTGTCTGTGATTGTGTCTTCTCGGCCGATTCCAAGACAGCCGGACACAGAAGCGACTCCCAGCGCGGTGAGCGCTCTCCGACGGTCTATTCGGTCGGAGGTCATGGTATCTGTAGTCCGCTTGGCGTATTAATTTCTGCTGGCGAGACAGCGCAGGCGGAGATTCCAGCGCCGTTCACTGGCTAGTCATCTGCAAAGTCGAATATATCAACCCCGCCATCCGGAATCAGGATGCCGACACCATCGTGCTCTTCGAGATCCCCCGCTTCGAGCCACGGATTGACTGCTTCGAGTTCAGCAGGAGAGATATGCTCGATTTTCGGGGCGACTTTTTCCGTGACGGCAAACGTCTGGACGGGCGAAAGCCAGCCCCACAATGCGCCGACGGTGTTCAGTATAACAAGGAGTGGCGTCAGTGGAAGCGCAAGCAGGGTAATCCGTTCGTGATTGATGTAGACGATGACGCCAACGAGCGTGATCACGAAGAGCATGCCAAAGGCGACGAGCGAGCCGATCAGATACGCCACTGGCTGGGGGACGTACTGCGGGAAGAAAAGCAAAAACAACGAGACAAACGGGATAAGCGGCGATAGTGCCCACGCCACCATCCGAAAGGAGAGAAAGACGCGATACCGACGGGGGAGCATGCCTGAGGAATGCTGTGTGCCCGAAAACCATCGACGTCGCTGTCGGAACATTCCTCGAATCGTTGGCGGTGCTTGATTCCGAAACTTCAGGTTGAGAACGCGGAAGTCAATGCCGTCGCGTTCTTTGATCGCACGCCAGACGAAGTTCGTATCCTCGGTGATTGTTTTGGCATCCCAGGTGATCTCATCTTCGAGCGATTTCCGGATTGCAATGCCACCGCCCCAGGCGTAGAGCGGATACTTGAACCGACCGAAGGCTCGTTGTTCGTACTGGTATCCAATACGGAAGGTCTCCGAGAGGTAGGCAATCCACGAGCCAGTGAAGATCGGCATTTCGGTGATTTGGATAATGTCTGCATCGGGCAAGCCTTCGAACTGCTGGACAAGGGTGTCTTCGTCGAGATAGAGGATGAATTCTTGACTACAGGGAACGGTTTGGCGTGCCCATTCGAGTGCGCGGCCCTTGTGGGTCGCTTCACACTCGAAGTCCTCGGGCACGACGTGGACCGTTGCCCCATCAATAGTGATATCGCGTTCGGCGATGACTCGGATGTCTGCGACACCTGTTGGAATCGAGTTGACCGTTCCTTGGACGACCTCCTGGGCCCCGACCGTCAAGATCCGGACTTGGACGTCCTCGTGACCATACACCAGCTCGTCACTGGAGACGATCTGATTCCGTGCGAGAACGAATACTTCGAACATCCAAAATAAGACGGAGGCCGAATACAGGAGAAAAATACTCCAGAGAATTATGAGGATTAGCGATGCGATTAAGATCATATTAGTGTTGTATATTGGTTATACTGAGACATATTAAATGGGCTGAATGTGTAATGACTGC
>CAZCYW010000076.1:0-2388 GCA_964503105.1 uncultured Haloferacaceae archaeon
ATGACCGCGCAGTGTTAGTTGTATCGCTACCTGACCGCACTTGCAAGTTCACATTCCGCAATAATTTGCGAGTTGAACACGAATTCGGACGGCAGTATTTACTCGGAGATCGTGGTGGAGTAGTAAACGAAGTTGCCCGAAGGCTTGATGAAAGTGGTGCGACCAGCGCCAGAAGATCGTTCTGGCTCGATGGAGGGGGCGGGAGTCAAGTTTGGGTTCTCACCACAACACTTGTCGCCAACACGAATGATGGCGAAGCATTACAGTGGGGTGATGGGAGTAGCGACCCGAATGACCCTGCGGATACGACCGAGTACGATGCGACGGGTAGTGATCCCGTATCTCAAGCTCAAATTTTTGAATCGGTTCAGTCGTCTGCTCGACTCGATTCTGAGTCACCGGCAGTGCTCCACATCGGAGAACATGCTGATGGCTCCGAGATTGAGGCTGGTGTATTGAATCCAATCGAGGCGACTATAAAAAATACGAGTTGGATGAGGGCGTCGGAAGATAGCCCATCGACAGTCATGCTAACGGCAACGGTGCGGTCTGTTGCGTCGACGGAATCTGTTGTTGACGCAATCGAGAACACGCTTGAGTAAATCCATGTACTACAAACTATACCGCACACCGATCCCAGAGCGGGCGTTGCAAGACGGTCGAGAAACGGTTCAGGCACAGCTTGCCCAGCTCGGCTTGCTTGACGGATCGAGCGAAGTCGAGACTGTAAGTGGGGAACCCGCTGACCTCACGTTGTCTGTACAGTATGAAGGCCGCTACGCGGATCGGTTAGCACTCGAACTCGTCGAATTGCTTGAATCTCAAGAGATTGCGGTGATACCTCTGGCCCCTAATGAAGGTCAAAGTGAGATAGACGGGTACTATGTCACCGAAAGCGTCCGCAACTTTAGTCGGCAACACCCTTCGAGTGATAGGTTGCTCAATGTAGAGGCAACGCTCTCGAAAAAAGGCACAAAAGCATCACATAAGCACGCCATCCGCTGTCGCGTTACACAACCCGACCCTGGAAACGTGTTCGGTAACGAGACAACGGCGTTTGTTGGGGTGCCAAGCGAATCGTCGACACGCGCCCGTTGGTACGACCGCTCGTTTAGTGAGTCAGTGAGTGCGGATGTCACCGATACTGTCTCAGCGCGGTTCGGTGACGTCGCGCTCTACGACGCTCGCGAGGTTGAAGATACGTTAGGCGATGAGCCGGTGCTCGTCTACAAATCCAAGTCGTACGACGGCGAGGGCGACGTCGACGTCGGCGTCTGGGATACCCACGGTGAGACAGATCCGCTCGATGCCGATGGCGTTGTCCAGTGGAGCAGGGTGTTCGACCCAGCACACGATCCACGCGGGGACGAGGAGATCGTGGTCGAGAATGGTCTTGTTCGGCTCTTTCTGCAGGACGGCTTGGAGGAGAACTTGCGTGCAGAGCAGTGGGATGACACTGCCGACGACTGGTCGGCGGTCGACCTACCTGAGAGCGACTGGACGCTCGTCGAAACAGATCTTAAGCGGATCGGCGCGGTCGCCGTCGAGGCCCAGCTGGTGTTCGTCGACGGTACCGAGGAGTTCGTGGTCGACCTGCGCCTGGAGCGTGGGTATGACCGGCCGCAGTTTTGCCTACCAGATGGTAGCGATCCCATGCCGGACGGACTGCAGGAGTTGCTGTATCCGATCGCGGACAAGAGCGTGTTTGCGACGAAGGCGAACCTTGGGCTCGTCAGCAGGAAGGAGTTGAGACGCTAATGTCGAGTCAAACGTTCACGTCGGAGGGTACGTTTGAGGTCCCAGAAGACGTTTCGGTAATTGCAGTAACACTTGTAGGCGAAAGAGGCAGTATTAGTGGTGGTGGATCTGGTAACACAGTTACCGGCGAGTTGGCGACAACACCGGGTGAAATACTGCATATCGGCACAACGGAGGGCGGTGTAGCTGGTGGCAATGGTAATTTTATAGGCGGAAGTGCTTGGGATATCAGACAAGGCGGCGACACTCTCGAAGATCGTGTAGCGGTAGCAGGTGGTGGCGGTACTCGTCACAATGCTTGGTCTTCTAATCTCGGCGGTGACGCAGGATTACCCAGCGGTGAAAAAGGAGACGGCTTCGATGGCGGTGGGGGCGGAACACAGACAGAAGGAGGAGAGGCTGTAAGCAGTTTCGCTGGAGACGGTACGTTTGGCTTCGGCGGCGATGGACGTGAGGAGGACAGAGGTGCTGCTGGTGGCGCTGGCTGGTACGGCGGCGGCGGCAACGGAGGTGTACCCCAATCGAGTGCTGGCGGTGGTGGAGGTGGGTCATCCTACGTAGGCGGGATTTCGGATTCAAACGTCTCAGTAACAGGCGCGTCATACGGCAATGGCAGCGTCACTCTCGAAT
>CAZCYW010000077.1:0-2345 GCA_964503105.1 uncultured Haloferacaceae archaeon
ACATATGCACTGACCAGTATCGGGGACACACTGAGGTTTATATCATATTCGAACACACAGTCTCCTAATGCAGTACAGACCGGTTATCGGCGGCGGGTTGGTACTCGCAGGGCTGTTGCTCGCCGGGATTCAGCTGCTGCAGTTGACACAACTGCCGGGCTCGGCGGCCGCCCTCGCGTTCAACACACTGCCGTTTGTCCTCATCGCGGTCGCCATCAGCTACACCGGTGTGACGATCGCCCGCAAGGAGGCCTACGAGACGTATGCGACACGCATTGTTTCGTGGGGCGTCGGCAGCGCGGTCGGCTTTGTCGCCGTCTTCTTCCTTAGTACGGGGACCACCGAACAGGCTGGTCTCACGTTGCTGTTGGGAGCCGTCGATGCTGGGAGTGCGGGTGGGCTTGCCGGACTGTTGGTCGGGTTGTACGACGTCAAAAGCCGACAGACGCTGGCGACTGTCGAGGCGTTTGCCGACAAACTCGACGGACTGAATCAGTACGGCAAAGTGCTCAATCAGTCGAGCGATGTCGAATCAATCAGCTCGCTGTGTATCGAGGTCGTCGAGTTCGTTCTTGGCGGCGACGGTGCAGTGTTTCTGACCGACCGCGGCGGCGAGTTCAAGCCGGTGAGCTCGACACTGACAGAACCGGATTCATCGACACTCCAGGAGGCTGCCGAGGCCATGACTGCTCACGACCCATTAGTGACCGTCACCGAAAACGAGGGGTTCGATGCGATTCGAAACGGTGGCTCCGGGACGACACTCGGCATCCAAATCCCACACGGCGAGAAAACGGCAGTGTTGTTTGCGGTGTTCTACGATCTCGACGAGCCCGACGAGGAGACGGTCGATCTCCTCGAAATTCTGGCCGCCCACGTCGGGACCGCACTGTCGTCGATCGAACGCCATCCCGCCGACGAGCCGTTCGTCTAAGTGAGTCAGAAGGGCTATTGGCTCGCCAGCCGACTAGTAGACAATGGAGGTTGCCTTGCTGACAGTCGGCGACGAGCTACTGTCGGGCGATACACTGAACACGAACGCCAACTGGCTCGCAGCCCAGTTGACCGACCGTGGGGTCCGAGTGGCGCGGATTCTCTCGGTGGCCGACGATAGCGACGAGATTATGAGCCACGTCGAGCAGTACAGCAGCGAGTTCGACCGCGTGATCGTCACCGGCGGCATTGGCGGCACACCCGACGATCTGACGATGCAAGCGGTCGCCGCGGCCTTCGACCGCGATCTGCGGGCCACCGAACTCACCCGTAAGTCAGTCGACCAGCGATTGGCCGAACTCGAAGCCCGCATGCCCGATCGTGAGCTGGCACTCGACTGCGAAGCAGAAGCCGCAGTTCCCGAAGGAAGTCGGCCGCTTCTCAACGAAACCGGTCTCGCGCCGGGCTGTGTAATCGAGAACGTCTACGTCCTGCCGGGGATTCCAGGCGAACTCAAAGCCATGTTCGAGACGGTCGCCACGGAGTTCAACGGAAATCGACAGTCGACGTTTTTGTACACAATCGAACCAGAGGCCAACATCGTCCCGGCACTCGAAGCCGCGATGGACGAGTTTCCGGTGACGGTGGGCTGTTATCCGGACCGGGAGGCTGCCCACAACCGGCTCAAACTCACCGCAACCGACGCCGCAACACTGGATGCGGCTGCCGACTGGCTGCTGTCGACGATCAACGCCAGCAAAACGCCCGTCTCCCGTGGGTGGTCGAGCGACGAGCAGTCGGCCGAATAAGCTTAGCTACGTCGCAGCCAACAACCCTTATGACAGCCGACGGCTCCTACTGTCGACTGTGCGGCAGCGAGCTTATGCCAACAGTAATCGCCAGCCAGCAGCGGGCCTGCTGTCTGAACGCGACGACGATTGCCGGTGTCTGTCCGACTCACGGCCCGCTTGGCCCACATTATGTCGTCGAATCAGTTGACACGGATGTCCAGGACACCACTGAGAAATAATCTCTCAGAAGTTGTCGGCGAACTTATCCCGGCGGTTGATATCGATCTCGCTGAGCGACGAGCCCTCCCGCGAGACGGCAAACAGGATTGCCTCGGCGACTTCGCCGGGCTCGCTGGCTTCGCCCTCCTCGAAGACGTCCGCAAACGTGCGGCCGTCGGTCGCCTGGAACTCCGAGCGAACCTCCGCAGGATTGATGACGGTGACGCCGACGCCGTCGTCGCCGACCTGTGCGGCCACACTTTTTGCAAAGCCGCGGGTCCACCATTTCGAGGCCGCATACACCGGGTTGAACGAGCGGGGATACTGGCCGGCAAAGCTCCCTAAAAAGACGAGATGACCCTCGCTGTCGCGGACGTGTGGGATCGCCGCCCGCGTGGTATA
>CAZCYW010000078.1:0-2296 GCA_964503105.1 uncultured Haloferacaceae archaeon
CTGACTCGCGCAAACCGGAACCGCTCTTGGAACTCCCCACCGAGTTTGTCGAGCGCCTCACCGATGGTGGATCCTTCACGGACGACCAGCGGTTCGTCATAATCGACGCCGCGGCCGGGTTTGTCCATATAGATCCGAACTAACCCGAGCGTCTCGAACATCCGTTCTCGAAGCACGTCAAGGCCTTTCTCTTTTTCCGCACTAATGAAGATACAGTCCTCGGGGTCGAGATCGCGGTCGCGGAGATGGTCGTGGACCGTCGGGAGATAATTTTCGTCGATCAGATCCGCTTTGTTGACCGCGACCATCGAGGGGATGTAGACGCGGTTGTCCATCATGCCGTCGATGAGTTCGTCGATCGACGGATCGCCACGGACGGTTACCTCGGCGTTGACGTAGCCGTTTTCCCGGAGGACGCCCTTGATCGTGTCCGCATCGAGACTGACGCTATCGCTTTTGTTGACCTGAATCCCGTTTTTGTGTCGCTTCCGAATATGGATGCTCGGTGGCTCGGTATCCAGCCGGATCTTGTTTTTGTAAAGCTCCTCGCGGAGGCGGTCGTACTGTTCGATTTCGAACACCGAGAGAATGAAGACGGCGAGATCAGCGGTCCGGACGACCGACAGTACCTCTTGGCCACCACCGCGGCCGTCTGCGGCCCCCTCAATCAGGCCCGGAACATCGAGAATCTGGATGTTGGCCCCACGGTACTGGAGCATGCCGGGATTGACATCGAGCGTCGTGAACTCATAGGAGCCGGTTTCGCTGTCGGCGTTGGTCAGCGCATTGATCAGCGTCGATTTGCCGACGCTCGGAAAGCCGACGAGCGCGACGGTGGCATCGCCGTGTTTCTCGACGGCATAGCCCGAGCCGCCGCCAGCCGAAGACTGGTTTTCCAGTTTCTCCGTTTTTTCCGCGAGCTTCGCCTTCAGCCGGCCGATGTGTCCCTCGGTCGACTTGTTGTACGGCGTCGAAGCGATTTCCTCGCGGATCGATTCGATCTCCTCCTCCAATCCCATTACCGGCCACTGGGCCGCCGCCGTCGAAAAGCCTGTTCATTCGGCCGGTGCAATCGTGGGGTGTCCACCCAGTCGAACAGCATCGAAACAGGGTCACGCAACCAACACGGAAACGCGCAGAGCGAACCGCGTCGAAACAGATCGGGGGAGTCGGAAAAATAGTCATGTCGAGCAATGAATTGCGTGTTGAGTGACTACTGATAGCATTCGAAACGTCGATTTCGGTATAATTATACGGTATCCTCCCAAGTCTTAGCTGAATCGACATGCCGAGTCCATCGCGGCTACGAGACAGCACCCAGATCGAGCTGCCGTGCCACGCGCTCGATGGGATTCGCGAGCAGCTCGAAGCCGAACACGTGGTAACCATTTTCCAGTCCGATGACACCCACTGTCGGATTATCGGCAGCCCGGTCGAAATCAAAGCCGTCAGCTCGTTTCTGAGCCGTCGCGGTGTGTCGCTCCCCTAGACGGCCACCGGCTCGCCTCGGGATTCCGAAGCGCTTCTTATCCTTCATCGCGTACTGGATGCATGGACGAATCTCCGGGGCTCAGCGAGCAGTACCGAAAGGCCAGTCCGTGGCCGGTGTTTATCGCACTCGGTGTCCCAATCTCTGAAATCGGCCTCGTATTCGATATCTTCCCGATCGCTGTCGGCGGCCTCTTGTTGTTTTGTGGCTGTATCGGCGGCATTCTGCAGGAAGCCGGCTACGTTGCACAGCCGTGGAACGCACTCTCGATTATGGCGCTGTTGTTGTTTGCCCTCGGTGGCGCTCTGCTGTATGCGAATCCACAGGTGGGCGTCGACATGACACTACGCGCGTACGCCGTGCTCGTAAGCGGGATCATTCTCGTTGCTGGTGTCGTCGCCGGCAAACTGTTCGTCCCGAAACACCGACTGCCGGCATAATTCATACTGACCGCCCGCTCGGTGCCACGGGAGGAACCAGTAACCTATTTGGCTGGCCTCTACAAGTGGCGTATATGGAAACGAAGATCTTCGACAAGGAAACGATCCTCGACCTTATGGTCAATTTCATCCCGTTGGGGATCATCCTCTTTTTCATCGGCGCGTTCGTCGTGTTCGCGCCGTGGGGATTCGATCCGATGGCCTCTGGGCTCATGCTCGCAATCATGGGTGGAATGTTCATCGCACTTACCGTCCTGACTTACTACTCGGCGAAGGCAATCGCCGGCGACGAGAAACGCGCGACCGTCTATGCACAGGGACAGGCTGGTCTTGAGGGTGCAGTCCCGCTTCATGGCAGTGGCGACGA
>CAZCYW010000079.1:0-2240 GCA_964503105.1 uncultured Haloferacaceae archaeon
ACTTTGATCGCCCGGCGGTCGTCGGTTAGATACTGTTCGGCCTCGCTTCCGGCCGGTGAGGCAAACAGCTCACTGTAGATTCGATCAAGGTTCCGATCCGGGACGCCATTGCCGCTGCGGTCGTTTCGTTCGACGAGTGCGGCGAATTCGGGGTCGCGTTCGGCGTGATCCTGGATAACCGTAATAATGCTCGTCGTATCGGCCTCACCGTCGACGGTGATGTAGCTGTCAGGGGGGTTCTGTGTCGTCCGGTAGACCGAGTTGAGTGAGTCATCCCGCTCGAAGGGCCCCTGTATGTACATCGTAATCTGGTCGTCTTGGTTGGCCTCGAAGTTGTCCTCGAGGTAGTTGAACGTGCTCGTCACGGTGTACTCACCGGGTGCGAAGGGCTCGGGGAGATTTTCGATGAAGGCCGGCAGCTCTTCGGGTGGCAGAAAGTCTTCTTGATCGAAGCTGCGGTCGACGTCCTGTCCGTAGCCAACCGCCCCCGCAGACAACACGAGAATAATGAGGATGAAGACGACGGGGGCGTTTTTCGAGGCGGTTGCAAACTTCGGCAGCAGTCGGCCGAGCACCGAGTCTTCGGTCGCAATCGGGCTGGTTCCGAACGCTGGAATCCCGAATCGCTCACGCAGGCGGTCGGTCAGGATTTTTGCGGCCGGCAGGAAGATGCCGAAGATGAGGAACGTGGCGATAATACCGATACTGGCGACCAGCCCGAAGTTCCGGGTCGGTTCGAGATCACTCGTGATGTTGGCCCCGAAGCCGAAGACGGTGGTGACCGTGACGATGGCAAAGGCGACCGCAAGCTGGCTGTTGGCCGTCGACATGGCAGTGACCGCATCGAAGCCCGCCGCCCGCTCTTCGCGGTAGCGGTTGATGATGTGAATGCCGAAGTCGATCCCGACGGCGATCAGTAAAATCGGGACCGAAATCATCTGTTGGTCGAACGGAATACCGGCGTAGCCGACAAAGCCGAAGGTCCAGATAATCGTCAACAGCAGCGAAAACAGCCCCAGTACGAGATCGAAGGGGTCGCGGTAGGCGACGATCAAAAAGAGCAAGATGAGTCCAAGGACGACCGGCATGACGATGGCCAGTGAGTCGCCGATGACGTTGCCGGTTTCGGCATTGATGATGCCCTCGCCGAAGGCTCGAAGATCGCCGTCGATGTCGGTCGCGATCGATTGGATGCCGAGTTGGACCTCCTGGATGTTTTCGTTGCTGTCGCCGCCGGGTGGGAAGCTGTGAGAGTAGACCGAAATCGAGGCGCTGGCGTATGCGGCTTCTTCGTTAAAATCGTCCGATAGCGTGGCCCGGAAGCCGGGGTTGTCGGCGTTCTGGCGGATGGCATCCCTGAGCTCCGACTGGCTTGCTCGTTCGATAGCGCGGCGCTGGGCAGTGGGGGTTTCGGCGCTCGGATCGAGCGTCTGGGCGATGATCGCGGCGGGGCCGATAGTCTCGTCAACGCGGAGTTCGGTTCGCGAGTGGGCGGCTTCGGCCACCCGGAGGTTCCGAACGAGTTCGCGTTGGGCAAGGGCGTTGTCACTGACGTGAATCAGCTGTGTCGAGGTGCCGGCGTCGGTAAAGGAGCTACCGAACTCGTCGTTGATCGCTTCGAGTGCGTCGGCCTCGTCGATCCCCTCGGTAAAGGCCTCGTCCTCGTCTTCGACCATCGTGATCATGCCGAGTCCGCCGCTCAGCGCGACGGTCACCACGAGGAACACCGCGACGATCGCGAGTGGGCGTTCGAGGATCAGTCGGTTGAGTCGGGTGAGGAACGGATCGAGATCGAGTCCCGCCGCAGACATCTATTGTCTCCGGTACCAGGCGTAGCCAATCCCTCCGAGTCCCAAGAGGCCAATTCCGAACAGCCAGGTTGGCAGCCCGCCGTCTTCGCTTTCGGTGACGTCGATGGCAACCCGGTAGCTATCCGAGAGCTTGCTGCGGCCGCGTTCGTCATCGTAGCGGAAGTCAACCGAGACGGGGTAGGTTTTCGCGGTCGCACTGCCGGCTGCGCTCAGATCGAAGACGACGGTCGTCGACTCGCCGGGTTCGAGCGATTCGATGAAGGCCTCGTCGTCATCGCTGTCCAGCGGGTCGTCAGCGAAGAGTTTGGCTTCGATATCGGTGACCGTCTGTTCGCGGTTGTTGGTGACTTCGAGTTCGAGGGCGGTGGTTTCGCCGGCGGTGACGGTTCGTTCGACTGCGTCGATGGTGAACTCATCACGTTTTTCGAG
>CAZCYW010000080.1:0-2187 GCA_964503105.1 uncultured Haloferacaceae archaeon
CCAGTGGACGCTCGATGACGGCCACCTGTACAACGTGACGATCGTGCTGGCCTGTACGGGCATTGGCTCGATCGCCATTTTTGGCGGGCTTATCGCCGCCGTCCGCGCCCCACTGAACCGCAAGCTTCGGGCGCTGGCGGTCGCCGTCCCGATTATTTTCGTCCTCAACATTCTCCGAACCGCGTTCATCTCGATCGTCTCGGGTCGCCAGCTCATGCAGTGGCAGCCCGACCTCGTGTTGTTCCTTTTTGGAGCCTCGAACCCTTACCGCGTCTCGTTTTTGCTCTCTGATCGCGTCATCAGCCAGCTCTTGGCGGTCGTCGCGCTCATGGGCATTACCTATCTGGTCGTCCGTGAACTCCCAGAACTGGTGACGGTGCTTGATGACGCGCTTTTCTTGCTGACCGGCAAAGAACACGACCTCCAAGAGGCCCTCGACCTGCCGCGCAAACCAGCGGTCGACCAATCCGCTGGCTCGCGGGCCGACTGAACAGCACGGGTCGTTCGTTTCACACTGTGAGATCCAAACCCATCAACGTGGACAACATTCAACGATAGCGACAGCCCACTCCTCTGTATGAAAACCGTCCTCGTTGGCGTTGGCCAAGCCGGTGGCAAACTCACGACAGCCCTCACACAGTTCGACGAGCAGATGGGATTCGGAGCCGTCCTCGACGCACTCGCAGTCAACAGTGCAACCGCCGACCTCCAACCGCTTCCCCTCGATACGATCCTCATCGGCCAAGACCGTGTCAAGGGCCACGGCGTCGGTGGCGACAACGAACTCGGTGCCGAAATCATGCAGCAGGACATCGGCGAGGTGCTCGGCGCACTCAGTGGCCGGATCACCGCTCACGCCGAATCGATCATCGTCGTCGCTGGCCTCGGCGGAGGCACCGGCTCGGGCGGCGCACCCGTCGTCGTCAACCAACTCAGCCGCATCTACGATGTCCCGGTCTACGCGCTTGGCGTGCTGCCCGGACGCGACGAGGGAACGCTCGCGCAGGTCAACGCCGGCCGGTCGCTCAAAACACTCGTCGGCCACGCGGATTCGACGATTCTCATCGACAACGACGCCTGGAAGTCCTCAGGCGAAAGTCTCAGCGACGGCTACGAGGCGATCAACACCAACATCGCCCGACGGATCGGCCTGCTATTGGGTGCAGGCGAGGCAACCCACGGCGTCGGCGAAAGCGTCGTCGACACGAGCGAGGTCATCAACACGCTTCGGTCGGGCGGGGTGGCCGCAATCGGCTATGCTACCGCACCAGCGGCCGATGATCCGGCCGACAACATCACGACCGTCATGAGCGCCGCCCGCAACTCACTGTTGACCGGCCTAAGCCTGCCGGGAGCCACGAAAGCCGACGCCGCACTCCTCGTCATTGCGGGCAGCCCCGAGAAACTCTCGCGGAAAGGCGTTGAAAAAGCCCGTCGCTGGGTCGAAACCGAAACCGGGAGTATGCAGGTTCGCGGTGGCGACTTCCCGATCGAAAGCGACAATATCGCGGCCCTAACCGTCGTCAGCGGCGTCGAACACTCCGACCGCGTCGAACGGTTTCTCAACCGTGCTCGACAGGCTAGCAGGGAACAGGCCGCAGAGCCAGCGACACCGATAGCCGACAAACACTTTCAGAACGACGACCTCGACGGCCTATTTTAGCAGGCTCGCGCCGTCGAAATCCGTTCGGGTATACTCAATCTCCATGAGATCGAGAATCGTCGGTGCGATATCGAACAGGTCAGCGTCCTCGATGACGGCATCGGGATCGTCGACGAGCAGCGTTGCATTGTCGAAACTGTGCATCCCGTTCCGCGGCCCGACGCCGAAGACCTCATCATAGCCATTGAAGCCGGATTTGAGATCGAAGCCATGAGTCGGGATGGCAACCAGATCGGGGGCGATATCGTCGTGATCGCCGCGGAAGGCGACCTCTCGTTCGACGACACGTTCGCAGACCGGTGTTCCGTCGGGGCCTTCGAGCGCTTCGAGCCGCGCCTTGAGGTCGGCGCGAACCGACTCGTATTCGGATTCGGGGACGCTTCCGCGTGGCTCGCGGCCTTCGAGGTTGATATAGAACCGACCCGGAATCAGCGAGTAGGCGGTCGATTCGTCGGCGATATCGCCGAGCTCGCTGTGATCGTCATCTTCGAACGACAACAAGCCCTCCTCTTGGAGCCAGGTGT
>CAZCYW010000081.1:0-2100 GCA_964503105.1 uncultured Haloferacaceae archaeon
ACGTGTCACCCGTCGCCGTAGTTTAGACCGGATCAAGTTTGGTGAAGTATGTCGACTCTGTCGCATACTGTTCGATCGTCTCGGAGACCCACTCTGGCTCAACTGTTGTTTCGATCCGCTTGATCCGCCCTTCGGCTCCGCGGGAGTCGATCCAGGTCTCGACGAGCCCCATGGTCTCGAGATCGGTGATCACATCCCTGACCGCGCGCTGGCCGAGGCATATTTGGTCGGGAACCCCCTCGCGCGACAATGCCTCATGGACTTCCGCTGTGGTCACCGGTTGTTTGATTTCACTGTTTTCTGTCCAGCTCACCACGCCGGTCAGGACGAAGAAGTGGTTGAACGGCAGGCTGAGTAACTTTTCAACCGTTGCCTCGCGCTCGGTCGTCTCCAGGTTGGCATCGACGCACTCACGGGTCATTCGATCGAACTTGCGTTTGGTGGCGGTTTCGCCAGCCTGGCGGAACAGCGTTAGTGCCTTCCGAGCGTCACCCCAGCGTCGGGCGGCCTCCTGGACCCCGTACGCACGAACCTCCTCAGGAACGGTTCCCTCGTGAAACGCCCGCTCCAGTCGGGGGCCGACCACCGCCCGCAGGTCGTCGATTCCATACGGTGGGAAGAACACCTGTTCGTCGCTCATCGCGCTCTCAACACGACTATCAAGCCGGAGGTCAATCTCAAGCAACTCGTTACTGAGCAGCCAGATTGATAAAGAAATGTCCCGCTTCAATTTGCCCTCACCACGAAGCAAGCGGTAAAAGAACTCGTTGGGATCGTAGTTCGTGTCACGGCGGATGTGGTCGATCTCGTCAAGGAGCAGGACTCTCCACGCTGGATAGTCGGCCAGCGCCGCCCAAATACCCGCGAAGACGCCATCCAATCCCTGATAAGCTTTTTTTCGCTCGCCTGTCAACTCATATAGGATTTCGTTAGCGGCACGAAAGAGCGTTCGACACTCCTTTAGATTGACATACTCGACGGCCACCTGCTCGTGTCGCTCTGCGAACTCGTGACAGACCCGTCGGGTGGTGAGTGTTTTACCGGTTCCCGGTGGTCCATAGACGGAGACAGTCGGCGGCAGATAACCGTCATGCACGCCGTTCAGGACGGTCGCAAGCTCACGGGCTGGGGACTCACGAGCGTGACTCGATTCGGGGTCTGCAAGGGGGTCCAGCACTCCCTTATCGACGAACACGCTATCATCAGGGGCTGTGTCGGCGAACAGATCATCGTAGTCAGTCATATGTATATTAGTGGTCAGTATGTTCCGGCCACTTCTGTCCCGGACTGGCTCGCACCCACTGCGCTAGGACAGGGCGTATCCGTGCTATGCTCCCGGTCCTGTCCAAGACGCACCTGAATGGGCGATCGGAGAGATGCTGTCGGCGATTGGGGGTGGTGTCCGTCCGATATGGATTTGATGCATGTTCCAGCGGAACTACGAGTGTATTTGTGTCCACACATAATAACCATTATCAACTTCTGTTGTCAGTTAAAGAGTCTACAGGGATATTCCCACAGCGGTCCAAATTCAGCTATTCTCATGTCGCATCACAAATTTACTGGCCCGATCGATTGGCATACCACGAGATCTGGCAAAGAACGCCATAGTAGAGTGACATTCACGGTTTCATACCAGTGAGGTGCGTGATATTAGTGATGGCGGGACGACGTAGAAGCTCCAAGAGTTAAGTCGCGGTAGCTGTTGGCGGTTGCGGTTTCGAGAACGGAGTCAAGGATTCCGAGTATCCAGCCTCTCTGGAGTCTGTGTTGCCTGCAAAAACATACACAGTGCGAATCGTGCATATCCGATTTTGACACACTATCGAACAGATAGACTCCAAAACCCAGTACGGCCACTACATTCAGCCCATTTAATATGTCTCAGTATAACCAATATACAACAATAATATGATCTCAATCGCGTCGCTAATTCTCGTAATTCTGTGGAGTATTTTTCTTCTCTACTCTGCTTCTGTACTGTTTTGGATGTTCGAGGTATTCGTTCTCGCACGGAATCAGGTCGTCTCGAGCGACGAGCTAGTATATGGCCACGAGGACGTCCAAGTCCGGATCTTGACGATCGGAGCTCAAGAGGTC
>CAZCYW010000082.1:0-2076 GCA_964503105.1 uncultured Haloferacaceae archaeon
GCGTTGAACGGGAACTCTGCGATGAGCTCAGTGACGCCTTCGGCAATCCGCGGTGTACTAATCGTGAGCAATTGCCCCATAATCACTATTTTTGATGGTCTGACGAGCCTGAGATCACTCTTCGCACTCTGTATATAGCCGAGAAATGCGACTGCGGCACAGAGATCACCGAAAGCAGTCGCAATCGCGATTCCGAGAACCGAGAGCTCAGGGAACGGTCCGATCCCGAAGGCGAGTATGATGGTCCCAAGAATATTGAGCACGTTTGCCACTGCATTGATATACATCGGTGTGCGCGTATCACCAGTTCCTTGGATTGCCCGTGCCCCGATCATCGTGACATGGAACGCTGGTGCACTGAGCATAATAACAGCAAGATACCCCCCAGCGAGTCGGACTGTTTCCGACTCGGCACCCAGTATCTCAATAGCTGCAACGCTTCCGATCAGCCCAAAAATCATAAACGGGATTCCAGCAAGCAGTCCGAGCACAAGTGCCTGAGTTACCGCTTCGTTGCGGTTCGCATCTGACCCACTCGCAGTATCCTGGCTCGATAGTGCAATGGCACCGTCGCCGAGTCCGAGCCCGAGCCACAACGGCAGCCGACCGTAGATATCCGCCAGACCGACTGCAGCGACTGCTGCAGGCGAAAAAAAGCCTGCAACGATGATATCGACTGTCCGAATGAGCGTCCGGAGTACCTGCTCGGTCATGACCGGCCATGCGAGATCGAAGACGCGTCGCCAGACAGAGAAAATCCGAGAGAGGAGTGACCGATCCTCCGAGAGAGAACTATTCACAACCAGATCAACAGATAGTTAGATATTTTGAGTCGTGATTGAGTGCGAAGTTGGCCGCAATCTCGGCGTTTCGCATCGCATACTCGGCGGTATGATGAAGACTCACCAAGACCTGGCGAACTTGTAACAACTCTGTGTTCTCGAGCTCCGAAAGTTCCGAAAGGATCGTCCGCTCGGCTTTTTCAATTGCCTGAAACTGTTCGAGACATTGTAAGTACAGGTCATAGTCTTGACTGATAACCGCTTCAATCGCAAGCGAACTCAGGTCGTCTACCTGCGTACAAAAATCCGTGATCTCTCGGAGTGTTGCCGTATCGACAGCCAACTTGTTACTATCGGCTTGAATGACGATTTCAGCGATATCTTCGGCGTTGTCGGCAATCAGTTCGAGATTTTTTGCGACCGATCGGTAGCCGATCAGCGGGAGGCCCTTATCGAGCCCAACCGATTTGATTTGTCGTGGATTTTGATATGACGTAAATATCAGTCGCAACAACAGGACAAAAATTTTGTTTGCCTGTCGCTCACGGTTTATTGCCCGTTGGGCTAATTCAGGATTTCCATGGAGTAACGCTTTGATCGCTTCTCCGCGCATCGTTGCACCCGTATTTTCTAATCGCTCAATCATGTTGTTGATCGTGAAATCTTCCGAATCAACCGAACACCGAACCGAAATCGCCGTTGGTGTTTCTTCGATCACTCCGAGCCCCATTAGTTGCCTCTCGGCTGCGTAGATTGCAGCAATCTGTTCACTTGTTAGGTCAGTATCACTCTGAATTGTGATTACCTGCCTCCCGAGTACGTACTGGCCAATAATTGCCCGTTCGAGTGCTGGCTTGTCGAGATCTTGTGTATGAATCGTCGCCTCGGTTCCTGTCCCATTGGACGATTCTGTCACGACAGTGAGTATACCACGTTCGCTTGACTGTATCGTGAGCTCATCGCCCTTGCACACACCCTGTTTTTTCACCCACTGAGCCGGCAGCGTCATCGCAAGTGTTGATTGCCCCAACCGTTGTACTTTCCTTGTGTTCATATATAGTGGAGATTTATAGCTATACTTTACCTTATTGCTAGATACATTGTGTAGTAGTAATACAATATTAGGAAAATGATGAAAATTATGAAAAAGTGATTATTTTAACCGGTGACAGTTTCACGCGTTCCTCAGATCACAGGTACAAGCTTTCTCAACCGGCTAAGCTTCAACGCTATCTGTGTCTCTCACTCTTTTTCGACGTGAGTGGTTTTACGACGCGAATTTTGATCTTCTAAT
>CAZCYW010000083.1:0-2053 GCA_964503105.1 uncultured Haloferacaceae archaeon
TCCTCGCCGCCGTCAGTCGCCAGCTGGGTTTCGAGCTTGCGGTTGAACCACTGCCATTCGACGGTGTTGATCCCGTCTTTCTCAAGGTCCCACGGATCGCCGCTTTCGACGCGTTTGCCCTCGAACCACGAGGAGACCATGTTCCACAGCCAGATGAGCTGGCCGACAAAGATGATCAGCGCACCAGCGGTCGCAATCTGGTTGAGGCTGGTAAACTGCGGCAGGTAGGTGGCGTAGCGTCGTGGCATGCCGCCGTAGCCGAGCAGGATCATCGCAAAGAACGTGATGTTCGTACCGATCATCGAGAGCCAGAAGTGCGCTTTCCCGAGGCTGGCCTGATACATCCGTCCGGTGACGAGTGGGAACCAGTAGTAGATGCCCGCAAAGCCGGCAAAGGCAATTGCGCCCATCACGATGTAGTGGAAGTGCCCGACGACGTAGTAGGTGTCGTGCAGAATGAGGTCGACCGGAATCGACGCGAGGAAGACACCGGTGACACCGCCGATAATGAAGTTCGAGATGAACCCGATACAGAATAGCATCGGCGTCGTCAGCCGGATCCGACCGTTCCAGAGCGTCGTGATCCAGTTAAACGTCTTGACGGCCGACGGAATCGCAATCGCCATCGAGACGGCCATAAAGGAGGCGCGAAGCCGTGGGTCGATTCCGGTTGCGAACATGTGGTGTGCCCAGACACCGAACGACAGCACACCGATTGCGAGCGTCGAGTAGACAACGAACTTAAATCCGAAGAGCTGTCGGCCCGCAAACCGCGGCAACACATAGCTGATAATCCCCATCATCGGCAAGACGAGAATGTAGACTTCCGGGTGACCGAAGAACCAAAACAGGTGCTGCCAGAGCAGTGCACCGCCATCGGTCAGGAAGAACGCAGTTCCGAAGTTCCGGTCTGCAAGCAGCATGATCAGCGCGCTGCCGAGCAGTGGGAACGCAAAGAGAATGAGTCCCGACTGGGTTAGAATCGTCCACGAGAAGATGTCGAGATTCGCCCACGTCACCTCGTCACCGCGTTGGGTGAAGATGGTCGCAATGAAGTTGATCGCACCCATGGTTGCGGCGACACCCGAGAGGTGCAGTCCCAAGAGCATCAGATCGACACCGGCACCACCGACGTTGTCACCGCTGCCACCGGCTTCACCGGCCGACAGTGGCGTGTACATCGTCCAGGCGGTCTGTGCGGGTTCGAAAAGACCGAGCGGCTGAGCGAAAAAGCCGGCCCAAATCATGAGTGCAGCCGGCGGCAACAACCAGAAGGCGATCGCGTTAATCCGCGGGAAGGCCATGTCGTCGGCCCCGATAATGAGCGGCAGGAGATAATTCGAGAATGCCGCAATGATCGGGGTACCGAACAAGAACAGCATCGTGATCCCGTGGCTCGTCATCAACGAGTTGTACATCGCCGACCCGAGCAAGGAGTTCGTCGTAACCAGATCGATTCGCATTGCCATCACCATGAGACCGCCAACGGCGAAGGCGATGATCCCATAGAGACCGTAGAGAATCCCGATATCCTTATGATCGACCGTTGTCAGCCACCGGATTAATCCGGCCGGTTTCTCTTCTTCAACATATCCTGACTGCTCGACGAAAGAGCCACCACCGGCGACCGAACCGTATGATCGCCAGTTTTCGATCCGCGTCAGCCACGCGGCGACGGCGACGAGAAACACTCCCATCAGAACCGTCAGAACAATTTGCGCACTGATTTCCATATTCGTATCACAGTATCGCAGGGTAAAGAAAGATTCGGGTGGCCGCCGCCGTCACGCTGTCAGCGCGTCTCGCGGCTTACTCAGTCGACTCGTTTTTTCCAGACGGCTCTGAGGCCGAATCGGCGTCTGTGTCGTCGTCAGCAGCCACTGTCTCGCTCTCGGCTGTTACCTCACTGTCCGTTGTCGTGTCGGTGTCCGTCAGGTCCGTTTCATCGGTTTCTGGATCGACCTCGGCATCGGTGTCGTGTTCTTCGACGCTGTCTGCATCGTCGGCATCGGTGTCGTCGACAGCGGTATCAGCTACACTCTCGGCATCGTCG
>CAZCYW010000084.1:0-1924 GCA_964503105.1 uncultured Haloferacaceae archaeon
CGAGAGCCACCGACCATCGCGAGGATTGCCATTCGCTTGATGTGATCCAGACCGTAGATCTTCGGAGCAAGTGATGCTGCAGCGAGTTCGAGCGGGTCGCCATCCTCACCGGTCGTCAGCCGCGTAATCTCGGCCTGTTCATCAGGTTCGATATCGATGTCCGTGCGGTCGGAGTCTTCGATGCCGATATGCTCGCCGTCGACGTAGGGCTCGAACTTGCCTGTCTTCTTTCGACCACTCGTTTTCTGCTCAATGTGGAGTGTTCCTGAGATCGTCACGCGATCACCGACTGTGACGCGATCGACGAGGTCGTCTTCAACCGAAACGTCGATAGTCTGGCCCGCGCCGGTCGCGATCTCTGGTGGTGTCTGTACGCGGAGCAGCTGGGCATCGACGAAATCGGATTTGTCGAAGTCGATGTTGAACGGACCTTGTCGTTCACAGCCCTGGCACTCATGGGGCTCTTGGAAATCGGCATCGATCTGTGGGATGTACGAGATCGTCCCACAGCGTTGGCACTCGAAGGCTGCGTTAGTGATCCGACTGTAGACGTCGGATGCTTTCGAGATCTCACCACGGATGCCGAGGTACTGCCCGGCTCGATCTGTCGGGGAGTACTCGCCAGGGTAATAGGTTGTGTCTTCAGGGACATCTCCAAGGCGCACGTGTGCACGCGTGAGTTTGATGTCTGCCGGGAGGTCGTACAGCCGGAGTGCCTCCTCGGCATACTCTCTGATTTGCTCTGGTTGTTCCAGCCAATCGTACGCCAGGTCAGCGTCGAAGGTGTAGAGGTCGTTGAACGAAACCTCCAACGACCGCTGTTCTTCTGGGTAGTGCTGTGCGAGCGTGCCGATCTCGTCTCGGTAGTACCCACCAAGGAAGTCGATTAGTTCGTTGGTGAGCTCGTGATTGGTGGTCGCGCTCATTTCGATACTCCGTCAGTTTGTGTCGGGGTGGTGTCCATCGGGGTCTTTCGTCTGCGAATAAAGCCGATTTGTCCGTTCTCCAAGGTGGATGCGACGCGATGCGACGCGATTGGCGACGGACTCTCAGCTAACCGTTCCTTACTTACAACGTACTCTACAACGGTATTTTCACAGAGTACAAGCGGAGGTGGCTTACCACCGCGAGAAAGGCCCATTTTACAGCCCCTCCTCTGAAACCGCTTTATTCGCAGAAGAAAAGGCAGCCGAACGTTTCGCCTGGCGAACGTCGACGGTGAGTTTCTTGTTGCCCTTCCGCGGGTTCTCGACGTCGAATCCGTCAACGTCTGCAGCCAGACGCATCAGCTTGTAGGCGTGATCGGCCGAGGGTTCACCATCGAAGACCGACCAGACGATGTCGTTGTAGTCAAGCGCTGCACGGCCACCGCTGGCCTGGCCTCGTGAGAACAGGTGCTCGCGAACACGGCCCACTTTTTCGTCAAGCGAGAGATCGCGGTAGTCCTGCTCTTGATCGGCGGCTTCGAGCCTGACTTCCATGGCAACGATCCGTTCACTGAGCTCATCGACAGTCTGCTCGAGCTGCTGTCGTTGCTCACGCTCTTCGGAGAGACGTGCAAGTGCTCGCTGTGCGATCTGGATGGCATCAGTTGCGAGGCCGCCGTCCTCAGACATCTGCGACCACCTCGTGACCGTCGGCACAATCGTCGCAGACCGGCCGCTCACCGTGTTTAGCGTGGTTGATGACGACGGTCGCCGCCGATCGACAACCGAGACACCCGCAGAACCTCTCGGGTGTTTTGACACTCATGCCGCCACCTCCGTTGATAAACCGTTATGTGCTATATCATCGGTTTGGGGCGCTGTCGCTGGTGTATGTGGTTTCGAGACAACCCCTTGAGACCGTGGGATTGTCAAGGAATTGGTAGAAGCCGGAGGAGGGATTTGAACCCTCGGCCTAATCCTTACGAAGGATTCGCTCT
>CAZCYW010000085.1:0-1914 GCA_964503105.1 uncultured Haloferacaceae archaeon
AGAAAGCAGTGGATCGTATGGCTTCGATGCCACCGTCAACGTCGAAGGCAAGGTCAACCGCGGCCGGATGACCTCCGACGATATCGGTGAGACGCTCGAAACGCTGCTGCGGTGGTACGCCAAACAAACCACCGATGAAATCGAGCCCGAAGCCGTCTTGGGCATTATTCTCGCCGGCAGCGACCTCGAAGTCGAGTATCCCGTCCACAGCGCCTATGCAATGCTCAAACAGTACGGGCTCCGTCCAGACGATTCGATCCGAGACCTCCTTGGGGCCGTCCGCGAGGAGGGCTCCTTTACCGTCCCGCCATCGAAAGATCGGTAGCGATAGTTGGCCTGGTTTCTCAGCAATGATAACTGTGGGGGAGTGTTTATGCGAATAGAACGACCCTACAGCCATATATGGCAAAACGTGTGCTGATCGCTGACGACTCGGAGTTCATGCGGAATCTCCTCCGTGAAATTTTGGCCGGAGATTTTGAAATCGTCGCAGAGGCTGAAAACGGGGTTGAAGCGGTCAACCTCTATGACGAAAACGAACCAGACATCGTGATGATGGATATCGTCATGCCGATCCGCAGTGGAATCGAGGCGACAGAAGAGATCACGAACAACAATCCTGGCGCGAAAGTGATTATGTGTACGAGTGTCGGCCAAGAAGAGAAAATGAAAGAGGCAATCAAAGCGGGCGCGTCGGGCTACATCACGAAACCGTTCCAGAAGCCGAACGTGCTCGAAGCGATCAACGACGTCATTCCCGCGTAATATGAAAGTCGATATCCGCGAGCTGGGGCAGTTCAACCATCTTGCCTCACAAGGTGCACGACGCGCCGCATCGTCGCTCTCGCAGCTGACTGGCGTCCAGATGGACGTCGAGGTAACCGATGTGAGCCTTGTCACCGAGACCGTGCTCGCGGAGACATTTACCGGCCGATCGTTTGTCGGTGTCGAAGTCGGCCTCGAAGGCGGCCTCGACGGTGAAACCGTGCTCGCATTCGAGCGAGAACGTGCGTTAACACTCCAAAAACTCCTATTGGAGGCAACAGGGGCTGACGATACGCTCGCCCAAAGCAGCGTCACCGAACTCGGCAACATCATGATTGGCGGCTTTATTGACGGCTGGGCGAACCACCTCAATACGGCGATCAACATGACGCCACCGAAGTATACCGAGGCGGTCGGCCCTCGGATTCTGCCCGAGCAAGCAATCAAGGCGGCACAGAATCACGGTGTTTTCTTGTTCGAAAGTCGGCTCGAAGCAATGGATGTCGATCTGGATTTCTCGATCTACATGCTGCCGGAGTACCGACAGTTCGTCAAACTGCTGTCGGGAACTGGAAAGGGTAATCGGATTCCGGTCAACCGGCTGAGTACGTTCGAACGCTTGGCGAAACAGGGTGCTGGCAACGCTGCCGGACAGATCGAGATGATGACGGGCCTCAGTACGGATGTCGAGGTAAGTCGACTCCGGTTTGTGCCGCTTACCGGTGTTCCGAAACAGGTCGGCAACGATCGGTTTATTGGGGTCGTCTTCGAGCTGAAAGGATTGCCGAGCGGCTATCTCGTCGTGCTCTTCGACGAAGCATCGGCAATGACCGTTGCGGGCTCGATGCTTCCAAGTAGCCCTGAAGACGGGATTGGAACCATGACGCAGGGAGCGATCAAGGAGCTTGGAAATATCATGACGAGTGGCTTCATTGATGGCTGGGCAAACGTCCTCGGAACAAGTATCGAGCATACACCACCGGAGTTCGTCCACGATCTGGGTGAATCGATCATGAGTCCGGTCGTCGGTCGGCTCGGACAGCGACAAGATTACGCCTTCGTTATCGACTCAACGATAGAAATCGATGGGCAAAAAGGACGGTGTGATATCTACGCGCTTCCAGACGAACGCGAGCTCGCCCGAGCGCT
>CAZCYW010000086.1:0-1705 GCA_964503105.1 uncultured Haloferacaceae archaeon
CTGCCACCCGCGAGACCCTGCAACCGTAGACTAACCAACCGGCGCGGTGCCGGTCCTTCTTTATATTCATACCGCATTTCACAACCCAATGACGCAGTCATATCCATACACCCAGCCATGACGCAGTATTTTGACGAACTCAAAGACAGTCCGAAGGCGAATCCTCGAATGGGCCATCTCTCAGCCGAAGAGCGGATGATGACCCGGCGCATCCAGATTCGTGGCACATCCAGACACGTCAAAGATGTCTCGGTCGGGACGATCACCGGCGTCATCTATCTGGTTGGCGACGAGAAACGAGCCGCTGAGGTGTTTGTCGAGACGAACCGCGAGAAGCTCGAACAGCTCAACTACACCCGGAAGAACCTGATTTCGACGAGCGTCGATCGCGAGCTCTACGACTGGATTCTTCATTACCTGGGCGAGCGCGATCTCGAGAAATACGATAGCGTCGTGATCGAGCGCCGACCCAACGAGCCCAAACCCCTCACCTGGTGTATCGATCGGCGACAGTACGAAGAATACCCCATGCGACGGTACAACGACGCCGGCAGTGGCTCGGCTCGCGTGAGCGGTATCACACTCGAAGATCTCTACGACGAGTTCGACCAGGTCATCACCGAGGGCGACCTCGACGCTCACCCAGCGGTCAGTGGGGACGCCCGCGAGGTACTCGATGCCTTCCGACAGGCCGAGCGGTTTGACTGTACACCAGTGATCGTCGACGGTGACCTGGCGGTCGAAAAGTGACTCACAGCGTGACAATCCACGTAAGATATATGTCTGTTGCAGTGTGATAGCAAATGCCGGGGGCGCGTATTCTGCCGACTGGTCTTGGAGGGCCGATTTGGGGCAGGCGTTCCCGGCACAAGCAGTATAGGTGTACTACGTGATAATGGTTTGTCAGACAACTGTCTGTCAATTTGTTGTATTTTATATACCATGAGGAATCCAGCGTGGGCTATGCACACCGAGTGAGTTCGTGATGCAGGCCGAATTATAACGGACGAGTGGAGGGCCACCGGGGCGGGGGCAGACCCCGGCAAACACAACTCACGACATAGTATGTAAAATAATTTACTTCAAAACACCGACCGATGAGCCCCGGCGCTGCCGCCCGTCGGCGGTGAGGACTGGGCGGCACTGGAGTTTGTTACTGATGTATGAAACACTGACAGACAACTGGATAGCGATCGCTGCGCCACTCGTGGCTGCAGTTGCACTTATTGCGTGGTACGGGTATGCCGACGACAACGTCCGGGGACCACGGGCGTCGTGGTGGAACGGGCTGCGTCGGCTGACACTCCCGCTGCTCGATCGGCTGGCTCGCGAGCACACAATCGGCTATGCGGCCTACGACATCCCCGAGCGAGAGTTCGTCGGGACGGTCGACGCCTCGATCGGCGAGCTCGAAGTGGAGTTGTGGGCACTGGGATTCGAGCGGATGCCACTCTCAGCGTGGAAGACAACCGCCGACGGGCGACAAGAGCGTGGCTCGTGGGCGTATCGCGATGGCCCACTGGCCGAACGCCAGCTGCACGTGATGCTCTTCGACGGCGTCGACGGCGGGGTGGACGTCTACTGCCATGATGAGTACAACGCCTTTCACCCGCGGTATGCACTCAAGCACTACCGAGGGACGGATCTCGACGCCGAGAAAGGACGTCGGCAGCTCAAAAAGGTGGTGAGTGAGAACGGTACGCTA
>CAZCYW010000087.1:0-1520 GCA_964503105.1 uncultured Haloferacaceae archaeon
GGGCTGTCGCTACGCTTGAATGTTGTCCACGTTGATGGGTTTGGGCCTCACTGTGCGAAACGAACGACCCGCGCTGTTCAGTCGGCCCGCGAGCCGGTATGCTGGTCGACCGCCGGTTCGCGTGGCAGGTCGAGGGCCTCTTGGAGATCGTGTTCTTTGCCGGTCAGCAAGAACAGTGCGTCTTCGAGCACCGTCACCAGCTCTGGGAGTTCGCGGACGACCAGATAGGTAATGCCCATGAGCGCGACAACCGCCAGGAGCTGGCTGATGACGCGATCAGAGAGGAGAAACGAGACGCGGTAGGGGTTCGAGGCCCCAAAGAGGAACAAGACGAGATCGGGCTGCCACTGCATGAGCTGGCGGCCCGAGACGATCGAGATGAACGCGGTTCGAAGAATGTTGAGGACGAAAATAATCGGGACCGCAATGGCCAGCGCGCGAAGCTTGCGGTTCAATGGTGCTCGGACGGCGGCAATGAGCCCACCGAAGATGGCGATCGAGCCGATGCCCGTACAGGCCAGTACGATCGTCACGTTGTACAGGTGGCCGTCATCGAGCGTCCACTGGTAGGTCGCCATGTAGCCCTCCGAACTTTCGACCAGCGCCGGCGCAAAGCCGAACAGCGAGATAACCCAGCCGGTGAGGACGGTCACGACTTCGATCAGATACTGTCGGGGAGCCGGAAACGCGATACCGGCGACCGTAAAGGCAGGAATCGTCTCGAACGGCAGGTAGATCAGGCCCATGACAGCGACCGCCCGCGAGAGGATGAACAGCGTATTGCGACCCTCATAGAGGACTTTCGCCGCGTAGAGACAGGCCGGAAAGGCGACGAGACTGAGGATGCCCTCGACGAAACTCTCGTGTTCGAACGCGAAGTACGGGGCGAGATTGAGCCAGAAAAAGCCGAAGCCGACCCAGGCGACGACGGCGATCAGGCGGGCGGGCTCGGTGAGGCTGTGGTTGGTTCGTCGACCGTACCACTCGACGATGCCTGCGAGCGTGAACAGCCCGATGACCGTCCAGGCCATCGCATCAGACAGGACTCCGACGGTAAAGAGTTCCCCGCGGAGCCAGGTGAGAGCCGATGCGATCATTACCTGTTCGAACGGCGTACGGTCATAAATCCCTTGTTGTTGTGTGTGCCGGTCGTGCGCAACCGGCCGGTATGTTCGGGCTTAGGGTTCGTCTTTGGCCGGTGGTTTGACCGTCAACACCGGCAGATCGGCGTTCTGGATGACGCGTTCAGCGACGCTGCCGAGCAGGAGTCGGTCCATCCCGCTTCGGCCGTTGGTGCCCATAACGACGGCATCGGCTCCGACCGTGGCGGCGTAGGTGGTGATGGTCTCGCCGGGTGCGCCTTCCTCGAGACTGACGGTCGTTTCGAGCCCGGCATCGCTGGCGAGGGCGGCAACCTCGGTGGTGATGCGTTCGCCCTCCTGTTCGAGGGTTCGTTTGATGTGGTCAGTGCCGAGTTTGGGGGCCATCTGGCTGACGCGGTGGTGGTCGACGACATAGAG